>NZ_JBVJHM010000013.1:37708-201867 GCF_055586805.1 Micromonospora sp. NPDC049201 | reverse complement strand
AGATGCCGCCGCCGTTCTCGCAGGCGGTGTTGCCGGTGATGTGGGTGAAGGAGACGGTGACGTAGCCGCCGCTGCTGAACAGGCCGCCGCCGTTCCTCCCGGCGCGGTTGTCCGACAGCGAGGAGCCCTGGCCCTCCTTGCCGCCCCACGCCCCGGCGATCTCCACGACGCCGCGGTCGCGGCCGGGACCGGTCGGCGTCCCGGCGCGGCCCGTACCGTGCCGCACGCCGACGTCGTTGCCGTTGGCGACGCCGCCGCCGCTGCCGGCGGCGGTGTTGTCGTCGACCTGCGACTTCTCGATGGTCAGAAGGCCCCGGTTGAAGACGCCGCCACCGTCGCCCCGCGCGTGGTTGCGCCGGACCGTGCTGTCGGTGAGCCACACCCGGCCGAAGTTGGCCACCGCGCCGCCGTCGTGCTCGGCGTTGTTGCGGGTGAGATCGACCCGCCGGAGGTGGGCCTTGCCGCCGCGCTCGACAAGCAACGCGCCGCCGTCACCGGCGCCCCGGTCTCCGTCCGCGTCCGCCGGGCCCGTCGTCGCCTGTCGATCCGGGTACTCGGACACCGAGGCGTTTCCGCCGGAGACGGTCAGGTCTTCAAGGGTGAGGTGGCCGCCGGCGGCGACGCGGAAGATGCGGAAGGTGTCCTCGGCGTCGCGCCTGATGGTGGAGCCGTTGCCCTTGATGGCGACGTCCCGGGTGATCTCGGGCAGGCCGCCGCCGACCTTGCGGTCCTGGACGCCGAGTTCGTAGGTGCAGTTCTCGGCGAGATGGAGGGTGCCGCCGTGGTCGCGGTTGGTCAGTTCGAGCGCGTCGACCAGGGCGTCGTCGTCGCAGGGAACCTCGCGGTCCCTGCCGTGCTCGTCCTCGCCGCCCCACTCGCCCCGGGCCCGACGCTCCCCGCCGGGCCCGTCCCCACCCCTCGGGTCGGCGGCGGACGGGTGGTCGCCGGCCTCCCGCGGCGCGGCGGGGCGGTTCTCCGCCACCCGTTCCGGATCGCCGGCCCTGTCGTTTCGGGCGGCGAGGCCACCCAGCGCCGCCAGCCCGACGACCCCGGTCAGCCCGGCCACGCCGGTGGCGACCCGGAGTGCCCGCCGTCGGTTCGCCGGCGGGGCCACGATCGGCGCCCCGCGATCGGGTGCCGTTGTGTCGTTGGACATGCGCGCCCTCCACCCTTCGGAGTCTCCTCGAACGGGTCGTACCGCTATGAGCCGCACGAAAGGCTGCAAAACGGTTGCTGCCCCTGAACCACACCGTAGGAGAAGGATCCTCGCGAGAAGCACGTATCCGAAGAAAGCCCGCATAAAGGGCGTGGAAGGACGGCGGTGACACCAACGGCATCGGCCCCGCGACGCGGCTGGCGTCACGGGGCCGATGAGACGAACGGTCGGGGGGTCAGCCTGGCAGGCGCGGGCCCGCCTCGCGCTGCTCGGCCAGCCAGGTCTCCACCTCGCCCGAGGCCCGCGGCAGCCCGGCCGAGAGGTTCACCGGGCCGTCGGCGGTGACCAGGATGTCGTCCTCGATCCGGACGCCGATGCCGCGCAGCTCCTCGGGGACCAGCTCGTCCTCCGGCTGGAAGTAGAGACCGGGCTCGACGGTGAGCACGTACCCCTCGCCGAGCGGCCCGTCGCGGTACGTCTCCTTGCGCGCGTTCGCGCAGTCGTGCACGTCGATGCCCAGCATGTGGCTGGTGCCGTGCAGCGTCCAGCGGCGGTAGACCGTGGAGGCCGGATCCATCGCCTCGTCCACGCTCACCGGCAGCAGCCCCAGGTCCTTGAGCGCCTCGGCGAGCACCCGCATCGACGCCAGGTGGACGTCGCGGAACCCCACCCCCGGCTTGCACATGTCGATGCCGGCCTGCTGGGCGGCGTGGACCGCGTCGTAGACCTGACGTTGCAGCGGCGTGAAGCGGCCGTCGACCGGCAGCACCCGGGTGACGTCGGCGGTGTAGAGGTTGCGGTTCTCCACGCCCATGTCCATCAGCAGCAGGTCACCCGGGCGGGTGGCGCCGTGGTTGTGCACCCAGTGCAGGATCGTGGCGTGCTCGCCGGCCCCGACGATCGAGCCGTAGCCGACGTCGTTGCCGTCGTGCCGGGCCCGCAGCGCGAACAGCCCCTCCAGCAGCCGCTCGGAGATCGGCCGGTCGGCCGGCAGCGCGCGGGCCACATCCTCGAAGCCGCGCACCGTGGCGTCGCACGCCTCCTGGAGCTGGGCGATCTCCCACTCGTCCTTGACCAGCTTCTGCTCGGAGATCGCGATGGCCAACTCCCGGTCGCGGCCCGGCTGGCCCTCGGCGCGCGCGCCGTCGTACCGGCGCACGGCGGCGTCCACCCGGGCGTCGAAGCCGCGCAGCACCCGGGTGCGCCCCGGGGCCAGCTCGGCCAGCGCCGCGTCCAGCTCGCTCAGGTCGGCGGTCGGCAGGCCCAGCTCGGTCGACTTCTCGCGCAGGGTCGGCCGGCGACCCACCCACAGCTCGCCGTGGCGGCTGCGGAAGAACTCGTCGGTCACCCGGGACGACCGGGGCCGCATGTAGAGCGTGGCCTCGCCGCCCGGCCGCAGCACGAGGACGCTGTCGGGCTCCAGGTCGCCGGTCAGGTACGCGAAGTCGCTGCCCGGCCGGAACCGGTGCTCGGTGTCGTTGGCGCGGACCTTCTCGTTGCCGGTGGGGATGACGAGCGTCTCGCCCGGGAACGCCTCGGCCAGCGCGGCCCGTCGTTTGGCGTGGTTGGGCACCTCCGGGCGGGGTGCGACCGGCAGTTCGGTGTCCCGCCAGCCCTGCCGCATGAACGTCAGGAACGCCTCCGGGAAGTCGGGGTCGTGCGACTCCGTGCCGTCCGCCGCTTTGCCCTGTTGCGTCCGCTCCTCGGTCATGATCCGCCCCTCCCTGAGCCCCATCGCTGGTCCCGACGGTACCGCGCACACGTCGGCGGGGAGTGCCTGCGGTGCCGCGACGGCGGCTTCCGGCGCGTGGAAAGATGGCCGGCATGTGCGGACTCCTGGCCTTCTTCAGCGCGCGCGGTGACGCCGCCGCCCACCGCGACAACATCGCCGGCGCACTGGAGTGCCTGCACCACCGAGGCCCGGACGAGACCGGGGTCGAGGTGGTCGGCGACGCCTCCGGCCGGTACGCGGACGGTGTGTTCGCGCACAAGCGGCTGGCGATCATCGACGTGGCGCTCAGCCACGAACCCCTGCCCTACGCGGGCGGTCGTTACCTGCTCACGTTCAACGGCGAGATCTACAACTACATCGAGCTGCGCGACGAGCTGATCCGCGACTACGGCGCCCAGTTCGCCACCAACGGCGACGGCGAGGTGATCGTCGCCGGCTACCACTACTGGGGTGAGCGGGTGCTCACCAAGCTGCGCGGCATGTTCGCGTTCGTGATCTGGGACCGGCAGGAGCGGCGGGCCTTCGGCGCCCGCGACTACTTCGGCATCAAGCCGCTGCACTACCTCCAGACCGCCGACGGCCTCTACCTCGCCTCGGAGAAGAAGGCGCTGCTGCCGTTCGCGCACTCCGCCTACCAGGGCGACGCCGGGATCGACACGGCGAACCTGAGCCACTACCTGACCCTCCAGTACGTCCCGGAGCCGGGCACGCTGCACAAGGGGATCAGCCGGATCGGGTCGGGGGAGTACCTCACCTGGACCCCGGACGGCCGGATCGACGTGCGCCGCTGGTACCGGCCGGTGTTCCGCCCGGCCCCGGTCACCGACGAGCAGAAGCTCTACCACGAGATCCGGGAGACGCTGCGGGAGAGCGTCCGGATGCACATGCGCTCGGACGTGCCGGTCGGCTCGTTCCTGTCCAGCGGCATCGACTCCACCGCCGTGGTGGCGCTGGCCCGCGAGTTCAACCCGAACATCCTCACCTTCACGGTCGGGTACGACGTGCCCGGCTACTCCGAGATCGACGTGGCCCAGGACTCGGCCCGGCACCTCGACGTGACCACCATCCCGACCAAGATCGGGCCGCAGGACATGATCGACGCGTTGCCGAAGATCGTCTGGCACCTGGACGACCCGGTGGCCGACCCGGCCCTGGTGCCGCTCTACTTCGTGGCGAAGAAGGCCGCCGAGCACGTCACCGTGGTGCTCTCCGGCGAGGGCGCGGACGAGTTCTTCGGCGGCTACACGATCTATCGGGAGCCGCTCTCGCTCAGTTCGGTCAACGGTCTCCCGGACGGCGTGCAGAAGGGCCTGCGGGCCGTCTCCAAGGCCATCCCGCAGGGCGTCAAGGGCAAGAGCTTCCTGGAGCGCGGCACCACGCCGATCGAGCAGCGCTACTACGGCAACGCCCGGATGTTCACCGAGGAGGAGAAGCAGCACCTGCTGCGCCGCTACGACCCGTCGGTGCGCTACACCGACGTCACCGCCCCGATCTACGCCGAGTGCACCGAGCTGGACGACGTCACCAAGATGCAGTACGTCGACCTCTACACCTGGCTGCGCGGCGACATCCTGGTCAAGGCGGACCGGATCTCGATGGCGCACTCGCTGGAGGTCCGGGTGCCGTTCCTGGACCGGGAGGTGTTCAACGTCGCCGCCGGCATCCCGGTCGACCTGAAGCTGCCGCCGCGCTCCGAGGCCACCAAGTACGCCATGCGCCAGGCGTTGCAGGGCGTCGTGCCGCCGGCCATCGTCAACCGCAAGAAGCTGGGCTTCCCGACCCCCACCCGGGTCTGGCTGCGCGGCGAGATGTACGAGTGGGCCCGGCACGTGCTGGCCACCTCCGGCGCCGGCGACCTGATCGACCTGTCGTACGCGATGCGCCTGCTCGACGAGCACAAGCGGGAGGAGGCCGACCACTCCCGCAAGGTGTGGACCGTGCTGATCTTCTGCGTCTGGCACGCGATCTTCGTGGCGAAGACGCTCGACCCGGGCATCCAGCGCAACCAGTCGGCGCTGCTCACCAAGCCGGTCGTGGGCAGCATGGTCCGCTGATCCAGGCGTGACGAAGGGCCCCCGGCGCGCTGCCGGGGGCCCTTCGCTACCGCGGTGTCACCGGCCGGTGCAGGTGACCGTGGGCAGGGTGTTCTGGCCCGAGAAGTTCGCGGTGAAGCCGAACGTGGTGGTGCCCTCCGGCGCGACACTGCCGTTGTAGGCGGCGTTGGTGACCGTCACCGACGACCCGCTTCCGCTCAGCGTGCCGTTCCACACCTGGTTGATGGTCTGGCCGCTGGGCCAGGTCCAACTCGCGGTCCACCCGCTGTACGTGCGGGTGCTGTGGTTCATGATCATGACCTCGCCCTGGAAGCCGCCGCCCCAGGCGCTGACCACCTTGTAGACCGCCATGCAGTTGCCGGCCGGCATGGTCGGCGTCGGCGTGGGGCCGGTCGGCGTCGGCGTCGGGCTGGTGGGCGTCGGCGTCGGGTTGGTCGGGGTCGGGGTCGGGTTGGTCGGCGTCGGCGTCGGGTTGTTGCCCGAGCCGATGCCGGTCACCTCGCCGTTGCCGCCGTCGAACGTCACGTCCGAGCAGCCGAAGAAGTTCTCCTGGCTGTCCGAGCGGACCCACCGCGAGTAGATGATGTGCCGGCCGCTCTTGTTGCTCGGCAGCGTGCCGTTGAAGTAGTAGTGCCCGTCGTTGGTGCCGACCGCGCCGCTCTGCGGCGGGTTGGTCACCTGCAGGAACGGCTGCTCCTCCAGGTCGCTCCAGGCCAGCGCCCGGGTCGGGCTCCAGCTGTCCTTGGTGACGTAGAAGTAGAACGTGCCCGGGTGGTGCGCCCAGTTGCTGTAGCGGAACTCCATCGACCGCCCGGCCGTCAGGTGCGTGACCGGCCAGTCGTTGCGGGCCGCGTCGTAGCCGCTGAAGTTCGGGTTGCCGCCGCTGCACAGCTTGCCGTCGGGGATGAACCCGGTGGTCCGGCCGCCCGCGTCGGAGCGCAGCACGCTGAACCAGTTGTAGAGCGAGTTCGCCCCGTTCTGGGCGACCGCCGCGGAACAGGCGGGGTTGTTCGGCCGGATCTCACCGGTGCCGGTGAGGCCGTCCTTCCAACACAGGTAGGTGCGGGCGCCCGGCGTCATCGCCGCGCCGTGCGCGGCGGCCGGGTCGGGCCCGCTGGCCAGGGCGAACGCGCCCACGGCCAGGGTGAGGGCCGCGGTGACGAGCGCGGCCGTACGGGATCGGTGCACGGGGATCTCCTGACTCGCGGAGCGGCCCACCCTCGGCCTGCCCCGCTGCGACGAGCGGATGCGACGATCGCGGTGCCCGCGCCCGGCGGTCGGCGTGCGGCCGGGGCCGTCGGGGAACGCGCACTGCCTGCGGTCCGTGTCACGGACCGCGGATGCCCCTCGCGTCGGCTCGACCCGGCGGCGCGGCAGCCCACCGCGCCCTCCCGTCAGCGCAATCCCATCACGTCCGACCGCCGCACGCAATAGCCGCCGGTCGATGCGCGGGGGTTCCGTCGCGTCGGCTCCCGGCATGCGCCAGGATCGGGGGAGGACAACCGGGAGGAGCCAGCATGGGGTACGCGGTGGTGCTCGGCGAGGCGCTCGTCGACCTGCTCGACGCCGAGCACGATGGGGCGCCCGTCTACCGGCAGGCGGTCGGCGGCGGGCCGCTCAACGTGTCGGTGGCGATCGCCCGGCTCGGCGGGGACGTGCAGTTCGTCGGCTCGCTCGGCGACGACGCGCTCGCCGGCCGGGTCCGCGCCTTCCTCACCGACGCCGGGGTGGGCGTGGCCGGGGCGGTGACCGTGCCGGCCCCGACCGCGCTGGCCGTGGCCACCTTCGCCGGCCCCGAGCCGGAGTTCCGCTTCTACGGCGAGCCGCGCTCGTACGCCCTGCTCGGCCCGGACGACCTCGACGTGGCCCTGGTCGATGGCGCGGACGTGCTCTACTGCGGCTCGATCGTGCTGCTCGACCCGCCGGTGCTGGCCGCCGCGCGTCGGGCCTGGTCGATCGCCGGCGGGCTGCGCGTGTTCGACCCGAACGTGCGCCCGAGCCTGCTCACCGCGCCCGGCGCGCTGGACGGGCTGCGCGGGGTGGTCGCCGAGTTCGCCGCCGCGGCGCACCTGGTCAAGCTGAGCAGCGCGGACGCCCGGGTGCTCTACCCGGACGAGCCGGTCGAGGGTGTCGCCGCGTACCTGCGGGAACTGGGCGCGGCCACCGTCGTGGTCACGCTCGGCGCGGACGGCGCGCTGGTCGCCGCCGCCGACGACGTGGTACGCGTGCCCGCGCCGACCGTCGACGCGGTGGACGCCACCGGCGCTGGTGACTCGGTGATGGGCGCGCTGGTGGCGGAGCTGCTCGCCGCCGGAGAGCCGGCCGACGCGCGCGGCTGGCAGGACCGCGTGGCGTTCGCCCTGCGGGTCGCCGCGCTGGTCTGCGAGTCCCCCGGCGGCGCCACCGCCATGCCCACCCGCGCCGCCGTCACGGCCCGCTTCGCGTGAAAGGCCGGGCCCCCTGTTAACGCCTCCGGTAGAGGCGGGGCCCCCTGTTAACGCCGGGCTGGGCGGCCCGCGCCGGAGGTCAGCGGGGCCGGGCGAGCGTGCGGACGGCCAGCAGGGCGAGCGCGGCGGCGCCGGTCAGGACCACGGCCATCGGGAGGGCGCTGCCCTCGCCGCCGAGCCCGACCAGGGGCGCGGCGAGCGCGCCGACCACCGACTGGATGCCGCCCATCAGCGCGGCGGCGGTGCCGGCGTGCCGGGCGTGCGCGTCCAGCGCCAGCGCGGTGCTGTTCGGCATCACCATGCCCAGCGAGCCGACGAACACGAACAGCGCCACCGCGGTGCCGGCGAGGCTGCCGGTGAGCGCGCCGGTCAGCACGCCGAGCGCGGCGACCAGGCTGACCGCGAGCGTGGTGACCAGTAGCCGGCGCGGGCTGAACCGGTCGAGCAGCCGGGCGTTCGCCTGGCCGGTGGCGATCAGCGCGAGCGAGTTGACGCCGAAGACCACGGCGAACCCGACCGCCGAGACGCCGAAGACGTCCTGGAACACGAACGACGACCCCGAGATGTACGCGAACAGGCCGGCGAACGCGAAGCCCTGGGTCAGCGCGTACCCGAGGTAGACCCGGTCGCCGGCCAGCGCCCGCATGGTCCGCGCGGTGGCGGCGAGGCCGCCGGTGCTGCGGCGCTCGGCCGGCAGCGTCTCCGGCAGGCGCCGCGCGACCGCCACGGCGAGCACCGCCCCGATGACGGCCAGGGTGAGGAAGACCGCCCGCCAGGAGCCGAACCGGAGCACCAGGCTGCCGACGCCCGGCGCGGCCACCGGCGCCACCCCGAAGACCAGGGTGAGCCGGGAGAAGTACTTCGCGGCGTCCCGACCGGCGTAGAGGTCACGGACGACCGCGCGGGCCACCACGATGCCCGTGCCGCCGGCCAGCCCTTGGGCGAACCGCGCGGCGGCCAGCAGCGGGGCGCTCGGCGCCGCGGCGCAGGCCAGCGCCAGCACGGCGTACGCGACGACGCCGACCAGGACCGGCCGGCGTCGCCCCCAGCGGTCGCTGAGCGGGCCGGTGACCAGTTGACCCAGCGCCAGGCCGATCAGGCAGGTGGTCAACGAGAGCTGGATGCCGGCCTGGTCGGCGTCGAGTTCGCGGGTCATCGCCGGGAACGCCGGGAGGTACATGTCCAGCGAGAGCGGGCCGATCGCGGTGAGCGTGCCGAGCAGCACCAGCAGGCTCACGCCGCCGCCCCGTCCGGCGGGTCGGTCGACGGGTGGGCGCGCGGCGGGCCGCACGGTCTGGTGCACGAGAGGTCCCCCTGGATCCGGTGGTCCGGGTTACCTTATCTCTGTAGTCAGAACTGTTGCGATGTGAAGCAGGTGACTCGGTGACGGGCGACGAGGAGATCGCGCGGCTCGGCGCGGGGCTGGGGGAGCTGCACCGGCTGCTGCGCCGCCGGACCGTCGCCCGCGCCGACCGGGAGCCGCTGCCCGAGGCGCAGGTGGAGGTGCTCCTGCTGGTCCGGGCCACGCCGGGGATCAGCGGCAAGGAGGTGGCCCGGCGGCTCGGCACCGCGCCGAACACGGTCAGCACACTCGTCCGCGACCTCACCGACGCCGGGCTGCTGGTCCGCGACCGCGACCCCGCCGACCGCCGGGTTGTCCGGCTGGGCCTCACCGAGGCCGCCCGCCGACGGATGGCCGACCACGAGGTCCACCGCGCCGCGCTGCTCGCCGAGGCGCTCGCCGAGCTGGACCCGGTGGCCCGGACCGCCGTGCTGGCCGCCGCCCCGCACCTCGACGCGCTGCTCACCGCGCTGCGCGCCCGCCCCTGACCCGGGGCCGGGGATCGGGGACCGGGGCCGGGGCCGGGGCCGGGGCCGGGGCCGGGGACCGGCGGACCGCCTCCGGCCGTGCCGTCGAGACCGGGCCGAGCCGGGCGGCGATCAGGCCGTGCCGTCGAGGTCGGCGTAGCCGCGCCGGGCCGCGATCAGGCCGGGCCGGGCGCCGAACGGCGACTCCGCCGCCACCCGCTCCGGCGGGGCGCTGCCGGTGTGACCGGCCCGGATCAGCCACGCCTGCCGGGCGAGTTGGGCGTGCTGCTCGCGCACGAACGCCACGTCGACCGGCTCGCCGTGACCCGGCACCACCACGGTGGCCGGCGTGGTCAGCCGCAGCAGGTCGGCCACCGCGTCCGGCCACTGCAACGGGTACGACTCCTCGAACGCCGGCGGCCCGCTCTGCTCCACCAGGTCGCCCGCCACCAGCACGTCCGCGTCCGGCACGTGCACCACCAGGTCGGCGTCGGTGTGCCCGTGCCCGGGATGGCGCAGCACCACCCGCCGCCCGCCGACGTCCAGCACCGTCTCCTCGCGGACCTCGTGCGTCGGCGTCCGCAGTTCGGTGCGCGCCAGCTCCTCGGCCAACGCCGGCTGCTCGGCGCGCATCTCCTCGTACGCCGCCCGACGCAGCGCGTCGGGCTGGTCGCGCAACGCCGCGACGGCCTGGGCGTGCGCGTACACCTCGGTGCCCGGCTCGGCGGCCAGCGTGGCGTTGCCGAAACAGTGGTCGAAGTGGTGGTGGGTGTTGACGATCACCCACGGGTGCGGCGTCACCGCCCGGGCGGCCGACGCCAGCTCCCGCGCCTGCCCGGCGGTGGAGAGCGTGTCCACCAACAGCGCGGCGCCGTCACCGACCACCAGCACCACGTTGACCCGCAGCAGCGGCTCGCGCAGCAGGTGCACACCGGCGGCGATCTCGGTGAAGCGGACGGTCACGGCGTGCGCCCGGCCCGCTCGACGAAGCGCCGCCGGTCGACGAGCGCCCGCTCCACCCGCCCCTGCGCGGCCACCGCGGGCCCGTCCGTGACGGTCACCTCGAAGACCAGCCGGCGGCCGTCCACCTTCACCAGCTCGGCGTGCGCGGACACGGTCCGCCCGACCGGGGTGGCCGTCCGGTGCTCCAGCTCGACCCGGACGCCGACCGTGGTCGACCCGGCCGGCAGCCGGGCCGCGACGGCCGCCACGGTCGCCGCCTCGGCCAGCGCCACCACCCGGGGCGTGCCGAGCACCGGTACGTCTCCGGAACCCACCGCCTCGGCGGTGTCCGCGTCCGTGACGGTCAGCTCGACGCGGGCGGTCAGGCCCGGTGCGAAGGGCGACTCCGACTGCTCCTGCATGCGGCCGAGCCTAGTGCAGCGCGGTCCGAGTCGTACCGCGTCCGGGTGGCCGCCCGGACCGTTCCCCGGACGGTCGGCGTCGGCCGGCCGGACGCCCGCCGTTAACCTTGTCGGCGATGGCCGTGCTGACAGATCCCCCGCCCCCCGCCCCCGCCGGACCCACCGCCTCCCCCGACGGCGGGCGCCGTCGCGTGATCGCGATGGCTGTCTGGAGCGTCGCCTTCGTCGCCACCTGGCTCGCCATCGGCCTGCCCACCGACCCGGCGTACGCGTTCCTGTGGATCTGGGCCGGCACCGTCGCGTGGAACTCGAGCCGCCCGTGGCGCAGCCACCTGCGCTTCGCCCGGGACTGGATCCCGGTGGTGCTGCTGCTCGCCGCGTACAACCTGTCCCGCGGGTTCGCCGACAACGGCGCGACCCCGCACGCCATGGAGCTGATCGTCGCCGACCGGTTCCTCACCGGATGGGCCACCGGCGGTGAGGTGCCGACCGTCTGGCTCCAGCAGCGCCTCTACGACCCGAGCCAGGTGCGCTGGTGGGACGTGCTGGTGAGCTGGATCTACTTCTCGCACTTCGTGGCCACGCTGGCCGCCGCCGCGGTGCTCTGGATGCGCAACCGGCAGCGCTGGATCGGGTACATGGCCCGGTGGGGCTTCCTGTGCGCGGCCGGGCTGGTCACCTACTTCGTCTACCCGGCCGCCCCGCCGTGGTGGGCGGCCCAGAACGGGCTGCTGACCGAGGTCGCCCGGATCTCCACCCGGGGCTGGAAGGAGATCGGCATGCACGGCGCGGGCAACCTGCTCAACGCCGGGCAGATCGCCTCCAACCCGGTGGCCGCCATGCCGTCGCTGCACACCGCGTTCGCGCTGTTCGTGGTGCTGTTCTTCCTCCGCTCGGTGCGCAGGCGGTGGTGGCCACTGCTGCTGGCGTACCCGCTGGCCATGACGTTCACGCTGATGTACAGCGGCGAGCACTACCTGATCGACGTGCTGGTCGGCTGGGCGTACGTGGGAATGACGTTCCTCGTGGTCGGCCTGGCCGAGCACTGGTGGCGGGCCCGGCGGGACGGGACGCCGGCCGCCGTGACCGGCGTCACCGCGCCGGCCGCCGGCCCGGACACCACGCTCGCCGCCGACCAGGACACGGTGCCCGCCGACCGCCGCTGACCGGTGCCGGGTCAGCGGCTCCGGTCGGCCGCCCGCGCGGCCTGCGCCCGCGCGGTCAGCTCCGCGGCCAGCTCCCACGCGTCGGCCAAATCCCGGTCGACCGCCGCCGCGCCCGCCCCACCGGCGGTGTCCGCGTGCACGGTGGCCAGCCGCAGCCGGCGCTGCGCCGGCCCCTGGGTGACCCGCACGCTCTGGATCCGGGCGTACGGCACCAGCGTCACCGAGCGCGTCAGCAACCCGGATCGGGCCACGAAGACCCGCTCGTCGAGGCCGACGCCGACCACGGCCCGACTCAGCGGGCGCAGCCAGCGGGCCCGGCGCGGCGGCGGCGTGCCGGGCAGCGCGTCCAGCCGCACGCCGGGCAGCACCTCCGCCACCACCCGCTCGCCGGTGCCGGCGTCGCCGACCGGCAGCAGCCGGTCCGGGCGGTTCCGGTCGTCCGGCTCGCCGGCCGAGTAGCCGGCCACCTCCAGCCGCAGCCGCAACCAGCCCTTCATCCGCCAGAGCAGCGGCCAGGTCACCCCGACGG
Source organism: Micromonospora sp. NPDC049201 (assembly GCF_055586805.1). Lineage (NCBI taxonomy): Bacteria > Bacillati > Actinomycetota > Actinomycetes > Micromonosporales > Micromonosporaceae > Micromonospora > Micromonospora sp. NPDC049201. The sequence goes on along the minus strand of NZ_JBVJHM010000013.1, from coordinate 189,610 downwards.
TCTGCACCCGGTGCAGCGGCACGGTCTGCACCCGCGTCTCCAGCAGCCCGTTGTGCACCCGGAGCGTGTCGCCGTCGGCGTCCAGCCGGAAGCTCCAGTCGTCGAGCACCCGGCGCACCGGTTGCAGCAGCACGCCGGCCATCGCGGTCAGCGTGCTGGCCACCGCGATGAACGACCAGGAACCCTCGGACAGGAACTGCGCCACCACGAACGCCACACCGAACGGCAGCAGGAACGCCTGCGGCGTGAGCAACTGGCTGACCAGCAGATCCTGATTGCGTACGGCGTGCAGCCGCCGGCCGGCCGGGGCGGGCGTGGGTGGCGCGCCGACCGTGGCCGGCGCGGACGCCGGGGCGCGGCCGGCGACGGCGAGCAGCCGCTGGCGCAGCGCGGCGGCCTCGGCCACCCCGAGGTACGCCAGCGGCGCCTCGGTCTTGCCGCCGCCGACCACCTCCAGCCGCAGCTCCGCCAGCCCGGTGAGCTGGGCCAGCAGCGGCCGGACCACCTCCACCGCCTGCAACCGCTCCAGCGGGATGGCCCGGGTACGCCGCCACAGCAGCCCCTCGTACACCCGCAGCTCCCGGCCGACCACGTGGTAACCGGTGTTCCACCAGCTCACCACGGACAGCACGGTGGCGCCGAGGACGAAGACCGCGACCAGCACGGCGAACCAGCCGAACCCGACCCGGGACAGGGTCGACCAAGAGAGCCCGGCGATCACCACGACCAGCGACTTCGCGCCGTGCAGCGCGGGACTCAACGGGTGCAGCCGCTGTCGCGGCTCCGTCTCGCCCGGCGGCCCCCAGGGCGCCGGCACCCACGCTCCGGGAGGCGGCGGCACCGGCTGCGGACCCGGGTCGGCCCACGGACCCGGGTCGGGCGGTGGGGCATGGTCGGGCGGTGGACCGTGGCCCGGCGGTGGCGGCCACGACTGCCCGTTCGTCACGGCTCGCTCCTCGCGCTCGCGGTGCCGTCCTTCGTTCGCGGCTGCGGGGCTCGCAGGACCGGCTCGCTCCTCGCGCTCACGGTGCCGTCCTTCGTTCGCGACTGCGGGGCCCGCAGGACCGGCTCGCTCCTCGCGCTCACAGGCCCTCCGCCCGGTCCTCGCCCAGCGCGGTGAGCCGGTCGCGCAGCCGCGACGCCTCGGCCGGCCGCAGGCCGGGCACCCGGGCGTCGCTGGCCGCCGCGGCGGTGTGCAACTGCACGGTGGCCAGGTCGAAGGCGCGCTCCAGCGGACCGGCGCTCACGTCGACGAACTGCATCCGCGAATACGGGACGATGGAGAGCCGCCGCACCAGCAGGCCGTGGCGCACCAGCAGGTCGTCGGCGCGCTCGGCGTACCCCCAGGCCCGGACCGCGCGCACGATGGTGACCACCCGCCACGCGGACAGCAGCAGCGCCACCGCGACGGCGGCGCCCAGCAGCCAGTGCCCGGAGAGCGCCCAGGCCGTGCCGAGCACCACGAGCGCCACGGCGAGACCGATGCCGAGCCGGATCAGCTCCACCCAGATCAGGTCGCGGGAGATCGGCTGCCAGCGGACCGTGTCCGGCCAGGGCTCCAACGGGCCGGGCGGGGACGCCGGCCGGCCGGCGGGGCCGTCGGCGCTCACCGGGGGGAACCGCCGCGTCCACCGGCGGCGCGGAATCCGATCGTCTGCGCGCTCACGCTTCGAGCGTAGGCGATCCGGGCAGCGGCACCACCTCGCGCAGGAAGCCGCGCGCGTCGAGGAAGTCACCCAGCGAGGCGCGGTGCGCCGGGCAGGCCAGCCAGGTCTTGCGCCGGTCGGGCGCGTGTAGGCGGGGGTTACGCCAGCGCAACTGGAACACCGCGGGGGCGCGACACCCCCGCGCCGAGCAGATCGGCGCGTCATCAGGGCGGGGAGTGGTCACCGGGGCGAGTCTAGAGCCGCACACCGGGGAGTTTTAGCGCCGGGCGGCCACGGGGGGAGCCGCCCGGCGACGGGGTGAATCGTACACGCGCCGGACCCCTTGTTGTCCACCCGTGTTCAGCGTTTTCCACCGGACTCCGACGGCGTGGCGAAAATCGTGCCTCTCCCACCCTCGGCTCTCAGCAAGGCATGACAGTCTTGACACGCACCACGCCGCGACGACTACCCAGCTGTGGAGGACCGGTGGCCCAGCCGACCACGCCCGACGTGCCGAACCCGACCGAGGCGACGCCGGACCCGCCGCCCGCGGCCGTCACCACCCCGGCGCAGGACGCCACGCTGCTGGAACGCGCGCTGTTCGAGATCAAACGGGTGATCGTCGGGCAGGACCGGATGGTCGAGCGGATGTTCGTCGCGCTGCTGGCCCGTGGGCACTGCCTGCTGGAGGGGGTGCCCGGGGTGGCCAAGACGCTCGCGGTGGAGACGCTCGCCCGGGTCGTCGGCGGGTCCTTCGCCCGCGTCCAGTTCACCCCCGACCTGGTGCCCGCCGACATCATGGGCACCCGGATCTACCGGCAGTCAAGCGAGAAGTTCGACGTCGAGCTGGGCCCGGTCTTCGTGAACTTCCTGCTCGCCGACGAGATCAACCGGGCGCCGGCGAAGGTGCAGTCGGCGCTGCTCGAGGTGATGAGCGAGCGGCAGGTCTCCATCGGCGGCGAGTCGCACCGGGTGCCCGACCCGTTCCTGGTGATGGCCACCCAGAACCCGATCGAGCAGGAGGGCGTCTACCCGCTGCCCGAGGCGCAGCGGGACCGGTTCCTGATGAAGATCGTGGTGGGCTACCCGACCGACGCCGAGGAGCGGGAGATCGTCTACCGGATGGGCGTGGCCCCGCCCGAGCCGGCCCGGGTGTTCGACACCCCCGACCTGATCGCGCTCCAGCGCAAGGCCGACCAGGTCTTCGTGCACAACGCGCTCGTCGACTACGCGGTCCGGCTGGTGCTGGCCACCCGCGCCCCGGCCGAGCACGGGATGCCCGACGTGGCCCAGCTCATCCAGTACGGTGCCAGCCCGCGCGCCTCGCTCGGCCTGGTCCGGGCCACCCGCGCGCTGGCGCTGCTGCGCGGCCGGGACTACGCGCTGCCGCAGGACGTGCAGGACATCGCGCCGGACATCCTGCGCCACCGGCTGGTGCTCAGCTACGACGCGCTCGCCGACGAGGTGCCGGCCGACCACATCGTGCACCGGGTGATGTCGACCATCCCGCTGCCCGCGGTGGCGCCCCGTCAGCAGGCCACACCACCGCCACCGGCCGTGCCGCACAACGGGTGGCCCGGGCAGCGCCCGTGACGCCGCCCACCCGGCTGCCGGCCGCCGGCGAGCGCTCCGGCGCCGTGCTGGCCCGGCTCCAGCTCATGGTCACCCGCAAGCTGGACGGGCTGCTCCAGGGCGACTACGCCGGCCTGCTGCCCGGCCCGGGCAGCGAGGCGGGGGAGTCCCGGGAGTACCGGCCCGGCGACGACGTGCGCCGGATGGACTGGCCGGTGACCGCCCGCACCACCATGCCGCACGTACGGCGTACGGTGGCCGACCGCGAGCTGGAGACGTGGCTGGCGGTCGACCTCTCCGCCAGCCTCGACTTCGGCACCGGGCGGTGGCTCAAGCGGGACGTGGCGGTCGCCGCGGTGGCCGCGCTGGCCCACCTCACCGTGCGCGGTGGCAACCGGATCGGCGCGGTGGTCGGCACCGGCGCGACCACCGGTGCGCCGGGGACGCTGCTGCGGCTGCCCGCCCGGGGCGGACGCAAGGAGGCGCAGGGGCTGCTGCGCGCCGTCGCCGGCACCGAGATCCGCCCCGGGCGCAGCGACCTCGGCGTGCTGGTGGACGCGCTCAACCGGCCGCCCCGGCGGCGCGGCGTGGCGGTGGTGATCTCCGACTTCCTGTCGCCGCCGGCGCAGTGGGGCCGGCCGCTGCGTAAGCTGCGGGTCCGCCACGACGTGCTGGCCGTCGAGGTGGTCGACCCGCGGGAACTCGAACTGCCCGACGTGGGGGTGCTGCCGGTGGTCGATCCGGAGACCGGGGAACTGCACGAGGTGCAGACCGCCGATCCGGGACTGCGCCGCCGGTACGCCGAGGCGGCGGCCGCCCAGCGCGGGGCGATCGCCGCCGAGATGCGCGCCGCCGGCGCGGCCCACCTGCGCCTGCGTACCGACCGAGACTGGCTGCTGGACATGGTGCGTTTCGTCGCCGCGCAGCGGCACGCCCGTACCCGAGGGACGACCCGATGATCCGTTTTCTGCAACCGTGGTGGCTGCTGGCCGTGCTGCCGGTGCTGGCGCTCGCCGCCGCGTACGTCTGGCGGCAGTTGCACCGCCGGCAGTACGCGCTGCGCTTCACCACCGTCGACCTGCTGCGTACCGTCGCGCCCAAGGGGCTCGGCTGGCGGCGACACGCGGCGGCGACCGCGTTCCTGCTCTGCCTGCTGGTGCTGGCCACCGGGCTGGCCCGGCCGGCGATCGACACCCGGGAGCCGCTGGAACGCGCGACCGTGATGCTCGCCATCGACGTGTCGTTGTCCATGCAGGCCGACGACGTGGCGCCGAACCGGCTGGAGGCCGCGCAGGAGGCGGCCAAGCAGTTCGTCGGCGAGCTGCCGGAGAGCTACAACCTCGGCCTGGTGTCGTTCGCCAAGTCGGCGAACGTGCTGGTGCCGCCCACCAAGGACCGGGGCGCGGTGACCACCGCCATCGACGGGCTGGTGCTGGCCGAGGCGACCGCCACCGGGGAGGCGGTGTTCACCTGCCTGGAGGCGATCCGGTCGGTGCCGGCCGACGGCGCCGCCGGCATCCCGCCGGCCCGGATCGTGCTGCTCTCCGACGGTTACCGCACGTCGGGCCGCTCCGTGGAGGAGGCGGCCGCGGCGGCGCAGGCGGCCAACGTGCCGGTCTCCACCATCGCGTTCGGCACCGACTCCGGCCAGGTGGACATCGGCGGCCAGCTCCAGCGGGTGCCGGTGGACCGCAGCGCGCTGTCCCAGCTCGCGGAGACCACCCAGGGCTTCTTCTACGAGGCCGCCTCGGTGAGCGAGCTGAAGCAGGTCTACCAGGACATGGGCAGCTCGATCGGCTACCGCACCGAGCCGCGCGAGGTCACCCAGTGGTACGCGGGGGTCGCGTTGCTGCTGGCGCTCTGCGCCGGGGCGTTGAGTCTGCTGTGGACGTCCCGGCTGATCTGAGCCGGTCCGGGCCGGCGGTGGTCAGTGACCGCCGCCGGCCAGTACGAACAGGACGGCCACCCAGACGGCGGCGAGGGTGAAGCCCAGCGGTGCGGCGTAACGGCTCATGGTTGTGCTCCGTGGCGACTTCGGCCCGGTGAGGCGGGCCGTGCGGGGGACCGGGAGGGACACACACGAAGTCGTGACCGGGTGCTCCGCCGCGCGGCAGGGCCACCCCCGGCGGTGGAGCGCCGGAGAGCGGGTGCGGTGCGGAGGGCGGGAAGCGGGTCAGCCGCGTCGACCGAGCCGTGGCTCAGCGGGGCTGACGGTGGGCCCGGCCACGACTGGGAGGATCGCTATCTCGCACAGCGATCACCTCCTGCGGTCGGCGGAGCCCGGAGCGCGGGCGCAGACCGGCCCGCAGACAGTGATCAGCGTACACCGGGGGTCGCGGTGTCGCGCGCCGGGCCGGGCGGGAGGGCGCGGCCTGCCCGCTGAGCTGGGCGGGTTAGCGCTTACCTGTCGGTAACCCCTAGGCTCGCCACCGACCAAGAGATCAGACCGAGCTTCAGGGGGACCCGTGGCCCGTACCGTGCTGGTGACCGGCGGAAACCGCGGCATCGGTCTGGCCATCGCGCAGGCCTTCGCCCAGCAGGGTGACCGGGTGGCGGTGACCCACCGGAGCGGGGACGCGCCGGAGGGGCTGTTCGGGGTGCGGTGCGACGTGACCGACGCCGAGTCGGTGGACGCCGCGTTCGCCACGGTGGAGGCCGAGCTGGGCCCGGTGGAGGTGCTCGTCGCCAACGCCGGCATCACCGACGACACGCTGATCATGCGGATGTCCGACGAGCAGTTCACCCGCGTGCTCGACACCAATCTGGCCGGCTCCTTCCGGGTCGCCAAGCGGGCCTCGACGAAGATGCTCCGGGCCAAGTGGGGCCGGATGATCTTCATCTCCTCGGTGGTCGGCCTCTACGGCGGCGCCGGCCAGGTCAACTACGCCGCGAGCAAGGCCGGCCTGGTCGGGGTGGCCCGCTCGATCACCCGTGAGCTGGGCGGGCGCAACATCACCGCGAACGTGGTGGCGCCCGGCTTCATCGACACCGACATGACCGCGGCGCTGCCCGAGGAGCGCCGCACCGAATACCGCAAGGCCATCCCGGCCGGCCGGTTCGCGCAGCCGGCGGAGGTGGCCGACGTGGTCACCTGGCTGGCCTCGGACGCGGCCGGGTACATCTCCGGCGCCGTCATCCCGGTCGACGGCGGCCTGGGCATGGGTCACTGACTGACGAGAGCACGGAGGAAATGCGCATGTCCGGACTCCTGGCCGGTAAGCGGCTGCTGGTCACCGGCGTCATCACCGACGCCTCGATCGCGTTCTCCGTGGCGAAGCTCGCCCAGGAGAACGGCGCCCAGGTCGTGCTCACCGGCTTCGGCCGCCTCTCCCTGGTGGAGCGGATCGCCAAGCGGCTGCCCGAGCCGGCGCCGGTGATCGAGCTGGACGTCAGCAACGACGAGCACCTGGCCGGGCTGGCCGACAAGGTGCGCGAGCACGTCGACGGCCTGGACGGGGTGGTGCACTCGATCGGGTTCGCGCCGCAGAGCTGCCTCGGCGGCGGGTTCCTCGACGCGCCGTGGGCCGACGTGGCTACCGCGTTGCAGGTCTCCACGTTCTCCTACAAGTCCCTCGCCATGGCGGCGTTGCCGCTGATGTCCGCCGGCGGCGCCGTGGTCGGCCTCACCTTCGACGCCACCAAGGCCTGGCCGGTCTACGACTGGATGGGCGTGGCCAAGGCCGGGCTGGAGTCCGCCTCCCGCTACCTGGCGCTGCACCTGGGCAAGCAGGGCATCCGCAGCAACCTGGTGGCCGCCGGCCCGCTGCGCACCATGGCCGCCAAGTCGATCCCCGGCTTCAGCCAGTTCGAGGACGCCTGGTCCGCGCGCGCGCCGCTGGGCTGGGACCTGTCCGACTCCGAGCCGGCCGCCCGGGCCTGCCTGGCGCTGCTGTCCGACTGGTTCCCGGCCACCACCGGCGAGATCGTGCACGTCGACGGCGGCTACCACGCCCTCGGCGCCTGAGGTGCAAGGCGGGGCCCCTTCTTAACGCATCCTGCATAAGAAGGGGCCCCGCCTAACATCCGTTACCGCGCTGAGCAGGGGGCGTCGCACGCGCGTCACGGCGGGCGGGGAAGAATGGGGCCATGGCGTACGACGCGTTGGTGCTGGTCTCCTTCGGTGGCCCGGAGCGGCCCGAGGACGTGCTTCCCTTCCTCCAGAACGTGACCCGCGGCCGGGGGGTGCCGCCGGAGCGGCTGGCCGAGGTCGCCGAGCACTACCTGCACTTCGGTGGCGTGTCCCCGATCAACCAGCAGTGCCGCGACCTGCTGGCCGCGATCCGGGCGGACTTCGCCGCCAACGGCGTCGACCTGCCGGTCTACTGGGGCAACCGCAACTGGGACCCGATGCTCGCCGACACGGTGGCGCAGATGCGCGACGACGGGGTCACCCGCGCGCTGGCGTTCGTCACCAGCGCGTACGGCGGCTACTCCTCCTGCCGGCAGTACCAGGAGGACATCGCGTCGGCGCGGGCCGCGGTCGGTGCGGACGCGCCGCTGATCGAGAAGCTGCGCCAGTTCTGGGACCATCCGGGTTTCGTCGAGCCGCACGTCGACGCGGTCCGCGCCGCGCTGGCCCAGCTCGACCCGGCCCGGCGGGACAGCACCCGGCTGGTGTTCACCGCGCACTCGATCCCGGCCTCGGCGGCCGCCACCGCCGGCCCGCACGGCGGCCGGTACACCGCCCAGATGGAGGAGACCGCCCGGCTGGTGCACGCCGCCGCCGCGCCGGACCTGCCGTACGACCTGGTCTGGCAGAGCCGGTCCGGCCCGCCGCAGGTGCCGTGGCTGGAGCCGGACGTCAACGACCACCTGACCAGCCTGGCCGAGCAGGGCGTGACCGCTGTGGTGGTGAGCCCGATCGGGTTCGTCTCCGATCACCTGGAGGTGGTCTGGGACCTGGACACCGAGGCGCTGGAGACGGCCAAGCAGCTCGGCCTGGACTTCGTCCGCGCCGGCACCCCGGGCACCGACCCGCGCTTCGTGGCGATGGTCCGGGAGCTGGTCCTGGAGCGCACCGCCCCGGACGGGGAGCGGCTGCGCCGCCGGCTCGGCGAGTTGCCGGCCTGGGACACCTGCCCGGCGCTGTGCTGTGTGCCCGCGGCCCGCCGGCCCTGAGCCCGACCGACCACCGACACATCCCTGGGGACGACACGATGCATGACCGCAAGCCGGTGCAGAGCTGGCTCACCGACATGGACGGCGTGCTGGTGCACGAGGGGCAGCCGGTGCCCGGCGCCCCGGAGTTCGTCAAGAAGCTGCGCGCCTCGGGCAAGCCGTTCCTGGTGCTGACGAACAACTCCATCTACACCCCGCGCGACCTCCAGGCCCGGCTGGCCCGGATGGGGCTGGACGTGCCGGAGGAGGCGATCTGGTCGTCCGCGCTGGCGACCGCCCAGTTCCTGGCCGACCAGCGGCCGGGCGGGACCGCGTACGTGATCGGCGAGGCCGGCCTGACCACGGCGTTGCACGCGGTGGGGTACGTGCTCAGCGACTTCGCCCCGGACTACGTGGTGCTGGGGGAGACCCGCACCTACAGCTTCGAGGCGATCACCAAGGCGATCCGGCTGATCGACGACGGCGCGCGGTTCATCTGCACCAACCCGGACGCCACCGGCCCCTCGGTGGAGGGCGCGCTGCCGGCGGCCGGCTCGGTGGCCGCGATGATCTCCAAGGCGACCGGGGTGGAGCCCTACTTCGTCGGCAAGCCCAATCCGATGATGATGCGTTCCGCGTTGAACACCATCGACGCCCACTCGGAGTCCACCGCGATGATCGGCGACCGGATGGACACCGACATCCTGTGCGGGCTGGAGGCCGGGCTGGAGACCATCCTGGTGCTCACCGGCATCAGCACCCGGGCCGAGGCGGAACGCTATCCCTACCGGCCGTCCCGGATCGTCGACTCGGTGGCCGACCTGATCGACGAGCTCTGAGCCGGCGGGTCTAGAGCCGCAGCGGGGCGTTGCAGGCGGCCACCAGCGCCTGCCGGCAGGCGGTGGTCAGCGGTCGGAGCGCCGCGTCCCGCTGCTGTGCCTCGTGGGTGTTCACCGCCCCGCCCGGGGCGCTCTCGCCGGCCAGGGCGAGCACCCGGTCCAGCACGGCGGCGCGGGCGAACAGCCGGCGGGACCGGGGGTCGAAGCCGGGTGGCAGGTCGGTGGCGCCGTCGGGACGACGCAGTGCGGCGAGCGCGCCGGCCAGCTCGGGCCGCCACTGGGCGACGTCCAGCCGGGTCAGTGCCGCGGTCGTCTCGGCCAGCGCGGTGGCCAGTTCGGCTTCGGCCTCCGCCGCGCCCGGCGCGGTCAGGGACGCCTTCGGCGCGTCCGGCGGCAGCGCGTGGACCCGCCACAGCACCGTCTCCCAGGTCATCCCGGAGCCGGAGGTGTGCGTGCGGACCTCGGGCACCAGCCCGAGCCCGCTGGCCACCACCGCCTCGCCGGCCAGCAGCGCCGCCCCGGCGAACGCGCCGGGCCCGGGCAGCCCGCGCGGGTCGCCCGGTGCGGGCAGGACCAGGCGGATCTCGTCCGGGGAGTGCTTGGCCAGGCTGGGCAGCGCCTCCCGCAGCGACACGTCGGTCCAGGTGCCGGGCGCGTCCGCGACGAGGTGCTCCTCGTCGCCGGCGATGGCGTCGGCGACCTCGTCGAACGGCACCAGGCCGGCGCGCCAGGCGCGTACCCAGGCGACGAAGCGGCTTGACCGGCGCGCAGCCAGCGTGGCCGCGCCCGTTGCGGGGGAGGACATGCGGAAAGGGTACGTGGTGGCCGCCGCTGCTGTCTCGGCTGCCGCACGGGTGGCGTGGCCTGCCCCCAACTACCCCGTTCGCACCGTTTCGTATGCCCTCGGGCGGTGCCCGGACCGGCGCGTCGGCGGGCGAGCCGCCGGCCCGATGACTAGCGTGATCGTCATGGCGGGGCGATACGACGGGGACGTGCTGGCGGGCGACTGGCGGAGGCGGAAGGTGACCCCCGAGGTCGACGCCGAGCCCGACCTGGTGGTCGAGGACGCCGACTCCGGGTTCTGCGGCGCGGTGGTCGGTTTCGACTCGGGCGCCGTGGTGCTGGAGGACCGGCACGGTCGGCGGCGCAACTTCCCGCTGCTGCCCGCCGCGTTCCTGCTCGACGGCCGGCCGGTCACGCTGCGCCGCCCGGTCCGCGCCCCGGTCCCGGCCGCCCGGCGTCGCACCGCCTCCGGCTCGGTCGCCGTGAACGGCGTACGGGCGCAGGTCGCCAAGGCCAGCCGGATCTGGGTGGAGGGTGTGCACGACGCCGCGCTCGTCGAGCGGATCTGGGGCGACGACCTGCGGATCGAGGGCGTGGTGGTGGAGCCGCTCGACGGCATCGACGCGCTCGCCGACGAGGTGCGCGCGTTCGCGCCCGGGCCGGGCCGCCGGCTCGGGGTGCTTGTCGACCACCTCGTCCCCGGTTCGAAGGAGAGCCGGATCGTGGCCCGGGTGACCTCACCCCACGTGCTGGTCACCGGTCACCCCTACGTGGACGTGTGGCAGGCGGTGCGGCCGGCGGCGCTGGGCATCGCGGCGTGGCCGGTGGTGCCGCCGGGGCAGCCCTGGAAGGAGGGCGTCTGCGCCGCGCTCGGGGTGGCCGAGCCGGCCGACATGTGGCGGCACATCCTGTCCCGGGTGGACAGTTTCGCGGACGTGGAGACGCCGTTGATCAACGCGATGGAGCGGTTGATCGATTTCGTCACCTCGCCCGTGTGAGTGGTTGCGGTCGGGGCCGGGGGCGACCGTGCCCGGCTCCGGGCGGTCAGGCTTGATCCCTGCGCCGGTCACGGTCGCCCCCGGCCCCGTCGTGCGCCGGATTCGTGGCTCGGTTCCGGTGCGGGGGTGGGGCTGTCGGGGCGCTACGAAGTTGATGGCGTGGACGGGTCGGGGGGTGAGTCGTCCACGCCCTCAAGTTGGTAGGCGCTCGGGGTCAGGGGGCCTGGTCGGGGGAGCGGGTCAGGACGAAGGTGGCGATGTCGAGCGCGACCGGCGTGCCGGCGGAGTCGCGGACGACGGTGAGGACCTCCCCGTCCTGCGGGCCGGACCGGCCCCGCCAGTGGTCCGGCCCCTGCGGGGTGAAGCGGAGCGGCGGGCCGCCCATCGGCCCACCCACCAGGTCACCGGCCGGATCGGCGCGGAACTCGTACTCGATGCCCATCCACCACCAGCGGCCGGTCAGCTCGGCCGCGTCGGCGGCGGGGGGAGCGGCCGGACGCCACGGGGCGGGCGCGGGCGGCTCGGCGTCCAGCACCCGGGTGAGCACGTCGCGGGCCATCCCCACGATGTGGTGCCCGCGCAGCCCGTACGCGTTGGCGAAGTCCACCACCGCGGTCCGGGTGGGGCGGTGCACCACCAGGCCGGCGACGAAGCCGGGCATCGACCCGCCGTGGCCCACGTACACCCGGTCGCCGACCCGGTAGAGCTCCACACCGAGGCCGTGGCCGCCGGTCCACGAGTCCAGGTCGCTGATCGCCACCGGGACGCACATCTCGGTCAGCGTGGCCGGGTCGAGCAGCGCCGGGTCCGGGTCGGCGAGGAACGCCGCCCAGCGGGCCAGGTCCTCGACCGTCGACCAGAGCTGCCCGGCCGGCGCCATCGCCCCGGTGTCGGTCAGCGGCTCCTCCCGCAGCGTCTGGTGCCACGGGTGCACGACGAAGCCGCGGGCGTACGGCTCGGTCGGCAGCACGGTGGTGCGACGCATGCCGAGCGGCGTCAGCAGCCGCTCGGTCAGCAACGCGCGCCACGGGGTGCCGGTGATCCGTTCCAGCACGCCGCCGAGCAGCCCGTACGCCAGGTTGGAGTAGTGGTAGACCCGGTGCGGCGGGTAGGCGATCTTGGCCGGGGTCAGCCCGGCGAGCAGTGTGTCGAGGTCGGTGCCGTCGGCGCGTTCCCACCATCCGCCGTCCGGCTCGCGTTGCAGCCCGCTGGCGTGCCCGAGGAGCTGGCGCACGGTGAGCGCGCCGACCGGGGTGCCGGGCAGGTGCTTGTCGAGCGGGTCGTCGAGGGTCAGCCGCCCGGCGTCGCGCTGCTGCATCACCAGCACGGCGGTCATGGTCTTGGTGATCGAGCCGATCCGGTACTGCGTGTCGACGTGGGGGCGGGGCTGTTCGCCGGCGAGCGACACGTGTGCCAGCTCGCCGTCGCGGACCACGCCGAGGGCGACCGACGGCCCGCGTCCGTCCGCCTGGGCGTGGGCGACCAGCAGGTCCACCTGGCGTGCGGTCTCGGGCAGCAGAGCCATCTCGTCCTCCTCGTCGCCGTCCGGCCCGGCCAGCCTAGCGATCATGACAGTTCGATGACACGTGCTCCGACGTGTCACGATTGGCCACGTGGACGCCGTGTTCTGGATCGTTCTGGGTGTGGTATTGGCGGTCGCCGAGATCTTCACGACGACGCTCTTCCTGATCATGTTCGGGGTCGGGGCGTTCGCCGCGGCCGGCGCCGCCGCGCTCGGCGCGCCGGTGGCGCTCCAGGCGGTGATCTTCGCGGTGGTGTCGGCGCTGTCCCTGGCGCTGGCCCGGCCGGCGATCCGCCGCAACGCCCGGTCGGCGCTGGAGAACGGTGAGCAGCCGTTCGGCGTCGAGGCCATCGAGGGGTCCAGTGCGGTGGTGCTGGAGCCGGTGGACGCCGACCGCGGCATGGTCAAGATCGATGGTGAGCTGTGGACGGCCCGCTCGTTCGACGCGACGCAGACGTACGCCGTGGGGCAGCGGGTGCAGGTGATAAAGGTCCGGGGCGCGACCGCCCTGGTCTGGCAGGACGACATTTCCGCCCCGGGCGAGCTGCCCGAAGCGAGAGGGTGAAGATATGGAGTTTGCAGCGGTCCTGTTGATCGCCGTGGCGCTGATCGTGGTGGTCACGCTGGCCAAGGCGGTGCGGATCGTGCCGCAGCAGCGCCAGGACGTGGTGGAGCGGCTCGGCAAGTACAAGCGCACCCTGAGCCCCGGCCTGAACCTGCTGGTGCCGTTCGTCGACGCGGTGCGCACCAAGGTCGACATGCGCGAGCAGGTGGTCAGCTTCCCGCCGCAGCCGGTGATCACCTCGGACAACCTGGTCGTCTCGATCGACACGGTCCTCTACTTCAAGGTGGTCGACTCGGTCCGGGCCACCTACGAGATCTCCAACTTCCTCCAGGCGATCGAGCAGCTCACCGTCACCACGTTGCGTAACGTGATCGGTTCGCTGGACCTGGAGCGCGCGCTGACCAGCCGCGAGGAGATCAACCGGCACCTGTCCGGCGTGCTGGACGAGACCACCGGCCGCTGGGGCATCAAGGTGACCCGGGTCGAGATCAAGGCGATCGAGCCGCCGCCGAGCATCCGCGACTCGATGGAGAAGCAGATGCGCGCCGAGCGGGACCGCCGCGCCGCCATCCTCAACGCCGAGGGGCACAAGCAGTCCCAGATCCTCACCGCCGAGGGTGAGAAGCAGGCCGCGGTGCTGCGCGCCGACGGTGACCGGCAGGCCCGGATCCTCCAGGCGGAGGGTCAGGCGAAGGCGATCCGCACCGTCTTCGACGCGATCCACACCGCCAACCCGAGCCAGAAGGTGCTGGCCTACCAGTACCTCCAGGCGCTGCCGCAGATCGCCAACGGCACCGCCAACAAGGTCTGGATCGTGCCGACCGAGCTGACCCGGGCCCTGGAGGGCATGGGCGGCGCGTTGGGCGGGCTGGCGAACATGGTCGGCGACCAGCCGTCCCCGGAGGCCGCCCGGACCGCCGGCGAGGTCGAGCGCGAGGCCGCCGAGGCGGCCCAGGCCGCGGCCGTCGCCGCCCAGGAGATCCACGACGAGGTACGCGTGGCGGAGGCGCAGGCCACCGGCGGCACCACGGCGAAGGGCCTGCCGGCCCCGGAGCCGGTGGCCCCGGAATCCCTGCTCAACGATCCGGTGGACCAGCGCGAACGGGGCTGACCCGGCAAATCCGAGAATCGCTCATCCGGCGCCCCGGCGCCTGCCACCATCGGTCTCAGGGACGGGTGGTGACCAGGGCCGGGGCGTCGTTGCGCGTACCGGGCCACCCGTGGCGCGAGCGAGGTGGCGCATGACGGAACCGGCGAACCGGATCTTCTCCCGTACCCCGGTCCCCGGCGCGCACGACCCCGGCGGACCGCTCGGCTCCCGGCGCACCGGTGGGGGGTTCCGGGTGCTGCCGTTCGTCTCCGAACCGGGGCCGGGGGCCCCGGCCACGGACGCGAGCTGGGCCTGGTCCGTCCGGCGGTTCGCCCGCGCGGCGGTCTGGCTGCTCCCGGCGTACGCGGTCCTCTACGGCGTGGTGGCGATGGCCAGTGACGGCGGGGTGGGCAACGACCCCTACCCGGCCGACGGCCAGCCGCTCTACCTGGTGGGCTGGGTGCTGGCGGTCTGGCTGGGGTTGCTGGCCCTGCTCGCGCTCACCGGCCTGCTCGCGGCCACCCGCTGCCGCCGCGTCGCGTTGGCCGGGCTGCTGGCCAGCATCGGCGGCATGGTGCTGATGCTGCCGTTCGCCGGGCTTGCCGAGCAGACACCGGTGTTCGGCCTGACCGCGCGCGGCATCGTGCTGTTCGGGGCCACCTGCTACAGCGCGGGCTGGTTGCTCACCGGTTGGTCGGTGGCCCGCTCCGGGATGTTCTCCTACGGCGACGGCACCATGCTGATGATCGCCGCGCCGCTGCTCGGCCTGGGCGGCGCGCTGATCGGCTCGTTGCAGACGTTCGGCGCGATCTTCGTGCTGGTCGCCGGCATCGGCATCGGCTACCGCAGCGGCCGGTTGGTCCCGGAGACCATCGCCCGCGACGCCGCCAGCGCCAGCGTCGCCACGCCCGCCGGGCCGGGTGGGGGCGGCGCGGCCCCCGGGGCCGGCGGCGGCCCGCTCGCCGCCGGCTGACCGGGCGCTGCCTAGCGCCAGTTCCACCGCTGGTTGTCGGCGGAGCCGCAGGCCCAGAGCACGATCTTCGTGCCGTTGGCGGTGGCCGCCCCCGACGCGTCGACGCAGAGACCGGACTGCACGCCCCGGATCGTTCCGTCGCTGTTGACGGTCCACTGCTGGTTCGCCTGACCGTTGCAGTCCCAGATGACCACCCTCGTGCCGTTCGCGGTGCCGGCGCCGTACGCGTCCAGGCACTTGTTGCCGTAGACCATGAGCTGCCGGCCGGTGGTGTACGTCCAGGTCTGGTTGTTCGCGCCGGTGCAGTCCCACAGTTGGGCCTGGGTGCCGTTGGCGGTGGCGAAGTTGTTGACGTCCAGGCAGCGGCCGGACTGCCGGCCGACGAGCGTTCCGGTGCGGTTGCCGCCGCCGGGGTTCTCGGTGCCGGTGACGACGAGCAGGACGGCCTCGCGGGCGGGCACGCTCGCGGTGTAGCTGGTCGTCCGGGTCCCCAGGTCGGCGGCGCTCCACACGTTGCGCACGGTCGCGCTGGCGCCGAGCCCGAGGTCGGCGAAGCGGGTCGTGACGTTGGCGGCGGCGCCGGTGCGGTTGAGCAGCAGGACCGCCCGCCGGCCGGTGCCGGCGAGCACCTTGCTGTAGACCTGGAGGCCGGCGGCCTCCTCGGCGACCTTGACGCCCTGCCGGCTCAGCGGGTCCTGGTCGATGGCGACGACCTCCGGGTTGCCCAGGATGGCCCGGGTCTCCGCGGACATGGTGGTGAGGTTGTTGCCGGCGAGCAGCGGGGCGCCGGAGATCGCCCACAGGCTCAGGTGGGTGCGGTTCTGGGCCGCGCTGAATCCGGGCATCCCGGCGACCAGCATGTCCGGGTCGTTGTAGTGGCCGACGCTCTGGGCGGCGGGGTGCTGCGCGGAGTCGAAGTTGGCCAGCACGCGGTCCATCGACGGCTGCTGGCCGTAGTAGATGATGTCCCCGCTGGTGCGCCACATGGTGGACATGCCGGGGGCCCAGTCCCACGGGTTCTGCACGCCCCAGTTGCAGACCGACAGCACCATCGGCCGGCCGGTCTGCGCGGTGGCCCGGCTGATCGAGTCGCTGATGGCCTGGTACGCGGTCCGGGGGTTGAGCCCTTCGGCGGCGCCGCCGCACCAGTCGACCTTGACGAAGTCGAAGCCCCACCGGGAGAACGCCAGGAAGTCCTGGTCGTAGTGTCCCTCGCTGCCCGATCCGGGGGCGGCGGGCCGGCCGGTGGGGTAGTAGTACCCGCAGCCGTCCCGGCCGGCGTCGGTGTAGATGCCCGCTTTCAGTCCCTTGCTGTGGATGTAGTCCGCGATGGCCGTCATGCCGCCGGGCCACTCGGCGGTGTCCACGGTGATGTTCCCGGCCGCGTCCCGGGTGCCCTGCCACCAGCCCTCGTCGATGTTCACGTACTGGTAGCCGGCGGCGGCCAGGCCGCTGGACACGAGGCTGTCGACCTGCGCCTTGATCACGTTGTAATTGATCTTCGCGGCGAACGTGTTCCACGACGCCCACCCCATGGGTGGCCGGCTGACCACCGGGTCCGCCGCGGCTTCCGCCGCCGGGGTCTCGTCGGTCGTCGCCCGGGTCGCGCCCGCCGAGGCGCTGGCCGGCGTGGTCCCGCCGGCCACCGTCGAGGCCAGCGCCAGGGCCACGGCCACCACCGCCCGTACGGCCGGCCCGCTGACTGCTCTCATCTGATGTCGCCTTCCGTTTCGGGGATGTTGCCGTCCGGTGCGCACCCCGTCAGTGTTAGCGTTAACATCGCTGTCTGTCAATTGCTGTCCGCGTTGTCCGGTCCCGGACCGGACAACGCCCCCCAGAGGCCCACCCGACGCCGCGAACCCGCTGGCAGTCCCCGGTGAATTAGCTGACAACCCGTCACCGGAGGTGGTCGGATCGCGACTTTCGTGGCAATCCTTGGCTCCATGCCGTCTCCCCGGTCGCCACTGTCGCGGCTGTTCACCGTGCTGCTCGCGGGCCTGCTCGCCGGGCTCGTCCTGGCGCTCGCCGCGCTCCCGACCGGCCTGCTCGGCGGGTTCGTCGCCAAGGCGAGCCTCGGCGCGTACGCGGAGCTGCCCGACGCGCTGCGCACCCCCGCGCAGCCGCAGCGCTCCTACCTCTACGCCAACGACGGCAAGACGCTTATCACCACGTTCTACGACGTGAACCGCACCGACGTGCCGCTGGCCGAGATCGCGCCGGTGATGCGCCAGGCGATCATCTCGGCCGAGGACCGGCGGTTCTACTCGCACGGCGGCGCCGACCTGCGCGGCATCGCCCGCGCGCTGGTGGCCAACGTGAAGGGCGGCGGCACCGAGCAGGGCGGCTCCACGCTGACCATGCAGTACGTCCGCAACGTGCTCAAGACCGACCCCACCCGCACCGCCGAGGAACGGCAGGCCGCCACCGAGCAGACCGTCGGGCGCAAGCTCCAGGAGATCCGGTACGCGAACGCGCTGGAGCAGTCGCTGTCCAAGGACGAGATCCTCAACCGCTACCTCAACATCGCGTACTTCGGCTCCGGCGCGTACGGCGTCGCCGCCGCGAGCCAGCGCTACTTCGGCACGGCGCCGGCGGACCTGACGCTCGGCGAGGCGGCGCTGCTCGCCGGCCTGGTCCAGTCGCCCGACGAGTACAGCCCGATCGACGGCGACAAGGACGCGGCGCTGGCCCGCCGGGCGTACGTGCTCGACTCGATGGCCGAGACCGGCGCGGTCACCGCCGCGCAGGCGGCGACGGCCAAGGCCGAACCGCTGAGGCTGCGCCCGACCGCCCAGCCCAACGGCTGCACGGCGACCGCGCAGGGCCACGACGACTGGGGCTTCTTCTGCGACTACCTGCGCCAGTGGTGGCTCGCCCAGCCGGCGTTCGGGGACACCGCCGACGAGCGCGAGCAGGCGCTGCGCCGCGGCGGCTACCGGGTCGTCACCACGCTCGACCCGAAGGTCCAGCAGACCGCGCAGGCGCAGGCCACCAAGGTCTACGGGTACGACGACAAGCGCGCGCTGCCGATCGCGGCGGTCGAGCCCGGCACCGGTCGGGTGCTCGCCATGGCGGTCAACCGGCACTACAGCCTCGCCGACAACCCGGACGGGCAGGCCAACCACCCGAACACGGTCAACCCGCTGATCTCCGGCGGCGCGAGCGTGGACGGCTACCAGGCCGGCTCGACGTTCAAGCTGTTCACCATGCTGGCCGCGCTGGAGGCCGGCAAGCCGCTCGCCACCGGCTTCGACGCGCCGGCCAAGCTGCCCACCCGGTACGCCTCCGACGCCGAGGGCAACTGCGCCGGCATGTGGTGCCCGAGCAACGCCAACCCGGAGTGGATGGACGGCTACCGGATGATGTGGGACGGCTTCGGCCGCTCCGTCAACACGTACTTCGTCTGGCTGGCCGAGCAGGTCGGCGAGGACAAGGTGGTGGAGATGGCGCAGCGCCTGGGCATCACGTTCCGGGCCGACTCCGACGCCGCGTTCGCCCGGAACGACGCCGCCAACTGGGGCGCGTTCACGCTCGGCGTGGCCGCCACCACCCCGCTCGACCTGGCCAACGCGTACGCGACGGTGGCCGCCGAGGGCACGTACTGCACGCCGCTGCCGGTGGTCTCGGTCACCGCGCCCGACGGCGACGCGGTCGACGTGGGACAGCCGAACTGCAAGCAGGTGCTCGAACCCGACGTGGCGCGGGCGGCCACCGACGCGGCCCGCTGCCCGGTGGGCCAGCAGTCGGCGTACGGGCAGTGCAACGGCGGCACCGCCACCGGCGTCGACGGGATCGTCGACCGGCCGGTGGCCGGCAAGACGGGCAGCTCGGAGCGGAACGCCACCGAGACGTTCGTCGGGTTCACCCCGCAGGTGGCCGTGGCCGGCATCGCGGCCAACCCGGACGACGCGACCGACCTGGTCGGCTCCGCGGTGCAGGCGAAGGTGATCGACGCGGTGGCCCGGACCATCAAGGCGGCGGTCGCCGGCAAGCCGGTGAAGGACTTCACCGCCCCGAGCCGCGAGCTGGCCGGCGACCCGCAGCGCCCCCAGCCGCGCCCGCAGCCCACCCAGCCCCGCCCCGACACCCGGGACAACCTCCCCGCGGACATCCTCCGCTGGCTCCAGAACCGCAACTAGGTGCAAGGAGGGGCCCCCGCTTAACGCCCCCGGTAGAGGAGGGGGCCCCTGTTAACACTCACCCCGGGAGATCGGGAGCGGTGTGTCGGATCCGGCGCAGCGGCTCCGACCTGTCGGTGAGCGCGCCCGGACCCGGGCGCACCGGTGAGGCGAGGAACCCGCTATGGGCAAGGTCATTTACTGGGTGCACCAGTCGGTCGACGGCTTCATCGAGGGGCCGAAGGGCGAGTTCGACTGGCCGGCGATGGGGGCGGAGCTGTCCGCGTACTCGATCGGGTTGTCCGAGCGTGCCGCGGCGTTCGTCTACGGACGGCGGGTGTGGGAGCTGATGGCCGGCTACTGGCCGCAGGTCGAGTCGATCTCGGACCACCCGCACGACCTGGCGTTCGCGCCGATCTGGCGGCGTACCCCGAAGGTGGTCGTCTCCCGCACGCTCGCCGACGCCGGCCACGGCGCGCTGGTGATCGGCGGCGGCGACTTGGCCGAGGACCTGGGTGGGGTGCGGACGCGGTACGACGGTGACCTGCTGGTCACCGGCGGGACCGGCGCAGCGACGGCGCTGGCCGCGCGCGGCCTGGTCGACGAGTACCAGGTGATTGTGCATCCGGTGGTGCTCGGCGGCGGGAAGCAGGTGCTGCCCGACCTCGCCCGCCAGGAACTCCGGCTGGTCGGGACGCGCCCGTTCGACGGCCGCGCGGTGCTGCTGCGCTACGAGCGGGCGTGACGGGCAGGGTCCCGGCCGGTCAGCGACCGCGCCGGCGGGGTCGGTAGGTGGCCACGGTGGCGGGCAGGCCACGCCGGAGGATGCCCGCCCGGTCGCTGTCGCTGCGCAGCAGCGCGGCGGCCGTCTTGCGGGCCTGCTCGGCGGTGAAGTGCGGCGGCAGCATCAGCTCCGCCGGGTCGACCACCGCGTTGACCACCACCGGCCGGTCCGCGCCGAGCACCCGTGGCCACAGGTCGGGCACCTGCTCGGGCGCGTCGACCAGCTCGCCGCCGAGCCCCAGCACCTCCGCCCACCTGTGGTACGCCACGTCCGGCAGGTCCTGGCTGTCCGGGAACCGCGGCGTGCCCTCGCCGGAGCGCTGCTCCCAGCTCACGAACGACAGGTCCCGGTTGTTGAGCACCAGCACCACGAACCGGGGGTCCGCCCACTCCCGCCAGTACTTCGCCACCGTGATCAGCTCGTTGACGCCGTTCATCTGCATCGCACCGTCGCCGAGCAGCGCGATGACCGGGCGGTCCGGGTGGGCGAACTTCGCCGCCAGCGCGTACGGCAGGCCGCCGCCCATGGACAGCAGCGTGCCGGAGAGGCTGGCCAGCATGCCGGGCCGGACCCGCAGGTGCCGGGCGTACCAGGCGGTGGCCGTGCCGCAGTCCACGGCGAGCATGGCGTCGTCGGGCAGCGCGTCGTCGAGCGTGGCGAACAGCGACTGCGGGTTGACCGGGTCGGCCGGCTGCCCGGCCAGCTCCCGCTGGGCGGCCCGCCACTTGCCCGTGGCGTCGGCGATGGTGGCCCGCCAGGCGGTCGGCGCCGGGCCGGGGCCCAGCTCGTCCAGGAGGGCCCGCAGCGTCGGCCCGGCGTCGCCGGTCAGGTTCACCTCGGTCGGGTAGCGCAGCCCCATCCGGCTGCCGTCGAGGTCGATCTGCACCGCCCGGGCCTGCCCCTCGGGCGGATAGAACTCCGAGTACGGCATCTGGCTGCCGACGATCAGCAGCCGGTCGCACTCCTGCATGAGCTGCCAGCTCGGACGCGTGCCGAGCAGGCCGATCGCGCCGGTCACCCAGGGCTGCCGGTGGTCCACGGCGGCGAAGCCGAGCAGCGCGGTGGCCACCCCGGCGCCGAGCCGGTCGGCGATCCGGCGTACCTCGTTCTCCGCGCCGAGCGCGCCCTGCCCGACCAGCATGGCCACCCGCTCGCCGCCGCGCAGCGTCTCGGCCGCGAGGCGTACGTCGGCCTCCGGCGGCACGGTCGGCGGGCTGCTCGGCACCGCGCTGGTGTGGTAGTAGCCGTGCGCGTGCGGCGGCTGCGGCACCGCCGGCTCGTCCTGCACGTCGGAGGGGAGGACCAGGGCGGTCACGGTACGCCGTGCGAGCGCCGTGCGGCAGGCCCGGTCCACCAGGTGCCGGACCTGGGACGGGTCGTCGAGCTGGGCCAGGAAGCCACCGGCCACGTCCTTGTAGAGCGAGAGCAGGTCCACCTCCTGGTAGTAGCCGCCGCCCTCGGCGGGCAGCGCGGTGTGCCCGAGCAACGCCACCACCGGCTGGTGGTCGAGCTTGGCGTCGTAGAGGCCGTTGAGCGCGTGGATCGCCCCCGGACCGCTTGTCACCACCACGCAGCCGAGCGGGCCGCCGCCGTACTTGACGTGCGCGCCGGCGGCGAAGCCGGCGGTCTCCTCGTGGCGTACCTGGATGAACCGGGCGCGCCCCTCGGCGCGTTGTAGCGCCGACGTCAGGCCGTTGATGCCGTCCCCGGGATAGCCGTAGTAGCGGTGCACGCCCCACTCGGCGAGCCGGGCCACGATGTGATCGGCCACGGTGGCGCCGCGGGGCAGCCGGCCGTCGTCGGGGTGGTCCGCGCCCATCGTGGTGGTCCCTCCGTCGGTGTCCGCTTCCCCGGCTCCGTTCCCCGCCTCGGGCGGCGGAAACCCGGCCCGCGCCGGGGGACGGGTCGGGGCACCGGGCAGAATCGTCGGGTGCCCGTCCACGAGATCACCGACCCCGACGACGACCGGATCGCCGACTACCGCGCGTTGACCGACGTGGAGCTGCGGACCCGTTGGGAGCCCCCGCACGGACTGTTCATCGCCGAGGGGGAGCTGGTGCTGCGGCGGGCGCTGCGGGCCGGTTACCCGGCCCGGTCGTACCTGGTCGACGCGAAGCGGGCGGACCAGCTCGCCGACCTCGACACCGGCGACGCGCCGGTGTACGCGGCCACGCCGGCGGTGCTCCAGCGGGCCACCGGCTTCCACGTGCACCGGGGCGTGCTGGCCTCATTCCACCGCAAGCCGCTGCCGTCGACGGACGAGGTGCTGGCCGCCGCCCGGCGGGTGGTGGTGCTGGAGGACGTCAACAACCACACCAACCTGGGCGCGATCTTCCGGGCCGTGGCGGCGCTCGGGGTGGACGCCGTGCTGCTGTCGCCGACCTGCGCCGACCCGCTCTACCGGCGCAGCGTCCGGGTCAGCATGGGCGAGGTGTTCGCGGTGCCGTACGCGAAGCTGGAGCCCTGGCCGGGCGGGCTGGACCGGGTCCGCGCGGCCGGCTTCACGGTGCTGGCCCTGACGCCGGCGCCGGACGCGGTGCCGATCCAGCGGCTGACCGGCGACCAGCGGGCCCGCGCGGCGCTGCTGCTGGGCGCGGAGGGCGCCGGGCTGACGGCGGCGGCGATGGCCGCCAGCGACGTACGCGTGGTGATCCCGATGCGTCGGGGCGTGGATTCGCTGAACGTCGCCGCCGCAACCGCGGTGGCCTGCTGGGAACTCGGCCGCGACGACCCACTGTGACTGTCGCTTGCATGACCATGCGGCTTGGTGCATAATCTTCCTGTGTCCAAGGTCCTCACCTCCCTGCCCACCGGCGAACGTGTCGGCATCGCCTTCTCCGGCGGCCTCGACACCTCGGTCGCGGTCGCGTGGATGCGCGACAAGGGCGCCGTGCCCTGCGCCTACACCGCCGACATCGGCCAGTACGACGAGCCCGACATCGCCTCGGTGCCCGGCCGCGCGCTCAGCTACGGCGCCGAGATCGCCCGGCTGGTCGACTGCCGAGCCGCCCTGGTCGAGGAAGGTCTCGCGGCGCTGACCTGCGGGGCGTTCCACATCCGCTCGGGCGGGCGGGCCTACTTCAACACCACCCCGCTCGGCCGGGCCGTCACCGGCACGCTGCTGGTGCGGGCGATGGTCGCCGACGACGTCCAGATCTGGGGCGACGGCTCGACGTTCAAGGGCAACGACATCGAGCGGTTCTACCGGTACGGCCTGCTGGCCAACCCGCAGTTGCGCATCTACAAGCCGTGGCTCGACACCGCCTTCGTCACCGAACTCGGTGGGCGCAAGGAGATGTCGGAGTGGCTGCTCGACCGCGACCTGCCCTACCGGGACAGCACCGAGAAGGCGTACTCCACCGACGCCAACATCTGGGGCGCCACCCACGAGGCGAAGACGCTTGAGCACCTGGACACCGGCATCGAGACGGTCAGCCCGATCATGGGCGTCCGGTTCTGGGACCCGACGGTGGAGATCCCCACCGAGGACGTCACGATCGGCTTCGACCAGGGTCGCCCGGTGACCATCAACGGCAAGGAGTTCGGCAGCCCGGTCGACCTGGTGCTGGAGGCCAACGCCATCGGCGGCCGGCACGGCCTGGGCATGTCCGACCAGATCGAGAACCGGATCATCGAGGCGAAGAGCCGGGGCATCTACGAGGCGCCCGGCATGGCGCTGCTGCACGCCGCGTACGAGCGGCTGGTCAACGCCATCCACAACGAGGACACCCTGGCCAACTACCACACCGAGGGCCGCCGCCTCGGCCGGCTGATGTACGAGGGCCGCTGGCTCGACCCGCAGGCGCTGATGCTGCGCGAGTCGTTGCAGCGCTGGGTCGGCACGGCGGTCACCGGCGAGGTGACGATGCGGCTGCGCCGGGGCGAGGACTACTCGATCCTGGACACCACCGGCCCGGCGTTCAGCTACCACCCGGACAAGCTGTCCATGGAACGCACCGAGGACTCGGCGTTCGGCCCGTCGGACCGGATCGGCCAGCTCACCATGCGCAACCTGGACATCGCCGACTCGCGGGCCAAGCTGGAGCAGTACGCCTCGCTCGGCATGGTCGGCGGCACCGCCCCGCAGCGGATGGTCGGCGCCGCGCAGGCGGCCTCGACCGGCCTGATCGGCGCGATGCCCGAGGGCGGCGCGGAGGCCATCGCCTCCCGGGGCGTCCCCTCCGCGGAGGACGAGTGGCTCGACCGCGCCGCGATGGAGTTCGGCGTCGACTGAACCGGGACCGCACGGACGGGGCTTCGGTTCCGGTGGTGACGCAGGGTAGCGTGTCGCCCGTGTTCCCTACCGTGCGTGAGGTGCTCGGCCTGGTGCCGGTGCGCCACGGCGCGCCGCGCCTGGTCGCCGGCGACGCCGGGCTGGACCGCCCGGTGCGGTGGGTGCACGTCACCGAGGTGCCGGACATCGCCACCCTGCTCGGCGGCGGCGAGCTGGTGCTGACCACCGGCATCGGGCTGCCCGCCGACGACGCCGGGCTGCGCGCGTTCGTCGGCGACCTGGCCGACGTCGGGGTCTCCGGGCTGGTCGTCGAGCTGGGCCGCCGCTACGTCGGCGGCGTGCCCCGGGTGATGGCCGCCGCCGCCGAACGGCGCGGACTGCCGCTGGTCGAGCTGCGCCGGGCCACCCCGTTCGTGCGGATCACCGAGGCGGTGCACGCGCTGATCGTCGACGCCCAGCTCACCGAACTGCGGGCCACCGAGGAGATCCACCAGCGGTTCACCGAGCTGTCCGTGGAGGGCGCCGAGCCGGCCGAGGTGCTGCGGCAGGCCGCCGAGCTGGCCGGCTGCCCGGTGGTGCTGGAGAACCTGTCCCGGCAGGTGCTCGCGTACGACCCGGCGGGGGAGAACGCGGAACTGCTGCTGGACGGCTGGGAGCAGCACTCCCGCCGGATCCGGCCGGCCGGGCGGACCGCGTACGACCCGGACAGCGGCTGGCTGGTCACCACCGTCGGCGCGCGGGGGCAGGACTGGGGTCGGCTGCTGCTGCGCTGGCCGGCGGCCGAGGCCGCGCCGCCCACCCGGCTCACCATCCTGATCGAGCGGGCCGCCTCCACGCTCGCCCTGGGCCGGCTGATCCGCCGCGACGCCGAGGGCCTGGAACGACAGATCCACCGGACGCTGCTGACCGCGCTCATCGACCACTCCCGCCCGGTGGACGAGGTGGCGCTGCGGGCCAAGGCGCTCGGCGTCACCCTGGACCGCCGGCACCTGGTCGGCGTGGTGGTCCGGCACCGCAGCGACGACCCGGCCGGGGACGCCGGACCGGACGGCCACGACGATCCCGGTGCGGCGCGTCGCCGTGATCCGGAGTCCGTCGGCCCGGAGGCCGGTCCGGCCCGGCTCCGCGATCTCGCCGAGGCGGTCGGCCAGGCCGTGCGCGAGGCCAACCTGACGGCGCTGACCAGCGCCGTCGACGACCA
Source organism: Micromonospora sp. NPDC049201 (assembly GCF_055586805.1). Classification (NCBI taxonomy): domain Bacteria; kingdom Bacillati; phylum Actinomycetota; class Actinomycetes; order Micromonosporales; family Micromonosporaceae; genus Micromonospora; species Micromonospora sp. NPDC049201. Next base: position 164,188 of record NZ_JBVJHM010000013.1, on the reverse strand, counting down.
CGCGGTCGGCGCGCTGCTGGCGCTGCCCGACCCGGCCGCCGAGGAGAGGGCGCTCGCCGCGTTCGCCGCCGCGTTGCGTCGGGTACGCCTCGACGCCGCCCCGCCCCGCCCGCCGGCCCCCCGCCCGGGCCGCCCGACGGACGGGGCCGGCCGGCCTGCGGCCACCGGGGGCGTGCGCCCGGTCGACGGGACCGGCCGGGGCGGTGCCCCGGGGGTCGTGCGGCCGGTCGACGTGTCGGCCCGTCCGGCGGTCGTCGTGGCGGCCGGCTCGGGGGTGAGCAGCCTGCGCGAGGCACGCCGGTCGCTGGTCGAGGCGCGGCAGATCGCCGAGGCGGCCCGGCGGGACCCGCGCGACCTGCCCTGCTTCCGGCTGCCGCACGTCGGGCTGGCCGGCCTGCTGCACCTGCTGCGGGACGAACCCCGGTTGCAGACGTTCGTGGAGCGGGAACTCGGCCCGCTGCTGACGTACGACGCGCAGCATCCCCGGGAGCAGCTGCTCGGCACCTTGCGGGCGTACCTGGAGCAGGGCCGCAACAAGTCGGCGGGCGCGGTGGCCGCGCACCTGTCCCGGCCGGCGTTCTACGAGCGGCTGGCCCGCATCGGCCGCATCCTCGACGCCGACCTCGACTCGGTCGACCAGTGCCTCTCCCTGCACGTGGCCCTGCTGGCCCTGGACGCCGTCCGCACCCCCTAGCCCGAGTTGATCAAGGAGTTTGCGTCAGATATTCGCGCCGTGATGACGCAAACTCCTTGATCAACGGCAGTTGAGGTCAGGTGAGGGACTGGAGGGTTTTGGCGTAGGGGGTGGGGACGAAGTTCGGACCGGCGGGGGTGAAGACGTCGGAGGTGGTGGCGGCCTGCCAGGCGGTGTCCGGCAGCGCCGCGACCAGGGCGCGCACCACGGGGGCGTCCCGCCACTGGTCCTGCTGCGCGAGCAGGCTCAGCGCCACCACCGACTCCTCCACCTCGCCGACGCACTCGAACGGCTTGTGCCCGTCCACGCCGAGCAGCTCCCGGTAGCCGGGAACCTGGGACTCGTCGGCCAGCAGGTCACCGCCGAAGATGCCGGTGAGCCGCTCGCGGGGCATGAACGGGGCCATGGCCAGGAACACGAAGCGGCACTTCGGGCAGTTCCGGCACCAGCGCTCGCTCGGGTCGTGCAGCTTGAACGCGGCGTTGCAGCTCGTCACCACCGCGTCATACCTGTCGATCTCGGCGAACAGCCGGGCGATGTGCAGCTCGGACAGGGAACGCAGGAGCGAGAAGTACGGCTCGGTGAGCCCGGCGTGCTCGGCCAGCGCGGCCCGCAGCAGCCCCTCCGCCTCGACGCCCTTGGACCACTGGTGGTTGATCTCGTGGCCCTGCCAGACCAGGTTCGGGTCGGACGCGGAGCGCTCGTTCGACATCACCACCGGCCCGAGGTCGTGCAGCACGGCGGTGGCGACCGCGATCAGCGAGTTGATCGCGGTGACCGGGATGTGCCCGTTGCGGGCCCCGGCCCGGTTCAGCTCGAACAGCACCGGGTCGAGTCGCCGCCGGGCGGCGAGCGGCACCAGGTCGGACGCCTCGTTCACCGAGACGATCACGTGGTTCGGGTTGACCGAGAACGGCACCGGGTCGAGGCCGGCCCGGCGCAGCGCCTCCAGCGTGACGATGGAGTCCTTGCCGCCGCCCACTGCCGACAGCGGACGCCGGTCGGAGTTGTCCCACGGCGCCGCCGTCTCGACGGAACCGGCCGGGACCTCCGGGCGCAGCGTCAACACGTGCGGCAGCGCGTTGCGGTACGCGTACTCGGCGAGGCCCTTGGTGTAGACGGCGGTGACCAGCTCGACGGCGGCGGACCCCAGCGGCGCCGGCAGCACCAGCCGGGGCGGCGCGGCGGCCTTGTAGTAGCTGACGCCGGCGACCACGTGCAGCAGCTCCAGGACCCGGGCCAGCCGCGTCGCGGTGGCGTCGGAGACCGGCTCCGCCGGCAGCGGAAGCGTGATCACCTCGGTGAACCGCTGGTCGCCGTCGGGGCCGGTCAGGGCGTAGTCGAACAGAACCTCACCGGTGGCGAAGTCGATCGAGTAGGACGGGAAGGTGAAGGCGGCCATCCGTCCGAGCTGTCCGTTAAGCACAGGTCATACTAGTCCGGACCCACCGGGACGCGAGCGAGGAGATCCAACGTGCGCCTGTCTGACCTGCGCGGACGCTCTGTGGCGATCTGGGGCACGGGGCGTGAGGGCATGGCCGCCGCCCGAGCGGTCGCCGCGCACGGTCCGGCCGGTCTCGTCGCGGTGGACGACCGGGCGAACTTCCTGTCGCTGCCCTGGGAGGGCGCGCTGGCCGAGGCCGCCCCGCTGGTCACCGGCGAGCAGGGGTTGCACGCGCTCGCCGCCGCCGACGTGGTGGTCCGTTCGCCGGGCGTGCCGCAGACCCACACGTGGATGATCGAGCTGCGGCAGCGCGGCGTCCCGGTGACGCAGGGCACCGCGCTGTGGATGGCCGACCACGCCGACCGGACCATCGGGGTGACCGGCAGCAAGGGCAAGAGCACCACCTCCAGCCTGATCAGCCATCTGCTGGTCGCCGTCGGCCGGCCGAACGTGTTCGGCGGCAACATCGGCGTGCCCACGCTGGAGCTGCCCGACGCGGAGCTGTACGTGCTGGAACTCTCCAGCTACCAGTGCAGCGACCTGACCGACTCGCCGCGGATCTCCGTGGTCACCGCGTTGTTCCCGGAGCACCTGGACGCGCACGGCGGGGAGCGGGAGTACTACCGGGACAAGCTGAACCTGCTGGCGCACGGCCCGCACGCCGTGGTGGTCAACGGGGCGGACCCCCGGCTCGCCGTGGAGCTCGGCGACCGGGCGGCGGTCCGCGCCGGCTCGCCTGACACCACCCACGTGGCGACCGGCCCGGACGGCGCACCCTGGTTCCACCTGCGGGACACGCCGCTCTTCCCCCGCGCGGTGCTGCCGCTCGTCGGCCGGCACAACGAGGGTAACCTCTGCGTCGCGCTCGCCGTGCTCGACGTGCTCGGCGTGGATGTGGCGGCGCACAAGGACACGCTGGCCGTCGCGGTCGCGGAGTTCCAGGGGCTGGCCCACCGGCTCACCGAGATCCCCGACCCGTCCGGGCTGACCTTCGTCGACGACACGCTCGCCACCAGCCCGTACGCGGCCATGCACGCCATCGACGCGTACGACGGGCGGCCGTTGACGGTCATCCTGGGCGGCACCGACCGGGGGGTGGACTACGCGCCGCTCCGCGACCACCTGGCCGAGCGGGAGATCACCGTGATCGGCATTCCGGACAGCGGACCGCGGATCATCGAGGCGCTGACCGGGCTGCCGGGCGTGCGGTGCGAGATCGTCGACGACCTGTCCGACGCGGTGCGCCGGGCCCGCAAGATCACCCCGACCGGCGGGGTCGTGCTGTTGTCGCCGGCCGCGCCCAGCTACGGCCGGTTCCGCAACTTCGAGCACCGGTCGGAGGCGTTCCGCGAGGCCATCGCGGAGACCATGGCCGGCTGAGCCGGCCGCGACAGTGGACTTCGCCTTCGCCACCGCGCCCGGATCGGACCGGCCCAACGAGGACCACGTCGTGGTGTCGGCCGACTGGGCGTTCGTGCTGGACGGCGTCACCCGGCCGCCCGGGCTCGACACCGGCTGCGTACACGGTCCGGCCTGGCTGGTGCGGCAGTTGGGCGACTGCCTGGTGGGCGCGCTGACGGCCGCTCCGGCGGCACCGCTCGACCGGGTCCTGGCCACCGCCATCGGCCGGTTGCGGGGCCGCCACGGGGGCCGCTGCGACCTGTCCAACCCGCACAGTCCGTCGTCGACAGTCGCCGTGGTCCGGGCCGCGGACGACCAGGTGGACTATCTGGTGCTGTGCGACTCGTCGGTGGTGTTCGAGAACGCGGACGGCCGCACGGTCGTGCACGACGACCGCACCGACACCCTGCCGGCGTACGACCGGCACACGGTGGCCCGGCTGCGCAACCGGCCGGGCGGCTTCTGGGTGGCGTCGACCGATCCGGCGGCGGCGGCCGAGGCGGTGACCGGCCGGGTGGCCCGGTCCGGGCTGCGTCGGCTGCTGCTCTGCACCGACGGCGTCTCCCGGCTGACCGAGTTCTTCGCGCTCGACTGGGCGGAGGTGTTCGGGATCGCCGAGCGGTCCGGGCCCGGCGCCGTCATCGACACCGTCCGCCGCCACGAGACCGGCCGGCCGGAGCTGTTGGCGCGGCCGGGGCGGGGCCCGGTCAAGCAGCACGACGACGCGACGCTCGCCGTGCTGCTTGCCCGCCCCTGAGCCGGCCACCGGGGCCCCGGGGCGCCGCGCGGTGACGGAATCCCGACGGTGGTCTTGTCCCGCCGGACGGGCGACTGTTCAATACTGCCGTTCTCGCCCGCGCCGAGGACGCATCGCCAGGCGTCACCGCACCGGTTCCACGGACGGGCGGCCGGTTCGACGGAAGGTGCCAGCCGTGATCGAGGAGACGGGCGGTCCGATGTCCTCCGAGGACCTGTACCGGACGGCGGCCATGGACGCCAAGACGTTGCAGGACCGGATCCTCACGGCGGCCGGTCCCGGCGTCGACGTCAGTGACGGCCGCGCGCCGGCCCAGGCCCTCGCCGACGCCCTCCTCGCCGTGGTGCAGGACTACCTGGCGCAGACCTCGGGCGAGCACGACGTGGAGCTGTTCCTCGAGGTCAACGGCCGGCCGCCGGAGGATCTCGCCGCCTGGCCGGTGAACATCCTGGCGGGCCTCGTCCTGCGCCGGACCCCGGCCGCCGACCGGCACGCGATCTGCGAGCGCGCGGTGCAGATCGCGGCCCGGCGGCTCCGGTCGACCGCCGGCGGCTGACCGACGGGTCGCGCCGAGGAAGCCGCGGGCGGCGGGGAGCCGGTCAGTAGGCTGGCACGGTGACAACCACGTTTGCTGACCTGACCACGATGCGGGTCGGTGGTCCGATCGGTCGCCTGTACGTGCCGGAGACCACCCCCGATCTGCTCGACCTGCTGCGCCGGACCACCGCCGCCGGGGATCCGTTGCTGGTCATGGGCGGCGGTTCCAACCTGGTGGTGGGCGACGTCGGCTGGGACGGGACGGTCGTCAGGTTGGCGACCTCGGAGTTCCGCGTCGACGGGGAGTTGGTGACCGCGGCGGCCGGCGTCGAGTGGGACCGCCTGGTGGCGGCCACCGTCGACGCGGGGCTCGCCGGCCTGGAGGCGTTGTCCGGCATCCCCGGCCTGGTGGGCGGCACGCCGGTGCAGAACGTCGGCGCGTTCGGCACGGTGACCTCGGACGTGCTCGACTCGCTCGCCGTCTACGACCGGCGGACCGGCGGTCTGGAACGGTGGACGCCGGAGCGCTGCGGCTTCGGCAGCCACCGGCAGTCCGTCTTCAAGCACAGCGACAGGTGGGTCGTGGTGGAGGTGACGTACCGGCTGCGCCGCAGTGACCAGTCGCGGCCGATCGAGTACGTGGAACTGGCGAAGCGGCTGGGCATCGACGTCGGCGGCACCGCCGCGCCGGCGGACGTCCGCGAGGCCGTGCTCGCGCTGCGGCGCAGCCGCGCCATGGTCCTCGATCCGGACGATCACGACACCTGGAGCGTCGGGTCGTTCTTCATCAACCCGGTCCTCGCCGAGGTGCCGGAGCAGGCCCGGGAGTGCCCCCGCTATCCGGACGTCAAGGGCACCAAGCTGCCGGCCGCCTGGTTGATCGAGCGGGCCGGCTTCCCCCGGGGCTACGGTCACGACTGGGGCAACGGCACGGTGGCGCTGTCCAGCCGGCACGCGCTCGCGGTGACCAACCGGGGGGGCGCCACCACGGCCGAGGTGATGAAGTTCGCGGCGCACATCCGCGCGGGCGTCGAGGCGCGTTTCGGTATCCGGCTGGGTCCCGAATGCGACCTGGTCAACTGTTCCTTCTGATCGGCCTTTCTCGGCGTGTCGGTTAGCCGACAATGTGCCGGCATCGATGCGAAGTGGCCGCGGTGATTGCGGTCGAACTGGTCGAAGGGCTGAACGTCCGGCAATTCGCGACCGGATCGGATGAGCGTCGGGCGACCGTTCCGGTGTCGGTACGCCTCCGACGGGCGACTTCCCCACAGGTGTCCTCGCCTATGGTGACTGTCGATGAACGAGACCGGTGCGCCCGACCCCGACGACATCCTGCAATACGCCATCGACGCGTTGGCCGACATCCGTGAGGCGACGCTCCCGACGGAGAAATGGGAACAGTTCCGCAGTTGTCTGGTGCTGATGAATGAGGCACTGGATCGGCGCGACCTGGTCGCCGTCAACCGGTGCCGGCAACGGATCGAGGCGCTCGAGAATCTGTTGGGCGCCAAGGCGGACCTCACCAGGGACGTTCGGCAGTCGGTGCCGCTGCGGGGGCAGGCCGATCGGCTGACCGACCGGCTGCGCCGGGAGAAGGGGGACGGGTCGAAACCGGACGGCCGGGGCCGATGAGACTGCACGCGTACGCGCTCAACGCGTACACCTATTTCGACGGCCTCCGGGACACCGGCATCGCGACCCGGATCACCGCCGCCTGCCGCGGCCTCGGCATGCGGGAGCCCGACCGGGTGCCGCTCGTGCGCGGCGACGGCCTGCGGGCCCGGCAGTTCCTTACCGCCCCGGGCGAGGGCACCCGGCAGGCGCTGCGGTACACCACGGCCCGCCTCGACGCGTTCCTGGTCTGCCTGGCGCCGGTCGACGGCACCGCGGACTGGCGCGACCTCGACCGGACGTGGCGGACGGCGGTGGGCGCGACGGCCGACGAGGACTGCACCGGTCGGGTGCGGCTGTTCTACGCGCTGTACGACGGCGACGGCGACGGCGACACCGACCGGCTCGCCGCCGCCGCGGAGGCCGCGCTGCCGGCCGGCGCGGACCTGCGCGGGGCGGAACCGGCCGAGCCGGTGCCCGGCACCTGGCTGTGGGAGGTGCCGTCGCCCGACCCGGATCGCCTGGAACGCGTCCTCGTGCTGCTGGCGCCCACCGCCGGCGAGTCGCTGAGCGACGCCTGGGTGTGGCCGGACGGTGACGCGCGACTCCGGCCGCTGCCCGGCTACCTCTGGGAGATGGCCAAGGTCCGCCACGAGGCCCGCCGGTTCGCGGAGCGCCGCTCGCAGGACCGACAGGCCCGGTTGTACGACCTCGCGTCCCGCGTCGAGGACAGCGAGCGGGCCGACCCCGAACCGACCGAGGCGCGGGAGGAGCGGCTCCGGAAACTCCGGCGGGAGACGGCGTTGGGCGCCGCCGACGAGGCCGACCTGCGCATCATGTCCCGGACGGTCACGGCCGAGGAGCACAACGCCCGGATCTGGCTGCGGGACTGGGCGGACACCCTCGCGGGGCCGGACCGCCACGCCTGGAGCGAGGGCCTGGCCGGGCCGGTGGCCGCGGACCTGGCGTACGTGGCCTGGCTGCTGACCGAGATCGACGACGCGGCGGACACGGCGCGCGACACGGTGGCCTACGCGGAGCCGATGGCGCAGATCGGCGCCGCCGACCTGGAACGGCGGTTGCGTGCCCTCGCCGAACGCAACGAGTTCCTGACCGCGCTGCACACGTCGGTCCTCGCCGCCGTCGGCCTGCTGCTGGCCGCGTCCCAGTCGCTCAGCTACGACTGGCCGATGTACGCGTCGCTGCGGGCGCCGTTCATCGTCTCGGTGGCCGCCGGTGGGCTGTTCCTGCTGCTCGCCGCGGCGCTCCGGTCGACCCGCCGGCGCTGGGTCGGCCTGGCCGCCGCCGGCTTCGCCGCCTCGGTGACCTGGTTCGTGGTGACCTGGCTGGTCCGGTGGCAGACCGCGCATCCGCCCGCCGCACCGCTCACCCGCGGCTGGTCGGCCGCCGCCGCGGCGGTGGCGCTCGCCGGCTGGCTGGTCCGCCGGGCGATCCGGTCCCGACGTGAACTGCGATGACCCATCCCGACCGTGTGCGACGACCGCAGGAGGATCCGTGACCGTGATGAGCGCCGAGCGCCTCGAGGAACGCTGCCTTGCCCTGCGCCGGGGCGAGATCACCTGCGACGACGACCTGGTGGCCGCCATCGAGGCCGACGTGGTGGCGTACGACCGTGACCCGCGTACCCAGGTGCCGCCCGACGACGTCGCCGAGCTGTTGCCGCTGATGGGCTGGCTGATGTACGAGGCGACCTGGTCGGCGCTGGAGCGGATCCCGAACCGGCGGGGGAGCGACGGCGACCGGGACAGGAATCACGAGTGGATCCTGCGGATCGCGAACGCCGCCCTCGACCTGCCGTGGCCGGAGTACGCCCCGCGGTCGTTGGGCGCGTTGCGGTCGTTGGCGCTCGCCGAGTCGAAGGAGGACACGCAGGCGTCCTACGACCGCGCGCAGTCCTTTCACCAGAAGGCCCGCAACCGGCACGCCAGTTGTCTCTCCTACCACCGGGATCCGAAGAACGTCCCCTCCCCGTTCGCCGGGTTCGAGCTGCACTACGACGAGATGCTGCTCCAGTTGGTGCTGGCGGAGACCGGGACCGCGTGCCGGATCGCCGAGCGGGTGATCGACAGGTGGGCGGAGGAGTTCGCGGCCGAGGGTGACGACGCGGACCGGCAGCGCCGCGAGGAACGCGTACAGATGATCTTCAGTGATCTGGCGGAGGGCGCGACCCGGGGCGAGGAGGCGCTCACGGCGGCCGAGCGCGTCGCGGAGCACGGCTTCGTCGACAGGCCGACGAAGGAGCGGCTGGCGCTGCCCACCAGCTTCGTCAACCCGGGCATCATGACCGCCCGGGCCATCCTGCTGATGCTGGGGTTGTATCCGGAGATGCAGCGGCTCGGCTACTTCCCGCTCGGCGACGACGAGTCCTGGGACGACAGTCGGAAGGCCCTGGCGGCCCGCTTCGACCACGCGTACTCCAAGATCGAGAGGCCGATCCTGACCAGCGGGGGCGAGCCGCAGGAGTTGCGGCACGGCCTCCGGCTCGCCGTGGTGCAGATCCGGTTGGCCGCCGGGCTGCTGATGCCGGGCCACCGACTGCCCAGCACGCTGTCCTTCGCGCCGTGCCTCGCGCACGAGGTGCTCGACGACGACGCCGTGGAAGCCATGTCCGCCTGGCTGACGGAGCCGGTCACCGACGCGAAGGGCCGCGAGGCGCAGCGCAGCCACCTGCGCGGGTTCGGCGGCTCGGTCATGCCCAACTTCTTCGACGGCGTCGAGGAGTGCCGCGTCGCGTTCGGCGGCCGGCCCGGCTACCGCGCGTGGCGCGCACGCTGGTTCATCCTCGACAAGTACGCCAACGAGCCGGGCCGGGCCGGGCGGGTGTCGGCCGTGCTGGGCCGGCCGGTGAACCGGACCCGCCCTATCTGATGTAGGCGTTGAACAGCGCCCAGTTCGCCACCGGCTCGCCCAACCGCAGGTAGTGCAGTTGGGCGAGCCGGAGCGCGTGGTCCAGGCGGATCCCGGACCGCCGGACGAGCCCCACGAGATGGGCGGCCATCCGGCTGGCCGGGAGTTTCGCCACCTCCTCGATCGCGGCGGCGACGGACCGCCCCCCTCCGGCCAGCACCGCCACCACGAGGCCGACCGGCTCGATGTCCGCCACGTTGGTCACCGCGCCGACCTGACAGGACACCATCAGCGTCGACGCCGGCCAGCGCAGGGCCAACGCGTACGCGGCGGACAACTGCGCCCCGGTGTCGGTCTCCTCCGGCAGGATCAGGTGCTGCCCGAGGCCGTGGCCGGTGCCGTGCGCCTTGACGTGGAGCAGTCCGCACTCCGTTCCCCGGCGGAGGGCCACGCTGATCCGCGGGGACGCGTGGGCCGTCGGTTCCTGGTCGTCGAACGGGCAGCGGCTCAGCGGGACGTCCCCCCGGTTCAGGTTCCAGGCTCTGCGTTCCAGGTTGTCCGACGGGCCGTCGTGGGCCAGCGGCACCAGCCGGACCAGCGCCGGGCCGGTGACCACCGGGGGCGGCGAGCCGGACAGGCAGGTCAGCACCGGGGTGTGGGTGAGCACGGCCCGGCGCACCAGCCGGGTGCCCCCGCTGTCGAGCACCAGCGCCGCCCAGGGCACCAGGCACAGCTCCTGGTGCGCCGAGATCACCAGTTCCAGTGGGTCCCCGGCCACCACGTTGAGCCGGCCGCGCAGCTCGGCGGGGAGCAGGTCGAGGGCCAGCCGGTGCCAGTCCGGGTCACCCAGGTCGAGGTCGATCGGCGCCTGCGGGTCCCGGGCCCGTCGACCGGCGACGTAGGCGGCGAGCTGCGCACCCGGGGTGAACCGTTCGAAGAAGACACCGTCGCCCGGGGTGATCAGCGCGCGGAACCAGTTCGTCCCCGTGGCGAGGCTGTCCGGCAGGGCGGCGAAGTCGAGCGCGTACCTGTCGTCCAACGCGCGGCGCAGGGTGGTCAGGTCCGTCGGGGTGGGCAGCGTCATCTCCGCGAAGATCGGGTTCACCCGCTTCTCGATCCGCCGGTGCAGGGCGTCGATCTCCCGGTTCTGCTCCTCCCGCTGAACCTGCACCGCACCCGCGTCCGCCCGGTGGTCGAGGGGGTCGTCCCGTTCGGCCTTCAGCACGTCGTCGATCAGGCCCTGAAGCTGGTTGGGCAGCAACGACACCTCGGCCCGCATCTGCGCGGCCAGCCCGGTCTGCTTGGCCGCCAGGCACATGCGCAGCCCCAGCTCGGCGGCGGCCGGACCGGGCAGGGCCGCGGCCAGCAGCGCGATGTCGCCGTAGACCCGGCGGAACGCCGTCGACAACGGGGTACGGGCCCGGGAGATCACCCCCCATCGGCTGCGGATCCCCTCGGCGACCGTCAGCGCCCGCCCCGCGAGCCCGACCGCGCGATCGTTCCCGTGCCCGGTCAGCGCGAGCAGCTCGGCGAGCGTGAGCGCCAGCGACAACTCGTAGACGTCGTGCTGGGGGTCGGCGATCCGGAACTCCTCCAGATGCGCCAGCGCCGCGGTCATCCGGGTGACGGCTTCGTCGGTGTCGCCGGCGGCCTGGTCGGCCAGCGCCAGGATGAAGCCGTAGCGGTGCCGGGTCGAGTAGGAGCTGGCCTCGGTCGACTCCCAGTAGCTCTGGGCCAGCTCGCCGAGCGCGCTGTGCACCTCGGCGGCCTGGCCCAGCTCCAGCAGGCAGGCGCCGGTCTCGAAGTCGACGTCGCCGGCGCACGGCTCCGCGCCGCTGGCGAAGAAGAACTCGCGGTCCAGGGCCGCCGCCAGGGCCAACGCGTCCGCGGGCCGCCCCGACGCCCGGAGGCTGCGGATCAGCCGGTAGGTCACGGTGACCTCGGTCCACCTGTCGCGCACCGGCCCGTCGGCCGGACGGATCTCGGCGAGCGCCGTCCCGTACAGCTCCTCGACGGCGGGCGTCGCGGCCAGCGGATGACCCAGGTAGGCGCAGAACCGCAGGATGGTGGCCGCGTTCGCGTTGCCGTCGCTGCGGAAGGACCAGTCGTGGTCGACCTGTCCCGTCCATTCGCGGCGGGTGGTCGCCTCCACCAGGTACCGCTCGACCGCGATCCGGAGCAACGCCTCCTCGTTGTCGAACACCCGGGCCTTGTGGTCGTCCTTGCGCACGATGACCAACGCCTGCTCGGCGTCGTGGGCGAGCCGCAGCATGGTGTCGCGGGCCAGGGCGCGGCGTACCGCGTCGGCGAGGGCCTGGGTCACGTCGGGACACTCCACTTCCGGTGGTCGCGATGACGTCGGCAGCGCGGCCCGCAGTTCGGACAGGCCAGCATGCCGGCGAGGGTGCGCAGGGCCGCCGCGTCGGGCGTGGCGACCAGGTGGACGTACGGCAGGCTGCCCACCAGCGCCGGCGCGTACGGGGTGAACCCGGGATCGCCGGCCTTCGGGTGTCCCCAGACCACCGTGTGGGCCAGCCGGGACAGTCGGCTGACCTGGGCCACCAGGGGCGTCGGATCGGCCAGCTCCCACCCGTCGGAGACGATCACCAGGTGCGCTGAGCGCACGATGCGGTGGCCGCCCCACACCCGGCCGAAGGCGGTGACGGCGCTCCCGAGCCGGGTGCCGGCGTCCCAGTCCGTGCGGCGGGCGGCCAGCGCGTGCATCGCCGCCTGCGGATCGCGGGACCGCAGCTCCCGGGTGATCCGGTCGAGCCGGGTGCCGATGGTGAACACCTCGGTGGTCAGCGGTGCGGCGGCGACCGCCGCGTACCCGAACCGCAGCAGCAGAGCGCGGTACGCCCGCATCGAGTAGCTGAGGTCGAGCAGCAGGACCAGGCGACGTCGCGCGTGGAGGCGACGGCGGTACCACAGCCGGGTCGGCTCACCCGCGGTGCGCATCATCGTCCGCGCGGTGCGGGACACGTCGACGTGCCGCCGCCCGCCGGAGGCACGGCGCATCGTGCGGCGCAGCGGAACCGACGTGGCGAACGCCGCGACGAAGGACGCCAGTTCGGCGCGGTCGGCGGCGCTCAACGTCCACGGTGGGGCGGTTGCCAGCCGCTCGCCGGAGCCGGCCCGGGACCGGGCCGATCCCGGGTCGGCGGTGTCGTCCCGACCCGGCTCCTCGACCGTCGCCGGGCGGACCCGCGCGGGGCCGGGCAGCGTGGAGGCACCCGGCCCGGTGGACGCCGCCGGCCCGAACCAGGCGGCGAACGCGGCGTCGAAGACGGGCAGGTCCTCGCGGCGCGAGCACAACGTCAACCGGGTCGCCCAGTAGACGGCGTCCCGGTCGAGCCGCTCGTACGCGCCGAGCGCGCGCATCGCGGTGGTCACCCGCGCCACCTCGACGCGGAGCCCGTCGGCGCGGAGCCGACCGGCGAACCCGACCAGGTCGCGGACCGGGTCGTCGTCCGACGTCACGGGGCCTCCGCGCGCAGGACCTCGCGGACGGTCTCCTGGTCCTCGCGCTGCTTCACCAGCACCCCGAGCGCGTCGTCGGCGGCCTCGGCGACGGTGCGCCGGCCGAGCGCCGCGGCAGCCCGGGCGAAGGCGATCGACTCGGCGACCCCGGGCGGTCGCACCAGCGACAGTTGCCGCAGCTTGGCCATGGCGGCCGCGATCTGCGCGGCCAACGGCGTGTCCGCCACCTCCGGCACGTTGCGCCGGATGATCTCCGCCTCGTCCGCTTCGGCCGGATGGTCGACCCAGTGGTAGACGCACCGTCGTTTGAGGGCGCCGTGCACCTCCCGGGTGCCGTTGGAGGTGAGGACCACGAACGGCGGCTCGTCGATCGTGATGGTCTGGTAGTCGGGAATGGTGAGCGTCTCGCCTTCGAGGACCTCCAGCAGGAAGGCCTCGAACTCGTCGTCGGCCCGGTCGATCTCGTCGATGAGCAACACCGACGGACGTTGCTGCACGGCCCGCAGAATGGGCCGGGGGATCAGGAACTCCTTGCGGTAGATCGACTCGCCGTCCGGGGTGCCGCGCAGATGCAGCAGTTGGCGGGTGAAGTCCCACTCGTAGAGCGCCTGGGACCGGTCGATGCCGCTGTGGCACTGCAACCGGATCGGGGTGACGCCGAGCAGCTCGGCGATCTTCCTGGCCAGCACCGTCTTTCCCACGCCCGGGTCGCCTTCGAGGAACAGCGGCAGCTTGAGTTTCATCGCGAGGAAGACCGCCGCGGCGAGTCCGGGATCGGCCAGGTAGTTCAACCTCGCGAGTTCCTCCGCGATCCGTTCCGGGGTGGAGAAGGAAGCGTTCGGCATCGGTCGAGGTTCGGCCCGGGGCCGCACGCCTGTCGATCCTATGAACGGGTGAGCCGCCGTTACCGGTCGACCGAGCGGGTGTGCCACGACACGTGCCGACCGGCCCGCCGGGCGGGTCGTCCCGATCGGTTCCGCAGGTGTCGCGAATACGGTGGGGCCGGCCGGGCGACGTGCGGTCGGATCCCTGTTGACCGGCCACGATGCATGGTCCGACGCCGGGAGCGCCAGCGACCGACGGACGTCGTTGTCGTCTAGAGTGCGAGGCGCGGTCGCGACTTCTCGGCCCGTCCGCGACGAGTTCCGCGAAGGAGAAACATGGTCAGTTTCGACGCTGTCGCCCTTCCGACTTGCGAGCCGAACTTCCGTCCGCAGGCGACGGCCGAGCAGATTCTCGCCTGGATCTCGTCGCCGCCGATGCGGGCGTTGGTCGAGGAGTACGGCGACGCCCTGCCGTCGGCCGGCGTGGGCGAGCTGCTGGAGTGGCTGGACGCGTTCTCCGACCGGCACTGGGACTTCCGCAAGCGGGGCAACGTCGAGCGCGACCAGGTGACCGCGCCGACGTTCGAGCCGGCCCGGGCGGCGCTCGTGCTCGCCGCGGCGACCGCCCTGCGTCTCGTCGAGCCGGTCGACCCGCCCCGCGCGGCGTACGACCACCTGCTCGTCCTGGGTGGTCTCGGGCGGGCCTGCCTGCAACGCACCGAGTACGCTGCCCGGCTCGTCCGCGACGGTGTCGTCGCCGTCGGCGAGGTGGCGGCGCTGGGCAGTTTCCGACCGCTCACCGAGCCGGAGACCACGCTGCCCGGCCTGGCCGACGGTCGGTTCGAGATGGACGCGATGGACGTCGGCGCGCGCCACGCGTTCGGGCTCACCGAGCCGGCGCGCGACGAGTCCTCCGAGGGGGCCGTGACGCACCGGTCCTGGCGGGTGCGCACCTACCGCCCCGCCGACGGTCCGCCGGTGCAGGTGCTCGCCGCGCCGTCCAGCGAGCCCGAGCTGCGTCGCGCCAACACCCCCGACACGTACGACTTCTGGGCCCGGCGCTCCCGGCTCCGCCCGTCGGACCGGATCCTCGTCGTCACCTCGCCGATCTACGTGCCGTTCCAGCACAGCGACGCGATCCGCATGCTGGCGGCCCGCCACGGCTGCGGGATCGACACGGTCGGGTTCGATCCGGCGCGGGCCACCGTGCCGCTCGCGCCGGACGCCACCAACCCCGACCGCTACCTCCAGGAGATCCGGTCCGGGATCCTGTCGATGCAGCGGCTGCACCGGGCGCTGGCCGGGAGTCTGGCCGCGTGACGGCGACGGTCTTCGCCGCGGTGCCGTTGCCCACCACCGGGCCGCCGGCGGGCCGGGCGGACGGGGCCGGCGTCGGCTCCGGTCCACCGGACCGGGCCGGGATCGCCGAGGGGATCGCCTCCTGGGTGGACTCACCGGCCATGGCCGCGCTGCTGGCCGAGTTCGGTGGCGGACCGCGGCCGGTCGGTCCGCTCGGCGACCGGCTGGACGCGCTGGAGGAGTTCTCCGCCCGGTGGGACCACCGCAAGGGGCGGCTGGAGCGCCACCAGGTGGTGGGGGAGAGCTTCGCCGCCGACACCGACGCGCGCATCCGGTCGGCGGCGAGGTCGTTGGGTCTGGCCGGCCGGGTGACGCCGCGGCACCGGTCGTTCGACCACGTCCTGGTGCTCGGTGGTGGCGTCCGCACCATGATGGCCCGCGCGCATCTGGCCGCCACGATCCTGCGCCGGGGGGTCCGCACCGGCTCGGTCGCGGGGCTGGGCAGCCTGCGGCCGATTCCGGAGCAGAACGTGGTCGCCGCCGGGCTCGGGCTGGGCGCCGTCGCGACCGAGGGCGACGCGGTCGACGAGGCGCTGCGGCACGCCTTCGGCGCGGCGCCCGCCGCCGAGCGGCGCTCCGGCACGACCGGGGCCGGCCAGCACTGGTGGGTCCGGTCCCACCGGGACGTGGACCCGCCGGTGCACGTGCTGGCCGCACCGTCGACCCGGCCGGGGGAGCGGGCCAACACGGCGGACACGTTGGTCGGCTGGGCGGAGCTGGTGCGGCCGGCGTCGGTCGGCGCGCGGCTGCTGGTGGTCACGACCGACATCTTCGTGCCGTTCCAGCACTGTGACGCGGTCCGGCTGCTGGGCCTGCGGTACGGCTGTGCGGTGGAGACGGTGGGCTTCGACAGCGGCGACGATCCCTGGGTCCCGCCGCCGGCGACCTCCGCGATCCTTCAGGAGGTCCGGTCCGCCATCCGGTCCATGCGGGTGTTGTACCAGGCGGTCGCCTGAGCGTGACCGGCGCCGTCTCGGCCGGCCCGTCTCGGTCGGGCCCGTCACGAGGCGCGGTCAGCCCCGGTCCAGCGGGACGACGTCCGTCGGGTCGTCGGCCGGCTCCCGGGGCGCGGGTGGTGGTGGCGCGGTGACCGGCGGGGCGCTCCCGGCCCGCTGCTTGTCCGGCGTCCAGGCGAACGCGAGCGCGCCGCCGACCAGCGCCAGCAGCATGCCGATGACGAACCCGCCGAGGTTCGAGGTGAGCCAGGAGACCAGCCCGAGCAGCAGCGACAGCAGCGCGTAGAAGACGCGTTGCTGCGGGGTGGCGATCAGCAGCGCCCCGCAGAGCACGAGGATCGCCGGGACCAGGTAGGCGGCCAGCCCCTGCGGCCCGACGTGCAGCAGCACCCCGAGCGGCGCGCGCAGCGTCACCAGCATCTCGATACCGCCGAGCGCGATGAGCAGGCCGGCGGTGAACGGGCGGGCCCGCCGCCAGCGGCGCCAGCGCCCGCCGGGGCGGGCGGCCGGCGCCGCGTGCTGTCCGACGGTCATCGTCAGCACCCGTCGGAGCTGAAGCCCATGTGCAGGTTGGGCAGCGTGAAGACCGCGGCGGTGGTGGCGTAGTTGTTCTGCCGCAGGTTGGTGATGGTCACCGAGTCGGCCTGCTGGGCGAAGACGCCGGGGTTGCCCTTCACGCCGGGGACCTGGTCGACGGTGCTGGCGTCCTGCCCGACGTTGATGTTGCGGAACGAGGCGTTGCCGGCGACCTCGTCGCCGTCGACGACGAGCGTGCGGGCGGAGACCGGCTTGCCGGAGCCGCCCGCGGTGATCCGCAGGTTGATTCCGCCCAGGCTGATGCTCTGGCAGAGGTTGGTCAGTTCGGCCTTGTCGATGGCCGACACGATCACCACCACCTGGCCGCCGGTGTCGCCCTGGTTGGGGCTGTCCGGGATCATCTGGTCGAGCGTGGCGAACTGCTCGAAGCCGGTGCCTTCGAGTTTGTCGGCGGTGACGGTGAACGGCATGCCGGAGATGGCGAACTGCGCGCCGAGCACGCCCTGCGCGGTCAGCACGACCATGCCGGCGGCGCCGGCCGCGACGGCGCCGAGCGTGACGGCGAAGCGGCGCCAGCGTACGCCGCTGCTCGGCTGGCCGGGCTCGATCGGTGCGGTCTGCTCCGACATGGCGGCTTCCTTTCGAGATCAATTCATTTGCGACGATGTGAATTGGCTTCGCAGGATTTCGCGCCAGGGGCGCAGGCCGAAGTTACCGCTGAGTAAAGTGGCGGTCAACAGAGAGTTCGCCGGCATGTGCCAAATGCGGCCAAAGTGAAAAACCGCAGCGGTTTCTCACCGGATCGTCAGTCGGCCGCGCACGGCGCGGTCGTGCTCGGGCCGTCGCCCGGGCCGGCGCGCCGGGTGGCCCGGCGCGCGCCCTCGGGGCCGAGGAACGGCGCGGTGGCCGCGTACGTGAGCACCGGCAGCAGCAGCGGCAGCTCCTCGGCCCGCCCCTGCGCCACCCGGGCGCGGATGGTGGCGTGGATGCCGCCGACCACGGTGGACACCAGCACGTCCCGGTCCACCCCGGCGACCGCCGGCCCCGGTCCGGCGTCGGCGAAGAACCGGCGGAAGCTGTGCAGCAGCACGTCGCGTTCCCGGCGGGCGTCCGGGCCGGCGGCATCCACCTCGACCAGTGCCATCCGGGCGAACGCGGGCACGCTGGCCAGCACGTCGAGCAGGGTGCGCAGCGCGGCCCGGGCGGCGTCCGGCCAGGCCGGCCCGGCGTCGGCGTAGGCGGTCTCCATGAGTTGCGAGACCACCGCGATGCCGTGCCGGTAGGTGGCGAGGAACGCGTCCTGCTTGCCGCTGAACAGCGCGTAGAAGGCCGGCCGGGTGACGCCTGCGGCATGGCAGATGTCGGTGACCCGGGCGTTGTCGTACCCCCGGGTGGCGACCTCGCGGACCAGCCCGTCGAAGAGGCGGTCGCGCTGGGTCGCGGCCACCTCCTCGGCCGGTACCCGCCGGGGCCCGCGCTTGATGGCGCGGTCCGGGTCGCGGCCGTGCCGGGCACCCGGCAGCGGGGCCGGCGGCGGCGGGCTCTGCATGGTCAAGATATCGGCCTTCCTTGATGCGTTGACTTTACGACCCTCTGAGGTTTATAACTTTCGACACGCTCAGTTCATAGCCCGTCACCATTGGTGATCACCACGGAAGGGCTCGAACGGCGTCATTATCGCCGTCCGGCTCCACCACCACCCCCGTCCCACTGCCGGAAGGAACCACCATGCCCAGGTACGGACGCATCGGCGCGGGCCTCGCCGCCCTGGCGCTGCTGACCGGTCTGGTCGGCGCCACCCCCGCCACCGCCGCCCCCTCCACCTCGCTGGCCAGCGCCGTGCTGACCTACCCCACCGCGGCCGGCACCGCCGTGTCGGTCAACGACGTCATCCAGGCCAGCCTGAAGACCGGCACCAACGCGACCTTCTACTCCTCGGCCAGCGGCACCACCGGCGTCAAGTGCGCCGCGTCCACGTTCAGCGCCAAGGTGCTGAGCAACCCGACCGCTCCCGGCACCGCCACCGAGAGCCTCACCGCGCAGTCGTTCACGAGCTGCACCAGCAACATCTTCGGCACCACCGGCGTGCAGAGCGTGACCGTCAACAACCTGCCGTACACCACGTCGGTCACCAGCGGCGGCGTGGTGAAGATCTCCGGCACCGCGACCGCGCCGATCCAGAGCACCGTGGTGCTGAACTCGCTGCTCGGCCCGATCACCTGCGTCTACCGGACCAGCACCAACACGCTCACCGGCGTGGCGGCCAACGCCACCAACTCGATCGCGTTCACCAACCAGACCCTGACCAAGTTCTCCGGCCCGTCGCTCTGCTTCGGCACCGCGTACTTCACCGCGACGTACTCGCCGGTGCGGGACACCAGCAAGACCGGCAGCCCGGCGGTCTTCGTCAACTGACCACCCGGCCCCCGGGCCGGTGCGCGGCGGTTCGCCGTGCACCGGCCCCCCGCCGTGCGCCGACCCGATCGGGTACGTGGTGTCAGGTGGGCGGGGTCGTCGCGCGACACAGTGCCAGTTGTCCCGGCCCCGGCGCGGTGGCAGCGTGCGGGAACCAGACCCGCCGCTGAAGGGTGCGCCCGATGACCGACGACCTGCTGGCCCGGCACCGGGCCGTGCTCCCGTCCTGGATGCCGCTCTACTACGCGGAACCACTCGAACTGGTCGCCGGCTCCGGCCGCCGGGTGACCGACTCGGCCGGCCGCAGCTACCTGGACTTCTTCGGCGGCGTGCTGACCAACATGATCGGCTACGACATCCCGGAGATCCGCGAGGCGGTGGAGCGGCAACTGCGCACCGGCCTGGTGCACAGCTCCACGCTCTACCTGATCCGGCAGCAGGTCGACCTGGCCGAGAAGATCGCCCGGCTCTCCGGCATCCCGGACGCCCGCGTCTTCTTCACCAACTCCGGCACCGAGGCGAACGAGGCGGCGCTGCTGGTCGCCACCAACCACCGCCGCTCGCACCAGATCCTCGCGGTGCGCAACAGCTACCACGGCCGGTCGTACGCGACCATGGGCGTCACCGGCAACCGCGGCTGGACGGCAAGCGCGCTCAACCCGTTGCAGGTGGCCTGGCTGCACTCCGGCGAGCGGCTGCGCGGCCTGCTGGCCCGGCTCGACGCCGCCGACCGGGTGGACGCCGCGGTCGAGGACCTGCGCGAGGTGCTCGCCACCCAGACCGCCGGCGACGTGGCCTGCCTGATCGCCGAGCCGATCCAGGGCGTCGGCGGCTTCACCTACGCCCCGGACGGGCTCTTCGCGGCCTGGAAGAAGGTGCTCGACGAGCACGGCATCCTGCTGGTCAGCGACGAGGTGCAGACCGGCTGGGGACGCACCGGCGAGCACTTCTGGGGCTACCAGGCGCACGGCGTCACGCCGGACCTGCTCACCTTCGCCAAGGGCATCGGCAACGGCTTCGCGCTGGCCGGCGTGGTGGGTCGGGCCGAGGTGCTGGAGACGGTGCCGGCGATCAGCTTCTCCACGTTCGGCGGCAACCCGGTCTCCACCGCCGCCGGCAACGCGGTGCTCGACTACCTGCTCGACCACGACCTCCAGGCCAACGCGGCCCGGGTCGGCGCGATCCTCGCCGACGGCCTGCGGGCCGCCACCGCCGGCTTGGACCGGGTCGCCGAGGTCCGCGGCAAGGGCCTCATGCTGGCCGTCGAGTTCGTCCGCCCCGGCACCGTCGAGTCGGACCCGGAGCTGACCACCCGGGTCTTCGAGGCGTGCCGGGCCGGCGGTCTGTTGGTCGGCAAGGGCGGCCTGTACGGCAACGTGGTGCGGATGGGCCCGCCGCTGACGCTGACCGAGGACGAGGCCCGCGAAGGTCTGGCCATCCTGGTCGACGCGATCCGGACCTGCGTGGCGGTGGCGGCATGACCGTCCTCGGGCACTACGTCGACGGCAAGCGGACCACCGGGGACTCCGAGCGGCGCGGGGACGTCTTCGACCCGGCCACCGGCCGGCGTACCGGTCGGGTGGCGCTCGCCGGGACCGCCGACGTGGCCGGCGCGGTGCAGGCCGCCGAGCGCGCGGCCCGCGGCTGGCGGGACGCCTCCCTGGCCCGGCGCACGGCGGTGCTGTTCGCCGTCCGGGAGCTGGTGCACGCCCGCCGGGACCGGCTCGCCGAGGCGATCACCGCCGAGCACGGCAAGGTGCTCGCGGACGCCGCCGGCGAGGTGCAGCGCGGCCTGGAGGTGATCGAGTACGCCTGCGGCATCGCCCCGGCGCTGCGCGGCGGATTCAGCGAGAACGTCTCCACCGAGGTCGACTCGTACAGCCTGCGGCAGCCGCTGGGCGTGGTCGCGGTGATCTCCCCGTTCAACTTCCCGGTGATGGTGCCGCTCTGGTTCGTGCCGGTGGCGATCGCCTGCGGCAACGCGGTGGTGCTCAAGCCCAGCGAGAAGGACCCGAGCGCGGCGCTGCTGCTGGCCGAGTGGTTCACCGAGGCGGGCCTGCCCGACGGGGTGTTCAACGTGGTCAACGGCGACAAGGAGGCGGTCGACGCGCTGCTCGACCACCCCGGCGTCCGGGCCGTGTCGTTCGTCGGCTCCACCCCGGTGGCCCGGTACGTGCACCAGCGTGGCGCGCTGTCCGGCAAGCGGGTGCAGGCGCTGGGCGGGGCGAAGAACCACATGGTGGTGCTTCCCGACGCCGACCTGGACCTGGCCGCCGACGCCGCGGTCAACGCCGGTTTCGGCTCGGCGGGGGAGCGGTGCATGGCGATCTCCGCGCTGGTCGCGGTGGAGCCGGTGGCCGACGCGCTGGTGGACCGCATCGCCGCGCGGATGGGCCGGCTGCGCACCGGGGACGGCCGACGCGGCTGCGACATGGGGCCGCTTGTCACCGCCGCGCACGCGGAGCGGGTCCGCAGCTACGTGGAGTCCGGGATCGCGGCCGGCGCGGTGCCGGTGGTGGACGGGCGGGACGTCACCCCGGACGGCGAACCCGGCGGCTTCTGGCTCGGCCCGACGCTGTTCGACCACGTCACGCCGGAGATGTCGATCTACACCGACGAGATCTTCGGGCCGCTGCTGAGCGTGCTGCGGGTCGACTCGTACGACGAGGCGGTGGAACTGGTCAACGCCAGCCCGTACGGCAACGGCACCGCGATCTTCACCAACGACGGCGGCGCGGCCCGGCGCTACCAGCACGAGGTGGAGGCCGGCATGGTGGGCATCAACGTGCCGATCCCGGTGCCGATGGCGTACTACTCCTTCGGCGGCTGGAAGGCGTCGCTCTTCGGCGACCTGCACGCGCACGGCGCCGACGGGGTGGCGTTCTTCACCCGGGGCAAGGTGGTCACCAGCCGCTGGCTCGACCCGCGCCACGGCGGGGTCAACCTCGGCTTCCCCACCCAGACCTGAGCAGCCGCAGCAGGCCCGCCCCGGCCAGGTACGCGACAAGCGCCGGGACGGGCAGGCCGAGCGGCTCCGGCGCGGCCTTCGGCGCGAGGCTGTTCAGCAGCAGGCCGGCGACCAGCCCGGCGTACCCGATGACGGCGAGCGTGGTGCGCAGCCGCCGGCCGCCGTCGCCGGCCGGCCCGGTCGGGGGTGGGCGGCTGGTGCGGGCCTCGACCGGGCCGAAGACGGCGACCAGCGCGGCCAGCACCACGGTCAGGGCGAGCAGCCACGGCACCCGCCAGCCCCACCAGGCCGCCGAGCCGACCGGGGGAGTGGGCAGCACGCCGAGCGCGTCCAGCAGGCCGATCAGCAGGATCGCGGCGGTCAGGTGCCACAGGAAGACGGTGAGCACCACCGCGTTGACCGCGATCACCGCCTGCCACGGGCCGGGCCGCCGCAGCCAACGGCCGGCCGGGCGGCGCAGCACCAGGATCAGCCCGAGCTGGGCGGTGGCGGCGGCGAGCAGCGCCAGACTCGGCGGCGCGGCGTTGTCCAGCCGTTCGCCGGGCACGTGCAGCATCGCCACCGGGTACGGCCCGACCACGGTCAGCAGCACCAGCGCGACCAACCCGACCGCCAGCAGCGTACCGCCGGCCCGGCGGCCCAGTGGCAGCCGGCGACGGCGCGGACCGGCCCGGCTCGCGTCGAACCAGGCGAAACCGAGCTGGTGCACGGCCAGCCAGGCGAACAGGTAGTTGCCGTCGGCCAGGACCGCCGGGCCGAGGAGCCGACCGAGGTCGCCGAGCGCGACGAGCGCGACCAGCACCACCGGCACGGCCAGCCCGAACCGGCGGTGCAGCGCGGTCATCGGCGGGGTCAGCGCCACCACCACGAAGTAGGCGACCAGGAACCAGAGCGGGATGGTGGCGAACCAGACCACGGTCCGGACCTGCGCCGGGTCGGCGCCGCGCGCCGAGGCGACCGCCGCGCCGGTGGCCAGCACCAGCAGCAGCGTGGTGGTCGGCGGGACCAGCCGGGCGCTGCGGTCCACCAGCCAGCCGGACGCGGTCCCGCCCCGGCCGCGGCGGGCGGCCAGCGAGGCGGCGTTGGCGTAGCCGCCGACCAGGAAGAACACCGGCATCACCTGGGCCAGCCAGGTCAGCGGCCAGGCCCAGGGCAGGTCGGCGAGCGCCGAGTGGCCGGCCGGGCGACCGTGGTCGTACCCGATCGCGGTCACGCCCCAGTGGCCGAGCACGACCATCGTGATGGCCAGCGCCCGGAGCAGGTCGACGTAGCGCTCCCGCCCCGGCGGCGTGCGCTCGGCGAGCTGCCGCAGGCGGCGCATGGACCCAGGCTATGCCAGTCGGCTCCGGCCGGGACGGATAACGGATCGGCCATGAGGTCTTGTGGTCCGCGCCGGGTCGGCGTAGAAATTCTTCAACGAAAATGTGCTCTGTGAAGAGAAGCGACGGAGTCACCGAGGAGATGCGATGAACAGGCGTGAGATCCTCCGGCGCAGTGCCGCCGCCGGTCTGCTGGCCACCCCCGCCGCCGGGCTGCTCGCCGGCTGTGCCACCTCCGGCGGCGACGACAAGGGCGACGGCGGCACGTACCAGGGCACCAAGAGCGAGCAGAACCCGCTCGGCGTCAAGGAGGACGCGCCGCTCGAAGTGGTGATCTTCAACGGCGGCTTCGGCGAGGAGTACGCCAAGGCCCACGAGGCCATGTACCGGGAGAGGTACCCGAAGGCGGAGATCAAGCACTCGGCCACCCAGGAGATCAGCAAGACGCTCCAGCCGCGCTTCGTCGACGGCAGCCCTCCGGACGTGGTCAACAACTCCGGCGCCGGCCAGATCGACTTCAACGGCCTGGTCTCGCAGAACGCGCTGGCCGATCTCGGTGAGCTGCTCGCCGCGCCCAGCCTCGACGTACCGGGCAAGACGGTCAGGGACACGCTGCTGCCCGGCACCGTCGAGGTCGGCTCCTACGACGGCAGGTTCCTGGTGCTGAACTACACCTACACGGTGTACGGCATCTGGCACTCGACCAAGCTCTTCGCCGACCGCGGCTGGACCTACGCCAAGACCTGGGACGAGCACATCGCGCTCTGCCGGCAGATCAAGGCCGCCGGCATCGCCCCCTGGACGTACGCCGGCCTGCACCCGCGCTACATGAGCTGGCCGGTGATCTCCACCGCGATCAAGGTGGGCGGCCCGTCCGTCGCGCTGGCCATCGACAACCTGGAGCCCAACGCCTGGAAGTCGGACGCGATGAAGACCGCCGCCGACGCCTGGCACCAGATCGTCAAGGACAAGTTCATCCTCGCCGGCTCCCCGGGGCTGGACCACAAGCAGTCACAGACCGCCTGGTGCCAGGGCAAGGCCGCGTTCATCTCCTGCGGCTCCTGGCTGGAGAGCGAGCAGAAGGACGTCACCCCGGCCGGCTTCAACATGACGGTCGCGCCGACGCCGAGCCTGGGCAGCGGCGACAAGCTGCCGTTCGAGGCGATCCGGGGCACCGCGGGTGAGCCGTTCATGGTGCCGGCGAAGGCGAAGAACGTGGCCGGCGGGCTGGAGTACTTCCGGACCATGCTGTCGCGCAAGGGCGCCCAGGACTTCACGAAGAAGGTCGCCAGCCTGCCCGTGGTCGCCGGCGCCACCGACGGCGTCGAGCTGCCGTTCGGGCTGGCCACCGTGGTCAAGGCGCTGGACGCGTCCGGCGCCAACGGGTTCAACTGGGTCTACAACAACTACTACCGCAAGCTGGAGCGCAACCTGGTCGACGCGGCCTGCGGCGAGTTCTTCAGCGGCCGGATCTCCCCGACCGAGTTCCTCGACCAGTGCCAGCGGGGCGCCGACTCGATCGCGCAGGACAACTCCGTCAAGAAGTACAAGCGGGCCGCGTGACGATCGGATGCGACACGGCCGACTCCCGCTGATCCTCAGCTTCCTGCTGCCACCGCTGGCGATCTACGGCATCTTTGTGCTCTCGCCGTACCTCCAGGCGTTCCAGATCTCGACCACCGACTGGCTGGGCTACTCCGCGCAGGCCGACCAGGTCGGCCTGGCGAACTTCCGCACCCTGCTGCACGACGGGTACGTCTGGAACGCGTTGAAGAACAACGCGATCCTGCTCGCGGTGGTGCCGGTGGTGACCATCGCGCTGGGTCTCTTCTTCGCCAGCATGCTCACCATGGGCGGGCGCAAGGGCCGCGCCGGGGTGACCGGGGTACGCGGCACCGCGCTCTACCGGCTGGTCTACTTCTTCCCGCAGGTGCTCTCCGTGGTGATCATCGCGTTGCTGTGGAAGGAGATCTACAGCCCGACCAGCGGCCTGCTCAACGGCGCCCTGCGCGCGATCGGGCTGGCCGAGCCGCCGGCCTGGCTGGGCGATCCGCGGTTCGCGTTCTGGTGCGTGCTGGCCGTGATGGTGTGGAGCAACGTCGGGTTCTACGTGGTGCTGTTCGGCGCCGCCATGCAGGCCATCCCGCGCGACATCTACGAGGCGGTGCTGCTCGACGGGGCGTCCCGCGCCACCATGCTGCGGAAGATCACCATCCCGCTGCTCTGGGACACCATCCAGGTGGCCTGGATCTACCTGGCCATCGCCGCGCTTGACGGTTTCATCCTGGTGCAGCTCATGACCAACGGCGGGCCGAACTTCT
The DNA here is from genome assembly GCF_055586805.1 of Micromonospora sp. NPDC049201. Taxonomy (NCBI): domain Bacteria; kingdom Bacillati; phylum Actinomycetota; class Actinomycetes; order Micromonosporales; family Micromonosporaceae; genus Micromonospora; species Micromonospora sp. NPDC049201. Next base: position 138,697 of record NZ_JBVJHM010000013.1, on the reverse strand, counting down.
CCTCCGACGTGATCGGCCTGCGGATGTACGACACCTCGTTCGGCAGCGAGAACAAGTTCGGGTACGCCTCCGCGATCGGCGTGGCCATGTTCTTCCTGACCCTCTCGGTGGCGGTGTTGGCGCTGCCCACCGCCCGGCGTGATCGGATCGAGTACTCGTGAGCACAGTGCAGACCCGGGTGCCGGCCGACCGCCCACCCCGCCGCGAGACGGGCGTGGCCAACGTCTTCTCGCACGGCTTCCTGCTGCTCTGGGCCGCGATGACCATCCTGCCGCTGGCCTGGATGCTGCTCAGCTCCCTGAAGAGCAACGGCGAGATCATCGCCGACCCGTGGGGCCTGCCGGAGGCGCTACGGTTCGACAACTGGGCGCGCGCCTGGACCACCGCCCACATCGGCCGGTTCTTCCTGAACAGCCTGGTCGTGGTGGCCGGCTCGCTGAGCCTGACCATGCTGCTCGGCGCCACCGCCGCGTACGTCTTCGCCAGGTACGAGTTCCGCGGCCGTCAGGTCGTCTACTACCTGTTCGTCGGCGGCATGATGTTCCCGGTGTTCCTGGCCCTGGTGCCGCTCTTCTTCGTGGTGCGCAGCGTCGGCCTGCTCGGCACCTGGCCGGGGCTGATCCTGGTCTACACGGCGTACTCGCTGCCGTTCACGGTGTTCTTCCTGACCGCGTTCTTCCGGACGCTGCCGACCTCGGTGGCGGAGGCCGCGATGATCGACGGATGCGGCCACTTCCGGCTCTTCTTCCGGGTGATGCTGCCGATGGCGCGACCGGGACTGATCAGTGTCGGCATCTTCAACTTCCTCAGTCACTGGAACCAGTTCCTGTTGCCGCAGGTGCTCATCCCCGGTGACGGGCCGAACCGGATGCTCGCCCAGGGCCTGAGTTCGCTGGCGGTCAGCCAGGGTTACGCCGGCGACTACGCCCAACTCTTCGCGGGGCTGGCCATCGCGGTGCTGCCGGTGCTGGTGGTCTACGTGGCGTTCCAGCGGCAGATCCAGGCCGGCCTGACCGCCGGGCAGCTCAAGTGAGGTGGTGGTTGCCACAGGCAACGGGACAGTGCGAATGATCGCGCTCCAATAAGGTGAGCCGGCACACTCACCTTGTTGACAGGAAACTCCATGTTTTTTCTCATCTACACGCTGTTGTTGCTGCTCGGCGGCATCGCGATGGTCGCCGTCGGTATCGCCATCAAGGAGCAGGGGACCGGGTCGCGCGTCCTCAACGTGATCGTCGGCCTGGCCTTCTTCGCGTATGGCTTCTACCTGCTGTTCCTCTTCGACGGCGGCAGCTACCGGATCTTCTTCTACGTCTTCATCCTGCCGATCCTGCTGATCGTGCGCGCGGTGAAGGCCCGCCGGGAGGCTCGCGAGCAGGCCGCCGCGCACCAGTTCGCCGGTGCGCCGCAGCCCGGCATGTTCCCCCCTGCCGCCCCCGGTCAGCCTGCGCCGTACGGCATGGCGCCGCAGAGCCAGCCGGGCCAGCCGGGCCAGCACGGTCACCCCGCGCCGCAGCCTCAGTACGGTCACCCCGCGCCGCAGCCCCAGTACGGCCAGCCGACGCCGCAGGCCCAAGCGCAGCCGCAGTACGGTCAGCCGGCCCCGCAGAGCTGGCAGTCCGGCCAACCGGGTCAGCCCACCTCCTGAGCCGGTGCCGCCGAGGGGCCGGCCGACTGTGCGTCGGCCGGCCCCTCGGGACGGCCGGGAGAGCCTCGACAAGCGCGCCTGAGTCGATGACGGAGTCCTTGGGTCAGACCGAGTCTCACGATCCTGTCCGTTTTTGATCTGGCCGGCGTCGGTGCCGTGCCGGTTCCGGCACCGTCGCCGCCCCCCGGCCAGCGAGTGGCCTCGGGGCGGCTGGCCGGTGACGAGAGCCTGTCGGTGTGGACCAGCCGTGTGCCGCTGGCCCCCGCCCCCGCCCCCGCGCGTCCCCGGGCGTCCGACTGCCGGCTCCGCCGGAGGCGACCCTCTCCTCAGGTGCCTGTGGAGCTGATAGCACAAACGACTCAACGAACTCGACCACCGCCGCCCCGATCGTCGGACTGCCCATGATCGCGGTCTGCCACGGTCCGTCGGGCTGCCTCGGCCCGTCGCTCTGCCACGGCTGGTCGGGCTGCCACGGTCCGTCGGGCTGCCTCGGCTGGTCGGTCTGCCACGGTCCGTCGGGCTGCCACGGCTGGTCGGTCTGCCAGGGCTGGTCGGTCTGCCACGGGCTGCCGGGCCCGGCAGCTCGGCAGTGGCGGCTGCGGCTGGTTGCTGGCGTTGAGTCGTTCGTGCTCTCAGCTCCAAAGGGGGTGTGACGGGACTTGTCCGGCGCAACCCGGGCCGGGAAGACACGGCGGTTGTGTGCCGGGTGAGGGCGTGGGGACGGCGGACGGCGCTTGCGGCGACCCGACGCCGCGACCCGTGACGACGCGGCGTCGGCGGACCGCTCGTGCGGCGAGCCGACGGGGCGACCCCGTGACGGCGCGGGCCGGCGGACGGCGTGTGCGACGAATCGGCGCCGCGACCCGTGACGACGCCGGACAGGCCGGTGGCAAGGCGGGGCGAGGAGCGGGACGCCCGTGTGTGGGCCCGGCTCGGCAGCGGGCCCGACTTTTCGGCTCAGCACACTCGCCGGGATGAGGTCTGGGTCGCGGGGGCGGTCTGGGCCGGGGCAGGTCCGGGTCGGGGCAGGCCCGGGTCGGGGCAGGTCCGGGTCGCAGGGGCGGGTCGGAGGTGGAGTCCGGCGCCGGTGAGGGCGCGCGTGGGGTCAGGCGGGGGGCGGGACGAGTCGGGCGTGCAGCGCCGCCGGGTCGGTGACCTCGGGCAGGTCCCGGGCGGCGAGCCAGGCCGCCGCGGCGGCGCCGTCCCCGGCGGAGTGCAGCGGGGCGGCCGGCCAGCGGCGGGCCAGCTCGGCGCGGACGACGGTGGCCAGCGGGGTGTCGCCGGTGAGCAGCCCGCCGCCGAGCACCACCGGGTCGGTCGCGTCGGCGGGACGGATCCGGGAGACGCTCTCGGCCAGCAGCGTGGCGGCCTCGGCGATGATCGCACTGGCGGCTTGCTCGCCCTGGCGGGCGGCGGTGACGACGAGTGGCGCGAGTCGGGCCAGGTCCACCGGCGGTCGTCGGGTGACCGCCTGCACCACGGCCCCGGCGGTCTCCCGGGGGCGGGCGGCCACCTCGGTCGAGCCGGTCAGTTCCGCCAGCACGCGGCGGGCCAGCTCCCCCGGCGCCTCGGCCCGGTCCAGGTCGGTCAGGAGCCGGCGGACCGCCTCCCGTCCCAGCCAGAACCCGGAACCCGCGTCGCCGAGCAGCCAACCGTGGCCGTCGGCGACGCGGTCCAGGCGGAGCGCGTGCACCTGGGCGGCGATCGCGCCGGTGCCGGCGATCAGCACGGTGCCGTCCGGGGCGGCGGTGCCGGAGGCGTACGCGACCAGGGCGTCGCCGTGCACCGTGTACGGGCAGCGCAGCCCCGCCTCGGCCCACGCCCGGTCGAAGGCGGCGCGTCCCTCGGGGTCGGCGCGGAGGCGGCCGGCGCCGGCGAGGCCGATCACGCCGGCGCGTACCCGGGTCGGGTCGACCTCGGCGAGCGCCGCGCGGAGGGCGGCGAGCAGCTCGGCGGCGGCCCGGTCGGCGCCGTGGCTGGTCGGGTTGCCGCCCCCGGCCCGGCCGGTGCCCAGACGTGCGCCGGCGAGGCTCACGGCGGTGGCGCGGGTGGACGTGCCTCCCACATCGAGGCCGACCACGACGGTGTCCGACATGGTCCTCATGCTGTCCGGCCAGGCCCTCCGCGCGCAAGATCGCGGCCGTGCGCCAGGTAACAGTTTGAAAACTTCGCCCACGCTCTTGACACGGAGGGGCCGTCAGTAAGAACTTTTACCACTAACAGTTAACACTCTTTTCCGAAAGGCTTTCGCCGATGGTCGAGCACGAGGTCGAGACTTCCGCGGCAACCGCGGTGGTCGATGCCGCGCCGGCCGACCGGCGGAGCGTCGACGGGGTGCTGGCCCGGGTCCGGGCCGGCGCGGGGGAGCTGACCGGGGCGCTGCGCCGGGTGGCCGAGCACGTGCTCAGCGATCCGGAGGCGGCGGCCCGGGCCACCATCGTCGAGCTGGCCGAGCGGAGCGGCACGTCACCGGCGACCATCACCCGGTTCTGCCGGGCGATGGGCTTCGAGGGCTACGCCGACCTGCGGCTCGGCATCGCCGCCGAGACCGGCCGGGCCCGCTCGGCGGGCTGGACCGTCGACATCGGCCGGGAGATCCAGCCCGGCGACCCGCTGTCCCGGGTGCTCGACCAGATCATGGCCGCCGACACGCGGGCCATGCACGACACCGCCGCGCTGCTCGACCTGCACGAGGTGGAGCGGGCGGCGATGGCCATCGCCGGGGCGAACCGGGTGAACATCTTCGGCGCCAGCGGCAGCGCGCTGGTCGGCGAGGAGATGCAGTTCAGCCTGCACCGCATCGGGGTGGCCGCCTGGGCCTGGAGCGACGTGCACGAAGGGCTGGCCAGCGCCGCGCTGCTGGGCGCCGGCGACGTCGCGCTCGGCATCTCGCACACCGGCCAGACCCGGGAGACCATCGAGCTGCTCGCCGAGGCGGGCAGTCGCGGGGCCACCACCGTCGCGCTGACCGGCTTCCCGCGCTCGCCGCTGGCCGAGCTGGCCGACATCGTGCTGGTCACCGCCAGCCAGGCCACCACGTTCCGGCCGGACGCGCTCTCCGCCCGGCATCCGCAGCTCGTCGTGCTCGACCTGCTCTACATCGCGGTGGCGCAGCGCACCCACGACCGCGCCCACGCGGCCTTCCGGCGTACCGCCCAGGCCGTCGACGGGCACAAGGCCGCCAAGGGGGCCCACTCATGATCAGTGCCCAGCGGTACGCGGACGCCGTCCGCCCGGTCCTCGACCGGCTGGTGGACAGCCAGGCGGACGCGGTGGACCGGGCGGCGGACCTGATCGCCGGCGGACTACGTGCCGGCGGCGTCCTCCAGGCGTTCGGCGCCGGCCACTCGGAGGCGTTCGCCGCCGAGCTGGTGGCCCGCGCCGGTGGCCTGGTCCCCAGCAACCGACTCTCCCTGCACGACCTCGTGCTGCACGGCGACGCGCCCCGCGACGTGCTCGCCGACCCCAAGCTGGAACGCGACCCGGCGGTGGCGCACCGGCTGTTCGGGTTGGCGGCGCCGCAGCCCGAGGACGTGTTCGTGGTCGCCTCGCAGTCCGGCATCAACGGCTCGGTGGTCGAGCTGGCGACGCTGGTCAAGCGCGGTGGCCACCCGTTGATCGCGGTCACCTCGGTCGAGCACACCGCCCGGGTCGCCTCTCGGCACCCCTCCGGGCACCGGCTCGCCGACCTCGCCGACGTCGTGCTGGACAACGGCGCGCCGTACGGCGACGCACTGCTGCCGCTCGAGGGCGGCGGCGCGGTCTGTGCGGTCTCCTCGGTCACCGCGGCGCTGTTGGCGCAGCTGCTGACCGCGGAGGTCGTACGACGGTTCCACCAGGCCGGAGAGGTACCCCCTGTCTACCTCTCCGCCAACGTCCCCGGTGGGGACGAGCACAACAACGCCCTCGAGTCGCGGTACGCCGGGCGCCTCCGGCGAACCGCCTGACCCGACACCACAAGGAGAGACAAAGATGTCGGTTATCCCCGAGAAGTCCGACCTGAGCCGTCGGACGCTGCTCCAGCGCGCCGGCGCGGCCGGTCTGCTGGCCATCCCGGCGGCCGGTCTGCTCAGCGCCTGCGCCGGCAGCGAGCCGAGCAAGTCCGACGGCGGCGGCGCGGCCAAGAGCAAGGACAACCCGTTCGGCGTCAAGGACGGCAGCGCGGTCAAGGTGGTCGTCTTCAACGGCGGGCTGGGCGACCAGTGGGCCAAGGAGGACAAGGTCGTCTTCAACGCCAAGCACCCGAACGTCACGGTCAACATGTCTTCCACCCAGAAGATCAAGACCGAAGAGCAGCCCAAGATGGCGACCCAGCCGAGCGACCTGGTGATGAACTCGGGCGCCGACATGATGGACCGCAGCACGCTGATCAACGAGGGCGCCATCGAGCCGCTCGACGACCTGCTCACGGCGCCCGCCTGGGACGGCGAGGGCACGGTCGGCGACTCGCTGCTGCCGGGCACCGTCGGCGACGGCACCCAGAACGGCAAGTTCTACGTGGTGAACGTCGCGTACACGGTCTGGGGCAACTGGTACAACGCGGCACTGTTCAAGAAGGAGGGCTGGACGGCGCCGACGACCTGGGACGAGTTCTTCGCCCTGGCGCCGAAGATCAAGGCCAAGGGCATGGCGCCGTACGTGCACGACGCGGCGCACGGCTACTACCCGCGCTGGGCGCTGTTCGCCAGCATCTGGAAGGCGGTCGGCAAGCAGGCCGTCGTCGACATCGACAACCTGAAGGACGGCGCCTGGAAGGCCGACGGGATCGTCGCCGCGCTGGAGCCGTGGGAGAAGCTGGTCAAGGACAAGCTGCTGCTGCCGGGCAAGCTCGACCACACCCAGTCGCAGCAGGCGTTCCTCGACGGCAAGGCGGCGTTCATCCAGGTCGGCACGTGGCTCAAGAACGAGATGGCGGCGACCATCCCGCCCGGTTTCGAGCTGACCATGTCGGACTACTGGAGCAAGCCCGGCGACAAGGCCGCCAAGGACGTCTTCGCCGCCTCCGGCGAGGGCTTCGTGGTGCCCAGCAAGGCGCCGAACAAGGAGGCCGCGAAGGAGTTCCTGCGGGCCATCCTGTCCAAGGCCGGTTCGGCGAAGTTCGCCGAGCTGACCAAGTCGCTGGCCTCCACCAAGGGCTCCGGCGACAACGTCCAGGACACGGCGCTGGCCAGCGCCAACAGCCTGGTCAAGGGCGGCAGTGGCGAGCTGATCTCGGTGAAGTTCCCGGACTTCTACGCCGACCTGGACAAGGAGAGCCAGAACCTCTCCGAGGAGTTGATGGCCGGCCGGCTCACCGCGGCGCAGTTCGTCGACAAGATGCAGGCGGCCGCCGACAAGGTCGCCAAGGACTCGTCGATCAAGAAGCAGACCCGCACCGCCTGACGCTGTTCGAGGAAGTGAGTCCAATGCGGCACGGAGTCGCGCGTTTCGTCACGGGCTTCCTGGCCCTGCCCGTCGCGCTGTACCTGTTCTACGTGGTGTGGCCGTTCGCCCAGGCGGCGGGTTACTCGCTGACCGACTGGGGTGGGTACTCGGATTCCCAGCGCTTCGTCGGGCTGGACAACTACGTCCGGCTGTTCTCCGACGAGCTGATCCGGAAGGCGTTCTGGCACAACGTGTTCTTCCTGGTCACCGTGCCGCTGTTCACCATCGCGCTGGCCCTGTTCCTCGCGTTCCTGCTCAACGTGGGCGGACGCGAGGACAGGGCCGGCATCCGCGGGGTGTTCGGCTCCGCGCTCTACAAGGTGATCTTCTTCTTCCCGCAGGTGCTGTCGCTGGTGGTCATCGCCGTGATGTGGCAGCAGATCTACCGGACCGACGGGCAGGGCCTGATCAACGGCCTGCTGATCAAGATCGGACTGGTGGACGCGGACAACCCGATCGCGTTCACCGCCGACCCGGAGCCGTTCCTCGGTGTGCCGGCGGTGCTCTGGTGGCTGCTGCTCATCGCGGTGTGGAGCGGCGCCGGCTTCTACATGGTGCTCTTCTCGGCCGCCATGCAGTCCATCCCGAAGGACATCTACGAGGCCGCGATCCTGGACGGGGCGGGCCGCTTCGCCACGTTCTTCAAGGTGACCCTGCCGCTGCTGCGGGACAGCATCTCGGTCGCCTGGGTCTACCTCGGCTTCATCGCGCTGGACATGTACGCGCTGGTCTTCGTCATGACGCCGAGCCAGGGCGGGCCGAACCACGCCAGCGAGATCTTCGCGTCGGTGCTCAACTTCACCGCGTTCCAGAAGGGCCAGTTCGGCTACGCCTGCGCGATGGGTGTCGCGCTGGCCATCTTCACGATCCTGCTCGCCGCCGTGCAGTTGAGGATCACCCGTCGTGACCGTATCGAGTACTGAAGGAGGCGCGGCGATGAGCACGGCGACATCCGATCTCGACCGGGCCGGACAGGCCACCAGCGGGTCCGGGGCTGCCCCCGTACGCCGGGGGGAGCGGCACCGCGGCGGAGTCGGCGCCCGGATCTTCAACGGCTTCTCCCACATCTTCCTGGTGGTCTGGGCCGTGATGGTCATCTACCCGCTGTTGTGGGTGGTGATGTCCGCGCTCAAGGACGACTCGGAGGTCATCCGCGAGCCGCTGTCCCTGATCCCGGACAAACTGCACTTCGAGAACTTCGGTCGGGCCTGGACCGAGGGGCACCTCGGCTCGTTCTTCCTGAACACCCTGCTGGTGCTGGTCGGCAGCGTCACGCTGACCATGCTGCTCGGCTCGATGGCCGCGTACGCGCTGGCGCGGTTCGAGTTCCGCGGCAACCGGCTGATCTACTACATGTTCCTGTCCGGCCTGACGCTGCCGATCTACCTGGCCGCGGTGCCGCTGTTCAAGGGCGTCTACAACACCGGGGTCAGCTTCCCGCTGCTCGGCCCGAACAAGCACGTCATGCTGATCCTGGTCTACGTGGCCTGGTCGCTGTCGTTCACGATCTTCTTCATGCACTCCTTCTTCCGGACGCTGCCCGACTCGATCGCGGAGGCGGCCTCGGTGGACGGGGCCTCGCACACCCGCACGTTCTTCAGCGTGATGCTGCCGATGGCCAAGCCGGGTCTGATCAGCATCGGCATCTTCAACGTGCTGGGCCAGTGGAACCAGTGGTACCTGCCGACGCTGCTCATGCAGTCGGTGGCCGGTGAGCCGAAGCACCAGGTCATCGCGCAGGGGCTGATCGAGTTGTCGGTCAACCAGGGCTACAAGTCCGACTGGTCCGGATTGTTCGCCGGCGTGACCATGGCGATGCTGCCGGTGCTGATCGTGTACATCGTCTTCCAGCGCCAGGTGCAGTCCGGCCTCACCGCCGGCGTCGGCAAGTAGCCCCACGCTCGCGGGTAAGGAGGGGCCCCCTTTTAACGCGTCGCGGTGAGAAGGTGCCCCTTCTCTACCGCAGGCGTTAACAAGGGGCCCCTCCTTACCCGCGCAGCGTGTCGGTGGGGCGAGGCAGAATCACGTCCGTGCTGGTGGCGATGGTGGCGGGGGATCGGGGCGGCGGTGTGCTGCAACCGCTGGACGGTGACGGGCGTGCCGCCGGGGCGGTCGAGGAGGTGGCGGATCTCGCCGCCGCCGTCGGCGCCCGGGAGGCGGCCGAGCGGCCCCGCTGGGTGTGGGCCGGCGGGGCGGCGGTCTATCCGGCGCTGCTGCGCGCCGGCGTCCGGCTCGACCGCTGCCACGACGTCGAGCTGACCGAGACGCTGCTGCTCGGGCACGCCGGCCGCTGGGGCGAGCCACGCGCGCTGCCCGCCGCCTGGGCCCGGCTGACCGGGGCGCCGGTCCCGCCGGACCCGACGCCCCGCCCGCCCGAGCCGCCCGGCCACGGCCAGGGCGCGCTCTTCGACCCGCCGGCCGGCCCGCCGGGCCCGGGCATCACGGCGTTGACCCGGGTGTACGCCGACCAGCTCGCCCGGATCGCCGCCACCACCCACCCCGGCCGGTTCCGGCTCCTGGTGGCCGCCGAGTCGGCCGGCGCGCTGATCGCCGCCGAGATGGGTGCGGCCGGCCTGCCCTGGCGTGCGGACGTGCACGACGCGATCCTGGCCGAGCTGCTCGGCGAGGCGTCCCCGGTCGGCGGGCCGCCCCGCCGGCTGGCCGAACTCCAGTCCCGGATCGCCGCCGCGTTCGGCGTACGCCATCTGCACGCCGACTCGCCCGCGGAGCTGTTGCGGGCATTCGCCCGCGCGGGGGTGGAGCTGCCGAACACCCGGGCCTGGGTGCTGCGCGGGGTGGAGCACCCGGCGGTGCCGCTGGTCCTGGAATACAAGGAGCTGTACCGCGTCTGGACGGCACACGGCTGGGCCTGGCGCGACGCCTGGGTCTCCGGCGGCCGGTTCCACCCGGAGTACGTCCCCGGCGGCGTGGTCTCCGGCCGGTGGGCGACGCGCGGCGGCGGCGCGTTGCAGATCCCGAAGGTGATCCGGCGGGCCGTGGTGGCGGACCCGGGGTGGACGTTCGTGGTGGCCGACGCCGGCCAGCTCGAACCACGGGTGCTCGCCGCGGTCTCCGGCGACGAGCGGCTGGCCGCCGCCGGTGGCGCCGGCGACCTGTACGCCGCGCTGGCCCGGGACGCGTTCGCCGGTGACCGGGCCCGGGCCAAGGTGGCGTTGCTCGGTGCCATGTACGGGCAGACCGGCGGCGCGGCGGTGCCGGCGCTGGCGGTGCTGCGGAAGAACTATCCGACCGCGTTCGGGTACGTCGAGGCCGCCGCCCGCACCGGCGAGGCGGGCGGGCTGGTCCGGTCGTGGCTGGGGCGCACCTGCCCGCCGGGCACGGTCGGGTTCACCGACGGGGACGAGGCGGCGTCGGACGGCCCGGTGGACCCGCACGGCCCGGTGGCCCGCGCGGCCCGGTCCCGGGGGCGGTTCACCCGCAACTTCGTCATCCAGGCCACCGCCGCCGAGTGGGCGTCGACGCTGCTGGCCACGCTCCGCACCGAGCTGGCCGGCATGGCGGCCGAGCTGGTCTTCTTCCAGCACGACGAGGTGATGGTGCACTGCCCGGTCGACGAGGCGGACGCGGTCACCGAGGCGGTCTCCGCCGCCGGGGTACGGGCCACCCGGCTGTTGTTCGGCGACACCCCGGTCCGGTTCCCGCTCGACCTGTCCACGGTGGATTGCTACGCCGACGCGGCATAGTCACACATTTTTCCGTTTTGCCCCGCTACCCGCTCGCCGCCGTGCTCGTTGGGCCCGTTGTGCGTACGACGGGACGGACCGGGCGCGGCTGTGCCCGGTCCGTCCCCCTGGTCGAGGGGGCACCGCTGAACCGGATCGCTGCAATGATCATCGCCGCGGGTGGGGGACGCCGCATCGGCGGTCCCGAGGCGCTGCTGCACCAGGGCGAGAAGCCGCTGGTCCGCCGGATGATCGACACGATGACCGACGCGGGCTGCGCGCAGGTCGTGGTCGTGCTGGGCGCGGCGGCCGAGCAGGTCCGGCGGACCACCGACCTGACCGGCGCCACTGTCGTGGTCAACCGCGCCTGGGGCACCGGCGTGGGTTCCTCGATCCGGGCCGGGCTCGCCGCGCTGACCGACGACGGCATCGAGGCGGTCGTCGTGGTGCCGGTGGACATGCCCGGGCTCACCGAGGTGGCGGTCCGCCGGGTGACCGCGCTGCCGTACCCGGACGTGCTGGTCTGCGCCACCTACGACGGCCTGCGCGGCTACCCGATGCTGTTCGGCCGCCGGCACTGGCCCGGCATCGCCACGCTGGCCAGCGCCGACGTCGGTGCCCGGCCCTACCTGCTGGCGCACAAGGACCAGATCGTCGACATCGCCTGCGACGCGGTGGCCGACGGCAGCCGGATCGACAGCCCGGAGCTGATGGCGCTCTACGGCCTCTCCATCCCCGAGCAGCGCATCGGGGCGTGACCCGAAGGTAGCTCCAGTGGTGTGTCGGTCTACGTCGACTGTCCGGCCGGGACCAGAACGCCGCTGCCGGACCAGTTGATGTCCTCGTGCGAGATGGCCGGTTTCTCGGTTTACGAGGCGGACGCCGGGCACATCCGCTTCTACGGCAACGAGCTGGTGCCGGGCCTGATGCAGGCCGAGGACTATGCCCGAGCGGTCATTGCCGGCGGCACCGCGACGATCCGACTCACCGAGGTCGAGCGCCGGGTCGCCGCCCGGATGGCCCGGCAGGGGGCGACTCGATGGCGCGAACCCGATTCGGCTGACCGCGCTGCTCGGCGAGGGCGCGCTGCGGCAGCAGGTCGGCGGGCCGGCGGTGATGCGGGCTCAGCTCGACCACCTGGTTCGGCTGGCCAGCGAGCGACCGGAACAGATCGAGATCCGGGTGTTGCCCTTCATCGCCGGTGCGCATCCGGCGCTGGGCGGAGCCTTCCAGATCCTGACGCTCCCGTCGCCCCGGCTGCCCGACCTGGTCCGGCAGGAGGTGTTGACCTCGATCGACATCATCGACCAGTCCATCCGCGTCACCGACTACCAGGTGACGTTCGCCGAGGCGCGGAACCGCGCGTTGGAACGACTCGCTCGCCCTGGTCCGCCGGATCGCCAAGGAGATGACGTGACCTCGTCGCACCGCAGCCCCGGGCGGGGATGGTTCAAGTCCTCCCGCAGCTCCAACAACGCCAACTGCGTCGAGGTGCGGTTCGTCGGTGGCACGGTGGGCGTCCGCGACACCAAGGACTGGCCCGGCCCGATGCTCGCCTTCGACGGCCGCTCGTGGGTCCGCTTCGTGGCCGGGCTCAAGGCCGACTCGGCCCGGTAGGCCGGCCCTACTCCTGGATCCAGAACTGCCAGCCGGGCGGTGCGGGCGGCCATGAAGGATCCGGCCGCCAGCCCGACGGGGGAACCCATCCCGCCGGAGGCGCGGGCCATCCCGGAGGCACCACGAACCGCCACCGGGCGGGGGTCGCCACCTCCTGACTGGTCGAGGACTCCGCTCGCTGAGCCGGATTGCTGCCCCGGGCGGTGGGCGGTGACGCCAGCCAGGCGTCGGACAGTTCACTCGCCTTGGCGAGGTTGACCGAGACATCGGCCTTGACCCGGTTGCCCTTCAACACCGCACGCGCGGCCGTGGTCAGCCCCATGCCCCTGAGATGATTGATCACCGGAAGGTTCTCGGTGGACATGGCTGGGCTCAGTGTGCCGACGGCCAGGCCGTTGATCCGGACCTCGACGAGGGTACGAGTCGACCGGGCGCGTTGCACCTCAACCTCGTGCAGGGTCACGTACACCCAGGACTCACCGTTCGGACTGATCAGTGAGGCGAGGTGGGCCATGTGCTTCTCCTCGCCGGTCACCTGAACGACGCGGCCGGTGGGAAGCACGGTGTGCAGCTCCGACGGTGGCATGTTCGTCGGCACGATCATGTGCGGCTCGGCGAGATCGACCCGCACCGAACCGATGAAGGTTCGACGTCGCGGATCGTCCCAGTCCTCGCGTTCCTGTGCCCAGACCCGCGCCTGCGCCTGCGGCGTCCAACCCTGATCCAACAGCGCGGTGAGAACCGGGGAAAAGTCCCGGGCCCGTTCCTTCGGCAGATGGCCGACTTGCCTGCCGGAACAGACGACCTTGACGGCGTACGGGTCGAAGCGGTTATTCGGCTCCGGAATGAGCTGCGCCGGCACTATCAGCTCATTGCTGCCGTCCGGGTCGAATGCCCGCCCGAACAGGGACCTGATGTTTTTGGCGTAGTGCGATTCGCCCGCGACTTCCTGCGAACACCAACCGCGCTGGCCCCAAAGATCAAACGTTCGGGTCATCGGGGCAAGGTACCGTTCCCGCAACCCGAATCGGGTTCGCCTGAACGGTCCGGGTGGATGTCAGGCATCCGACATGCACGTTCCGCGATGATCTGGCCCACCACAATGGGGTGATGGCAACAGGTGAGCGGGTGCGTAGACGGGCGGTGGTGATCCTCGTCGGCGTGGTGGGCGCCAGCCTGGGGGCGTTCCTGGCCGCCCAGACCCTCGAACGGGCGAACAAACTGGCCGGCGTGTTCGGGGTGTTCGTCGCGCTCGCCGGCGTGGGGCTGGCCGCGTACGGGCTGGTCGGCGCGCGGCGGGCAGCAGGTGGGCAGTCGGTGACCGACAGCGTCGTCGGCGGCGGGGTGACCCAGGTCCGCGGGGTGCGCGGCGACGTGCGCATCGGCCCGTCCGCACCGGCGACCGGGTCGCCGTCGACACCCACCGCGTGGCCGCCGGCCGCCGGGTCACGGACCGGCGGCGTGCCGGCCGGGGACGGACAGTCGGTGACGCGGTCGTGGACGGCGGGGCCGGTACGGCAGGTCGACGGTGCCGGCGGTGACGTGGACATCGACAGGTGAGCCGTAGGTGGTGGGCCCAGCCGACGGCGGGTCAGGCGGTGACCGGCACCGTGGTCTTCGGGGACGTCAACCAGATCTCCCACGTCGACGGGAATGTCACCGTCACCAGCCCGGACCGGCCGCCCTACCGGGTGAGCGCGGCCAACAGTTCCCCGGTGCCGGTGAGTGTGTCCAGGGCCCGGTCGCACCCGAGCTGCCTGCTGCTGGCCCGCCACCAGGTCGTGCCGTTCACCGGACGGGAGCGGACGCTGGACGCGTTGGCCGAGTGGGTGCGCGGCGGCGAGCCGGTCGCGGCGTTGCTGGTACACGGGGCGGGTGGGCAGGGCAAGACCCGTCTCGCGGCCGAGGTCACCGCGCAGTGCGCCGCCGCGGGGTGGGCGGTGTGGAAGGTGGTGCACACTCCGACCCCGGTGCCCGGAACCGTGCCGACGTCCCGGGTCGAGTTGCCCGGTGGCGCGGTGCTGGCGGTCGTGGACTACGCCGACCGCTGGCCGGCCTCGGCGCTGGTGGCCCTGCTCACCCAGCTACGGGACCTGCACATGCGGACCGGCGTGCGGGTACGGGTGCTGATGCTGGCCCGCTCGGACGGCTACTGGTGGCCCGCGGTGGCCAGCCGGGCCGAGAGCGACCTCGGCATCGAGACCGAGCAGGTGGCGTTGTCACCGCTGGCCGCGGACAGCGACGACGACCGGCCGGCACTGTTCACCACCGCGGCCGAGCGCTTCGCCGCGGTCATGGATCTCGAACCGGCCGGCTGGCCGGTACCGGATCTGACCGGTCCCGCGTTCGCGCAGGTCCTGGCCGTGCACATGGCCGCCCTGGCCACCGTCGACGCCATCCGGCACGGCGATGCCCCACCGGTGCGGGCGAACGCGGTTTCGGCGTATCTTCTGGCCCGGGAGCAGACGTACTGGCACCAGTTGCACGTCAGACCCGAAGACCCCCTGGCGAGCCCACCCGAGGTGATGCACCGGGCCGTCTACACCGCGACCCTGACCGGGGCACAGCCCCGATCCGCCGCCCGGCAGGCCCTCACCCGGGCCGGGTTCGCCACCGACAGCATCGCCGCGGACCGGATCATCGACGACCACACGACCTGCTACCCGCCGACCGACCCCCGACTCGTGTTCGAGCCGCTGCACCCCGACCGGCTCGGTGAGGATCTCATCGCGCTGTCCGTCCCCGGCCACGGCGAGCTCCCGACCCGGGCGAAGGACTGGGCGCCCGGCACGCTCGCCGACCTGCTCACCGTCGACGGGACACGGCCGCCGGCATGGGCCACGGCTGTGGTCACCACGCTCGTCGAGACCGCGCGCCGGTGGCCGCACATCGCCACCGACGTGCTGTACCCGCTGGTCCGTCGCCAGCCCGATCTGGTGATCGCCGCCGGTGGGGCCACTCTCACCCGCCTGGCGGGCGTCCCCGACATCGACACCGCCATCCTGGCGGCCCTCGAACCCCTGCTGCCCAAAGGTCGGCACATCGATCTCGACATCGCCGCCGCCGCGATCACCGGACATCTCACCCGGGAGCGCCTGGACCGCACCGACGACGACGCCGACCGTGCCCGGCTGCACGCCGTCCACGCCTGGCGGTTGGCCAACGCCGGACAACACACCGCTGCGCTGGCCGCGGCGGAGAAAGCCACCGGCGTCTACCGGCGGTTGGCGGCGGCCAATCCGGCCTACCTGCACCGCCTCGCGATGTCGTTGAACAACCTCGGCAACCACCTGTCGGGGGTGGGGCGTCGGGATGATGCCCTGGCCCCCACGGAGGAAGCCGCCGGCATCTGGCGGTGGTTGGTGGCCGTCAACTCCACCGCCTACCTGCCCGAGCTCGCGGGGGCGTTGCACAACCTCGGCAACCACCTGTCGGGGGTGGGACGTCGGGAGGAGGCGCTGGCTTCGGTCGAGGAGGCGGTGGCCATTCGCCGCCGGTTGGCGGCGGCCAACCCCGCCACCAATCTGTCCGGGCTGGCGGGGGCGTTGGCCAACCTCGGCAGCCGGCTGTCGGAGGTGGGGCGTCGACAGGAGGCGCTGGCCCCGACGGAGGAAGCCGCCGGCATCTACCGCCGGTTGGCGGAGGCCGACCCGGACGCCTACCTGCCCGACTTCGCGACCTCGTTGCACAACCTCGGCAACGGGCTGTCGGAGGTGGGGCGTCGGGAGGAGGCGCTGGCTTCGGTCGAGGAGGCGGTGGCCATTCGCCGTCGGCTGGCGGCGGCCAACCCGGACGCCTACCTGCCTGACCTCGCGATGTCGTTGGCCAATCTCGGTAGCCGTCTGTGGGGGGTGGGGCGTCGGGAGGAGATGCTGGCTCCGGTCGAGGAGGCCGTGGCCATTCGCCGCCGGTTGGCGGCGGCCAACCCGGACGCCCACCTGCCCGACCTCGCGGCATCGTTGAACAACATCGGCGCCCTCCTGTCGGAATCGGGGCGTCGGGAGGAGGCGCTCGCGCCGACGGAGGAAGCTACCGGCATCTGGCGCCGGTTGGCGGCGGCCAACCCGGCCGCTCACCTGCCCGACCTCGCGACGTCGTTCGACAATCTCGGTGTCCGTCTGTCGGAGCTGGGGCGTGGGGAGGAGGCGCTGGCGCCGACGGAGGAGGCGGTGGCCATTCGCCGCCGGTTGGCGGCGGCCAACTCGGCCGCCTACCTGCCCCACCTCGCGGGCTCGTTGACAAATCTGGGTACCCGGCTGTTCGGGGTGGGGCGTGGGGAGGAGGCGCTGGCGCCGGCGGAGGAGGCCTTGGCCATTCGCCGCCGGTTGGCGGCGGCCAACCCGGACATCTACCTGCACGACCTCGCGATCTCGCTGACCAACCTCGGTGCCTTCCTGTCGAAGGTGGGGCGTGGGGAGGAGGCGTTGACCCTGGGGGCGGAAGCCGTCGCCGTCTACCGGCGGCTGTCGGAGGCCAGCCCTGATTTCTATCTGCCCGAGTTCGCCATCTCGTTGGCCAACCTCGGCGTCCTCCTGTCCGCGCCGGACCAGCGGGAGGAGGCCCTGGCCACGGCGGAGGAGGCCACCGGCATCCACCGTCGGTTGGCCGAGGCCAACCCGGCCGCTTACCTGCCCGGCCTCGCGGGCTCGTTGACCAGCCTCGGTAACCGGCTGTCGGAGGTGGGGCGTCAGGAGGAGGCGCTGGCCGCGGCGAAGGAGGCCGTGGCCATTCGCCGCCGGTTGGCCGAGGCCAACCCCGCCGTTCACGGGCCCGACCTCGCGAAGACGTTGTGGGCGTACGCGTCGGTGTGTGTCGAGGTGGAGGTGGACCTTGCCGGGGCGCTGGCCGCGATCACCGAGTCGATAGGTCTCTACGAGCCCCTGGCGCGGCGGTCGCCGCAGATGTTCGCCGACTCCCTGTCCAGCGCCCGGCAGAACCGCGCCGCCCTCGTCGAGTGGCTCGGTGAGGGCGAGCGCTGAACCGCCGGCCGCCGATATTCGGCTGTGGTCGGCGGCGTTCTTCCCTAGTCTGAGCCACCAGCCGGACCGGGCCGGACGGCGGATCGGAGATGAACGCGGCGATGACGAGCCACCTCTACGCGATCAGCATCGACGCGCGGGAGCCGCTGCGCCTCGTGCGCTTCTGGGGGGAGTTGCTCGGCCGGGAGATGGTCGACGACCCGCACGAGGGGGTCGCGCTGCGGCCGGACGGCGACGCCGGCCTGCGCATCCGGTTCCTGCCGACCGGGGCGCCGAAGGTCGGGCAGAACCGGATCCACCTCGACCTGACCAGCGCGTCGTGGGACGCCCAGCGGGGCACGGTGGCCCGGGCGATCGAGTTGGGCGGGCGGCACGTCGACATCGGCCAGGGCGCGGAGGAGGACCACGTGGTGCTCGCCGACCGTGAGGGCAACGAGTTCTGCGTCATCGAGGCGGGCAACAGCTTCCTCGCCGGCTGCGGGTCCGTCGGCGCGGTGAACTGCGACGGTACGCAGGCGGTGGGCTACTTCTGGAGCGCGGCGCTGGGCTGGCCGCTGGTCTGGGACCAGGATCAGGAGACCGCGATCCAGTCGCCGCGCGGCGGGCCGAAGATCACCTGGAGCGGTCCGCCGCTGATGCCGAGGCACGGCCGGGGCCGCGTACACCTGGATCTCGCGCCACCGGCCGACGGCGACCGGGAGGCGGAGATCGACCGGCTGCTCTCCCTCGGGGCGACGCGGGTCGGCCGGGGCCGGCACACCGCCGACGACGTGGTGCTGGCCGACCCGGACGGCAACGAGTTATGCCTGCTGACGCCCCGGTGACGCGAGCCGCGTCAGACCTGGATGTCGAAGCGTTGCAGCACCGAGGGCGCGACCAGGCCCAGCGCGGCGAGCACGGCCAGCACGGTCAGCGCGCCCCGCAGCACGACCGTCTCGGCCTTGCTGCCGGTGCGCAGCGCGATCTTGTTGGGCAGCCCGATCATCGTCCACATCCGCCGTCTGATCGGGATGGGCCAGAGGATCGGCACCCCGGCCCGGGTGATCATGTCGCCGAGGATGTGCACGAAGCAGCCCACGCCGACCGCGAGGCCGATCATCGGATAGCCCCGGTCGCCGGGCAGGTTGGCGAACGTGAACCAGGCCGCGGCGGCAGACACCAGCGTGACCACCACCCAGCCAGCCCGCTCGGCCCACTCGTCGAAGAGCCCGCGCAACGCCAGGCCGATCATGAAGAACAGGATGCTGACCACCGCCCACTTGCCGTAGTGGGCGCAGAGCGCGGTGGTGCCCCACCCGACCAGCACGGTGAACGGCACGGTGTGGGTCAGCGTGCGGTGCCCGTTGTTGCGGCGCGGATCCTTGCTGAGCTTGGTGGCGTAGTAGACGCCGAGCGAGATCTTCTCCATCACCTCGGCGACGAAGAGGCTGAACACGCCGAACGTCCGGGCCACGGTGGCGCCGCCCTGGTTGCGGGTCACCTTGCCGGAGAGGTCGAGGTCGGGGAAGAGCGCCCCGCCCGCGCAGACCGCGGTGCCCACCGCCAGCGCCAGCGGCGTCTGGTGATAGTCGGCGAACTGGTCCAGCGCCCAGGAGCCGGTCAGCCACACCGCCGCGCCGGACAGCGCGTGGGACGGTCCCATCATCTCGGCTCGCCCTTCCCGAAGATCTTGATCGACGAAACTACGCCACTGTAGTCAGTCGGTGCGACGCCGGGACGCCCGCGGTCATCCCGCCGTGCGGGTGGGTCGGATCGGCCGGATGCTGTCCCGGATCAACGCGAACTGGTCCTCGGCGGCGGCCCAGTCGGCGTCCGAGGTGGTCAGGCCCAGCGTCCACCCGGCCTCCTCGCCGGGCAGCACCCGCAGCGCGTGCATGCGTTCGCCGTACGGCGCGTCCCAGCGGCACTCCCACTCCGCGCCGTCGCCGTCGGCGGCGAGCCGGACCTTGTCGTAGCCGGGGAGGCGGCCGGCGGAGGTGAGGTCCCGCTCGGCCGAGCGCAGCCGACCGACCGGATCACCACCCGGGTACGGCTCGACGCCCAGGATGCGCCGGGTGGTCGGATCCTGGAAGCAGGTGGTGTCGCCGGAGCGGAGCTGGAGCCACCCGGCGGGCAGCGCGATGTGGAAGCCGCCGGTGTCGGCGGGCCAGACCCAGCCGGCGGGAATGGTCACCGCCGGGTCGGCCGGCGGCGGGCCCTTCTGCACCGGCGTGCCGGCCACGTCGGGGCGGATGCAGGGGAACGGCGGGGGCGGCGGCCCGCCCGGACCGTTGCCGGGCGGGGGCGGTCGCTCCCAGGGCTGGCCTGGCGGCGCGCCCTGGTCGTCACCGTCCGGCTGATGCCGGTGGTCACCGTCGACAGCGAGGGCGGTGCCGACGCCGGCCAGCACCGCCAGCAACGCGGCCCCCGCGGCGAGGAGCCAGCGCCGGGTGGCCGCCCGGCGCCGGTCGCCGTCGGCGGCGTCGCCCGGCGAGCCGATGCCCGTGGTCTCGGGCCGGCCGGGCGTCAGGCCGCCGGAGGTGGCGCCGCTGTCGCCGACCACGCCCGCCGGTGCGTTCCCTCGCGCGCGGTCGTCACGGAGCGCGCCACTGCCGGTCAGCCGGCCGGCTGCCGGGTCGACCGGGCCGCCGGAGATGACCGGGGGCGGGCTCGTCGTGGGAGCGCCGCCGAGCCCCGGCGTGTGCACCGGGCTGGCGGCGTCGGCGCGGGCGGCCGGCCCCTCCGGGCCGGTGGGGCTGCCCGGGTCCACGAAGCTGGTCAGGACCGTGGGCCCGAACCCGCCCACCGGCCGGTCCGGAGTGTCCCGGGGCCGGCCGCCGGTCTCCGGCTGCTCCGGCTCGCCCGAGCGGCGCTCCCGGTCGGGCCGCGACTCCGGCTCGCCGTCGGCCGGGCGTGCCCACTCGCTGCCCAGCGCCGCCCGGCTCCACGCCCGGGCCGCCGCGGCCGGCGGCATCAGGTCCGGGTAGGCCACGGTCGGCGGGACGGGGGGGTCCGCGTCGTCCGGAGCGGCAGCCGGGCCGGCAGGGGCTCGTCGAGGCGGGCCGTCGGCCGGGTCCGGGCGGCCCGGCGCTACGGCGTCCGGCTGCGCCCGCACCTCACCGGAGGTCGAGGGCGCCCCGGCCCGGCCGGTCGGACCCGCCGGTGGTGGCCCGGCCCCACCGCCGGGCGGAACCGGGGACGGGGCCCCGTTGCCCGGCGGGACGGTCCGTGTGCTCCCGCTCGCCGGTGGGGCACCGCCACCGGCTGCGCTCGCCGGCGGCTCGGCCGGGTCGGACCGGGGCACCGGTGGGACGCCGATGCTGGAGCCGCTCAGCGGTGGGACGGTGGGGGCGGGCCGGGGGACCGGCGGGACGCCGATGCCGGACCCGCTCAGCGGCGGGACGGCTGGCCCGATCCGGGACCCGCGCCCCGCTGCGGACGCACGCCCCGAGCCGGACTTGCGGCGGTCGGACGGGAGGGGCTGGTTGGGCACGGTCGGGGCGTCGATGGCCGGCCGGGGTGGCACGTCGGTGACCGGCTCGGCGGCGTCGGCGAGCAGCCCGGCGACGTCGTCGTGGCCGAGCCGGTGGCGCGGGTCGCGGCGCAGCAGCCCGACCAGCACCGGCATCAGCGGGCCGGCGTGCGGGGCCGGGTCCGGCGGCTGGCTGGCCAGCGCCGCCAGCGTCGCCATCGCGGTGCTGCGGGCGTACGGGGACCGGCCCTCCACGGCGGCGTGCAACGTGGCGCCGAGCGACCACAGGTCGGCCTCGATGCTGGACACGCCCTCGGCGGCGCGCTCCGGCGCGACGTACTGCGGGGAGCCGAGCACCAGCCCGGGGCGGGTCATGGCGCCGTCGCCGCCCTCGAACACGGCCAGCCCGAAGTCGGTGAGCAGCACCCGGCCGTCCCGGGCCAGCAGCACGTTTGCGGGTTTCACGTCGCGGTGCAGCACACCGGCCTCGTGCGCGGCGCGCAGTGCGGCGTGCACCGCCATCCCGATCCCGGCGGCCCGCCGGGGCGGCAGCCGGCCGTCGGCCTCGATCAGCTCCTGCAACGACCGGGACGGGACGTATTCCATGATCAGCCATGGGTCGCCCTGGACCCGCACCACATCGTAGACCCGGACCACGTTGGGGTGGTTGAGCCGCGCGGCCGTGCGCGCCTCGCGCAGCGTCCGGGCGCGCAGCTCGTCCCGCTCGTGCTCGGCCAGCCAGTTCGGTGGGACGACCTGCTTCACCGCGACCTCGCGCTGGAGCTCCTCGTCCCGGGCGCGCCAGACCTGGCCCATCCCACCGCGGCCGACCAGCTCGATCAGGCGGTATCGTCCGGCGATCACCACGTCCCGCACCGCACTCCTCACCGCTGGTCGTGGTCCACAATAGCCAACGGATCGGACGGTACCTATCCCGTCCGGGCGGGTCGCCTCAGCTCGCCGCTCCGGCCAGCAGATTTCCCTCCGGAATCGCGACCGCGGACCGGCCCCCGGCCAGCATCGCGGCGGCACGCCGGGTCTGGAACGTGTGGTGCTCCCGCCGGGCGGCGGCGTAGCTGGCGGCGGTGCGGGCCGCGATGGCCGACCAGGTGTACTGCCGGGACACCATGGCGCGCGCCTTGCGCGCCACCCGGCGGGCGAAGACCTCGTCGCCGAGCAGCCGGTCGACGGCGCCGGCCAGCGCGTCCGGGTCGCCGTGCGGGAACGTCACCCCGGTCACGCCGGGCTCGACGATCTCGGCCAACCCGCCGGTCCGCGCCACCGCGAGCGGTGCGCCGGCCGCGGCCGCCTCCAGGGCGATCATGCCGAACGGCTCGTAGAGGCTGGGGACCACGGTGACGTCGGTGGCGGCGAGCACCGCGGGGAGCTGGGTGGCGTCCAGGAAGCCGGCGAACCGCACGGTGTCGCCGAGGCGCAGCCGGTGCGCCTGGTCGACCAGCTCGTCCCGGTAGGGCCCGTCCCCGGCGATCACCACCCGCAGGCCGGGGTGCCGGTCGACCAGGTGCGGCACGGCGTGCACCAGGTGCTGCACCCCCTTCTCGTAGACCAACCGGCCGGCGTACCCGACCAGTGGCCCGTCGCCGGCGAAGCGGGCGCGGGCGGCGGCGACCGCCTGCGGGCGGGCCCGCCAGGCGCGGTCGTCCACGCCGTTGGCCACCACGTCGATCCGGCCGGTCGGCAGCTCGAACAGCCGGGCGACCTGGTCGCGCATGTAGCCGGAGCAGGCGATCACCCGCGCCGAGGCGTTGCTCAGCCAGTGCTCGACGCCGTGGATGGTGCGGTTCATCTCCTCGGGCAGCCAGCCCTGGTGCCGGCCCGCCTCGGTGGCGTGGATGGTGGTCACCAGCGGCACGTCCAGGTGCTCGGCCAGCGTGATCGCGGTGTGCGCGACCAGCCAGTCGTGGGCGTGGATCACGTCGTACGCGCCGGACTCGGCGGCGCGCAGCGCGGCCCGGGTGAGCGTGTGGTTGAACGCCATGGTCCAGGCCAGCAGCGACCCGGTGGCGAGCGGGAACGTGACCGGGTCCTCGGCGGCGCGGACGACGCGCACGCCGTCGGCGTACTCCTCCAGCGGCGCGCCCTCGGCGTGCCGGGTGACCACGGTGACCTCGTGCCCGGCGGCGGCCAGGGCGACGGAGAGCGCGTGCACGTGGCGGCCGAGGCCACCGACGAGCACCGGCGGGTACTCCCAGGAGAGCAGCAGCACCCGCAGGCGCCGGGCGGGCTGGATGTCGATCACTTCGGCGTCAGCTGACACGCGGCCCCCTTGGAGTTGTGGACGTCCCCGAACCGTCGGCGGGGTCGCGGCCCATCCTGCCCAGGCGTCGCTAACCGGCGGAGACGCGCCGGTTGCCGGTCTGTAACGCGTTACCGGCGCATCCGCCGCGCGCGCAGCAGCTCCGCCACCGACCAGGCCTGGAACGGGCAGCCGGTGGCGGTGTGCGGGGCCGCGCCGTCGGCGGTCTCGCTCACCGAACCGAGGCCGTCCTCGACCAGGTGCCCCTCCAGCCCGACCAGCAGGTCCGCGGTGGGCAGGCCCGCCTTCCGGTACGCGTCGAGCAGCGGCCCGGTCAACCACGGCCAGACCGTGCCCTGGTGGTAGCCGGCATCCCGCTCGGCCGGGCCGCCCCGGTGCCGGTGGGTGAAGCCGGGGGAGTCGGGGGCGAGGCTGCGCGGCCCGAGCGGGGTGAACAACGCCTCGGTGATCCGGCGCAGCGTGGCCTCGTCCGGCTCCAGCGGCGCGAACGGCAGCGACCAGGCGAGGAGCTGGTTGGGGCGCAGCAGGTCGTCGTCGTGGTGCGGGGCGCCGCCGAGCGGGTACGCGGGCGCCGGCGCGTCCACCACGTCGTGCAGCCAACCGGCCGGCGCGGGGAACCGGTCGCGGAACGACGTGGTGGCCCGGGAGTGCAGCGTCCACAGCGCGCCGGCGTCCCGGCCGGCCAGCTCGGTCAACTCGGCGAGCCCGGCCAGCCCGTTGATCCACAGCGCGTTCACCTCGACCGGCTTCCCGGTACGCGGGGTCACCGGCACCCCGTACACGCGGGCGTCCATCCAGGTCAGCGCCACGTCCGGCGGGCCGCCCTGGGCGAGCAGCCCGTCGGCGGGGTCGACGCCGATGCCGTAGCGGGTGCCGGCGACGTGTGCCTCGACCACGCCGTGCAGCGCGGGCAGCAACTCGTCGCCGAGGTCGGTGTCGCCGGTGACCGTGACGTGCCGGCTCACCGCGTGCAGGAACCAGAGCGTGGCGTCGACCGTGTTGTGCTCGACCCGGCCGGTGTCGGCGGTGTTCGCCAACATGCCCTCGCTCAGCGTGCCCGCGTACGCGCGCAGCAGCTCCCGGCCCTCGTCGGCCCGGTTGGCGCAGAGGAACAACCCCTCGTAGGAGATCATCGTGTCCCGCGACCAGGCGCCGAACCAGGGGTAGCCGGCCACCACGTCGGGGCCGGTGGCGGTGCGGACCACGAACGCGTCGGCGGCCAGCGCCAGCGTCGCCTCGACCGCGTCGGCGGGCTTCGCGGCGGCCACCACCGCCCGGCTGCGCCGGCGGGCCGCCTCGACGACGGCGGTCGCCGGTGGCGGCTCCTCGGCCAGGTCGTCCGCCCAGGCCAGCACCGTCACCGTCGCGCCGGGCTCGTCGAGCGCGCCGGAGAACCGGCCCGCGTACCAGAGGTCCTCGTCGGGATTGAGGCCGCGGGCGGCCTCCGCCCGGTGGTGGACGCCGAGCCACCACTGGCCCTCCGGGGTCCAGTCCGGCCCGGCGAGCCGGAACGCGCCGTCGACCACCGCGCCGCCGGCCACCGGCTCCAGCCGGGGGACGGGACCGTCGGCCCGTCGCTCGCCGTGCGCGTCCCGCCAGGTGCAGGCCGCGGCCAGGTCCAGCCGGACCGGGCCGCCGGAGACCAGCCGGTGGACCACGGCGACGCAGGACCGGCCGTACGTCATGGCGAGTTCCCGCTCGATCACCACGTCGCCGATGCGCCACCGCCAGCGCGGCACCCCGTCGGTGAGGTCGAAGCGTTCCAGCAACTCGAAGCCGCGCGGGTCGACCACGCCGGAGTTCCACTCGTGCGCGCCGAGCCGGACCTGGCGACCGGACGGCAGCGTCACCGCCGGGTCGAGGCTCACGAGTCCCACTTTGCGGGACGCCGGTGTCTGGCCGGGCACCACCAGCAGACCGTGGTACCGCCGGGTGCGCAGCCCGGCCACGGTGCCCGTGGCGTAGCCGCCGCGCCCGTCCGTGACCAGCCATTCCCGCCCGGCGGCGGCGGACAGCGTCCCGCAGAGCTGCGGGCCGAAACGGATGTCGATCAACTTTCCTCCACCGGCAGCGAGGTGTGACAGGCCACGACGACAATGGCCGCTGTGGAGAAGTACTCCGGCGGCGTCGAAGATGTGCGGGTGATCACCGACCGCCCGACCTCCGCGACCCCCGACCCCGAGCGGCACCGGCTCGCCCAGGCCGATGCCGGGGAGCAGGACTGGCGCGCATGGGGCCCCTATCTGTCCGAACGGGCGTGGGGGACGGTACGGGAGGACTACAGCGAGCACGGCACGGCCTGGGACTACTTCCCCCACGATCATGCGCGGTCCCGAGCCTACCGGTGGAACGAGGACGGCATGGCGGGCGTCTGCGACGACCGGCAGACGTTCTGCTTCGCGCTGGCGCTGTGGAACGGACGCGACCCGATCCTCAAGGAACGGATGTTCGGCCTCGGCGGCGACGGCGGCAACCACGGCGAGGACGCCAAGGACTACTGGTGGTATCTGGACAGCACGCCGACGCACTCCTGGATGCGCTGGCGGTACCACTACCCGCAGGCCGCCTTCCCGTACGACGAGCTGGTCGCGGTGAACGCGCTGCGCGGCCGGGACGACACCGAGTACGAGCTGGTGGACACCGGCATCTTCGACGACGACCGGTACTGGGCGGTGACCGTCGACTACGCCAAGGCGTCCCCGACCGACATGTGCATCCTGGTCACCGTGGCGAACCGGGGCGAGGAGGACGCCACCCTGCACGTGCTGCCCACGCTCTGGTTCCGTAACACCTGGGCGTGGGGCCTGCCGGGCGCCGACCGGGTCCCCGAGCTGCGCGGCACCGGTTCCCGGCTGGTCGGCGAGCACTGGGTGCTCGGCCAGGTGCTGCTGGAGGGCGACGGCGACCCGACGCCGCTGCTGTGCGACAACGAGACCAACGCCGAGCGGCTGTGGGGGCTGCCCGGGCGGTCGGCGTACCCGAAGGACGGGATCAACGACCACGTGGTGGCCGGCGCCGCCACCGTCAACCCGGAGCGGGTCGGCACCAAGGGCGCGCTGCACTACGTGCTGGACGTGCCGGCCGGCGGGCAGCGGCGGATCCGGCTGCGGCTGACCCGCACCGCGCCGCCGCCGGCGGGCGACCCGCCCGCCGCGGCCGACCTGGGCGACGGGTTCGACACCGTGCTCTGGGCCCGGCGCGCCGAGGCGAACCGGTTCTTCGACAGCATCGTCCCGGCCGCGGCGACCGCCGACGAGGCGCTTGTCGCCCGCCAGGCCATCGCCGGGCTGATGTGGGGCAAGCAGTTCTACCACTTCGACGTCAAGCGGTGGCTGGAGGGCGATCCGGGCTCGGCGCCGCCGCCGGCCGGCCGGCGGCACGGACGCAACAGCGCCTGGTGGCACATGACCAGCTTCGACGTGTTCTCCATGCCGGACCCGTGGGAATATCCCTGGTACGCGGCCTGGGACCTGGCCTTCCACTGCGTCACCATCGCCCGGGTCGACCCCGGGTTCGCCAAGGAGCAGATCCTGCTCCTGCTCCGCGAGTGGTACCTGCACCCGAACGGGCAGATCCCGGCGTACGAGTGGGCGTTCGGCGACGTGAACCCGCCGGTGCACGCCTGGGCCGCGTTGAAGGTCTTCGAGATCGACGGCGCCCGTGACCACGACTTCCTCGCCCGGGTGATGCAGAAGCTGCTGCTCAACTTCACCTGGTGGGTCAACCGCAAGGACACCGGCGGCAACAACGTGTTCGAGGGCGGCTTCCTCGGGCTGGACAACGTCGGCCCGTTCGACCGCTCGGCCGCGCTGCCGGTGGCCGGCACGCTGGAGCAGTCCGACGGCACCGGCTGGATGGCCATGTACGCGCTCAACCTGCTCGACATCGCCATCGTGCTGGCCGAGCACGACCGCGCGTACGTGGACACCGCGACGAAGTTCTTCGAGCACTTCGCGTACATCGCCGCGGCGGCGTACTCCCAGGGGCTCTGGGACGCCGAGGACGCGTTCTTCTACGACGTGCTGCGGCTGGCCGACGGCACGCAGGTGCCGCTGAAGGTCCGCTCGGTGGTCGGACTGCTGCCGCTGGCCGCGGTCACCCGGCTCACCACGCGCACCATGCGTCGCCTGCCCGAGCTGGGCGCCCGGCTGCGCTGGTTCCTCACCAACCGCCCCGAGTACGCGGACGTGATCGGCGCCCGCCGGCTCGGCCCGGACGGCACCCAGCAGCGGCTGCTGTCCATGGTCGGCCCGGAGCAGGTGGTGCGGCTGCTGGCCCGGATGCTCGACACCGACGAGTTCCTCTCCGAGTACGGCCTGCGCACGCTGTCCCGCGCCCACCTGGACAAGCCGTTCACGGTCACGCTCGGCGGGCAGGAGTTCAGCGTCGGCTACGAGCCGGCCGAGTCGACCAGCGGCCTGTTCGGCGGCAACTCGAACTGGCGCGGCCCGATCTGGATGCCGACGAACTTCCTGCTGATCACCGCGTTGCGCGACCACGCCGCGTTCTTCGGCGACAACCTCCAGGTCGAGTACCCGACCCGGTCGGGGGTCAAGCGGACGCTGGACGAGATCGCCGACGACCTGTCGGCCCGGCTGATCTCGCTGTTCACCCGGGACGGGTGGGGGCGGCGACCGATCTACGGCGCGGCGCAGCTGTTCCAGACCCGCCCGGACTGGCGGGACCTCATCTGCTTCCCGGAGTACTTCCACGGGGACAACGGCGCGGGGCTCGGCGCGTGGCACCAGACCGGGTGGACGGCCCTGGTCGCCGACCTGATCCTCACGCTGCGCCGCTGAGCCCGCGCCGTTGTCCCGGCCCGGTCAGGCCAGCGGGAAGAACGCCACCCGGGCGTGGTACTCGCCGGCCACGGTCACCGTGTCGCTGCCGACCCACAGGCCGCGGTCGGTGGCGTACAGCTCGGCGGTGCCGACCCCACGGTCCTTGGTCGGGTTCCACGCCAGCGCCCTGCCGGTGGTCGGGTGGATCGCCCCGATGCCGGGCCGGGACACCGCGCCGGGGCCGGCGGAGTTGCGCCCCGACGGGTTGTCCAGCCAGCGCTGGTGCCCCCCGACGTAGACCGCCGCGCCGGTCACCGCCACCGACAGCAGCGTGTCGCCGCCGGTGTAGTTGGCCCAGGTCGGCTGCTTGCCGGCGGTGGCGGCGCCGAACTCGAAACGCGCCGCGGTGTCGCAGAGCGTGCCGGGGAACGGGCCGCCGGTGGTGACCACCGCGAACCAGGCGCCGTCCGGCGAGATGTCCACCCCGCGCAGGTAGGCCGGCATCGTCTTGGCGCACTGCGGCTGGTAGCGCGTGGTGGCCCAGCCGGAGAGCGTGGCGCCGGTGGCGCTCAGGTCGGCCACCGCGAGCTGGTGCCGCGCCGCGCCGGACACGGTGCTGAAGTTGCCGGCGAGGACCAGTCGGCCGCCGTCCGCGGAGACGTCCAGCGCCTCCACCTTGACTGGCGAGGTGGCCCCGGAGGAGGTGACCCGCGCGCCGTCCAGCCGCAGGTCGACCGAGGCGTCGGCGGCGCCGGTGGTCGCGTTCAGGGCGGCCAGGCCGCGCCGGGTCACCCCGCCCACGGTCTGGAACGCGCCGCCCACGAGCAGCCGGTTGCCGACCAGCCGCATGTCGTTGACCTGGTTGTTCAGCGCGGCCGGGGCGAACCCGGCGACGCGCGCGCCGGTGGCCGCGTCGATCCGGGCCACCCGCGGCGCGGCCACGCCGTTGACCGTGGTGAACGCGCCGCCGAGATAGAGCGAGCGGCCGTCCGCCGAGGCGGCGAGCGCCTTGACCGTGCCGTTGACCACCGGCTTGAACGCGGTGTCGATCCGGCCGGTGTCGGCGTGGAACGCCACCAGCCGGGGCATCGCGAGCTGCGCGGTGGTGTTCGCGTTGCGCACCTTGGTGAACGAGCCGGCCAGGTAGACCCGGTCGCCGATCTGGAGGATCCGGTACACGGTGCCGTCGAGCGCGTGCGGCGTCCAGGCCGCCGGCCGGGCGCTGACCACGGTGGTGTGCGTGGCGTTGACGGCGAGGGCCGGAGCCGTCGGCAGCGCGCCGCCGGCGGCGAGCGTGGCCGCCACGACGACGGCGGTGCGTCGCCGGCGCCGGACCCGCTGCGGAGGGGGTGGGGCGGGTGCGGGAGTCATGGTCGAAGCATCCCGCCGGAGCAGGCGATCCACAGTCGGGCAGCCGCTCCGCGCCGGTCGACGATCGGCCGGTCCGCGCGGTCCGTCCGGCGGGCGGCGGGTCCCGCCTTGCACGTAGGGTGGGCGGGGCCGCGACGGGGGAGGTGCGATGCGATCGGTGCTGGTCTTCGACGCCGACGACACGCTCTGGGAGAACAACGTCCTGTTCGAGCGCGTGATCGAGGACTTCCTCACCTGGTTGGACCACCCGACGCTGGACCGGGCGCAGCTCCGGGCCGTGCTCGACGACGTGGAACGGGCCAACGCGGTGGCGCACGGCTACGGCAGCAAGGTCTTCCTGCGCAGTCTCGGCGAGTGCCTGGAGAAGCTGCGGGAGCGCCCCGCCACGGAACGGGAACGCCGCGAGATCGAGCAGCTCGCCGCCGCGCTGGTCGGCCACCAGGTCGAGCTGATGCCGGGCGTGGCGGAGACGCTCGACGACCTCGCCACCCGTCACGAGTTGCTGCTGCTCACCAAGGGCGAGCGCGAGGAGCAGCAGCGCAAGCTCGACGCCTGTGGGCTGCTGCACCACTTCCGGGCGGCGCACATCGTGCCGGAGAAGGACGTCGCCACCTACCGTTGGCTGGCCCGCGAGCACGCGTTCGACCCGGCGGTCGCCTGGATGATCGGCAACTCGCCGCGCTCGGACATCCTGCCCGCGCGGGCCGCCGGCATGAACGCGGTCTTCATCCCGAACGAGAACACCTGGGTGCTGGAGCACGAGGAGCTGGACCCGTCCGACCCCCGGGTGATCCGACTCGCCGCCTTTCCCGACCTGGCCCGGCACTTCTGAGCCGGCCGGTAACGTCCGGAGCGTGCCGCTCACGTTCCCGTCGCACCTGGCGCCGGTGCTGCCGCTGAAGTTGTGGCGACCGCGCTGGTTCGACGGGGTGGCGTTGGCCACCGGCGCGGTCGCGCCGGACGTCGGCTACCTGTTCAGCGGCACCCGGTTCGACCTCGGGATGCGCACCCACACGCTCGGCGGGCTGCTCTGGTGGTGCCTGCCGGTCGCCCTCGGGTACGCCTGGATCGCCCGCCGGGTGGTCGCCGGCATCGCCGTGCACCTGCCCGCGCCCCGGTTGTTCGGCTGGCCCCGGTACGTCGGGCTGGCCGGCGTACGGCACCCCTGGCAGGTCACGGTCTGTTCCGCGCTGATCGGCGCGTTCAGCCACGTCGGGTGGGACCGGGTCAGCCACAGCGAGCGCCTGCCGCGGCTGCTCGGCATCGCCGACTTCCACGGCCTGACCGGGCTGTACTGGTTCCAGTTCGCGGACGTGTTCGCCAGTGGTGGCGGCGGACTGCTGGTGGTGGCGCTGGCGATCCGCGCGGCCCGTGACGGCGAGATCTTCGACGGCGAACCCCCGCCCGCCCCGGCGGCGAACCCGCTGGTGTTCTGGCGGGTCGCCCTGACGGTCACCGGTCTGGGG
The DNA here is from genome assembly GCF_055586805.1 of Micromonospora sp. NPDC049201. Taxonomy (NCBI): domain Bacteria; kingdom Bacillati; phylum Actinomycetota; class Actinomycetes; order Micromonosporales; family Micromonosporaceae; genus Micromonospora; species Micromonospora sp. NPDC049201. The sequence continues at coordinate 107,999 of NZ_JBVJHM010000013.1, read as the reverse complement.
GCGCTGTTGCTGCCCGGACTGCCGGCGGCCACCGTGCCGGGGCCGGCCGGTGTACGCGCGCTCCACGTCGGCGGGCTGGCGCTCATCGCCGGCGCGGCGGCGGCCCGGTCCGCGCCGGTTCGCGGGGCCGAGCGCGCCCGGCGTCTCGAAGACGAACAGCGTCGGCCCGGCTGACCCCGTTACGTCGACATGCCGCGTTTCGACATAGACATCAATCACAGCCGCCCGTCCCGGTCGAAGCTTGTCCGACCTGCGCGGACGCGCCTAACCTGAGCCGGCGTCCACGCCTCGTCGGGGTGAGTCGGGGGCGCACCGGAGTCCGGTGGTAAGAGCACCGTGGAGCTGAGTGCGGGCAGAGCGGCTCGCCGTCTGGAGCCCGGCGTGGGCGTCGTGCCGCACCCGCCGTGTTCCCGCGGCGTGCGCCGTTACCACTTCCGGACGACCGGGGTCAGGGCCGGGGAGTTGCGGACCCGGTCCTGACCCGTCCGGGCCGCTGCGGCACACCCCTGGTGCGCCGGCCGGTCACGGAGCGACACTGAACCATGACTCTCCAGCGCGTACCGCTGCTCGCCGGCCTGGTCGTGCTGCTCGCGGCGGCCTGCACGACGACCGGCCACGACGGCGCACCCCCGGCGCCACCGACCACCGCCCCGGCCAGCACATCGGCCCCGGCCACCACGACGGCCGCCGCACCGCCCCCGGCCGCCACCCGACCAACGTCGACCGACCAGGGGACCGCCGGGCCCTGGCGGGTGACCTGGGGCTGGGGGGTGCCCGGCACGTCCGCCCGGGTCACCCACCCGGTGCGGGCGCCGGTCACCGCGGCGCCCGGCGCGTCGTTGCCCGTCCTGGTGTCGGTGCAGGTCGGCGACCACCCCGCCGAGGGGTTCAGCCGGATCACGTTCGCGTTCCGTGGGCCCGTCCCGTCCTACCGGGTCGGGTACGTGCCGCAGGTGGTGACCGAGGGGCGCGGCGCCCCGGTCGAGTTGCCCGGCACGAGCTACCTGTCGGTGCGGTTCTTCCCGGCGCAGGCACACGACGCGCGGGGTGGCCGGACCGCCGACGTGCCGCCGGCCGCGGTCGGCTACCCGACGCTGCTCGGCTGGGCCGCGGCCGGCGACTTCGAGGGGCACCTGAGCTTCGGGCTCGGCCTGCGTCCCCCGGACGGCGCACGGCTGCCGGTGCGGTTGGGTGAGTCCACCCGCCCGGACGGCGCCCACGTCGTCTCCGTCGACGTCCGGCGCGGCTGACCACCAGCCCGCGCCGCCCGGGTCGGGGCCGGCGCGGGCCGGGCTCAGCCGGTCTCGCCCCGGACGATCGCCACCGCCACCCGACAGAACTCGTCCATGTCCGGCTGGAACCCGGCCGCGATGTCGGGGTGCAGGCCGGACCGGGTCTCGTCGAGCAGCCGCCGGCAGACGTCCTCCACGGGCTCGCCCGCGTAGCCGGCGCGGATCCGTTCGGTGGCCGCCTGCAGGGCCGAGGTCAGCTGATCCTCCAACGGGCCGCGCAGCTTCTGCTGCACCGGATCGAGCCCGCTCGGGTCGAGCGTGACATGTGGCTCCGACATCGGCGCTCCCTTCGTCGGCGTCCGCGGTACCCCACCGCGTCCGTCGGTCAAACCATCGTCGGTACGGCCGCCACCCGGACCAGGTACGAGAAGGCCTCCGCCGGCTCCTCGGCGTACGACAGCCGGCGGATCTGCCGGTCGTCGGACCAGAGCGCGACGTCGACCAGCACCCCGAGGTGGGCGAGGCCGATGGTGGACACCCGCTTCTTGTCCTGGAGCACCGCGCACACACCGCCCAGCAGGGTGCTGGCGTCGGAGGTGCGGTGCCCGGGCGGGCAGCGCAGGGTCAGGTCCACCTCGACCGGCCCGGCGAGTGGGGTCCACCCGGTGCGCTGGGCCGCCGTGCAGGCGGCCTGGAGCAGGGTGCGGACCCTCGTCGCCTGCCGGTGTCCGGCGGCGAAGATGGACAGGGCCTCGGTCTTGACCGGGGGCAGGCCGCTCACCTCGAACGACAGGGCGAGAGCGCGGGTGTCCTGCACGACGGCACCTCCTCGGGGCGAATCCTGCCCAACCGGCACGCACGGGGGCGGCGGTTCCCGGGAGAACCCACCGATCGAGCAGGCTGTGGGGGACAGCCGGCGGCGGGTCGACAGCGGCGGCGACACGCGGGGCCACGGAGTGAGGAAAACGCTAGTCCAGCCCCGTCCCTCCCGGTAGTCTCGCCGTTCACCTGGTGGGACGCGGCTCAGGCCGCCTCACCGGCGTGTCGGGCCAGGTACTCGTCGATCGCCCGGCGGATGAGACCGGACCGACCGCCCTTGTCGCTGCCGGCGAGTTCGTCGAGCTGCCGGACGATCGTCGAGGGAAGCCTGACTCCGGTCACCACCATCGGGACGCTCTCCGGCCCGAGGTCGGGCCCCCGGGTCGCGTCCCGCAGCAACTCGGAGATGTCGCCGCCCCGGTCGAAGTAGGCGACCAACTCCTCGCGGCTCATCGCCCGCGGATCACGGTTCGCCGTCACCCGCTGAGCGTACAACGCGTAAAACGTCGATGGTCAGCGGCGGGCGCGCTTGAGCTCGTGGAACGTGTCCAGGCGCAGCAGCGGCAGCATCGAGTCCCAGATGACCAGCGCGTCCTCGGTGCCCGGGACCTCGGTGATGATCGGCCCGTGGATGCCCCGGCCGGCGTCCGGCACCATGAGCACCGGCGAGCCGATGTCCGGGCCGGCCGAGGCGTACGCCAGCGCGTGCGACTCGCGGACCGCCTCGTCCCAGCGCTCCTCGTCCAGCGCGGGCGCCGCGTCCGTCACGCCGGCCGCCTCCACCGCCGCCGCGACGGTTCGGTCGCCGAGCGGGTCCCCGGCGTCGTGGCTGCGTGCCCCCAGTTCGGTGTAGAGGCGCCCCGCGTCCTCGTGCCGGCCCTGCGCCCGCAGCGCCTCCACCAGCCGCAGCACCCGGCCGGAGGCGGCCATCGCCTCGGCGTACTCGGGGGCGATCCGCCCGTCGTTGAGGATGGCCAGGCTGAACGCCCGCCACTCGACGGTCAGCCCGCGGGCCTGGGCGACGGCGACGAGCCAGCGGGAGGTGCGCCAGGTCCATGGGCAGACCGGGTCGAAGAAGAAGGTGGCGTCCATCCCCCCAACCTAGGGGCGGACGGGTCGGCGCGCAGCGCGGCGGTCACCGTCACGTGACCGTGATGTTTCGCTTCGTCGCAGGTCGGGCACGTTCTGCCGCACGAAACGCCCGGGGCGTCGGGCGCAGGGCCGGTGCCTCGACCGTCTCGCCGTGCGCCGGGGCGCGGGTGATCTCCCCGGCTCTCGCCGAAGAGAGGGGGAGGGTGATGACGACAGTCCCCGACACGGCCGCACGGCGGCCGGCCGGACGCGCGGCGGCGGCGGTCGCCGCGCTCGCGTTGGTGGCCCCGCTGGCTGCCTGCGGGTCCGGCGGCGACGGTGGCCCGCCGACGATCAACCTGTACTACCCGCCGGAGCAGAACCTCCAGAAGGTGGTCGACGACTGCAACGCGCAGGCCGAGGGGCGCTACCGGATCAGCTACCGGGTGCTGCCGCGCGAGGCCGACGAGCAGCGGGTGCAGATGGTGCGACGGCTCGCGGCGCAGGACAGCGGCATGGACGTGCTCGGCCTGGACGTCACCTGGACGCAGGAGTTCGCCAGCGCGGACTGGATCCGGGAGTGGACCGGCCAGGACAAGGCCGAGGTGGAGCAGGGCACGCTGGCCGGCCCGCTGGGCACCGCCAAGTACGAGGACAAGCTCTACGGAGCGCCGAAGAACACCAACGTGCAACTGCTCTGGTACCGCGCCGACCTCGTGTCGCAGCCGCCGAAGACCTGGGACGAGATGATCTCGGCGGCCCAGCAGCTCAAGGAGCAGAACAAGCCCTACCGGGTGCTCACCATGGGCGCCCAGTACGAGGGCCTGGTGGTGCTCTACAACACGCTCGCCGAGAGCGCCGGCGGCAAGATCCTCAGCGACGACGGCAAGAAGGCGGTCATGGACGCCGGCACCGTCCGCGCGTTGGAGCAGCTCAAGACGCTCGCCACGTCGGGCGTGACCTCACCGTCGTTCAGCAACGCGGTCGAGGACCCGGTCCGGCTGGAGTTCCAGTCCGGCGGCGGCGCGTTCCAGGTCAACTGGCCGTTCGTGTACCCGGCGATGCAGGAGGCCAACCCGGAGCTGGCCAAGGACGTCAAGTGGGCGCGGGTGCCCGGCATCGACGCGAACACCCCGAGCAAGGTCACCATCGGCGGGGTCAACCTGGCGGTGAGCAAGTACTCGAAGCACCCGACCGAGTCGTTCGAGGCGGCCCGGTGCATCCGCAACGCGGAGCACCAGAAGTTCTCCGCGGTCAACGACGGCGTGCCGCCGACCATCGAGGCGGTCTACGACGACCCGGAGATGGCCGAGGCGTACCCGATGAAGGAGACCATCCTGGAGGAGCTGAAGGAGCCGGCGGTGCGACCGCTGACCCCGGCGTACCAGAGCATCTCCACGGTGATGTCGGCGATCCTGTCGCCGCCCTCGGGGATCAACCCCGAGCGGACCGCGGACGAGCTGCGCAAGGCGATCGCCGACGCGCTGGAGTCGAAGGGTGTCCTGCCATGAGCGTGAACGCCACTCCGGCCGGCGCCCAGGCCGCCGCCGAGGCGGAGCAGCCGGCCGCCAGGCACGCCGCGGTGCCCGCCCAGCGGGCCCGCCGGGGCGCCCGCGCTCCGCTGAGCGACAACAAGCGGGCCGAGCGTCGCCTCGGCTGGCTGCTGTGCGCGCCGGCCGCGCTGGTCATGGTGCTGGTCACCGCGTACCCGATCCTGTACTCGATCTGGCTGTCGTTGCAGCGCTACGACCTGCGGTTCCCCGACGAGCGCCAGTTCGTCGGGCTGGAGAACTACGTCACCGTGCTGACGAACGACTTCTGGTGGACCGCGTTCGGGGTGACCATGCTGATCACGGTGGTCACCGTGGCGATCGAGCTGGTGCTCGGCATGGGCCTGGCGATGATCATGCACCGGACACTTGTCGGCCGGGGCATCGTCCGCACCGCGGCGCTGATCCCGTACGGCATCGTCACGGTGGTCGCGGCGTTCTCCTGGCGGTACGCCTGGACGCCGGGCACCGGCTACCTGGCGAACCTGTTCGACGGCAGCGCGCCGCTCACCGAGCGGGCCAGCTCGCTGGCGATCATCATGCTGGCGGAGATCTGGAAGACCACCCCGTTCATGGCGCTGCTGCTGATGGCCGGGCTGGCGCTGGTGCCGGAGGACCTGCTCAAGGCGGCCTCCACCGACGGCGCGACGGCGTGGCAGCGGTTCACCAAGGTGATGCTGCCGGTGATGAAGCCGGCGATCCTGGTCGCGCTGCTGTTCCGCACGCTCGACGCGTTCCGGGTCTTCGACAACATCTTCGTGCTCACCAACGGCGGCAACGAGACCTCGTCGGTGTCGATGCTGGCCTACAACAACCTGATCCGGGGCCTGAACCTCGGCATCGGCTCCACGATGTCGGTGCTGATCTTCATCACCGTGGCGATCATCGCGTTCGTCTTCGTGAAGCTGTTCGGCACCGCTGCTCCCGGCAGCGACGATGGGGAGAGGCGCTGACATGGCCGTGGAAACCACCACGCGGGCGAAGCTGCGCTGGGGCGTGCTGGACGTCGTGGTCGTCGTCTTCGCGCTGGTGCCGGTGCTCTGGATCGCCTCGCTGTCGTTCAAGACGCCGGGCACGCTCACGGACGGCAACTTCTGGCCGCGGGAGTGGACGCTCGACAACTACCGGACGATCTTCGACACCGACCAGTTCGTCCGGGCCCTGGTCAACTCGATCGGCATCGCGCTGATCGCCACCGCGATCGCGGTGGTGCTCGGCACGATGGCCGCGTACGCGATCTCCCGGCTGGACTTCCCGGGCAAGAAGCTGCTGGTCGGGGTCTCCCTGCTGATCGCGATGTTCCCGCAGGTGTCGCTGGTGTCGCCGCTGTTCGAGATCGAGCGGCAGCTCGGCCTCTTCGACACCTGGCCCGGCCTGATCCTGCCGTACATCACGTTCGCGCTGCCGCTGGCGATCTACACGCTGTCGGCGTTCTTCAAGCAGATCCCGTGGGACCTGGAGAAGGCCGCGAAGATGGACGGCGCCACCCAGGGGCAGGCGTTCCGGCGGGTGATCGCCCCGCTGGCCGCGCCGGGCGTGTTCACCACGGCCATCCTGGTCTTCATCTTCTGCTGGAACGACTTCCTGTTCGCGATCACGCTCACCTCGACCGAGCGGTCCCGCACGGTCCCGGTGGCCCTCCAGTTCTTCACCGGCGAGTCGCAGTTCGAGGACCCCACCGGGGCGATCTGCGCCGCCGCCGTGGTGATCACCGTACCGATCATCCTGTTCGTGCTCTTCTTCCAGCGCCGCATCGTCTCCGGCCTGACCTCCGGCGCAGTCAAGGGATAGGTGACAACAATGGCTGACATCGTGCTGGACAAGGTGAGCAAGCGGTTCCCGGACGGGACCACGGCGGTGCGGGACGTCGACCTGGAGATCGCCGACGGCGAGTTCGTCATCCTGGTCGGCCCGTCCGGCTGCGGGAAGTCCACCACCCTGAACATGATCGCCGGGCTGGAGGACATCAGCGACGGTGAGCTGCGCATCGGCGGCGAGCGGGTCAACGACAAGGCGCCCCGGGACCGGGACATCGCCATGGTCTTCCAGTCGTACGCGCTCTACCCGAACATGACGGTCCGGGAGAACATGGCCTTCCCGCTGCGCCTGGCGAAGATGGACAAGGAGACCATCAACCAGAAGGTGGACGAGGCCGCCAAGGTGCTGGAGCTGACCGCCCTGCTGGACCGCAAGCCGGCCAACCTCTCCGGCGGCCAGCGGCAACGGGTGGCGATGGGCCGGGCGATCGTGCGCCAGCCGAAGGCGTTCCTGATGGACGAGCCGTTGTCCAACCTGGACGCCAAGCTCCGGGTGCAGATGCGCACCGTGGTGTCCCGGTTGCAGAAGCAGCTCGGCACCACCACCGTCTACGTGACCCACGACCAGACCGAGGCGATGACGCTCGGCGACCGGGTGGTCATCATGCGGGGCGGCGCGGTGCAGCAGGTCGGTCCGCCGCAGGAGCTGTACGACCACCCGCGCAACCTCTTCGTCGCCGGGTTCATCGGCTCGCCGTCGATGAACTTCGTGCACGCCGCGGTGGAGGACGGGAAGCTGCGGACCGCGCTGGGCGACGTGCCGATCGGCGAGCGGGTCCGCCGCGAGCTGGAGGCCGGTGACGCGCCCCGCGAGCTGATCCTCGGCATCCGGCCGGAGCACTTCGAGGACGCCGCGTTGATCGACGACGAGACCCGCCGCCGGGGCCTGGAGTTCGAGGCGCCTGTCGACATCGTCGAGTCGATGGGCTCGGACAAGTACGTCTACCTCACCGTGGAGGGGGAGCGGGCCACCGCCGCCGAGCTGGAGGAGCTGGCCGCCGATGCCGGCGCCGCCGACTTCGCCGGCGCGGGTTCCAGCCTGGTCACCCGGTTGTCGGCGGAGTCGCCGGCGCGGGAGGGCGAGTCCCGCCGGGTGTGGTTCAACCTGGAGAAGATCCACCTGTTCGACCCGGGCAGCGGGCGCAACCTGACGCTGCACGAGGGGCGGGCGGCCGGCGCGCTCGCCGACTGAGCGCTCCGGGTGGCGGGGCCGGCGGCGGGTGCCGTCGGCCCTTCCACCGTCTCCGGGCGGACGCGTCGTGCCGGCACACCGTGCCCGCCGGGCTGCTGCCAGCGCGCGGCGTCACCAGGAGTGACGCAGCGCCAGCCCGAGGAAGCGGGCGTAGCGGGCCAGGGCCGCGTCCACCCGGGCGCGCAGTTCGGCGTCGAACGGGACGAGCTGCCGCACCGTCACGGTCACCGTGGTCGCCCCCAGCGTCCGCCGCCAGGTGCCGACCACCCGGCCGCCACGCACCACCGTGGACTGGAACATGCCGTTGTTGCCCGGCACCACGGCGGCGGCGTGTGCCGGGTCGAGCATCAGCGAACGGTCCCGGTAGCCCAGCAGGTACTCGTCGAAGCCGGGCAGCGTGTGCAGGTCGTCGACCGGGTCACGGGGGGTGTCGAGCAGCGCGGCGTCGACCACGGCGGGTTCATCGTCGACCTCGACCGGGGCGAGGAGGTCGCCGGCCAGCGCCACGGCCCGGGTCGCGTCGGTGACGGTCAGGCCGCTCCACCGGGCCAGCTCGTGCCGGGTCACCGGCCCGTGCCCGCGCACGTAACGGTGGGCCAGCAACGCCAGCGCCTCGTCCCGCTCCGGGCGGTGCGGGTCGGGCACCCACTCGTCGAGCAGCGCGAACGTCTGCTCGGTGCCGACGTGCGGCGCGATGCAGGTGATGCCGCGCTGGCTCGCGTACCAGAGCAGGTGGTAGCCGCGCTGACCGGTGGTGTCCAGCCCGGCGGCGCGCAACGCGGCCAGGCACTCGCTGCGGGTGAGCCGGCCGCCCCCGCCCAGCGCCGCGCCGAGCACGTCGCCGGCGTGGTCCCCGTCGGCGAGCGTCAGCCCGAGCTGCCGCCACCGGGCCGCCGACCCGGCCAGGGCGCGGACCCCGGTCACCGCCAGCATCCAGTGCGCGTCCCGCGCCGGCACCAGGTGCACCGTGCCGCGCATCGGCCAGGTGCGCAACGCCTCGCGCCGCTCCAGCGCCGCGTGGACGTCGTCCCGGGTGCGGCCGGGCAGGCGTACGCCGAGCGACCACAGGCCGCTGGCCGCGTCCTGGGCCTGCATGGCGCCGAACCACTCGACCACGTCGGCCACCCGCTCCGGCCGGGCGATCGGGTGCGGACGCAGCAGCAGGCCGGTCATCCGCAGCGCGAGCGCCTCGGCGCGGGTGAGGCGTACGGTCACGGCGGGCCTCCCGTCGACAGGTGGACGGTCAGCTTAGGACGCCGGACCCCCGCCGGAGGTGCCCCCACACATCGATCGGCCTGTGGAAGGATGACACCGTCGCCGATGGCACCAGGTGTGCTGGCGGTGACATTCGGTGATGCGGCGACCTGTCGTCGCCTCACCGCTGCTGTTTTCACTCGATACGGGGGTAAGGCGAGTGTCGTCTCGCACGTTCAAGGCGGGTGCCGTCGCGGCAACGCTCTCACTCGGTCTGGCCGTTGTGGCCTTGCAGCAGTCCTCGTCGGCCGCGGTCGACACCCAGCCCTCCCTGGAGGAGGACTTCAACTACCCGGGCGCCGCGCAGGTGCTCACCCAGCGGGGGATCAAGCTGCTGAAGGGCGACGGGCACATCGTGCTGGCCGACTGCGGCGCGACTCCCAACAACCCGCCGGCCGACCTGATCCTGGTGCAGAGCAACGACTTCAGCCTGCCCGCCGGCAAGAACTTCTGCTTCAAGGCGAAGGGCGCCAGCGGCTACCTCACCATGGAGATCCCCATGGTCTACTTCGTCCGGGGTGACTCGACCAACACGGTCGACGCGAAGGTCGAAGTCAAGGACGACCCGACCGTGGTCGAGACCGAGCAGGTCGACCCGGGCGAGTGGCAGCCCGTCGGCGAGGGACAGTCCCGGGGCACGGCGACGCTGCTCGAGCTTCGCTTCCCCACCGCCAACTGACGCACCACCGGGAGCCGACCTCGCACGCCGAGGTCGGCTCCCTCCTTCTCGCCATCCGCAGCGACGTGCGCTCGCTGCTCTGACGCGTCAGTTCCAGGGAGGGACCGTGTCGGCAAGACCCAGTGGTTTCCGGCGGGCAAGTGCGGTGCGAAGGCGGGCAGGGCTGGCGATGAGCCTCGTCCTGACGCTGCTCGCCGCGTTCCTCGTCGTGCCCGGCCCGTCGTACGCGGCGGACGAGACGGAGCCGGGTGAACTCCGGCTCCGGGCGCTTCTCCTGCTGAAGTCGGGCGGCGCCAGTGTGGAGCGAGCGGCGGCGGAGGCGCTCGTCGGGGACGACGACGCGGTCGCCGACTTCCTCGACGAGGGCTACTTCACCGCTCGCCAGCAGGACGACCTGGTCCGGGTCGAGGAGTACGCGGGCCTGGGCGGCCCGACGATGAAGCAGGCGGCGGTGGCCGCGCTGAGCGGTTCCGTCGAGGACCGCCGCGCGTTCCTCAACGGCGGATGGGAGGCCGCCTTCGCCGTCGACGAGCGCATCCGCCTCGGGCAGGTCGTCAACGCCGGTGGGAACGAGGTGAAGCGCGCCGGCCAGGCGGCGCTGAACAGCACCGACGACGCGATCACCGAGTTCCTCCGCACCGGTCAGTACGAGGCCCGGGAGATCGACGACCGGATCCGGATCGGGCAGATCCTCACCGGCGGTGGTCCCTACGTCAGGGCCGGCGCGCAGGCCGCGCTGAACGGCACGGCCGAGGACATCCGGGAGTTCCTGCTGTACGGGCAGCACGTGGCCCGCGCGCGTGACCAGGAGATGCTCACCGTCACCCAGCTCGCCGACCTGTCCCAGGAGGCCGGCCGGCTCGCCGCGCAGGAGACGCTCCAGGCCGAGCAGGCGGCCGACCGTGCGGTGGAGTCCGCCCGGCTGGCGAAGGAGGCCGCGCAGCGTGCCGCGGCCGAGACCGCGGCGGCGAAGGACTCCGCGGAGGACGCGGCGGCGGCGGCTGCGCGTGCCGCGTCCGCCGCCGGTCGCGCCGCCGCGGCGGCGCAACGCGCGATCGGCGCCGCGAACGCCGCGAGTTCCGCGGCGAAGGTCGCCTCGGCGTCCGCCGCGCGTGCCGCGCAGGCGGCGGCGCTCGCCGGGAACGCCGCCTCCCGCGCCAACACGGCGGCCTCGAAGGCGGCGGGGGACGCCACCAAGGCACAACAGGCCCGCGACGCCGCCCGGATCGCCCGGGACGCGGCTAAGCAGGCGCGGAAGGCGGCGGACGCGTCCGAGGCGTCCCAGCGTGCCTCCGTCGCCGCCGGCAACGCCGGCACCGCGGCGGCGAGCGCGGCGGCCAACGCGAAGCTGGCGGCCGACGCGGCCGAGCAGGCGGCCGGTCAGTCGAACGTGTCCGCCGCCGAGGCGGCGCGGGCGCGGGAGGCGGCTGCCCGGGCCCGGGCCAAGGCGGAGGAGTCCCAGCGGGCGGCGAACGCGGCCAGCGCCGAGGCGCGGCGCGCGGCGACCGCGGCCGGCCAGGCGACGACCGCCGCGCGAGCGGCGGCCACCCACGCGGACAACGCCGCCGCGGCGGCCGAGGACGCCGCCGCGCACGCCGGGGAGGCGGCCTACGCGGCGCAGATGGCCACGCAGCACGCGGTCAACGCGATGAAGGCGGCGGAGGACGGGGAGAAGTACGCCAACCAGGCACGGGACGTCGAGACGGCGGCCCGTCAGGCGGACGTCGAGCGGCTGGCGGCCATGACGGCCGAGGGGGTGATGGCCGCCGAGGTCGAGCGCAAGGAGGAGGAGACCCGCCTGGCGCAGGCGGCCTGGGACGAGGCGCAGGAGACCCAGCGGGACGAGGAGACCCGCCGCTGGCTGGCCGAGGCCACCGCGCCGAACGCGCCGGCCGACGTGGTGCTGACCAACGGACGCCGGGTCGCCGTCCGGCTGCTGGCCACCGGGGGGACGTGGACCCGGGCGGCCGCCGAGCGCGCGCTGACCGGTTCGGAGCTGGACGTCCGGGCGTTCCTGACGACCGAGCTGCCGCTGGCCGCCGGACAGGACGACCGGGCGGTGGTCGGCCACCTCGCGGACACCGCGACGAAGCCGGCGGCGAAGACCGCCGCGGTGGCCGCCCTGGCCGGTGACGACGCGCAGGTCCGCGAGTTCCTCCGCACCCGGGCGTACCCGGGCAAGGCCGACGACGACCGGATCCTCATCGGTCAGTTGATCACCACCGGTGGGTCCACCATGAAGACGGCCGCCCAGGCCGCGCTGAACGGGACCGACCAGGACCGGCACGAGTTCCTCCGGTCCGGCCGCTACGACGCGGCGGAGCAGGACGACCGGATCCGGGTCGGTCAGATCATGACCGCGGGTGGCCCGGAGGTGAAGGCCGCGGCGACCATCGCGCTCTCCGGCCCCCGGGCGGCGCTCCGGCACTTCATCGACGCCGGCCAGTACAAGGCCCGTCTCCGGGACGAGGAGACGACGGCGCACGTGGCCAAGGTCCGGGCGCTCGTCGCCGACGCGGCGCGCAACGCGGCCACGGCGCGGGTGGACGCGGCCCGGGCGGCCGAGGCCGCGGCCCGGGCCCGGTCGGCGGCGGCCGAGGCGGCGGAGTACGCCCGGCAGGCGGAGCTGTCGGCCGCGGCCGCGCAGGGCTACGCCGACCAGGCGCAGCAGTCCGCGCTGGCGGCCCAGCAGTCCGCCGCCGCGGCCGCGCAGTCGGCGGCGACCGCCCAGGCCGCGGCGGCCCGGGCCCGCAGCGACGCGCAGGCCGCGCAGCAGTCCGCGGCGGCGGCGACCGTGTCGGAGCGGCGCGCGGCCAACTACGCCGCGGCGGCGCAGCAGTCCGCGGCGCGGGCGAAGGCGTCGGCCGAGGAGGCCGGCCGGAGCGCGGCCGAGGCGCGGCAGGCGGCGACCGAGGCGTTCCAGGCGGTGGTGGCCCTGCAACGTCAGGAGGCCGAGGCGCGGCGTGCGGCCGGTCAGACGGACCCGGGCAGCGTCGAGTGCAACCTCTACATGCACCTGAACCGGATGTGCCACAACCCGTTGCTCGGCGCGCTCGAACGCGGGGACAACTGGTGCACGATCCGGTGGGGCCAGGGTCCGCTCTGCGAGGGCGTGGTCAAGTACTTCGACCAGAAGGACGCCGAGGAGGGCAAGCTCGTCGGGCAGCTCGTGCTGACGATCTGCGGGTTCATCCCCGTGGTGGGGGAGCCGTGCGACGCGGTGGACGCGCTCATCGCCTATCTCGAAGGCGACACGCAGGGCGCGCTGCTGTCGCTCGCCGGGATGATTCCGGTGGTCGGCTGGGTCGGCGGCGGCAAACGCGGCGTGGACCTGCTGCGCGAGCTGTACCAGTTCGGCAGCAAGGCGTGCAAGAAGGCGAGCAGCTTCCTGCCCGGCACGCCGGTGCTGCTGGCCGACGGCAGCCGGAAGCCGATCGAGAAGCTGCGGATCGGTGACCGGGTGCTGGCCACCGATCCGGTCGGGCGGGTGACCGGGGCCAGGGAGATCACCCGGACCATCCAGAGCGAGGGGAAGAAGAACCTCGTCCGGGTCCGGTTGGACGTCGACGGGGCCGCCGGCCGGGCGACCGCGACGGTCACCGCGACCGAGAACCACCCCTTCTGGGTGCCCGCGCGCAACGCCTGGGTGTCCGCCGGTGAGCTGCACCGGGGCGAGTGGCTGCGCACGGCGGCGGGCACGTCGGTGCAGGTCGAGCAGGTCAGCCGCCGTACGGTGACGACCCGGGTGCACAACCTGACCGTCGCCGAGCTGCACACCTACTACGTCGGCGTCGGTCGGACGTCGGCGCTGGTGCACAACACCAGCGCCTGCAAGGTCACCAACACCGGCAAGATGAACGACGTGGAGATCGCCCAGGCGCACGAGCTGGGCAACCACGTCGGCGGCAAGGAGTTCGTGGGGCAGCCGGTGCGGGACACCCCCGGCATCGACGGCTGGCTGGACGGCGTACCGACCAGCCTGAAGGCCACCGACAGCGTCAGCCCGAGCGCGGTGCTCAAGCACCTGTCGAAGGCCGAGTCCCAGCTGCGCAACGCGAACTACCGCGACGCGATCGTCTACGTCCGGGCGGACAAGCTCGACCATGCCCGGTTGCAGAGCTTCATCGAAGGTGGGCCGGCGATCAGGGACATCACCCGGCAGGGCATCGTGAAGGAGGTCTACATCAAGACCGCCACCGGCTGGATCCACTGCCTCGCCGGGTCCTGTAGCTAGGGTTTGCGACATGGCGATCGAGTGGCACCTCCGGGTGAACCGTCGGTTCACCCTCCACGAGGCCGTCGATCTCACCAGCGTCCGGCTGGCCGACCTGCTCGGCCAGCCGGACGCCCCGCCGCCCGTCCGCGTCGTCGAGGCGTCCGCGGAGCGCCGGCGCGGCGGGCCCGGGGTGCCGCTGGCGGGGGACGCTCTGGCCCGCGTCGCCGAACCCGCCGGCCTCGGCGCCGACGTCGACTTCTTTCTCGAGATTCCCGAGTGGCGCGCCGGCGCGCTGCTGAGCCTCAGTGAGTTCCTGCCGGGCGTCGACGACCCGGAGGCGGGGGTGTTCGTCTGGGTGACGTCGCAGCACGATCCCGCCTCCCAGGTGCTGAGCATCGCCGCCTGCGTCGCGTTCGCCGAGTGCGCCGACAGCGAGGTGGTGGACGAGTACGGCTATCTCGCGAAGACCCGGACGAACTCGCCGGAGGCGCTTCTCTACCAGCTCCGGGTGACGTCGCCTGTCGAATCGTTCACCGCCGCGGCGGACCTGGTCCTCAGCCGCACCCGGCTGCGCCGGCGCTGACCACGGCGCCCCTGATCGCGCTGCGCCGGCGTCGTTGCCGACGGAGCGCGATCCCCCGTTCAGGCTCCCGGCGCGGGGCGGCGGTCGGCCGGCGCCGGTCTGACCAGGATCCCTGGCGCGGCCGGCCGGGAGAGCGGTTGCCCGCCGAACTTGCGCAAATCTTGAGCCACGGTCAGTCCAGCCGGCGGTGCATCACCAGCAGGTCGACGTACCCGTCGGTCGGGTGCCGGAACCCCTCCGGCACCCGACCGACCACGTCGAAGCCCAGCGACCGCCACAGGCGTACCGCGCGGGTGTTGCTGGCCACCACGGCGTTGAACTGCATGGCCCGGTAGCCGTCCGCGCGGGCCGCGTCCAGCACGTGTTCGGCGAGCGCCCGGCCGACGCCGCGGCCCTCGGCGGCGGGGGCGACCATGAAGCCGGCGTTGGCCACGTGGTTGCCCGGGCCGGCCTGGTTCGGCGCCAGCCGGGCGGTGCCGAGCACCGTGCCGTCCGGGTCGACCGCGACCAGGGTCCGCCCGGGCGGCGTCGCCATCCACTGCCGGCGGGCCTGCTCCTCGGTGACGTCAGGCGGCCAGGTGTACGTCTCCCCGGCGGCCACGATGTCGTGCAGGAACGGCCAGATCAGCGGCCAGTCGGCTGCCGTCGCGGTACGGATCTCCACCGGTCGAGCATGGCACGCGCGACGTTTGACGTGGCAAACAACGGGTAGTCGCCGAAGCTCACCGGCGAAATCGCGAAGGAGAAGCTCTGATGGATGGCCAGGTCAAGGTCGCGGTGATCTACTACAGCGCGACCGGCATCACCTACCAGATGGCCCGGGCGGCGGTCGAGGCGGCCGAGGAGGCCGGTGCCGAGGTGCGCCTGCGCAAGGTGCGTGAGCTGGCGCCGGACGAGGCGATCCGGTCGAACTCGGGCTGGCAGGCGCACCGGCTGGAGACCCAGGACGTGATGGAGGCCGAGCCGGACGACCTGTCCTGGGCCGACGTCGTGATCATGGGCTCGCCCACCCGGTACGGCATGATCGCCGCCCAGCTCAAGCAGTTCATCGACACCACCGGACCGCTGTGGGCCAACGGCGCGCTGGCCGACAAGATCTACACCGGCTTCACCTCGACCGCGACGTCGCACGGCGGTCAGGAGGCGACGCTGCTGTCGCTCTACACCGTCTTCTACCACTGGGGCGGCGTCGTGGTGACGCCCGGCTACACCGACCAGAGCCAGTTCGTCGCCGGCAACCCGTACGGCGCGTCGCACACCAGCAACAACGGTGAGGTCGCCCCGGACCACGTCGCGTTGGGCGCCACCGCGCTCACCGCCAAGCGGGCCGTGCTGATGGGGGCCGCGCTGAAGCGGGGCATGGCCGGGTGACCGGCCCGCTATGCGGGTGACCGGTGGCCGGACGGGGGCTCTCGAACCCGTCCGGACCACCGGTCGTCCTTCGGCCTACCCGCGATCGGCCCCGCCATGCGCGCTCCGGGCGGGGAACCCGATCGGAGCCGGCGCCGGCGCCGGGTAGGTTGACCGGCGATGGACATTCTCGCTCTGGACCTGGGCACCTCGTCGGTTCGCGGGCTGGTGCTGGACGCGGACGCGGTGCCGCGCCCGGGCGCGCTGGCCCGTCGCAAGGTGCGTCTGGCCACCGGCGACGACGGCGCCGGGACGCTTGACGGCGCCGGCTACCTGGCCTGCCTGGTGGAGTGCCTCGACGAGTTGGCCGCCGGCGGGCACCTGCGGGAGGTCGGGCTGGTGGCGACGTCCGCGCAGTGGCACTCGGTGCTGCCGCTGGCCGCCGACGGCACCCCGTCGGGTCCGGTGCTGACCTGGCTGGACACCCGGCCGACGCCGCCCGTCGGGGGCGCCGGCCCGGCCGACCCGGACGACTACCATCGGCGGACCGGCACCTGGTGGCACCGCTGCTACTGGTCGGTGCGACTGCCGTGGCTGCGGGAACGCGCGGGCGACGTGTCCCCGCGCTTCGTCGGCCTGGCCGAGTACGTCCTCGGCGCGCTGCTCGACGACGCGCCCATGTCGATGTCGCTGGCCTCCGGCACCGGCCTGCTCGACCTGCGCCGCCTGGACTGGGACGCGGAGGCGTGCGCGCTGGCCGGCGTACGCCCGGAACGGCTGCCGTCGCTGGCCCCGGCGGGCTGGCACGGCCGGTTGAACCCGGAGCACGCGCGGCGCTGGCCGCAACTGGCCGAGGCGCGGTGGGCGGCGCCGGTGGGCGACGGCGCGGCGTCCAACGTGGGCTCCGGCTGCGTCGACGGGTCCCGCGCCGCGGTCACCGTCGGCACGTCCGCCGCGGTCCGGGTGATCCAGGCCGTGCCGGTCGGCGCGGAGCTGCCGCCGCTGCCGGACCAGCTCTGGCGGTACCGGGTCGACCACGAGCACGTGGTGACCGGGGCGGCGTACTCCAGCGGCGGGAACCTGTTCGCCTGGGCGAGCCGGGAGTTGCGGCTGCCGGAGGGCGACGAGTTGGAGGCCGCGCTGCGCCGTGCCGGCGACGCCCGGACGCTGCGGGTCAATCCCCGCTTCGGTGGCGACCGGCCGCCGGGCACGTCGCCGGCCGGGTCGGGCGAGTTGGGCGGGTTGAGCTTCGGCACCACCGCAGTCGAACTCCTCGCCGGCCTGATGGGCGGGCTGTGCCGGCTCGTCGCCGACGACCTCGTGCTGCTGGAGGCCGGTGTCGACGACCCGATGGAGGTGGTGCTCGGCGGCGGGGCGCTGACCGCCTCGCCGTGGTGGCGGGCGGCCTTCGCCGAGGCGCTCGTCCCGCGTACGGTGCGGTGGCAGCGCAACCCGGAGATCGGGGCGACCGGCGCCGCGCTGGTGGCCCTGGGGCGGGTCGCGGAGGCGGCCCGCATCGGCGGCGTCGGTGATGTCAGCCGCACGGACGCCGACGACCCGGGCGCCGCCCCGACGCGCTGACCGTCCTGCTCATGCCGTCCGGGCGGGCGTTGACACCGCCCGTCGGCCTGGTTGGATGGATCCCGCTCCCCGGCGTGGTGGAGTCGGACGAGGAGGCAAGTGTGGGCGCAGGTCCCGACCCGGTTCGCGGCGCGGCCCCACCGCCGCACCGGCGGCGCTCCGGGTTCCGGCTGCGGGACTGGCGGCTGAGCACCAAGCTCGCCACGGTGTTGGTGATCCCCTCGGTGGCGTTCCTGGTGCTGGCCGGCGTGCAGACCCGAGGGCTGGTGGGGCAGACCACGACGTTGAGCGACTTCGCCGAGCAGGTCGGCATCGGCCGGCAGATCACCGCCGTGGTCGACCGGCTCCAGCAGGAGCGGGACCGCTCCGCCGGTGAGCTGGCCGCGTTGCGCCGGTCCGGCACCGGCGCCGACCGGGACGCCGCGGTCGCCGCGCTGCGGCCGTTGCAGGCGGCCACCGACCGGGCGGTGGACGAGCTGCGGACCGCGGCCGAGCCGCTGGCCGACGCGGACGCCGCCTGGCGGGTCTCCTACTCGGAGGCGCTGGAGGCGTACGACCAGGTGGTGAACATCCGGGCCGCGGTGCCGCCCGCGGTGCTCTCCGGCGACACCGTGCTCGGCAACTACCACCGGGCCGTCGCGGCGCTGCTCAACCTGCTGGCCGAACCGTCGCCGGGGGACGGGCGGCGGGCGCTGACCGAGGCGGTGCTGCGGTACGTGCAGCTGGCCCGGGTCAAGGAGCTGTCCTCACGGATCCGCGCCGAGCTGTACGCTGCCGCCCGCGCCGGCCGGTACGAGCCGGACGCCCAGGTGACGCTCAGCGACCTGCGGGCCCAGCAGCTCACCGCGTTGGGCGCGTTCCGGGTGGCGGCGACCGCCGACCAGATCCGCCGCTACGACCGGACGTCGGTCGATCCGGCCTTCGTCGCGGCCACCCGGTTGGAGGAGCGGACGCTGCCCACCGGCGAGGCGACGCCGGCGCTGCTGTCCGCGCCGCAGTGGTGGGCGGCCACCGAGCAGCGGCAGGAGCTGTTCCGCCAGTTGGAGAGCGAGATCGTCGACGACGCGGTGGGCCGGGCCGACGACGCGAGCGCCCGGCAGTTGCGCGAGACGCTGCTGGTGGCCGGCGGCATCGTCGCGGTGCTCCTGGTCGCCGTGCTCATCTCCCTGCTGGTGGGCCGGTCGGTGGCCCGGGCCATGCGCCAGTTGCGCGGCCAGGCGTTGCGCATCGCGCAGGTGGAGCTGCCGATGACGCTGGAGCGGCTGCGGGTGGTGGACCGTCCGGTGAACCGCATCGACGTGCCGCCGGCGGTGATCGACTCCCAGGACGAGCTGGGCGAGCTGGCGGAGGCGTTCGTGGCGGTGCACCGCAGCGCGGTGGACGTCGCGGTCGAGCAGGCGATGATGCGCCGCAACGTGAACGCCATGTTCGTCAACCTGGCCCGGCGCAGTCAGGTGCTCGTCGAGCGGCAGTTGGAGCTGCTGGACGACCTGGAGCGTGAGGAGAGCGACCCGGACCAGTTGGAGAACCTGTTCAAGCTGGACCACCTCGCCGCCCGCATGCGCCGCAACGACGAGAGCCTGCTGGTGCTCGCCGGCTCCGAGTCGACCCGGCGGTGGAACCGCCCGGTGGGACTCGGCGCGGTGCTGCTGGCGGCGAGCGCCGAGATCGAGCAGTACCAGCGGGTGCGCCACGAGAACCGTGCCGCCCTGCATGTGGTCGGGCACGCCGTGGGTGACCTGGTGCACCTGTTCGCGGAGCTGCTGGAGAACGCCACCGCGTTCTCCCGGCCGGACACGGCGGTGCGGGTCGTGGTCGGGCCGGACGGATCGGGCGCGTTGGTGGAGATCGTGGACCAGGGGCTCGGCATGAGCCAGGCCGCGCTGGCCGAGGCGAACGCGGTGCTGGCCGCGCCGCCGGCGGCCGACGTGTCCGCCTCCGAGCGGATGGGCCTGTTCGTGGTGAGCCACCTGGGCGCCCGACACGGGGTGCGGGTGCGGTTGCGCGCCGGCCGGGAGGGCCTGGTGACCCAGGTCCGGATCCCGGGCCACCTGCTGGCCGAGGCGCCCGCGCCGGGGCTGGACCCGCCGGTGCCGGCGCGGATGCTGACCGGCCAGGCCGCCGCGGCGTCCCGCGCGCTCGGCGCGGCGACCGCAGAGCTGCCGGTGGCCGGTCGGCACCCGGTGTCGCCGCTGCTCCGGCCGCAGCCGGGTCCGTCGCCGCACTCGGGCCAGTCGCCGCAGCCGGGCCAGTCGCCGCAGCCGGCGCTGCCGGTGTCGCCGTTGACCGGCCGGCCGCTCGGCGACGTGGCGGAGCCGGCACCCGCCGGCCCTCCGGCGCTCGCGCCCGCCGGCCCGCCCCGCGTGGCCCCGCGGCCGGTGCCCGGCCGGGCCGAGGACGTGCTGGCCCCGGCCGTCGGGACGGCGGCCGGCGGCGGCTGGTTCACCCGCCAGGGACCGACGTCGTCGGTGCTCGGTGTGACGCCGGCGCCGGCCCGGACGCCGGTCACCGGGGGGACCAACGAGCGCGGCCTGCCGGTACGCGTGCCGATGGCCCAGCTCGCCGCGGTCTCCTCGCCGGCCGGGCCGGACCGCGCGGCGGTACGGCACGAGCCGGACCCGGAGGCGGTCGGCGGTATGCTGTCCCGCTTCTACGGCGGGGTGCGCCGGGCCGAGGCCGAGGAGACGACCGAGATGTACCTGCCGCGTGACGAAGGGGGACGACGACAGTGACGACGTTGAGCCAGGAGGCACGGGACCTGAGCTGGTTGGTGAACGCGTTCGCCGAGCGGGTTCCGGGTGTGGCGCACGCCGTGGTGGTGTCCTCCGACGGGCTGCTGGTGGCGCTCTCCGCGCACCTGCCGCGGGACCACGCGGACAAGCTCGCCGCGGTGACGTCGGGCCTGATGAGCATCACCGCGGGCGCGGCCCAGATGTTCGACGGTGACGTCGTCAAGCAGACCGTGGTCGAGATGGGTCGCGGCTACTTCCTGGTGATGCAGATCCGGGACGGTTCGATCCTGGCCACGCTGGCCGGCGGTGACGCCGACATCGGCGTGGTCGGCTACGAGATGGCGCGGCTGGCCAAGCAGGCCGGTGAGATGCTCACCCCGGCGCTGCGGGCCGAGCTGCAACAGGCGCTGCCGCGCTGAGCCGGGCCAGGGGCTGCCGCGCTGAGCCGGAACCAGGCGCTCCCGCGTTGACCGGGCGCCCGGCCGGCGACGCCGCCGGCCGGGCCACGCCCGCCTAGAGTCCGTTGCGGCGGATCACGTCGCGGTACCAGTGGGCGCTGCGCTTGAACACCCGCCGCTGGGTCGGGTAGTCCACGTAGATCAGGCCCCAGCGCTCCTCGTACCCCTCGTTCCACTCGAAGTTGTCCATCAGCGACCAGACGTGGTAGCTCTCCAGCGGCACCCCGTCCCGGATGGCCCGGTGGGCGACGGCGAAGTGGTCGCGCAGGAAGGCGACCCGGCCGGCGTCGTCGATGGTGCCGTCCGGGCCGGGGGCGTCCGGGCAGGGCAGGCCGTTCTCGGTGATGGTGATCGGCACCCGGCCGTAGTCGCGGGTGACCCGGGTCAGCGTGTCGTACAGGCCCTCGGGGTAGATCTGCTGCCAGCCGGCCTCGGAGGTGGGCCACTTCTGGATCGTGTCGCCGCTGCCGGTGACGTAGATCGGGGTGTAGTACTGCACCGCGAGCAGGTCCACCGGGCTGGAGATGATCTTCAGGTCGCCGTCCCGGATACCCCGGACCATCCGGCTGCCCGACCCCAGGTCGGCCAGCACGTCCCGCGGGTACTCGCCCTTGAAGACGGAGTCGAGGTAGAGGCGGTTCTCGTAGCCGTCGTAGAGCCGGGCCGCGGCGGCCGCCTCGGCGGTCTCGTCGGCCGGGTAGCAGGGGTGCAGGTTGAGCGCGGGGCCGATGCGTCCGGGCACGCCGGAGGCGCGCAGCGCCTGCACGGCGAGGCCGTGGGCGAGCTGGAGGTGGTGGGCGACCAGGTACGCCGCCGCCGGGTCCCGGTGGCCGGGGGCGTGGTGGCCGGTGAGGTAGCCGTTCTGCACCACGGTCTTCGGCTCGTTGATGGTCAGCCAGACCGGCACCCGCTCGCCGAGCGCGCGGAACACCACGTCGGCGTAGTCGGCGAAGCGCTCGGCGGTGTCCCGGTTCTCCCAGCCGCCGGCGTCCTGGAGCGCCTGGGGGAGGTCCCAGTGGAACAGCGTGGCCATCGGCGCGATGCCGCGCTCGTGCAGGCCGTCCACGATCCGGCGGTAGAAGTCGAGGCCACGCTGGTTCGGGCGGCCGGAGCCGTCGGCCTGGACACGCGGCCAGGAGATGGAGAACCGGTAGCTGCGCAGCCCCAGGTCGCGCATCAGGTCGAGGTCCTGGGCGTACCGGTGGTAGTGGTCGGCCGCGACGTCGCCGGTGTCGCCGTTGCGGGTGCGTCCCGGGGTGCGGCTGAAGGTGTCCCAGACGGACTCACCCCGCCCGTCCTCCTTGGCGGCCCCCTCGATCTGGTACGCGGAGGTCGCCGCGCCCCAGCCGAAGTTGGGCGGGAAGCGCAGCCCGCGGTCCGGCTCCGAGTCGGTGCGCCGCTCGGGTGGGCTGTCGCAGCCACCGAGGGCGGTGGTGGCGGCGACCCCGGCCGCGGTGGCACCGGCGAGCCCGGTCCGGACCGCGCCGGCGGCGCTCGCGGACAGGGCAGCGCGGCGGAGCAGGCGCCGTCGGGTGAGTAACGACATGAGGCTTCTCCTCGAAGTGACGGGCCGCCCGGGGCCGGGAGCGCTCCCAGCATAGGCCGGAGGCGGCCGGCCTCGAATCCGGCGGTCGCGGCGCGGGCGGCGGCGCGGCCGGCGGGCGGCCGGAATGGGGTGGGCGGGTGTCGCTCGGGGGCTGGGGCGAGCGGCGAGAGTGGGGCAGATAGCGAGAAAGGCCGTCCGGGTGGCGTGTCACGCCTGTCCCGTCGGCCTCTTTTGCCGTCGACAACGGGGGTTTAGTGTGGGGACGGGGGAGGGCAACCCCCGTCCCCACCGAGATGCACACACGCACGATTGGGAATTGGCGTCCGTCGTGCGTGTCGCGCGGGAGCCGGGCCACGCGAGTGGCTCTGGTTCCACCTCCCTCCGTCTGGCGGGTGAGGGCCGGCGGCGGCGTCCGGGCTGGTTCGCCGCCGGCCACTGGGCCGGTAGCCGGGCACGGGTGTCCCCGGCGCTTCAGTAACTTACATGTCCGTCGATGGAAGCGCTCCCATCGGCGATGCTGCGACTGTAACGCCCGTCACGGCTTTGTGAAAGCCCCTAAACGAGATCGAAACATGGACGTGGGTATCTGCCCTGGACATTGTGGTGGGAGCGCTTCCATGGCACACTCTCGTCACGCGACGAGGAGCCAGATCTCGCGAGCGCGGGCCGCCGAGGGCACCCGGACATCCGGTGCGGCGCCCGATTCCCGGCACGACCGGGACGACCACCTTTCCGGACGCCTCCGTCCCCCCGCGTACGCCCGTCGACGCGTGGAGGCGCCCTGCCGGGGCCCCGGCCCCGGCCCGGTCCGAGGAGACACCGCCCACATGAGACTCATGGCCAGACGTCGCCGCACGGCGATGCTCGCCGCCACCGCCCTCGCCATCGGCGGGGTGACCCTGCCCGCGAGTGCCGCCCAGGCCGCTCCCGCCTGCGACGTGACCTACGCGACCAGCGACTGGAGCACCGGGTTCACCGCCACCGTCACCATCAAGAACCTGGGTGACGCGCTGAACAACTGGTCGCTGAAGTTCGCGTTCCCGAACAGCAGCCAGCGTGTGACGCAGGGCTGGTCGGCCAAGTGGAGCCAGAGCGGCAGCGACGTGACCGCGACCAACGAGTCGTGGAACGGCAGCCTGCCCACCGGCGCGTCCACCAGCATCGGCTTCAACGGCACGTTCAGTGGCAGCAACCCGAAGCCGACCGCGTTCACGCTCAACGGGGTCGCCTGCAACGGCGCCCCCAGCAACCAGCCGCCGTCGGTCTCCCTCGGCGTGCCGGCGGGTCCGTTCACGGCGCCGGCGGACGTTCCGCTGACCGCCACCGCGAGTGACGCCGACGGCACCATCAGCAAGGTCGAGTTCTACCGCAACGGCCTGCTGGTCAACACCGACACCACCGCCCCGTACGGCTACGACCTGCTGAGCCTGCCGGCCGGCAGCTACACCGTGCAGGCCAAGGCGTACGACAACGCCGGCGGCACCGCGATCGCGGAGAAGTCGTTCACGGTCGGCGCGGCCACCGGGCCGAGGCTGGTCGCCACCCCGTCGGCGGTCAGCGTCGACGAGGGCGGCAGCGCCACCGTCCGGTACACGCTCAGCGCGGCGCCCACCGCCAACGTGCCGGTGACGCTCGCGGTCACCGGGGACAGCGACGTCACCGTCTCGCCGGCCTCGCTCACGCTCACCCCGAGCAACTGGAGCACCGGCGTCACCGCCACCGTCTCCGCGGCGGAGGACGCCGACACGGTCGGCGGCACCGCCACCATCGCCGCGTCGGCAACCGGTGTCGCGGGGGTCTCGGTGGTCGCCACCGAGATCGACAACGACTCCCCGGGCGGCGACAACGCCTACATCAAGAAGTTCCTCGACCAGTACGGCAAGATCAAGAACTCGGGTTACTTCAGCCCCGAGGGCGTGCCGTACCACTCGGTCGAGACGCTGATCGTGGAGGCGCCCGACCACGGGCACGAGACCACCTCCGAGGCGTTCAGCTTCTGGATCTGGTTGGAGGCGCAGTACGGCCGCGTCACCCAGAACTGGAGCCCGTTCAACAACTCGTGGACGGTGATGGAAAAATACATCATTCCCAGCCACGCGGATCAGCCCACGGCGGGCTCGGCGGGCACCCCGCAGTACGCCGCCGAGTACAACCTGCCCAGCCAGTACCCCTCGGCGCTGAACCCGAGCATCCCGGTCGGGCAGGACCCGCTGCGTTCGGAGCTCCAGTCCACCTACGGCACCGGCGACATCTACGGCATGCACTGGCTGATGGACGTCGACAACACCTACGGCTTCGGTCGCTGCGGCGACGGCACCACCAAGCCGGCCTACATCAACACGTTCCAGCGGGGCACCCAGGAGTCGGTGTGGGAGACCGTGCCGCAGCCGTCCTGCGACACGTTCAAGCACGGCGGCCAGTACGGCTACCTCGACCTGTTCGTCAAGGACACCGGCGCCCCGGCCAAGCAGTGGAAGTACACCAACGCGCCGGACGCCGACGCGCGCGCCGTGCAGGCCGCGTACTGGGCCCTGACCTGGGCCAAGGCGCAGGGCAAGGAGGCCGACGTGGCGGCCACCGTGGCCAAGGCCGCCAAGATGGGCGACTACCTGCGCTACGCGATGTTCGACAAGTACTTCAAGAAGATCGGCAACTGCGTCGGCGCGTCCACCTGCCCGGCCGGCAGCGGCCGTGACTCGGCGCACTACCTGATGTCCTGGTACTACGCCTGGGGCGGCGCGTACGACACGTCGCAGAACTGGTCGTGGCGGATCGGTTCCAGCCACAACCACTTCGGCTACCAGAACCCGCTCGCGGCCTGGGCGCTGACCAACGTGCCGGAGCTCAAGCCGAAGTCGTCCACCGCGGTCTCCGACTGGACCAAGAGCTTCGAACGGCAGCTCGAGTTCTACACCTGGCTCCAGTCCGCCGAGGGCGGCATCGCCGGCGGCGCCACCAACAGCTGGGACGGCAGCTACGCCCAGCCGCCGGCCGGCACCGCCACCTTCTACGGCATGTTCTACGACGTCGACCCGGTCTACAACGACCCGCCGTCGAACCAGTGGTTCGGCATGCAGGCCTGGTCGATGCAGCGCATCGCCGAGCTGTACCTGCAGACCGGCAACGCCAAGGCCAAGGCGCTGCTGGACAAGTGGGTCCCGTGGGCGATCGCGAACACCACCACGGGCGCCAACTGGTCCATCCCGTCGGACATGAAGTGGACCGGCCAGCCGGCCAACTGGAACCCGAGCAGCCCGCAGCCGAACACCAACCTGCACGTCGAGGTGACGGTCAAGGGTCAGGACGTCGGCGTCGCCGCCGCCTACGCCCGCACGCTCATCGCGTACGCGGCCAAGTCCGGCAACACCGCGGCGAAGAACACCGCCAAGGGCCTGCTGGACGCGCTCTCGGCGGCCGCCGACAGCAAGGGCGTCTCGATGCCGGAGAAGCGCGGCGACTACAAGCGTTTCGACGACGTCTACAACGCCACCGACGGTCAGGGTCTCTACGTCCCGCCGGGCTGGACCGGGAAGATGCCGAACGGCGACGCGATCGCCGCCGGCAAGAGCTTCCTGGACATCCGGTCCTTCTACAAGAACGACCCGGACTGGCCGAAGGTGCAGGCGTACCTGGACGGTGGCGCCGAGCCGGTCTTCAACTACCACCGGTTCTGGGCGCAGGCGGACGTCGCCATGGCGTACGCCGACTACGGGACCTACTTCCCGCAGGGATGAGATGACGACTCCTCCGTGGGCGGGTGAGGCCCCGCCCACGGAGGAGGTCGACCCGGCCGATGGGGGAACGGAGCGGCCGGGTCGGCGGACGGCCTGACGCCCACGGTCAGGCCGGGTGGGCCGGCCGTCCGGCCGACGCAGCGGACGGACCGGCCCACCACTCCGCCCGGGGCGACCCATGGCGCGAAAAGGCACCGAAAAATCAGCGCTCCACGGGATCACATCCGTGGCGCGGACGGAGTAACGTATTTGTCGGAGAGGCCGCTCCCCCCGTGGCGGCCTCTCCACTATTTTTTTGCCCGGCCTCCACCGCGCGCCGCACCGGCCCGACCGCTAAGTTGTCCGGGTGCGGGAGACGGCGAGGGGTTGGACGGCGGTCTGGTTGGTCGTACTGGCCTTGGTCCAGACGGCCGCGTTTCTGGTGGTGTGGCGGTTCGCCGTGCACACCGAGCTGGGGCAGTGGCTCGACACGGTCGCCCTGACCGGCAACCAGATCGGCCAGGACCGGGTCGACGGGCCGGTTGACACCATCCTCAACGCCATGTCGGTGGTGTCGTTGCTGGCCGCGACCGCGGTGATCGGCTTCATCGCGCTGATCCGGGGCCGCAAGGCGCTCGCCGTCACCGCCACGCTGCTGATCGCCGGCGCGAACGCCAGCACCCAGGTGCTCAAGTACGTCATCACCCGACCCGAGTTCGGTGTCGACCCGGAGCGGGCCGCCGCCGGCAACAGCCTGCCCAGCGGGCACACCACGATCGCGGCCTCGGTGGCGGTCGCGCTGATCCTGGTGCTGCCCCGGCAGTTGCGGGTCGCGGGCGCGTTCCTCGGCACCGGCTACGCCGCCGCCGCCGGGGTGGCCACGCTCTCCGCCGGCTGGCACCGACCCAGCGACGCGGTCGCCGCGTACCTGCTGGTCGGCGCCTGGGCCGCGGTGGCCGGGCTGGTGTTGCTGGTCTTCCAGCGGGAGCGGGCCGTGGTGGAGCCCGGCGACGCGCACCGGCTGGCCGCCGCCGTGCTCGGGGTCGGCGGCGCGGTGGCGCTGCTGGCCTCCGCGGTGGCGTTGTCCTGGCTGGTGGACCGGTCCACCGTCGCCGTCGAGGAGCTCGGCCGCCGTCCGCTGTTCATCGGGTACGCGGGCAGCGCGGCCGGCATCGCCGGCACGATCGCCGTGGTGGCCGCGTTGGTGCTCGCCCTGGTGCACCGGCTGGTGCCCCGCTGGAAGGGCTGACGCGCCGGGATGGACCCGGTACGGGCCGCGTTCCGCGACGAGTGCGAGCGGCTGGAACGGGTTCTGCGCGGGCTCGACGAGGCGGCGCTGGACCGGCCCACCCCGTGCCCGCCGTGGCGGGTCCGGGACCTGCTGGCCCACGTGAGCACCGGCGCCGGCCGGCTGGCCGGGATGCTGGCCGAGCCCGCGCCGCCCCGGGCCGAGGTGACCGCCGCCGGGTACTTCGACGCGGCCAAGTTCGCCCCCGCGATCGACCGGGACCGGATCGACGGGGCCCGGGCGGCGGCCCGGGAACTGCCCGGCGCGGCCGACGTGGCCCGGGAGTTCGGGCGGGCCTGGCGGGCCACGGACGCGGCGGTGGCCGCCGAGCCGCCCGACCGGGTCCGCACCCGGCACGGTGACGCGATGACGGTGACCGAGTTCCTGCGTACCCGCGTGGTGGAGCTCGCGGTGCACGGCCTCGACCTGGCCGACGCGCTGGACCGGCCGCCCTGGACGGCCCCGAGCGCGGCGGCCGTGACGGTCGACGTGCTCACCGCCGGGCGGCCGGTGCCGGACCGGCTCGGCTGGGACGCGCTCACGGTGCTGCGCAAGGCCACCGGCCGGCTGCCGCTGACCGACCCGGAGCGGGCGGCGCTGGCGGCGGCCGGCATCCGTCGACTCGCCTTCGGCGGCTGAGCCGGTCGACCGATCGCCGACGCCGGTCAGCCGGTCCCGTCGGCGGCCGGGTCAGCCGGTCGCGGGCGCCGGCCCGTCGGCACCCGACCGGTCGGCCGCGCCGCGTCGCAGGTGGTCCAGCACGATCGGGTCGATCCGGCCCGGCACGAAGCGCTCCTCCAGGTTCTCCAGGCCGGACCAGGCGGCGAGCGCGTCGTCCAGGCCGGCCGGGCCGACCGGGTGCCCGGCGGCGGCGAGCAACTCCGCCACCTCGACGGCGAGCGGCCCGGTGAGGTCGCGCAGAGTGGCCGGGTCGGGCCGACCGAAGATCATGGTGTGCAGGCCGAGCAGGCGGCGCAGCTCGGCGACCGGGTCCGGATGGTCGTCCACCCGCAGGTCCACCAGTTCGTCGCCGGTGCCGGCGTACCCGCCGTGGCGCTGCACCACCAGCAACGCGGCGCTCTGCCGGCCGCGCCGGTCACCGCCGGCCCGGTCGCCGGCGGTCAACGCGGCCAGCAGCCGCTGCGGGAACGGCAGATCGACGCCGGTGAGCCAGGCGTCGCGCAGCGCGTCGATCACCTGCGGGCCGCTCAGGATGTTGCCCTGCGCGGCCCAGCCGTCGCCGGCCTGGCCACCCGCCCAGGGATGACAGCGCGGCCCGGTCCAGGTGGCCCCGGCGCCGGCGGCGCCGACCACGGCGAGCTGCCGGTCGTCCCGCCCCGGGTCGGCGGCGACCAGCCCGGCCACCGTGTCGGCGGCGGTGACGCCGGTGCGCAGCAGCGCGAGCGCCTGCGCCCGGTAGGCGAGGTTGGCGTGCGCCTGGGTGGCGACCGCCCCGACCCGTGCCTCGGCGGCCGGCACCAGCGCCCCGGCGGCGAGGAACCGGCTGGCCACGGCCACACCGTGCAGGTGCCCGTCGGCGGATCGGGCGACGAGCGAGAACGTCACGCGCGGATCGTAGCCCGGCGGCGGGCGCGGCGTCGGCACACCGCCGGGAGGCGGCGGACGCGGCCGGCACGGCGACGCGGGCGGTCGAACAGCGGTGCGGACGCGGTCAGAACAGCGGTGCGGACCCGGTCAGAACGGCGGTGCGGGCGCCTCCGGCGGGCGGCCCCACGCGCGCCGGAGGTCGGCCACCGCCACCGCCACCGCCACCACGACCGCGTACCCGGCCGCCACCAGCAGCGGGACGCGCACCAGCAACGGCACGGGCAGCAGCAGCGCGACGATCGCCACCAGCCGGGACGGGGAGACCCGGCCGAACACCTCGTACTCGAAGCGGGCCCGGCCGGCCAGGAACAGCGCCGGCCCGCCCAGCACCATGGCGAGCCACGCCAGCTCGTTGTGCCCGCCGGGGTGCTCGACGGCCAGCTCGTAGCCGATCGCGGTGGCCACCACCCCGACCACCATCACCAGGTGGGTGTCGGAGGCGGAACGGCCGATGGTGGCCGGGTGCTCGGCCCCGGTCACCGCCTCGCCCAGGATCTGCCCGGCCCGCTGCACGTAGATCCGCCACAGCAGCACGGACGTCGCCAGGGCGGCCGAGAACGCGCCGATGCTCTGCGAGCCGCCCGGCGAGCGGGTGAACGTCAGGCCGGCGACCAGGATCGTCTCGCCGATCGCCACGAGGAAGATCTGCTGGTACCGCTCGGCCAGGTGCCGGCCGTGGATGTCCCAGCGCGAGATGGTCGAGCGGCCCAGCCCCGGCACCGGCCAGCCGAACCGGTTGCCGAGATACTCCACCACCAACGCGGCGCTCCAGAGCACCACCCGGGGGTTGGTGGGCAGTACCGCGCCGGCGAGCCAGAGCACCCCGGACACGACGTACGTGATCAGCATCCGCAGCTTCAGCCGGCGGTACCGGATCCGGCGCAGCACCAGCAGGAGGATCGCCGAACGGCCGACGTTCGCCACCACGTAGGCGACGGCGAACGCCAGGCCGCCCCCGCTGAACGCGCGGGGGATCGCCACCCCCATCACCATCGCCGACACCAGGGCGGTGATCACGATGACCTGCAACCACAGGTGGTACGGGTCGTAGCGGCTGGTGGTCCACGCGGTGCCCTGCCAGAGCATCCAGAGCGCGATCAGCAGCAGCAACGTCTTCCCGCCGCCGGTCACCGCCGACCAGGTGTTCTTGCCGCCCTCCAGCGCCAGGTCCTCGAAGGCGCGCGCGGAGATCCGGGTCAGCGCGAACACGTAGACCAGGTCGAAGAACAGCTCCAGGAACGTGGCCCGGTCGCCGTCGCCGTCGTCCGCGCGCAGCGCGGCGGGCTCGGCGACCCTCACCGCCGTGCCCCGCCCGCGATCGCGTCCACCTGGCAGTCGTAACACCCCCACCGGCCGCGGCGGCGCGGATCGGTCGGATCGCCCCCGATCTTGCTCCGGCGGTGCCGGGCGGGCACGATCGACGGGTGACGAAACGATGGGGTATGACCGTGCCGCTGGGCGGCGTGCCGCTCGCCGAGCACGCCGAGGTCTACGCGACGCTGGAGCGGGCCGGGTTCACCGACGTCTGGTCGTCGGAGGTGGCCGGGACGGACGCGTTCACCCCGCTCGCGCTCGCCGCCGCCTGGACGCCCCGGCTGCGCCTCGGCACTGCGATCACCCCGGTCTTCACCCGGGGGCCGGCGCTGCTGGCGATGAGCGCCGCCGCGCTGGCCGAGGCCGCGCCGGGCCGCTTCGCGCTGGGCGTCGGCGCGTCCTCGCCGGCGCTGGTGCGGGACTGGAACGCGGTGCCGTTCGACGAGCCGTACCGGCGGACCCGGGACGTGCTGCGCTTCCTGCGGGCGGCGCTGCGCGGCGAGACCGTCGACGGGGCGTACGACACGTTCACGGTCCGACGGTTCACCCTGGAACGCCCGCCGGCCGTGCCACCGCCGGTGCTGCTGGCCGCGCTGCGCCCCGGCATGCTGCGGCTCGCCGCCGCCGAGGCCGACGGGGTGATCCTGAACTGGCTCGCCGCCGACGACGTGCCGACCGCGCTCGCCGAGCTGGGAGAGCGCCGCCCCGGCTTCGAGGTCGCCGCCCGGATCTTCGTCTGCCCCACCGAGGACGCCGGGTACGCCCGCGCGTTGGGCCGCCGCCTGATCACCGGCTATCTCACCGTGCCCGCGTACGCCGCCTTCCACCGCTGGCTGGGCCGGCAGGAGACGCTCGGCGAGATGTGGCGGGCCTGGGCGGCGGGGGACCGGCGCGGTGCCGCCGCCGCGGTGCCCGACGAGGTTGTCGACGCGCTGATCCTGCACGGGTCACCCGAGCGGTGCGTGGCCGCCGCCCGCCGGTACGCCGCGCACGGCGTCGACGTGCCGGTGCTGGCGGTGCTGCCCACCCCGGAGACGACCGAGGGCGGCGCGACGGCCTGGGCCGACCTGCTGCCCCGGCTCGGGGCCGGCGCCGAGGACGGGAGCTGAGATGAACCTGACCGACCGGGTGGTGGTGATC
The DNA here is from genome assembly GCF_055586805.1 of Micromonospora sp. NPDC049201. Classification (NCBI taxonomy): domain Bacteria; kingdom Bacillati; phylum Actinomycetota; class Actinomycetes; order Micromonosporales; family Micromonosporaceae; genus Micromonospora; species Micromonospora sp. NPDC049201. Next base: position 76,856 of record NZ_JBVJHM010000013.1, on the reverse strand, counting down.
ACCGGCGGGGCCGGTGGCATCGGCGCGGCGCTGGGCCGCCGCTTCGTCGCCGAGGGCGCCGCCGCCGTGGTGCTCGCCGACCTGGCCGCCGACGCGGCCCGCGCGGCGGCCGACGCGATCGGCCCGGTGGCCGCCGGCGTCGGGCTGGACGTCACCGACGAGGCGGCGGTCCGCGCGCTCGTCGACGAGACCGAACGCCGCCACGGCCGGATCGACCTGTTCTGCGCCAACGCGGGCGTCGCCACCGGCGGCGGCCTCGACGCGCCCGACGCGGACTGGGACCGGGCCTGGCGGGTCAACGTGCTCGGCCACCTGCACAGCGCCCGGGCGGTGCTGCCCGGGATGCTGCGCCGGGGCCAGGGCCACCTGCTGCTCACCTGCTCGGCCGCCGGCCTGCTGACCGCCGTCGGGGACGCGCCCTACACCGCCACCAAGCACGCGGCGGTCGGCCTCGCCGACTGGCTGGCCATCACCTACCGGGACGCCGGCATCCGGGTCAGCGCGCTCTGCCCGCAGGGCGTGGACACCCCGATGCTCGCCGACGGGCTCGTCGAGGGACATCTCGGCGCCCGGGTGATCGCCGCGTCCGGCGCGATCCTCACCCCCGACCAGGTCGCCGACGCGGTCGTCGCCGGGCTGGCCGAGGAACGGTTCCTCATCCTGCCCCACCCGGAGGTCGCCGACTACGCCCGCCGCCGCGCCGAAGACCCGGACGGCTGGCAGGCCGGCCTGCGCAAACTCGTCCGCAAGCTGCGCGCCGCCGACTCCTGACCGGCCCGCGCCGGGCCCGGCCCGGCCCGGCCCGGCCCGGCCCGGTCCGCCGCCGCCCGTCGCCTACCGCCGCCCGCCGCCGCCCGTCGCCGTGCGCCCGTGGCACCGGAAGTCTCCATCGTGGGCCCTTTCGAGCTGAGTCGTTGGTGATATCGCGCCGGTCCCGGCCGGTGCTCACCGATCAGGCGTCCGTGTTGCCCGCCCGGAGCCGGTCACGTCCGACGGGTGAGTCGTTTGTGACATCAGCTCGAAAGGGCATCCGCACCGGCACCGACCTGCCCGTCGTGCTGCCGACCACTCGGGTCCCGCGGCGTGCGCGGGGTGTCAGCGCCGCCAGCGCAGCGGACCCGGGTGGACCCGCCACCACAGCCGCCGCCAGCGTGGCCGGGCGTCGCGCAGCGCCTCCCCGTACGCGGTGACGAGCGTTGCCGCCCGGTCCGCCTGCTGCCCGGTGGTGCTGCCCGGGGCGAAGGCCACCTGGTTGACCAACCCGGCCAGCTCGCCGACGTCGCCGCCGGAAGCCCCGTCGCCGGACGCCTCGCCGCCGGAAGCCCCGTCGCCGGCAGCCCCGTCGCCGGCCGGCGACACACCGGTCGCCGCGCGGGCCTCGGCCAGCGCCCTCCGGGCCCGCTCGGCGACCTCCGCCGCCGCCAGGTCCGACCCGGCCGGGCGGCCGGCCAGCCGTAGCGCGTCGGTCAGCTCCCGCCAGGCGCCGGCGACCCGCTCGCCGGGAGCACCCCGGTCCAGCCGGGACCGGCTCAACCGGCGGCGCGCCGCCGCCAGGGCCGCCAACACCGCGCCGACCACCAGCAGCAGACCGCCGACGCCGCCGCCCACCAGCACCGGCGTACCCGGGCCGCCGCGGGCCCGGTCCGGCGCGGACGCCGCGGCCGGGGGCGAGGCCGAGGGCTGCTCGGTCGGCGCCGGCACCTCCGACGGCGGCGGCTCCTCCGGCTTCGGCCGGAAGTCCTCCTCCACCGGGCGGGGCGCGGAGTCCGGGCGCGGCATCGGATCGAACGACACCCAGCCGACGCCGTCGAACAGCACCTCCGGCCAGGCGTACGCGTCGGCGGCCCGCACCGGCCCGTCCGCGTTCGGCGCGAACCCCACCACCACCCGGGTGGGCAGCCCGGCGAGCCGGCCGAGCACCGCGAACGCGGCGGCGAACTGCTCCGAGGTGCCCCGCTGCCCGCCGCCGTTACGCGGCCCGAACAGGAAGAACGTCAGATTCGGGTACGCGTGCCCGCTGGGCGCGTCCGCGGTCAACCGGTAGTGCTCGGCGAGGAACGTGGCGATCGCGTCGGCCCGCGCGTACGGGGCGCCGTTGGCCTCGGCGAGCTGGGCGGCCAGCCGGCGCAACTGCTCCGGCGCCCCGTCCGGCACCCGCAGCACCCGCGCCACCGCGTCGCCGGCCGGCACGTTCGCGGTGCTCACCAGGTTCACATCCGGGCGCTCCCGCACCGAGGACACCTCGTACCGCAGCCCCGGCACGAGCCCCTCCGGGCGGATCAGCGTCCCGCTCGCCGGGTCGTACGCCACCCGCGCGCCACCCACCTCGCGAGGCGTCGGCACCGCCGGCAGCAGCCGCCCGGTCAGGTCGCCCACCGTGATCTCCTGGCGCACCGCCTCGGTGGTGGCCCCCGGCGCGGGCTCGACCGCCGGCAGGATCCGCCCCGCGTTGCGGTACGTGGCCCCGACCCGCCAGGTCACCCCGTCGTAGTCGCTGAGCACCGCCAACCGGATCCGGGGCGGCCCACCCTCGGCCGGCCCGACGACCGTGCGCACGTCGAGCAGCCGCTGATCCGGGTTCAACGCCCACCCCGAGATCCGGATCAGCGGGTTCTCGTCCAACGACTCCACCTGCGGCGGCTCCACGTACCGGCGCGGGTCGACCGGACGCGCGTCGACCTGACCGGCGACCACCGGCGCGAGCAGCGCGGCCAGCGCCACCACCAGGGCCAGGCCGGCCGCGCTCGCCACGGCCAGCCGCAGCCGCACCGCCGCGCGTACCGCCGGGGTGAGCCCGGCGACCGGGTCGGCGTCCGCCGCCGGGCCGGGCCGGCGTCCCGGCGCGGCCAGGCCGACCGCCGCGACGGCCGCGAACAGCACCGTCGGGCGGACCGCCGGCTCCGCGTTCGGCCCGACCACGTAGAGCGCGCCGGCGTAGAGCAGCGCCGGCGGCAGGTACCCGGCCAGCACCCGGCCGGCCCGCACCGCCACCTCGGCGGCGGTCAGCCCGGCCAGCCAGGCGGCCACCACCGGGACCAGCACGGTGTCCGGCGTCGGCTGCACCGGGATCAGCGCGGTCAGCAGCCGGGGGATCGCGTTGCGGGCGGCGTCGGCGGCCACCTCGCCCAGCCCGCCGGGCAGCGCCGCGTGGCTCGCCGCCAGCCGCAGCGACAGCAGCGTCCAGCCGGCCAGCGCGGCCACCGACAACGGCGCCACCAGCCACGACGCCAACCGTCGGGCGGCCACGCTGACCAGCACCGAACCGACCGCCGCGCCGACCATCAGTCGGGTCAGCAGCGGATCCGCGTACACCCGGCCGAGCACCACGCCGGCGAGCGCGACCAGCACCACCAGCGCCACCGGCACCGGCGCCGCCCGCAGCGCCCGGACCGCCCACTCCCGTGCCGGCGCCCCGGTCACCACCGGCGGATCCCGTCCCACTCGGCGGCGAACGCCGCGCCGTCGGCCGCGTCCAGCACCACCAGGCCCGCCGCGTCGGCCGCCGTCGGCGCCGCCGCGCCGAACATCCCCACCACCACCGACGGGTACGCGCCGCGCAGCGCGCCCACGTGCCCCAGCTCGTCGGCGGCGCCCGGCCCGGTGAGGAAGACCAGCGTGTCGCCGAGCCGGTCCTGGCGCAGCCGGCCCGTCGCCGCCGACAGCACCTCCGGCCCGCCGCCGGCCAGTTCGGTCGCGGCGAGGCGGTCCAGCGGCCCGGCCACCCCGGCGGGCTCGGCGTCGGCCGGTGCGACCAGCAGCAGGTGCACCGGGAGGGACTCCCGCACCGCCGCGGCCACCACCGACGCCGCCGCCTCGCACGCCGACTCGAACGACTCCGCCACCCCGGCCACCCGCCCCGGGTGCGCGGCCACCCGGTTGTCCAGCACCACCACGAGGCGCGGCAGGCTGGTGTCCACGTTCTCGCGCACCATCAGCTCACCCACCCGGGCGCTGGTCCGCCAGTGCACCCGGCGCAGCTCGTCACCGACCACGTACTCACGCAGCGAGTCGAACGTGATCGACCCGTGCGGCACGCTGTCGGTGCGCCCGTCCAGACTGCGTCCGGCACCGGTGGGCACTGCCGACATCGGGTGGATACGCGGGTGCACCCACACCGGGACCGTGCCGCCGTAGCCACGGGCCAGCGCCACCAGTCCGAGCGGGTCCCGGCGGACCACCCGCAGCGGACCGACCGGCACCACCCCCCGGCGGTGCGTCGGCACCGGGTAGCGCACCACCGTGTCCCGCCCCGGGCGCAACCGCAGCAGCGGCACCGGCACCAGCGCGCCGGCGCAGCGGTCCTCGGCGACCAGGTTCGCCGCCCGCAGCCGGCCGGTGTTGCGCACGGTCAGCTCCATCGCCGCCGGCTCGCCCCGGGCCACCCGGTCCGGGTCGGCCCGCCGCGCCACCGTCAACCGGGGCCGCCAGGCCGCGGTCACCCCGGCGTAGCCGACCGCGACGCCGGCCGCCGCGCCGAGCACGGTCAACTCCGGGTACGCGTACCGGAAGCCGACGCCGAGCAGCACCAGGGCGGCGACGAGCAACCCGATCCCCCGGGCGGTGATCCCCACGCTCAGCCGTGCACCGGGGCGGGCTGGCCCGACGGCAGCGGCACCGGCACCGAGGCGACCGCCTGGCGCAGCACCTCGGCCGACGTGACGCCCCGCACCTGCGCGTCCGGGGTGAGCAGCAGGCGGTGCGCGAAGACCGGCTCGACAAGCGCCTTCAGGTCCTCCGGCATGATCCAGCCCCGACCGTCGATCAGCGCGTACGCGCACGCCGCCCGCGTCAACGCGATCACCCCGCGCGGACTCACCCCGACCCGCACCTGCGGATGGGTGCGGGTCGCCGCGGCCAGCCGCACCGCGTACGCGTACAGCGGCTCGGCGATGTGCACCCGCCGGGCCATCTGCACCATCTCGCCGACCGTGGCGGTGTCGGTGACCGCGCTCAGCGAGTCGGGGGAGCGGACCGTGGCGCCGCGCAGCACCTCCACCTCGACCGCCTCGTCGGGATAGCCGACGGAGAGCTTCACCAGGAACCGGTCGAGCTGCGCCTCCGGCAGTCGGTAGGTGCCGTCCATCTCGACCGGGTTCTGCGTGGCCACCACCAGGAACGGCTGCGGCACCGGGTGGCGTACGCCGTCCACCGTGACGGTGCGTTCCTCCATCACCTCCAGCAGCGCCGACTGGGTCTTCGGCGACGCCCGGTTGATCTCGTCGGCGATCACGATGTTCGCGAACACCGGCCCCGGGTGGAACTCGAAGCCGCGGCTGGCCTGGTTGAAGATGGTCACCCCGGACACGTCCGAGGGGAGCAGGTCCGGGGTGAACTGGATCCGTCGCCACTCGCCCTGCACGGTGGCCGCGACCGCCCGGGCGAGCGTGGTCTTGCCGACCCCGGGCACGTCCTCCAGCAGCACGTGCCCCTGCGCGAACAGCGCGGTCAGCGCCAGCCGGACCACCTGCGGCTTGCCCAGCACGACCGCGTTGACGTTGTCGGCCAGCCGGGCGGCCAGGGCGGCGAAGCCCTGCACCTCCGGCTGGCTGAGCGGTTCGTGCGTGTTCACGGGGCGCCTTTCGAGGAAGAGATCGTGGTCAGCAGGCGGGCAGCAGGTTGAGGTCGTCGCCGCCCTCCAGGTTGAGCCAGGCCCACGGGATGTAGGTCTTGCCCTTGTAGTCGACCTGGATCCACCAGGTGCTCTGCTTGTTCTTGTTGTAGATCCAGGCGTCCACGTTCTCGCCCTTCGCCTTGCAGTACGCGCGCAGCCGGTGGCCGTCCGGCACCCAGCCCGCCTGGCGGTCGTCGTCCTGCCGGGTGACCTCGAAGATCTCGTTGCCGTTGCGGCCCGAGACGTCCTTGTCGCAGTACGTCCGCTGGTCGCCGTCCGGACCGTTCTTGCAGGTGGCGACGCCGTAGAGCGGGTCGGTGGTCTGGGCGCGGGTGGCCGTGCCCTTGCCGGCCGCGTTGCTCGCGGTCAGCGCCACCGAGTACGCCGTGCCCGGCGTCAACCCGGTCACCCGCAGGCTGGCACAGCTCCCGGTGGCCGTCTTGCCGCCGGTCGCGGCCGTGCAGGTGGCCTTTCCGCCGCCGGCGTCCACGGTGAACGTCACCGTCACCGACGTGGCGTCCGCCGACGAGCCGGTCACCGTGATCCGGGGCGCGGCCACGGTGCGCGCCGTGGTGCTGGCCTCCGCGCCGGGGCCGGCCTCGTTGACGGCCTTGACCTTCACGGTGACGTTCTGGCCGTTGCCGAGCCCGCCCACGGTGGCCCGCACGTCGGTCACCTCGACCGTCTTCCCGCCGGCCTCCACCACGTACTTCGTCACCGGGCGGCCGTTCTCCACCGCCGGCGACCACTGCACCGCGACCGTGCCGGGCTGGTCGGCCACCGTGGACGCGCGCAGCTCGGTCGGCGCCTTCGGCGCGGTGAACGGCACCACCGTGTTGCTCACCGGCGACGCCTTCGACCCGGCGCCCTTGTCGCTGACCGCGGTCACCGTGAACGCGTACTGGGTGCCGTACTCCAACTGGCCGGCCGGCAGCACCAGCTCCGGCTTCGGCGACTCGCCGGCGGGGGCGCTCGCGCCGGCCGAGGTCGCGGTCACCGCGTACCGGGCGACCTTGTTGCCCTGGCCGTTGGCCTCGGGCCAGCTCACCCGGACCGTGCCGTCCGGGCGCGCCTCGGCGGTCACCGCGGTCGGCGGGTCCGGCACCTCGGCGGTCGGCACGACCGGGTTGCTGCGGCGCGCCGGACCGTCGCCCTTGGCGTTCACCGCGTGCACCGAGAACGTGTACGTCTCGCCGTTGGTCAGGCCGGTGATCTCCAGCGCGCGCTGGTTCGCGCCCACCTGGTGGGTCTGGCCGGCGCCCTCCACCACGTACCTGGTGATCTCGGCGCCGTTGGACGCGGCGGCCTGCCAGCTCACCCGCGCCGACGCGTCGCCGGCGGCGGCGGTGACCGCCTTCGGCGCGCCCGGCCGGCTCACCTTCGGCTTCTTCGGCGGGGGCGGCGGCGGGGGCACCGGCGGCGGGTCGCCGCCGAGCACGTCGTTGGCGTACTTGTCCACCTCGCGCACCCGGTTGTGGTCGTCGACCACCTGCGCGGTCGACGAGTCCGGCGGGTTGATGAACAGGTGGTTCTCGCGGACCTCCAGCTCCACCGGGCCCGGCCGGCCGGCGCCCTTGATCGTCTCCACCAGCTGCCCGCCGGCGTCGAACGAGTAGACCGTGCCGGTGCCCTCGTCGGCGACGTAGAACCGACCCGCCCAGGCGACCGCCGGGCTGAGCCGGGCACCCTCGCCGGGCACCGTGAACCGCTTCACCTCGGCCCCGTCGCGCACCACGTGCACCGACCGGTCACCGGGGACCGTGACCGGCACCTGCGGCCCGCTGGTCCGCGTCGGCAGGCTGCCCGGCGCGGTCATGGTCAGGCCGGCCCGCCGCGTCCGGCCGCCGTTGACCGTCACCAGCGACGCGGAGGTGCGGTCCAGCACCGCCACCCCCTCGTCCAGCGTGGACACCACAAGCTCGTGCGCCGGCTCCGCCACCTCGTACGTCTCGACCCGCTTCGGGCTGAGCCCGCCGGCCGGCGCGTCACCCGGCGTGGCCGGCAGGTCGGCGGCGGTGACCGCCGAGACGGTGCCCTCGCTCGGCACCGCGATCCACAGCTTGCCCGCGCCGTCGAACGTCCCGCCGGTGATGCCCGGCGGGTAGCGGACCGGCTCGCCCACCGGCGTCAACGCCCGCGGGTCGAGCTGCCGGACGATGCCCTGCACCGCGTCCACCACGAACGCCTCGTCGTCGTGCAACGCGACGCTCACCCCGAGCCCCGGCGCGGTCGGCGTGGTGGCGGTGATCTGCAACGTGGCCAGATCCAGCGAGCTGACCTGGCCGGTGTTCAGGTCCCGCAGGATCAGCAACCGGTCGGTCTGGGAGACCTGCGTCTGGTGCCGCCGTCCGCCGGGCACCTCCATCCGGGTGTCCACCCGGGCGGTGATGCCGTTCACCCGGGCCAACTCGCTGCGCGTGGTGCTCCACAGCCAGGACGACGAGTCGAAGTTGGCCACCGCGTTGTCGGCCGCGCCCAGCCCGAGCACCGTCAACCCCATCGCCGCCAGCAACGCGGCCACGGTGCCGATGGTCACCAGCCCGCCGCGCATCCGCTTCCGGGGGCGGGCCGTCTCCGGCCCGGCGGTGCTCGTGACGTCCTCGATGGTGGTCACAGCCGGCTGCCTTCCCGTCGGTGGAGGAGGGCGCCGTGCCCGGCCGACCCTCCCCAGAGCCGGAGCCATCATAGGGGCCGGCCGGGGCAGGTGAAACCCGCACCGTCCTCCTGTGGACACCGAGCGTGTCCTCGGTGGCCGGTCAGTTCGGCGTGGCGCCGCCGCCCTCCCGGTCCGTGCACACCTGACCCGACGTGGCGTACGAGTCGGTCGAGTAGACCGCCAGCACCGTGAAGCAGTAGTCCAGCCGCGCGCTCAACCCGTTCACGGTGTACCGGGTCTGCCCGGCGTCCACGGTGGCCATCACGCCGAGCTTCTGGCCGGCCCGGCCGCCGGCCACCACGAACGGCACCCCGCCGTTCGTCGGGTCGGTCCAGGTCACCGTGATCGTGGTGGTGTCGTCCCGCAGCCGCAGGTCACCCGGGGGCGGGCCGGTCACCTTCGGTTTCACCGCGCCGGGCGCGGGAGCGGGCGGCGCCGCGTCCCGGTTCAGCCACACCGCGCCCCCGGCGACCACCGCCACCAGTGCGAGCACCGCGCCGCCGACCACCAGGGCCGGCACCGCCCGGTTCCGGCCGCGCGACTCGGGCTCCACCGCCACCGGGTACGCGGCCGGCTGGTGGAACGCCGACGGCACCGCCGGCCAGGAACCCTGCTCCGGGTACGCCGCCGGGTCCGGCCGCTCCGCCTCCGGGAAGTCCGGCAGCCCGTCGTGGACCGGCAGCGGCCACCCCCGGTCCGGCGCGCCGCCGTCGATGTCCCGGTCGTGCCGGTCCGTACTCCGGTGCTCCGTACTCCGGTGCTCCGCGACGGCACCGCGCCGCTCCTCGGCGACGTTCGGTCCCGCCTCGGGGGCGTCGACGGTGTCCGGTGCCGGTGCCGGTGCCGGTGCCGGTGCCGGTGCCGGTTCGGGGTCGGGCCCGGCAACCGGCTGGGACGGTGCCACGCTGCTCCAGGGCGGCGCGGTCATCCCCCACGGCGGCGCCGGCGTGCCGCTCACGGGTGCGGTGCTGACGGGTAGGCCGCTGACGGGCGTGCCGCTGACGGGTAGGCCGCTCACGGGCGGGCCGCTCACGGGCGGGCCGCTGACCGGATATTCCGGCGGCCCGCTCACCGGGTGGCCGGGCGGTCCGCTCACGGGTCGGGTCGGTGACCCGCCGCCGGTGTGCACGAACGCCGCACTTCCCGGCGGGACCGGCGGGTACCCCGGCGCCACCGGTCCGGCGGTCGGGCGTGCCGGCGCGGACGGACCGCTCTCCGGGAGTGCACGGGGCGCCGGTGGGCGCGCTGGTGCGCTCGCGGGTGGGCCGCTCACCGGGGCTGTCTCCGGCCGATGTGCGCTCGGCGAGCCCGCAACCGGTGGCGGTCCGTCCGACGGCGGTCCGTCCGGCAGGTGTCCGCCCGGGGCCCCGCTCGTCGGTTGCGGGCTCGTCGGGAAGCGGGTGCCCGCCGACGCCCCGCCGGCGGAACGCGGGGCGGCCGGCTGCCCACTCGTCGGGACGGCGTCGGCCGAGGGCATGGCGGCGGCGGCCTGCCGCTCCGCCTCCTCGCGCAGCAACGGGCCGATCTGCCGCACCTGAACGGTCGGCTTGTCCCAGCCCGGGCCGGGCGTCACCGGCCCGGATCCGGGTCCGTCCGCCGTCGCCCCGGCCGGCTCGTCGGGCCGGGGCGACGGCGCGGAGGTCGACGACGGCGTAGCGGGTGTCCCCGCCGACGTGGTGTCGAGGGCTGGCGACCCGGGCCCGGGCTCCGGGACCCGTGGCGTCGGCGGTACGGGTGTGCCGGCCTCGCGTTCCTCCCCGGCGACGCGTGCCAGGGTGGACGGAGACGGCGGTGTCGCATCAGCCTCCGTGGCGGGCGCCGGCGGCGGGACGGCGGCATCCGGAAGTGCGCCGGTGCTCGCCCAGGGGGAGCGGGGCGACGGCCGGCGAGGCGGGGGGATGACCGGCGGCGGTGGTGGTGCGGCGGCGCCGGTGGTCGACGCCGCCGGATCGGGAGACGGAAGCGGAGCGTCCGGTGCCCGGGGCGGTACCGGCGTCACGCCGGGAGCGGGCGGTACCGGCGTCACCCGGTGGCTCGCCGGGATCGGCGGCACCCCGTGGCCCGCGGGGATCGGTGGAGTCCTGTGGCCCGCGGGGATCGGTGGAGTCCCGTGGCCCGATGGGATCGGCGGTGTCCCGTGGGGCGGCGGGATCGGTGGCGCCCCACGGGGCGTCGGGACCGGCGGTGCGCCGTGGGTCGTCGGGATCGGTGGAGCCCCGTGCGCCGCGGGGATCGGTGGCGCCCCGCGGGGCGTCGGGATCGGCGGCGCTCCGTGGCTCGGTGGGGCCGGCGGGCCATCGGCGTCGGACGGAGAGGGGGCGGTCTCCGGGCCCGTTTCCGGCGGAGCCGGCGTGGCCGAGAGGCCCGGTCGGGGTGGCGGGGGCGCCCAGGGGTTTGCCGGCCGGCCAGCCCCGGTGCGCGGGAGCGGGGACGGGGCCACCGGCGGCGGCAGCGGGGCCGGCCCCGGGGCGGACCGGGGCGACGGGGGCGGGGGTGGAACAAGGTGCGCTCCGGCGCCGGACGTGGCCCCGGGTGCCCGGAACTCCGGGGCCGGTTGCGGTGCCCGGAATTCCGGGGCTGGTTGCGGTGCCCGGAACTGAGGGGCCGGTTGCGGTGCCCATTCGCCGCCGGTCACCGGGGTGACCCCAGGCGGTGCGGGGACGGTCGAGGGCGGCGGGGCGGCCCGGGACGGCTGCGCCGGCGCGACCGCCGGCAGCGACACGGTGGGCCCGGCCAGCGCCGGATCGGGGTGCCCGCCGGCAGCGGCGGCGGAGCCGCCGGGGAGCGGCCCGGAACCGGCGGGAGCGGCGGCGGAGCCGCCGAGGTAGTGGCGCGCCGCGCGTACCGCGGGGTGGTCCGGACCGAGCACGGCGGGCCCGGCGGTGGCGACGCGGCCGTAGTTGCGGCGGGCCTCGTGTCGGTTGCCCAGCTCCTCCGCGACCCCCGCGAGGTCGAAGCTGAGCGCGAGCATCAGCGGGTCGGCGTCGCCGCGACGGCGCTCACCGGCGGCGTACGCCTCTTCGAGGACGCGCCGGGCAGCGGCCGGGTCGTCGGCCTCCCGGTGCAGTCGGGCCAGCAGGTGGCCGGTGGCCAGCACGTCCTGGTGGTCCTCGCCGTACGCCGGTCGGGCCGCGGCGATCGCGTCGTCGAGCAGGCGACGGGCACCGGTCAGGTCTCCCGCGGCGCGGAGCGCGAGGGCCTGGTGCTGCGCGGCGGTCAGCGGGGAGGGGTGGGACACGTGGGCAATGCTGCCCGGAATCGCCGGTTCCGCGCTACCCGCCTGACCGTGGGCGGCGTTGACCTGCGAAGACGTGCGCCACCGAAGGTGATGTGCATGATCGTTTCGACCCGTGTACAGTAATGCCCCGTGCGGCCCTCGGGGCCGGCCGAACCGGTGTGAACGTCACCGCGGCCGACCAGGTAGGCTGGACGGGCAGGTCCGGGTGGCGGAATGGCAGACGCGCTAGCTTGAGGTGCTAGTGCCCGTATAGGGCGTGGGGGTTCAAGTCCCCCCTCGGACACATCATTACCACATATCGATCATGATCCGCGCGGGTTGACCTGCGCGGATCATTCTGTTGTTGGTGTGCAATGCTCCTGGTCGCAGACGATGGTGATCTTCCTCCTGTGTAGGAGTGTGACCAGGTCGTGTGGAGCTTGGATCCCGCTGGGGAGGCGGGGATGGTCGGCGAGTCGGGCGATGATGTGGTCTTCTCTGAGGTAGAGGATCTTGCGCCGGTGATGAGAGGGCTGTTGGGTGCTGGTGTGGCCGTGGCGGCATCGGTAGCCGGGGCGTTGATTGACCCAATGGGATTCCAATCGCCGTCCGCAGGGTCCGCAGCGCAGTAGGCCGGTGAACAGGTAGCGGCGGGTGGTGCCGTCGTGGGCGCTGCGGTGGGAGCGGATGGCCTGGACGGCGACGAAGTCCTGCTCACTGACCAGCGCGGTGTGGGCCCGTTGCTTGGAGACCACCCAGCCGGCGGTCGGGTTCCCTCGGGTGGGTTCTCGCTCTGGGCGGCTGGCATCGGTGTCGGTGTGCGCGGGTTGCCGGTTCCAGACCTGCCGGCCGGTGTAGCGAGGGTTGGCGAGTATCGCCGCGACTGTTCGTAGGGTCCACCGGTCGCGACTGCGGTGGGGATTGCGGTTGGGGTCGACGCCTGACGGGCACGGTGTGCCGGCGTCGTTGAGGGCGCGCGCCATGCTGGCGAGACTTTGGCCATCCAGGCGTTGGGCGAACATCCACCGCACGTGTGCGGCCGTGGCCGGATCCGGTTCGAGGCGTTGAAGCCGGCGACCCCAGCGCGCGTGCGCGGCGTTCGGATGAGGGGCGGCGTCCACGAGTCGGTAGCCGTAGGGCGGCCGGCCTCCGAGGTACCGTCCCTGCTCCCGCGCTTGGGCCCGCATCGCCGTGACAACCCGGAACCGGGCGCGCTGCACCTCACGTTTCGACTGGGCGCCCAGCATCATGATCAGCGCCTGATGGGTCGGGTTGTGGTGATCGACCGGCCCGTGCGTCTCGGGCAGCCACAGTTGCACGCCGTGCTGTTCGAGTACGGGTGCCAGGTGCTGCAGTTGGTTGGCGGAGAACGCCCGTTCGTACTCGCCGACCACGATCGCGTCGAACCCGCGATCCGGGTCGTCGAGCGCGGTCAGCAGCGCGGCGGCCTGCGGACGCTGCCGCCAACTGCGGCGGCGAGAGCAGCCGACATCGAAGTACTCGGCAACGATCAGCCCGTGAGCGGCGATGAGCTCGCTGGCGCAGTCCCGTTGCCAGTGCCGGGACGTCACCCGGTCCTGGTGCTCGACTGTCGACATCCGGCCGTAGAACACAAACCGCAGGCCACTGCGCCGCCGTGCGGACGGAGGTGCGCTGGCTTGCGGTTGGCTGTTGAGCCATCGATTCAGGGGATCGTCCAGATCGTCATGCGGGCTGTCTGACACGCCGATATTCCTACGAAAAATCTTTGCGGTCAGGTCGGACAAGTAGTCCGCTGGCGTTCATCACCGTAGTCGGGCATCTCGGAGGCGTCGTCAGCGCCACCTCCGCGGGCGATTGCGGCCGACGATCTTCTTTCCGGCGTCGATACCCTGTGTGGACAGTGGGACGTTGGTGGAGGTCTTCACGCTCCGGATGTCCATGATGGACTCTACGTCAACCGCACCGGCATCGCCTGGCGCCACCTGCCCCACGACTTCCCGCCCCACCCGACGGTCTACGGCTACTTCGCCGCCTGGCGCAGGGAAGGCATCTTCACCGACCTGAACTACCAGCTCACCGACCTCGTCCGCGACCACCACGGCCGCGCCATCGCACCCGCCGTGGATGGCGTTGAAGATCTCGCGCAGGTCGTGGGTGGGGGTGCGTCCGCTGACGCCGGCGTCGGTGCGGGCCTGTCGCCAGGCTGTCAGACGGGGTGCGATCAGGGCCCAGCGGGCGTCGGACAGGTCGGAGGGATAGGCTCGCCGCGCGTCATGCAGCAAGGGGTACGGCGCCCGGGGGCCCACTCGACGGACGTCATGTGCGTCGATGTCGGGTGAAAGTGAACCAGCACGGTCGCGGGGTGAAATGCTCGGATTCTGATCAGGATGGAGCCGGCCAGAATGTGTCTATTCCGGGTCGAATCCGGCATCTTGCACTACCGAGGCTGAGACGTGAATCGGTCGCTACTGACGCGAACGCGAAACAATCGTCCAGTTAGGGTTGGCCCGGGCCGGGCGCCGAGTCGGCCGTCGATGCGACGCGGTCGACTCGAGCAGAGGGGGTGGACATTGAGAGCACTCGTGGTGCGGGGCGGTTGGGAAGGACACCAGCCGGTGGCTTGCACGGACCTGTTCATCGGGCATCTGCGTACGCGCGGTTTCACCGTCGATGTCGCGGAGACCCTGGACGTGTACGCCGATCCGGCCGCCCTCGCTCCTGTCGACCTCATCGTGCAGTGCTGGACCGGTGGCCGGCTGACCCCCCAGCAGGAGCAGGGTCTGCTCGCCAGGGTCCGAGATGGCGTGGGCTTCGCCGGCTGGCACGGGGGTGTCGTCGCCACCGCCGGCGAGGCGCGGTGGTACCAGTACATGGTTGGGGGCCATTTTCTCTGCCACCCCGGAGACTTCGTCGATTACGACGTCACCATCGTGGGGGAGCACGCAATCGTGGACGGTGTCACCGACTTCAAGGTCCACACCGAGCAGTACTACTGCCACGTCGACCCCGCCGTCAAGGTGCTGGCCACCACGACCTTCACCGGGGACCATGGCGTCCCGGAGGCTGCGGGCGTGGTGATGCCGGTGGTGTGGCTTCGACGCTTCGGCCGTGGTCGGGTGTTCGTGTCGACGCTTGGCCATGGCCCCGACGACCTCCTGGTGCCACCGGTGAGAACCATCACCGAACGCGGGTTGACCTGGGCAGCAGCTGCGCAGGAAGCGGGCCAGATGTAGCCGCCCGCTGCCCGGTCGTTCCCGATGTCCGCCGTGCGTGCCGTACGGCGTCGATACGTCAGGATCCGGCGACGGTGCTCAGAACCATTGCTGGTTGGCCCCCGTTTCCGCAGATGTGCTGCGTGATGTCGGCGCCGTCGGCGGTGCCGCCTACTGGGAGTCGTTGACGGTGGCCGGCGACGCTGGTCATGGCGGTCAACGGACCGGTGATGCTGAGTGTCGTGGCGTACCTGGCCTGGTTCGGGATCCCAGCCGGTCAGCCCCGAGGTGAGCAGGAAGTAGGTGCTGCCGCGCTTGAACAGGGCTCGCGGCTGGCGTCGTTCCAGAAGTCGCCGACCAGTGTGGCCACGTTGAGGTAGTCGGCGGTGTTCGTCCTCCCGGGGGCGGACGGCGACCGCCGCGGGTGTTGGAGCGACACACTGAAGTCCGGTGCCATCCGCTGCCGACCGGTGACCGATCACACCGGGTGACACCTTGGTAATCGACCGCGAACCAGGACGCCACGATCCGGACGAACTCATTCGCGAGCGTACATGGGTGAACGTCGTCGGTGATCCACTTCCCGCTCGCTAGTGCCGTTGCGTGAGAGACAGCGAGGATCCGCGGACGACGAGGTCGGGGGCGAGCAGTACCCGGTGCGGTGGCCGGCGTTCACCGTCCAGGAGGCGGGAGACCATGAGTTCGACGGCAAGGCGGCCGACGTGGCTCTTCGGCGGCCGCACGGCCGTGATCGCGGGATCGGCCAGGTGGGCGATCTCGTCGTCGTAGGAGACGATCGCCAGGTCGCCGGGGATGGCGATGCCCATCTCGGCGCAGAACTGGGCAACCGCGATGGCGTGGGGATCGCTGTGCACGATCAACGCCGTGATCCTGGAGAGTCGGCATTCCCGCAGGATGCGGACAATGACGTCTCGCTGGCCGGGCGTCGTGACGGCCTCCTGCATGGCCAGGGCGCCGGCCGTGCTCGGGTCGGCGGCGGCTGTCCGCCACGCGTGCCGCAGGTGGACCGATGTGGGGCTGCCCTGCGCCACGACGAGCCCGATGCGTCGGTGCCCCTGCTGCCGAAGATGGTAGACGGCGATTTCGAGGCCGAGTGAGTGGTCGCTGCGTACCCACTCGATGTGCCGGGTGGTCGGCGTCCACCGGCGTGGCTGGCGCTCGACGAGAATGGTCGGGACCGGCAGGTGGCCGATCCATTCGAGGATCTCGTCGGCGTCGTCGCCGTCCAGGCTCGGCGCCAGCAACAGACCTTGGACCTGCTGCGCCTCCACGAGACGTCCCATCTGGCGGCGGTCCTCGTCGGGGTCGTAGCTCGAACCGCGCAGTTGGATGCTGACGCCGAGCGCGGCCGCGGCGGCGCGTGCGCCGGCCACGACGGGTGGCCAGTAGAAGTCCAGCGACGGCACGACCATGCCGATGGTGAAGCGGAGCGGAGCCTGGCGGGGCTGGCTGAGGGCGTTGCTGTGGGCCGGCAGCGTGGCGCCGCCGTGGACCTTCGACACCAGGCCCCGTTCGGCGAGCGCGACAATGTCACGCCGGATGGTGAGCTCGCTGACGCCGAACTCGCGGGCGAGGTCGCGCACCCGTACCGCGCCCTGCCCGCGCACTTCGGCGAGCAGGCGCTCCTGCCGCTGGGCGCTGAACAGCCGATCTGTTTCCACGCTGCGCACACTCCTATCGGGCGAGCCAGCCTCCGTCCACCGGAAGGACGGCTCCGTGTACGTACCGGGCGGCGTCGGAGGCGAGGAAGACCGCCGCGCCCATGAGATCCTCGGGAGTGCCCCAGCGGCCGGCCGGGATGCGGTCGCGGATGGCGCGTTCCCGGTCGGGGTCGGCCCGCAGGGCCGCGGTGTTGTCGGTCCCGATGTAGCCGGGTGCGATCGCGTTGACGTTCACGCCGTCCGGGGCCCATTCGTTGGCCAGCGCCCGGGTGAGCCCGACGACCGCGTGTTTCGCGGCAGTGTAGGACGGCACCCGGATACCGCCCTGGTACGACAGCATCGACGCGATGTTGATGATCTTTCCGTATCCCTGGTCGAGCATGATCCGGCCAGCCGCCTGACACAGGTGGAACACCGCGTCGAGGTCGACGCGCAGCACCGCCGCCCAGTCCTCCGGTGGGTGGCTGACGGCGGCGGCACGGCGGATGATGCCGGCGTTGTTCACCAGAATGTCCAGGCGGCCGAGTCCCGCCGCGGCCGCCTCGACCGCCGCGGCCAACTCCGCTGGTCCGGCGGTGGCCAGGTCACCGGGCACGACAAGGGTCCGCCGACCGAGCTTCTCCACCAGGGCGATCGTTTCGGCGGGGTCGGTGCGGCCCAGCAGGGCGATGTCGGCGCCGGCCTGGGCCAGCGCGGTCGCGACGGCCTGACCGATGCCGCGATTGGCGCCGGTGACGAGGGCGACCCGCCCGTCGAGGTGGAAGGCGTCCAGGACCATCGTCACAGGCCCAGGCTGCGCAGGGTCGGAACGGTCTGGCCGACCCAGGCCAGGTCGGCGTCCTCGCGTGCGCCCTGGGTGCGCTGGGTGCCGGCCAGGAACCACAGGAAGTACGTGGTGTAGCCGGGTGCGCTGACGAGGGTGTGGTAGCCCTCCGGCATCATCTGCATCACGTGCTCGCGGATGGTGACGTTCTCCTCGTACCCGTCGTCGGTGTAGACCCGGCTGATGCCGAACCCGTTCGGCGGGTTGACCCGGTAGTAGTACATCTCCTCGTGCGCCGCCTCGGCGGGCAGGTCGTCGATCCGGTGCCGGTGCGGCGGGTAGGTGCTCCAGTTTCCGGAGGGTGTGTAGGTCTCGCCGACGATGAGCCGGCGGGCGGGCAGGTCCGGTTGGCTGATCTCGGTGAGGATCTGGTGGTAGGTCCGACCGAAGTTGGCCGCTCCCCAGCGCCCGCTCGCGACCTGTTCCGGTGCGATGACGTACGGATCGGTGGCCAGGTCGCTGGGGGCACTGGGCAGGGCGATCTCCACGTCGGTGACCGCCTCCACGACGACGGTGGCGCCGGCCGGCACGTACACCGAGTGCGGCTTGCCGGAGAAGACGTCGGCACGCTGGCCGACCTGCGGGAAGTGGTGGTCGGCGACGGTGAAGTTCGCGGTGCCGCCGAGGACGACCGCGAGGATCTCCCGGTCGCCGGACCCGCCGGTCCAGGACTGGCCGGCCGACAGCTTCAGCAGGCCGAAGTCCAGCAGGCGGCAGGGGTTGACGGGCAGCGTGTTGTGGCCGTCGGCGGCCGGAATGGTGCAGTGGTAGCGGTGGTTCATGGTCACCTCTTCGGGATCCGTGCGGTGGGGCCGGTCACCAGGGACTGGTCCAGCCGGGGGTGGTGGCGCGGGTGAGGGCTTCCAGGTAGAAGTAGTCACCCCAGAGGTTGCCCTCGTCGACGCCGACGCCCTTGGGCTTGTCGTAGACGCCGTGCAGGAGGAGTGCGTTCGAGGTCGGGTGGCCGTCGCTGGCGTAGTTGTCCACCAGGGAGCGCAGGATCCGGCCGGCCCCCGACCGGTAGCGCTCCGCCTGCGTCGGGTCGCTGACGCTGCCGGCCAGTTCGGCCAGGCCGCAGGCGGCGATGGCGGCGGCGGAGCTGTCGCGTTCCTGGCCGCTGCCGTCGCCGAACTCCAGGTCCCAGTAGGCGACGTGGTCGGCGGGCAGCCGGGCGAGGAAATGGTCCGCGCAGGTCGACGCGGCGGCCAGCAGCGTGCGATCACCGGTGTACCGGTGGTTGAGGGTGAAGCCGTAGATGCCCCAGGCCTGCCCGCGGGCCCAACAGGTGTGGTCCGCGTGGCCCTGTTCGGTCTCGCCGCGCAGCGGTGCACCGGTCTCCGGATCCCAGTAGAAGGTGTGGAAGGTGGTGCCGTCCGTACGCAGGATGTGCTCGCGCAGTTGGGCGGTGTGCCGGCGGGCGGCGGCCGCGTAACGGCCGTCGCCGGTGGTCTGGCTGGCCCAGTAGAGCAGCGGAGTGTTCATCAGGCTGTCGATGATGGTGCGACCGCGTTGGCGGGGGTCGCCCAGGTCGCCCCAGGCCTGGATGATGCCGGCCGGTTCGAGGAAGCGGGTCATCAGGTGGTCGGCGGCGGCCAGGGCAGCCGCCCGGGCCCGCCGGTCACCGGTGCGCCGGGCCGGCGTGACGCAGGCGAGGGTGTAGAGGAACCCGAGGTCGTGGGTGTCCAGGTCGATGCCGCCGTGCACCCGGTCGGCGAAGCTGTCGACATGGGTCAGGGCTGCTCGCAGGTGGCGTTGGTCGCCGGTCAGGTCGTGGGCGAGCCACAGCATCCCGGGCCAGAAGCTGGTTGTCCAGCCGACGTTGGCGCCCTCGGGCTGCCCGGCGGTCGGTGGTCGTAGCGGGTAGCGGTTGGCAACGGTGGTGTCCGCCGGGTACCGCGTGCCGAAGGTGTCGATGTTCGCCTCGACGGTACGTATCGCGGCGGTCGCCGCGGCCGCCATCGCTTCGGCGTCTGGGCTGGGACGGACGTCGGTACCCGTCATGGATGTAGTTCTCCCTCGTGTGTCCGGACCGGTGCCGGGCAGGTGTGTCGTCGGCGTCCCGGCTGAATCGCCGGGAGGGCGGAGGTGATCAGGCGCTCCGGGCCGCCGCCGGTGGGTCGAGCGCGGCACGCAGGCTGTACCGGCTGTTGGACCACACGACGTACAGCAGTGGCGCGGCTGCGACGCCGAGCGCGATCGCGGGACGGGCCGCGAAGAGCTGCGCCAGCAGCGCCAGGACCAGCAGTGACGCGGCGGTGAGGTACCACCGGCGCACCGCCAGGTAGGCGCAGGCACGGGCCACGTCGCGCAGCCGCGCGGTGGGCCGCTCGGCGATGGTCACCAGTCCGAGCAGCGCGGTGGCGGCGGTCAGCACGGCAAGTACGGCCAGGATCGGCAGCGTGAGCGCACCGGCCCGGTGACCCCACAGCGCGTACGCGTCGACGCCGAGGACGACCAGGACGGCGGTGGCGGCGGCGGCCCAGAGGATGGCCCGCCGGGCGGTGGCCCGCCAGGCTCGGCCGAACGTGCGGAGCACCCCGCCGGCTCCGCCGGCCGAGTAGCCGGACATGACCGCGAAGACGCCGCACAGGCCCGGGGCGCACAACGGGGCGGCCAGCGCGTACAGCGGCCAGGCCCGGGCGGCGTCGGTGGTGAGCGCGAGGGCCACCAGCGGCAGGCCGCCGAGCACCAGCAACATGTTGCTGACCAGCGCGGTGTAGAAGCTGTCGAAGACGGCGGCGATGGTGTCGTGACGCGGGCGCGGGATCATTGGTCAGCCCTTCAGTCCGGTGGTGGCGATGCCCTCGATGAAGTACCGCTGCCCGACCAGGAAGATGACCGCGACCGGCAGCACGGAAAGCACCGAGCCGGTCATGATGAGCGCGTACTCGGCGTTGTACTGGGAGATGAAGGTGTTCAGTCCCAGCTGGATGGTGCGCAGGTCGGGGCTGCGCAGATAGATCAGTGGGCCCAGGTAGTCGTTCCAGGTGGTGACGAACGTCAGCAGGGCCAGGCTGGCCAGGGCGGGGCGGGACAGGGGCAGCATGATCCGCCGGTAGATGCCGAACTCGCTGAGCCCGTCGACCCGCGCCGACTCGCTCAACTCCTCCGGGATGGTCTCGTAGAACTGCTTCATCAGGAACACGCCGAACGCGCCGAACGCCTGCAGCGCGACGATCGACCAGAGGGTGTTCGACAGTTGCAGCTTCGACATCAGGATGAACTGCGGGATCATGTACGACTGCCACGGCACCGCGATGGTCCCGATGTATGCCAGGAAGAGCGCATTGCGGCCGGGAAAGCGGACCCGGGCGAAGCCGTAGGCGGCGAAGCTGCCGGTCACCACCTGTAGGAGGGTGACGACGACTGACAGCAGGAGGGTGTTCTTCAGCCACGTCGTCATGTCCGAGCGCTGCCAGATGTCGACGTAGTTGCGCCACACCACCTGGTCGGGTACCCATTTGATCGGAATGGTGAAGACGTCGTTGTTGGCCTTCAACGACGACATCACCATCCAGTAGAAGGGCAGCAGCAGCGCCGCCGCCGCGAGCACGAGGGCGGCGTACCCGGCCAGCCGCCAGGCCCGGGACGACACCCGGCGGCCGGCCGGCCGGGTGCCGCCGGGCACGGTGATGACCGGAGCCGGTGCGGAGAGGTCGGTGACCGTCATCAGCTGTTCCTCCGCTTGTTGACCATGAACTGGACGACCGTGATGCTGAAGCAGATGGCGAACAGGACGATGGAGACCGCCGAGGCGTAGCCGAACTGGTTCTCCTCGAAGCCCTTCTGGTAGATGTACTGCGAGAGCACCAGTGTCGACTGGCCAGGTCCGCCGCCGGTCATCACGAGGATGAGATCGAAGACCTTGAAACTCTCGATGGTGAGCAGCACGGTGACGAAGAAGGTGGTGTGTCGCAGCCCAGGGAGGGTCACGTGCACGAACCGCTGCCACGATGTGGCGCCGTCGGTCTCGGCCGCCTCGTAGAGCTGGGCCGGGATGGTCTGCAGGCCGGCCAGGAAGAGCAGCATGTAGTAGCCCATGTACCGCCACGTGCCGACGATGATGACCGCCGGCATCGACCAGGTCGACGACGTGGTCCAGCCCGGCGAATTGTCCACCCCGACGGCACCGAGGAGAGCGTTGATCGGGCCGTACTCCGGGCTGAACAGCTGGTTCCACACGATCGCGATCGCCACGATCGAGGTGATGTAGGGGAAGAAGGCGACGGTGCGGAAGAACCGCACGCCGCGCAGTTTGCGGTTGAGCAGCAGCGCCAGCCCGAGTGACGCCGCGAGGGTCAGCGGGATGTGGAAGACGGTGTAGTAGAGGGTGTTGCCCAGTGCGGTCCAGAAGCTCGCGTCGCCCCACATCCGCCGGAAGTTGGCGGCGCCGGTCCACTCGGCCACCCCGAAGACGTTCCAGTTGGTGAAGGCCACGTAGAACAACACGACGACGGGTAGCAGGGTGAGCACGGCGAAGCCGACGAAGTTGGGCAGGATGAACGACCAGCCGGCCACCGTGTTGCGCGACAACAGCCGCCGGTTCCTGGCTCTCGTGTGCGGCAATGTTGCCATAGGGAGTCTCCGGGAGCGTTCGGCATGGTGGCGGGACCGGCGTGCGACGCGGGCGCGCCGGGTCCCGCCATCAGCTCACTGGTTGAGGACCTCGTTCTTGGCGCGGGCCTGCGCTTGGCGCAGCTCCGCGTCGACGCTCTTGCCGTCGGAGAGGATCGCCGAATGCGTCTCGTTGAGGAGGTTCTGGAGGCCGGCCGTGTGCTTCGACACCGGGTTCTCCGGCTTGATGGTGTGCTTGGTGTAGGCGAACTTCGACAGGCCGTCCTGCGGTACGCCGTCCAGCCCGAACAGCGTCGCGGTGGCCGCGTCGGTGACCTGGGCCGGGGTGATGCCGATCCCGGCCAGCGCCTTGCCGGCCTCCGGGCCGGCCGCGTACTTGAGGAAGTCCTTGGCCGCGGCGGTCTTGGACTTGCTGATCTTCGGGTTGATCCCCAGGCCGGTCGGGTCACCGAAGGTGACAGGCGTGGCGGAGGTGCCGGTGGTGGACTTGTCGAACTGCGGCGCCGGGGCGAGGCCCCACTGGAACTTGTCGGCGTCACCGCTCTTCTGCTGGTTGAGCAGCGTGGCCACGTATCAGGTGCCCATCAGCAGCATCGCCGACTGCTGCTTGCCGAACTGCGCCTGGTAGGTGAGCTTGTTGGTCTTCGCGGTGCCGAAGGTCGGCTGCGCGCCGGCCGCCTGCAGGTCTAGTGACCTCTCGTAGTACGGCTTCAGGAAGCCGAAGTCCCCGGAGAGCAGGTCCGCGTTTGGGGTCTGGGCGAGCGCGAATCCCTGCACCGTCGACTGGAAGGTGTGCTGGTAGGCGCCCGTCGCGTTCGAGCCGGCCCCCTTCAGCCCGGTGTGCAGTCGCTTCGCCGCGTCGGTGTAGTCGTCCCAGGTCCAACTGCCGTCCGGGGGCGTCACCTTCGCCTTGGCGAACAGGTCCTTGTTGTAGAACAACACCCACGAGTCCTGCCGGTACGGCACCGCGTACGCCTTGCCGTCCACCTGGTATGACGCGAGCGCCGGGACCGAGCCGAGACCGGAGGCGGCGTCGGAGACGTCGAGTAGCTGACCACCACTCTGGTACGTGTAGAAGTTCTTGAGGTTCTTCATGACGTAGACGTCCGGGGCGGTACCGGCGGCCAGGTCCGTGATCATCTGGGTGTCGTAGTCGTTGCCCGGGGCGTACTCCTTGAGCTCCACCGTCACGTTCGGGTGGGTCGCCTTGAAGCCGTCGGCGAGCGTCTTGAACTCCGGCGTGGAGTCCAGGCTCCAACCCGCCAGGGTGATCGTCACCGGGGCGTTGGGGTCGGCCGGCTCGTCCTCGCCGCCGCAGCCGGCGAGGACGAGGGTCAGCGCCGTAGCGGCACTGACGGCAGCCAATATCGTGCGCTTCATCCCTTACTCCTTGGGTCAGGGGCCTCATTCGGGCCCGGACTGCTAACTGGTCCCTGGACTGTGGTGGTGGCCCGCTCAAGATCCAGTCGGGTGATGGTGCTCTCCCCGCCTGGCCAGACGACCGCGACCCGGAGACTGCCGGCGTCCTCGCCCAGCGCGACCCGGCAGCCCTGTCTGACCGTGACCGCGGGGTCTCCGGACAAGCCGGCGAGGACGACGACCCAGACACCGGGCTGAACCGGGTGAGCTACCCAGGGAACCACCAGCCCGCCGGCCAACGGTCCGCCGTCGGGGACGGACGTGGCACCGGCCGTGCCGCCGCCGTGCACGCCCTCCAGCCGGCTCGTCAGACCCTTGCTGGTCACGCTGACCACGCCGCCGTCGAAGGCAGCCGTCGCGTCACCGGCGACGGCCCAACCGCCGATCCGCAGCCGCAGCCCGGCGGGGTCGATGCCATCGGCGAGGTCGTCGACCCGGACCAGGCGCAGCTCCCAGGGCCCGAGGACCAGCGAGTACACGGTGAGGTGCCCGGCCGGCCGGAACGTGCCCGCGCGGCCACCGCCGTGATCACGGTGATCCGGGCTGGGATCGACCCAGTGGGCGAGCGTGTGCGACCCGGCCACACCCACGCCGTCGCCGTCGACATGCACCATCAGCAGGCGCATCCCGGTGCGGTGGGTGGCCCGGCCTGTCTCGTCGACGAGGGTGACGGACTGGTCCAGCGGGTTGGCCCAGCCGCTCTCGTCGAGCACCGGACTGGTCGCGGTGGAATAGCCGAGCCGGGCGTAGAGCGGCGAATCACCGACGGTGGCGTCCTCGACGGCGTGGTCGGTGCCGTGGTTGATCACCCGGACCACGCCGTCGGCGCGGGTGGCCGAGACCAGCCAGCCGGGCGCGCGTACGGCCCGGACGGTGTCCGGCTGCTCGACCGGCAACGGCTCCTCCGGGGCCGTCCAGACCGGATGGTCTTCGGGTAGGGCGATGCCGAGCAGCCCCTTGCTGGCCCAGTACGGCGAGCCGGGTCCTGAGTACGCCTGGGCCAGCCGGGGCCACGGCCCGTACCAGCCCATCGTGAGCAGACCGCGGTCATCGAAGGCGTCGTGGTCGACGAAGTGCCGTACGACGCTGGTGGCCGCGCGGCGCAGTTGGCCGAGGCTGACCGACGGCACCCGCGCGATCGCGCCGACCCAGAACGGGGCCGCGGCCGCGAACCGGTAGATCAGGCTCCGCCCCTGCACCAGTGGCGACCCGTCCGCGCCCACGAGCGCGACCGCGTCACGCAGGTAGCGGTCGAGGCCGGCCAGGTCCCGCTCACGGCGCTCCGCGGCCAAATCCGCCGCGCCGGCCATCCGCGCCCACAACGTCGGATAGGCGTGCAGCGCCCAGCCCACGTAATGGTCGTAGGCTCGCTCGGGCCCGTCGGACATCCAACCGTCGGCGCGGGCGAATCCGTCATGGGTGGCCAGATCCTCCGCCATCTCGTCCAGCGAGTGGGGACCGCCCACCGAGCGCAGGAACGTCTGCACGACCAGGCGGAACCAGACCCAGTTGATCCGCGGGTAGGTGGCGTCGCCGACCGCCGGGGCCAGGTAGTCCACCACCCGATCGCGCACCTCGGGTGAGAGCCGGTCCCAGAACCACGGCCGGGTCAGATCGAGGACGAGCGCGATCGAGGCGGCCTCGACCTTCGCCTGGGGGTGTTCGTCCAGCCGCACCCAGCGGTCCGCACCTCCCGGGTCGGTACCGGCGGCGAGTCCCGCCGCGTACCAGTCGGCAAGCGCTTCGACACCCACTCCGCGCGCGCCGGCGATCCGGAAACCCGCCAGCAGGAACGTCCGGGCGAACCCCTCCAGTCCGTCGACGGCCCGTCCGTAGCCACCCTCTCGGCCAGGAACGACGACCAGAGAGTGGCCCGGCGACGCGTACGGCCGGACGGCGGCGAGCATCCGGTCAGCCAGCGCCAACCAGTCACCCCGGTTCCAGCTTCCGGCGGTGCCGGCACCGCGGACCGGCGCGGACGACGGCTCGCCGATCCCGCCACCCATCAGCCGCGGTCCCGTTGCATCGATCCGCCTCCAAGAAGTGCGTCGGAGCGGCGCGTCGCCCGCAGATGTGACGCGGAGGCGACAGCCAGGTTTCCGAAGTAAAACGCTCACAACAGAACATGTCAATGCCTGTATCGAACTATGACGAGCACATCCGATCAGAAGGGCGCAGGCTCGCGTCTCGCCGCCACCTGATGGCGGCTACCGCTCGCCGCGGATCGCTCTGATACGATCACAATCGCTCACATCCGCTTCACCCCGAGGAGTCATGGCCACCGCTGACCGCTTCGCCGGCCCGCTCGCCTCGGCCTGGCCGGAGGTCGACATCGCCCGGCTCGAAAAGCTGCTCCTGCCGCCGGAGCTGGCCCTGCCGGTGCCCCCGGCGCTGCGGCGTGACACCTGGGCCGAGCCGCACGTGCACGGGCCAACGCTCGCCGACCTACGGGCGTCCGCCGAACGCGACCGGACCAGCCCGTGGCCGACCCCGCTGGCCAGCCAGTACGCCCGATACCACCGGGACGGCGACCGTGACACGTACGAGCGGCGAGTCTTCGCCCGGCAGCAGCGGCTCACCCGGGCCGCCGTCGTCGCCGCCGTCACCCTGGACGATGGCTGGCTCGACGAGGTCGTCGACGGGGTGACCCTGCTGTGCGAGCAGAGCACCTGGTGCTGGCCCGCCCACGACGACACCCACGCCGTGCACGGTGCGGTGCTGCCCACCGTGACCGACCCGTACCTCGACCTCGGCGCCGGCGAGGTCGCCGCCCAACTGGCCTGGATCGACCACCTGCTCGGCGAGCCGCTCGACGCGTACGCGCCCGGTCT
Source organism: Micromonospora sp. NPDC049201 (assembly GCF_055586805.1). Classification (NCBI taxonomy): domain Bacteria; kingdom Bacillati; phylum Actinomycetota; class Actinomycetes; order Micromonosporales; family Micromonosporaceae; genus Micromonospora; species Micromonospora sp. NPDC049201. The sequence continues at coordinate 50,848 of NZ_JBVJHM010000013.1, read as the reverse complement.
GCGGGCCCGGGTCCGCCACGAGGTCGACCGGCGCGTGTTGACCCCGTTCACCACCCGCCGCGACTGGCACTGGCTCGGCCTCGACGGCGACGTGCACAACTGGAACCCGTGGATCCACGGCAACGTTCTCGTGGCCGCGCTGCGCCTGGTCGACGACCAGGCCCGGCGGGCCACGCTGGTCGACCTGGTCCTCGAAGGACTCGACCGGTACGTGGCGGCGCTGCCCGCCGACGGCGCTGTCGACGAGGGCTACGAGTACTGGTGGAACGGCGCCTGCCGGGCACTGGAGGCGATCGACATCCTGGCCCACGCCACGGGCGGCGCGCTGGACGGCGTGCCCGGTGACGCACTGCGCCACACCGTCGCCTTCCCGCACCGTGTACACCTGGGCGGCCCCTGGTACCTCAACCACGGCGACGGCGCCGCCCGGCCAACCACCAACCAGCCCTGGCATGCCCTGCACCGCGCCGCCCGCCGCGTCGGCGACCGGGACGCACAGGCCCACGCCGCCGCCCACCGCCGCCCCGACGCACCGGTCGGCGGCGTCGAACAGGGACTGGGGCGGCTGCTGCGGGCGCTGACCGACCCCGGCTGGGTCCGCGCCGCACCCGGCGTGTCGCCGCTACCGCGTGACGTGTGGCTGCCGTCCACCCAGGTCATGCTCGCCCGCTGCACCGCCGGCAGCGCGCAGGGTCTGACCCTCGCGGTCAAGGGCGGCCACAACGGCGAGCACCACAACCACAACGACGTCGGCAGCGTCGTGGTCGCCCTCAACGCGGTGCCGGTGCTCATCGACGCCGGCCGCCCCACCTACACGGCGCAGACGTTCGGCCCGGACCGGTACGGCATCTGGACCATGCGGAGCACCTGGCACAACGTCCCGCAGGTACGCGCCACCGGCCAGTCGCCCGGCCGGACCTTCGCCGCCCGCGACGTCACCCATGCCACCGACGACACCACGGCCAGGGCCACGATGGACATCGTCGCCGCGTACCCGCGCCCGGACCTGCGGCACTGGTGGCGCACCGCCCGGCTGGATCGGCGCCGTGGCCGCGTCGTGGTCGTCGACGCCTGGAAACTCGATCCGGCCACCGAGCCGCCGCCAACCCACGTCCACCTGCTGGTCGCCGGCCAGGTGCGGCTCGGCGGCGACCGCGCCGAGGTCACCGCGCTCGAAGGCGCCGGCCGGGTCGGGCTCAGCTGGCGGCCGGCGTCCGCCCCGTGTACCGCGACGGTGCGCCCGGTCGAGGACCCTATGCTCTTCGACGTGTGGGGGCCGCGGCTGAACCGGCTCGCGATCGACGTCACCGCGTTCGGACCAGCCGGCGAACTCGTCCTCATCGTGGAGGAACTCGCGCCGCACGAAGCGTTCCTCGGAGGTGCACCATGACTAAGGACAGTCCCGCCGCCGGCCCGGCGGAGACCCGTGGACCGCTGCAGGTCGCCCGCCGCCAGCAACTGCTGGAGGCGCTGCAACGCGACGGGGCGATGCGTGTCTCCGACCTGTCCCACGCGCTCGGTGCCGCGCCTGTCACCATCCGCCGCGACATCGCCCAGCTCGCGGCCGAAGGTCTGGTCAACCGGGTCCACGGTGGGGTCGCACTGATCACGCCGGAGGACCCCCCGACCGCCGACGAGGCACCCGGCGCGGGGCTCGACCCGCTGGACGGGCGCACCCTCGGCATGCTGGTGCCCTCGCTGGACTACTACTGGCCGGACGTGGCCCGCGGCGCCGAGGAAGCCGCCCGGGAGCTCGACATGCGCGTGGTGCTGCGCGGCTCCTCCTACGACACCGAGGACGACAAGCCCCAGCTCGCCCGGTTCGTGGAAAGGATGGCCGTCGACGGCCTGATCATCGCGCCGCGGATGGACGCGCCCACCTCCGAACGCACGATCAAGTGGCTCGACCAGCTCGGCTTCCCCGTCGTCCTGCTGGAACGCACCGCCACGGTGGGCAGCCACCACGCCGTGATGGAGTCGGTGGTCACCGACCACGCGCTCGGCGCGGCCCTGGCGGTCCGACACCTCACCTCCCTCGGCCACCGCAAGGTCGGCCTCGTGGTCGCCGCCAACAGCCCCACCAGCCGGCACGTGCGACGCGGCTGGCTCGACGCCACCGCGGAGTGCGGCCTGGACCCGGACGCCACCGTCGCGGCCGCGGTGCCGGACGCCCGCGCGGCGGAGCGCGACGCCGCGCTCGACGCCGTCCTCCACAGGTGTCAGGTGACCGGCACCACCGCGCTGCTGGTGCACGCTGACCCGGAGGCGATCGCGCTGGTCCAGCACTGCGAGGAGCGACACCTGGCGGTGCCCGGCGATCTCTCCATCGTGGCGTACGACGACGAGGTCGCCGAGCTGTTCAGTCCACCGCTGACCGCGGTCCGGCCGCCCCGACGCTCCATCGGCCGCGCCGCCGTTCGCCTGGTCGCCGACCGGCTCACCGACCCCGAGCGCCCCGCACACCGGGTCGTCATCAGCCCGTTCCTGCGGGTGCGCGAGTCGACCGCCCCGCCGCGCGACTGAGGTGCGGCTCCGCGCCGGGGCCGCATCTCGGTCGGGGCCCCGACCCGGTCGGCGTCGGGCGGCACCCGCACACCCCCGGATACCGAGCTCGTGCCCGGTCCGGAGGTGTGCGGGACGATCGTCAGACGGCCGTGCGCGACCACTGCTGGTTGGCGCCGGTGTTGCACGGATACTGCTTGAGGATCACGCCTTCCGCGGTCGATGCCGACGGCACATCCACGCACTTGCCGCTGTGCCGCGCCCGGAGCTGGAAGTAGCTGCCGTTGGTGACCATCTGGAACTGCTGGTTGGTGCCGGTGCCACAGGTGTACTGGACGAGTTCGGCGCCGTCGGCGGTGGAAGCGCTCACCACGTCGAGGCACTTTCCGCTGTGCCGGCTGATGATGCGCCACCAGCCGCTGCCGGCGTCGACGAACTGCCACTGCTGCCACGCGTTGCCGCCGTACGTGTACTGGCCGACGCGCGCGCCGTTGTCGGTGTTCGGTGCCTGGACGTCCATGGCCTTGCCGCTGTGCCGGACATCGATGCGGTAGAACGTCGCTGGCGGAGGCGTGGTGCCGCCGATGGTGTCGCCCCACCCGTAGCGGATCCGGTCGGCGCCGGAGGGGTTGCGGACGGTCAGGTTGAGGTTCGTGCCGCTGCCGCTGAGCGAGAACATCGAGTACCAGTCGTAGCCGATGGTGCCGGGCTTGCCGCCGAGGGCCGGCCAGTAGGTGCCGCCCATCCGGTTGTCGCGCATGACCTGGGCCATGGCGCGGATGTGGCGGACGAAGTTGTCGGTGCTGTTCGCGTCGGCGTAGTCGCGGCCGTCGTTCATCGGTGCGCCGAACTCGGTGGCGACCGCGCGGGAGGCGCAGGTGCCGAGGCGGGTCTGGATGTGGCTGCGGAAGGCGTCGTAGGTCATCGCGCCGTAGAAGAACGCGTAGTGGTGGAAGGAGAGCAGCGTCGCGGCGAAGCGGGGGTCGTTGCAGACGTCGCGCAGGTCCTGGCTGAAGCCGGTGCCGCCGACGAGCACCCGGCCGGGTACCGCCGAGTAGTGGTAGCTGAGCCAGTTGGCCGCGACGTCGCGCCACTCCGCCGAGCTGTAGCCGTGCGGCTCGTTCATCGGCTCGAAGTAGACGTTGGGGTTCGCGCCGTAGGTGTTGGTCACCGTGGACCACATCGTGTTCCAGGCGGCGAGGTTCGTGATCCGGCCGCCGGAGGCGGCGCCGTCCTCCCAGTAGGCCAGGATGACCTTGAAGCCCCGCGCGGTGGCGGCGTCGATCGCGCCCCGGTACGCCTCCCACCACGCCGTGCCCACGGTGTGCGTGTTGATCGGCAGCCGGACGGTGTTGACGCCCATGGTGGCCGCCATGTCGTCGTAGAGGGCGTTGGCCTTGGCCCGCACGGTCGCGTTGCTGTCGGACATGCTCAGGCCCTGCACGACGAGCGGGCCGGTGCTGAAGTTGTCGCCCAGCACCGCCCAGTTCATGCCGCGGAACTGGCTGGTGGCGGCGGTGGCCGGCGACGACGTGACGACGACGCCGCCGACCGACGCGGTCACCGCGGCCACCAGGGCGATCAACAGCCGGCGAAACGGCCGGGTGCGCCGCGACGGTCCTGATCGGAGACCATCAGACGACGTGATCCGTGCCGTGGAATGTCCCATCACTAGAACCGACCTCTCTGGTTCGGACATCGGACTGATGTCGTCTCTGTTACATCGGTAACGGAACCGCCAACGGGACACCAGCATTCGAACCCACACGTTCAGGAACATTCGGATTCGAACACCGGTTGCCGGGGCAGGAGGTCCGGCGGAACGTGGCGTCGGCCCGGTCCGTGCCAGTGCCGATCATGTCGATCCGTACCAGGTAGCTGCTGTGCCTGACGTACCGGTCGGGGAAGTTGTCGGACTGGAACGACGAGTGGCGGCCGGCGAGATCGCGCTGACGTGATCCAGCATGGCCGGGTGCCGCCGCGCTGGTGAGCGGGCTGCGGCTGGCCAGGCGGGCGGCCAGCCTGGGCAGCGTCAGCACACTGGTGGTGCACCCCCGGTCGATGTGGGCGGGATCGGTGGAGGCCGAGCAGTTGGCCGCCACCGACATCGGCGACGGACTGGTGCGCGTCTCCACCGACATCGAGGACACGGCCGACCTGGTGGACGACTTCCTCGCGGCGGCGGACAGGGCGACCGACGTGGGATAGTCCGTGCGGGCCGAAGACGGCGAGCGGGCCGTCTGCCAACCTGACAGCGAGAAGACGTCATGTCGCGGCCGGGCCGGCCGGCCACGCTTCCCGTCCTCTCGGCGGTGGGCCGGCGACCGCGGACCGCCTGGTGGGTTCGCCCTAACCGGCCCGACCCGAGTGGCGCATGACCCGGTGCGTGCTCGGCTATCCGACCGTGCTCGCGTGCGCGGTGGTGATGGGGCCGCTGCAGAACTACCCCACCCGGGAGTTCGCCGTCGCGGCCGGCAGCTACGGCGCGTTGGCGTCCAACCGGACCTGACGCACACCAGTGCCGCGTACGGCCTGGTGGCAGCGGCTTGGGCGGGCCTGGCGCCGGGCTCCTGCGGGCGGACGCTGATCAGGGGCTGGGTGGAGGGGACTTCGCGGCCGGCGGGCTGACCGTGCTGGCCGCCGTGGGCATGGGGGATCGCTCGGCGGCCACGTCCCGGGATCGGCCGGGCGGTGGTGGCGCCGTCGAGGCGCGGACGACGAGTTCGACCGGTTGGTCGGCCGCCGGTGGAAGCTCGACGTCCGGCTTCTCGATGACGTGTACCAGCAGCGTGAGGCCCTGCCGCGTGACCTTGTCGAACGGCTGCCGCACGGTGGTGAGCGGGGGAGTGACGTAGGCGGCGACCGGGATGTCGTCGAACCCGACGACGCTGATGTCCTCGGGCACCCGACGCCCGGCCTCGAGCTGCGCGCGGATGAGACCGATCGCCATGTCGTCGTTCGCGGCGAACACCGCGGTCACGGTGCCGTCGCCGGCCAGTTCCCGGCCCGCCGCGTAGCCGGACGCGGCCGACCAGTCGCCCTCGAGGACCGGCGGCTCGTCCGCGCCGTGGGCGCGCAGCGCCTCGCGCCAGCCGGCGATACGGTCCCGTGCCGAATACCACCGCTGCGGGCCGGCCAGGTGATGGACGGTCGCGTGCCCCAACTCCAGCAGGTGCTCGGTCGCGGCCCGCGCGAGCCGGCCCGCGCCGACCCTGGCGGTCACCAGCTGCGGCGCGGTGAAGGTGGGCGGCGCGCCGAGGACCAGGACCGGCACGTCCACGCTGATGAGGCCGACGCCCTCGTCGATCGGCTCGGAGATGACCACGCCGTCCACGCCCTGGTCCAGCAGCGACGCCAAGGCGCTCGCGATGCCGCCCGGGTCGCCCTCGATCGTGGTGACCACCCGCAGCGTGTAGCCCACCTCCCGGACCGCCCGCTCGATGCCCATGAGCCACGACGTCGGTCCGTACAAGGCGCTGCCGAGCGTCACCACGCCGATCGACCGGGTCCGCCCGGAGGCCAGCGCCCGGGCCACCTGGTTGCGCCGGTAGCCGAGCTCCTCGGCGGCGTCCAGGACCCGTCGGCGCACGTCGGCCGAGCGTGACCGTGACCGTCGGGCCGGTCGCGTGGAACCTCGACAGCACCTCGTACTGGTGGCCCAACGTGCCGTACCGGTCGGGGTACCGGGCGCAGCTGCACGGGCTGACGGTGCATGCCGTCACCGACGACGGCCGGACGAGTGACGCCGAGTACCGGTTCGGGTTCCGGGAGGCCACCCAGAACGGTGACTACTACTACCTCAACGGCGTGCGCGTGAACTTCCGCGGCGACAACCTCCAGGGTGCCGACTATGACCGGATCAACAACGGCGGCAAGGGCGACGCATACCACACCCTGCCTGGCTTCCTGCCCCCGTCGTCCGGCAACGGCGGCTGGCCGCAGGCGGTGGACAACTACCAGCGGCTGAACTACAACGTGGTGCGCATCCACCAGGAGCCCGGGAGCCCGTACATGTTGGATGTCGCCGACGAGATGGGCCTGATGATCATCGACGAGGTCGCGATTCGCGGCTCCCAATCCTCGCAGGAGTGGCAGAACTCCGTCGGGCGCGACAACATGATCAACCACGCCCGTGCGCTGGTCCTGCGCGACCGCAACCACCCCGCGATCGTCCGGTGGAGTCAGAACAACGAGCCGAACCAGAGCGGCCAGGATTCCGAACAGTTCGAGAAGGACCTGTACGCGGCGATGAACGGCGCCGACGGCACCCGGCCGATCATCGTTGAGGTGGGCGTCGGCGGGAATGTCAGCCTGTATCCCGGGATGACATACGCCAACTTCGCGGTGATCCCGCACTACGTCGACGGCTTCGGCAGGTACGGGGAGGGCCTGATCACCGTGAATGGGCGGCCCGACGGCGAGGGCGAGTACATCTGGCCGGCATGCAACAACAAGCAGGGCTTCGAGTGGTTCGCCACGGCAACCCTGGCCAAGCGCGGCAAGGGCGCCACCGACCTGCGTCCGTACACGCTGTTGTCCGCCTGGGCCAGCGTCGTGCCCGGCGTGCGGAGCACCGACTTCACCCCGGAGGAGGGTGGTCACCCCATCTACGGCGCCGACAACCTGCCCGACCCCTGGAGCAACCCACAGATCCAACGCGTGCAGGCGGCGTTCAACCCGGTGGCCGCGGTCGACCTCCCCTACTGGTCCGCCTCCGGCAACTCGGACTCGAACGGCACCTTCCCGCTGCCGCAGGCGGTGCCCAGCTACCCCCGCAACGCCACGGTGACCCGCACCATCACCGTGTTCAACGACGACTTCGTCGACACCTCGGTGGGCTTCACCTGGACGGCGCGCCTCGACAGCCCGACCGGCGCGGTCGTGGCGTCCGGCAGCACGGCCCTGACCATCCCGCTCGGCTCCCGGGCCACCCAGCCGGTGTCCTTCACCACCCCCACCACCGGCAGCCGCGTGTACCTGCAGCTATCGACCACGAAGTCCGGCAGCACCGTCTTCACCGACGCAGTCGAGTACTTCAACCTCAGCGGAGGCAGCGGAACCGGACCCACTCCCGGCACCTACCGCATCGTCAACCGCAACAGCGGCAAGCCCCTCGCCATCGCCGGCAACTCCACCGCCGACGGCGCCAAGACCGTCCAGCAGAGCGGCACCCCCACCTGGACGATCAGCACCACACAGGACGCCTACACGCTGCGCTACACCGCCTCCGGAAAGGTGCTCGACGTCAACGGCAGCAGCAGCACCCAGGGCCTGCAACTGCAGCAGTGGTCGGCAAACGGCGGCACCAACCAGATGTGGTACCTGCGGCCCACCAGCGACGGCTACTACACCATCGTCAGCCGCAGCAGCGGACTACTGGCCGACGTCTCCGGCGCCTCGACCAGCGACGGAGCGCAAGTCGTGCAGTGGACCGCCAACGGCGGGACCAACCAGCAGTGGCAGTTCGTACCCGCCTGACAGTGGCAAAGATGAGTGTCAAGTTCGGCCGCCCGGTAGCGGACTGCCGATTGTCGCGCCGACTCGGGGGCACGGTTTGTGCGCCCGAGTCGGCCACGATCCGATTGCGGTGGGATACGAGCTACCGATCCGGACAGACGCCAGCCTGGTCTGCTCGCTACCCGTACGTGAGCCAGGCACAGGGCGTCGCGGCTGAGTGCACGGACGGTCGAACGCGCGTACTGGCAAATCACCGGTCAGGTGAAGAGTTGCCGGAGCCGGGCTTCGATGAGCGGGAGTCCGTCGATCGGCACGTCGTAGTGGCCGGCGCCTTCGAGCACGCCGAGGTTGACGTCGTTCCCGTTGATCAGCATCTTGTTGACGGTGGCGTAGGTGACCGTGGCCGGACTGGTGATGTCGTCGGTGCCGTACAGCCACAGGATCGATCCGGGCAGCCTGGAGTTTTCCAGCCGTCCCTGGTTCTCGGCGTAGAACCGCTGGTTCTCGGGCAGCGCGTTGGGCGCGTCGCCACGTACCCCTGGGTAGGTGTCCAGGCGGTGCGCCGGGTCGTCCCGCAGGTAGTTCAGGATGTCCTGCCGGACCAGCCGGTTCAGGTCGGTCAGGCAGGCCCGCGAGTTGTCCTGGTAGATCCGCAGCATGTTCGGCCCGTACACCTGCCCGGGGTCGATGTCGTAGCCGGCGAGCCGCTGCGTCCGGGTGAAGTAGATCGTCTCCGCGTTGGCGAACACCAACTGGTCGATCTGGTGCGCGGTCGGCTCCCGGCCAGACCCGGCGGCGGCCCGGATGTCGCGCCACAGGACCTGGTTCATGGCTGGCACGTCCGGCACCGGGGCGAGGGTGATCGTGCCCCGGTAGTCCAGGGCCGGGTCGACCTGGCTTGCCTCCTCCGCGTAGGAGGCCGCGGCCAGTGCCGCGAAGCCGCCCTCCGACCACCCGGCCGGCACCCACTGCCCGGACAGGCGGGCGCCGAGGTACCGCTGCGCCGCCACCGCCGCGTAGATCATCGACTGGCCCTCGCTGGACAGGTCGTAGTAGCCGTGCCCCTCGACAACGCCCCGGTCCGGGTAGCCGAGCCCTTCGTAGTCGGGCGCCACGATGGCGATCCCCATCCCGAGGACGGCGGCGAACAGGGCAGCGTTCGGACCGTCCGCCCAGACGCCGCGCTGCTCCAACTGGACGCTGGGCGCGCACTCCGGCGCCCAGCCAACCGTGCCGTGCCCCCACACCATCAGCGGCCACCCGCCCGACGGCGGCGCTGCGGTCGGCACGAACAGCATCGCGGTCGCGTCAACCGGCCCGCCGCGGATCCCCGGCATTTGATACCCGATCAGTTCGCCGTCGGCCACCGCCGCTACCTCCGGTGGCACGTTGTGCAGGGCGGTGGGGGTTCCGATCAGGTCACCGGCGCGCGGCAGGCCGTTGCCGCCGGGTCCGTCGGCCGCCCGGGCGGGTGCGGCGAGGCACGCCGCGAGTAGCACAACCAGAAGCAGCGGTACGAAGAATGCGGACCGGTACGACGCCTGGCCGGCCCGGGTCACCGGTTCACCGCGACGACGGACGTCGGCGCCGGCCCGGTGGCACACGGCGTGGTTGGTTGGCCGGCCGGCGGTACAGGGCGACGAGCATCGGCGACTGCCGGCGCCGCCACCATGCCCTGGTCCACCGGCACCAGGGCCAGCGCGGCCCGCAACACCCCGGCTTGTCGCCCGGGTGGACCACCCCGCACCGGTGACTCCACCATCGCTGTCTCCACCTCCGGGTTGAGTCGCCCCCGAGGAAGCGGTCCAGGGACGCGGTCGGCCGGCTCTGAGACGTATCGTATGGCGCTGGCGGAGGGCGGCTCCGGTAAATCGACGGTGTCCCGTTCGGAAACCCGGCGGCAGACGCTGACCTGACTGTGCGGGTGGCGCGGTCGCTCTGCCCGCCTGGATCCTCGATGAGGTGGTCGGCCCTGCGGTCGCCGTTGAGGTCGGCGAACCGGACCCGGGAACCGGACACGCCGGCCCCCGACGCGAGCAGGCCGTCGAACCTCCAGCCGAAGCGTGGCTGCCTTCTTCTGCAACGATCGGCATCCACTTCGCGGCGGCCGGCACGCGTCAGATCGCCGGCGTGGTGGCGACCGCGTACATCGCAGCAGACACCACCGCCGGCAGCCGGTGCCACGGCACCTCACCGGGCCGGCGAATGACGAGATCGGCGATGATGACAGGATGGGCATGACTCAATTCGTTGATCAACACGGCGTGGAAACCTTGATGATCTTCCGAACCGGTCATGCCCGTCCTGCTGCCGCCGACAATGGCGCTACGGTGTGGTGACGCTCAGCGAAGGCGTCTGTGGTGCGCCGTTGACGAGGAACCCGAACGTGGTCGAGGCGTTGGCGGCCAGCGACCCGTTGTACGCCGCACTGCGCACCGTCACCGACGAACCGCTGGTGCTCAGCGTGCCGTTCCAGAGCTGGCTGATGGTGGCGCCGCCGGTCAGGGTCCACCGCACGGTCCACCCGTCGATCGGTGCGCTGCCCGCCGTCACCGTCACCTCGGCCTGGTACCCGCCCGACCACGTGTTGACGATTCGGTACGTCGCGCTGACCTGGCCGGTGGGCGCCGGGGTGGTCGTCGTCGTGTCGGCGTCACCGGCGGGATCGTCGGACTGGCCGAGCCCGGGACGAACTCCCACCTGGTGCCGGACGACGTCGCGTCGGCGGCGAGGCGGTCGCGGGCGGTGGTGTCGCCGTACAGGCTCCACCGCATCCAGTCGACGTAGGTTCTGACGGCGCGGCTGTCGGAGAAGTAGCTGCTGTGGTCCCCGCCGGCGAAGGTGAGGAACGCCTTGGGGGCGGGCATCTCCGCATACGACTGGCGGGCCGAGGAGTATGTCGTCAACGGGTCCCGGTCGCCGTGGATGAACAGCACGTTGGCGTGGACCGCGCTGCTCGGACTGCCCATCCTGACGCTGGACATCGCGACCGCTGCCGTGATCCGCGCGTCGGGGAACGCGGTGAGCAGCGCGTTGGTGGTCATGCCGCCCATGGAGTAGCCGGACACACCGACGTTTGCCGTGTCGATGTGGCCGGCCAGCGGGTCACTGCCGGTGTTCAGGGCCAGCGTCCGGGTGATGGCTTCGGAGACGTCCCGGGGCAGTTCGCCGTTGTAGGTGTCGCCGACGCTGACCCTGGTGAAGACGGGGGCCGGGACGATGAACCCGGCCGCCGCCATCGGGCGGATGTGCGCCAGGGCGCCCTGAGGGCTGGCGCCACTGCCGTGCGTGTACTGGCAGACGGGGAAGACGCCCGGCGCGACCGGTGCGTTGGTGGTGGGGCCGCTGCCGGCCGGGCCGGTAGCGGGGTAGTAGACGAAGGTGGTCACCTGGCGGCTGCCGCGCGTCCAGTTGTACTGGCGCACACCCACCGCGAAGGGCGTGGTAGGCGCGGTCCGCAGCGGGCCGACGGTGTCGGCCTGGGCCTGCCAGGTGCCGAGCAGGGACGCCGCCCCCACGCCCGCCGCGCCGGCTGCGCCCAGCCTCAGAAAGTTGCGTCGTTGCATGGATGTCACTCCAGTTCGGTGAGAGGTCCCCGTCGCGCAGTCAGCGGAGGCTCCAGCGCTGGTTCGACCCGCCGGTACACGTCCAGAGGAGGATCCGGGTGCCGTTGGCGGTTCCGCCCGACTCGGCGTCCAGGCACAGGCCGGACTGGGCGCCGCTGATCGTGCCGTTGGCGTTGACGTTCCACAGTTGGTTGGCGCCGCCGGTGCAGTCCCAGATGGTGGCCCTCGTCCCGGGGGACGTGCCGCCGCCCTCGGCGTCCAGGCACTTGGTGCCGTACACCCGCAGTTGTCCCGCGCCGGTGCGTTCCCAGCGCTGGTTGGACCCGCCGTTGCAGTCCCAGAGCGCCACCGCGGTGCCGCTCACCTGTGACGCGTTGGCCACGTCCACGCAGCGGCCGGAGGCCGCACCGACGATCGCGCCGGCCGTCGAGGGTGACGAGGGCGGTGGGGTGGTCGAGGCGTCAAGACCGAAGAAGTGGATGGTCTCGTCCGCGAGAATCTGCAGGTTGTGCGGTTGGCCGGTCTCCTGGATCGCTTCGACACCACTGCCGTAGCGAGTGCGGACCCAGCCGGAGCGGGGTTGGTTCTGCTCCGTGGATGTCGGCGTCTGGCTGACGCCGAGCACGTTGGTCCACTGCTTGATCTCTTCACCGAAGTTGGGGAAGCGCAGGGTGTCGTCGTTGGTGCCGTGCCACAGTTGCACCCGTGGTCGGGCACCGGAGTAGCCGGGGTAGGCGGCTCGTACCGTGTCGCCCCACTGCTGGGCCGACCGGATGACCTGTCCGTTGGCACAGGCGGTGTGCCACGAACTGGTGCCGGCGAAACACCCGAACGGCACGCCGGCGTACGCCGATCCGGCACGGAACACGTCGGGGTACGCGCCGAGCAACACATTGGTCATCATGCCGCCGGACGAATGACCCGTCACGAAGACGCGCCCCGGATCCGCGGCGTACCGCTGCTTGACATAGTTCACCATCGACGCGATGCCGAGGGAGTCACCGCCGCCGTTGTGGCTCAGCGAGGCGGTGGAGTGGACGTCCCAGCACCCGTCGCTGCTGGGCGCCGACGGGTAGATGACGATGAAGCCGTAGCGGTCGGCCAGGGACGCGTAGCCGGTGCCGCGGTAGAAGTCCGAAGCGGTGCCGTGACACCAGTGCACCCCCACCACGACCGCCGGATTCGGTGTGACGCTCGCCGGGACGTACAGGAACATCCGCGTCCCGCTCGGATTGTTGCCGAAGTTGGTGATCTCCTGGAGCGAGGCGGCAGCCGCCGGCGGTGCCACCACCAGCGCACCGAGGACGACGGCCACGATGCTCGCGGCCACGACGGCGATCAGGGAGCGGAGCCGGTTCGCGGCGCGGCGGCGGCCCATCAGTAGTCCGCCCGTCCGCCCCGGACCACGCAGGACCGGTTGTTCTCCCAGCCCCAGCCGTCGCCGTCGGGGTCGCTGCCGGCGCTGGCGCAGTACGGGTATCCGTTGGGCGCGGTGGCCGCGGGAGACGGCGTGCCGCTGTCCGCCCGTCCGCCCCGGACCACGCAGGACCGGTTGTTCTCCCAGCCCCAGCCGTCGCCGTCGGGGTCGCTGCCGGCGCTGGCGCAGTACGGGTGT
>NZ_JBVJHM010000013.1:0-37611 GCF_055586805.1 Micromonospora sp. NPDC049201 | reverse complement strand
TACCCGTTCGGCGCGGTCGGCGGCGGGGAGGTCGGGGTGGAGGTGCCCAGCAGTGCGGTCAGCGCCGGGAAGAACTTCGCCTCGACCTTGCGAATGCCGGTGGTGTCGTTGGGGTGCACACCGTCGACGGTGTCCTGCGCCGTATTGAAACCGGTGTACTGGTCCACCACTCGGACGGGCGATCTGCTGGTGTTGTTGGCCGCGGCCCACCCGGGAATGCCGGCGTTCAGGCTCTGCACGTTGGCGTTGCAGTTGCCGCACCCCGCCGGGGTCATCGGCAGGATCTGTGCGACAAGCACCTTGACGTCCGGGTTGTTGGCCCGCATCTGCGACAGCAACTTCGAGTACGCGCTCAGGATCGCCGGAGTTCCCTTGTTGCTCCAGACGTCGTTGGTGCCGAGCATCATCACGACGACGTTCGGGTTGGTGGCGGACAGCCAACCCGGAAGGAGGTTGCCGTCGGCGATGCCCGTCGCGAGGAAGCCGCCGTGGCCCTCGTTGTCGACATCGAAGGTGCCGGAGCAGTACGGGTTCCGCAGCGTTCCGACGAAGTCGACGTTGCCGTATCCGGATGCCTGGAGGTGTTGCCAGAGCAACGACCGCCAACAGCCGTTCGAGCCGGTGATCGAGTCACCGAGGAGCATGACCCGGGTGGATGCCGCCGCGCTTGCCTGCGGCTGAACGAAGAGGTACGAGGCCAGGACCGCCAGGACGGCGACGAAGGCGTAGGTCAACTTTTTTCTCACAGCGTCTCTCCTTGAGATCGTTCCTCACCGGGTCGAGCTTCCGGCCGACGGTGACCTGGGCGGCTCTCTCCGGCGTCGACCACCGCCAGGGTGGTCCGGGTGCGGTCAGCCGACCGTGCAGGTGACGGTCGGCGCCGGGTTGCCGCCGGTGGTGGACGCCAGGAAGCCGAAGCTGGTCGTGCCGCCCGGGGTCAGGCCGCCGTTCCAACTCGTGTTCCGTGCGGTGACGGTGGTGCCGGTCTGGGTGACTGTGGCGTTCCAGGCCTGCGTGACCTGTTGGCCGTTGCCGAGGCTGAGCGTCGCGGTCCACGTCGTCGTGGCCGCGGTGGTGTCGTTGCGGACGGTCACCTCGCCCTGGAAGCCGCCGGCCACTGGAGGCCGTCCGGGACGTGGCGGTGCACCTTCCGCCGGCGGGCGGGGGTTTCGACGGTGCCGGGGTCGGGACGGCCGAGGGGCCGGCGTCGGCGTGGGCGGGGCCGTGCCGCCGAGCAGCCGGGCGGAAAGGCCGTTCCGGAGGGGTTCCCTACGGCGCCGCGGTGAGCAGCGGGTCGGCAGCGGCCGACGCGAGCAGGGCGTGATGAGGTGTCATGGATGCTCTCCTGAAATTAGCGGGAGCGTCGATGGGAGCGCACCTCAGAGCTTTGTTCATCAACCTGATTAAGTCAAGTGGGTCGATGTCGTCAGCGTCGTTGAGCGAGGAGGGAGAAGGAGTTCGGCAGTCGGCCGTCCCACGCGGCGGCGGTGACACCGCCCGCCCGCCAGAACGGCTCGGCGTACTCACCGACGTGCCGTACCTCCATGCCGGCGGCCACCACGGCGGTGATGATCTGGCCGAGGTTCCACTGCCACTCGACCGCGCCGTTGCCGGGGAAGGTGTCGTTGACGTGGCTGGCGGCGAAGTAGCTGCGGTCGGGGCGAATCCGGGGCCGGTCGGTGTCCCACGTCCACAGCGGTACCGCCGGATGTGCCTCGTAGACGAACAGGTGCCCGGCGGGTCGTAGCAGCCTGACCACCTCGTGGGCCCACGCGTCCAGGTCGGGCAGCCAGATCAGCGCGCCCTTTCCCGTGTAGACCAGGTCGGCGCCGGAATCCGGCAAGGGTGTGTGCGGCACTGTGGCGACGAGGTAGCGGCATGCCACGCCGAGTTCGTCGGCGCGCCGCTGCGCGGCGTCGACGGCGACTTCGCTGTAGTCGACGCCGATCACGGATCTGGCTCCGGCGTGCACGAGTGCGGGGTCGTCCAAGCCGTGGCCGCTCTGAAGATGGATCACCTCGGGTGCGCGGGCCAGGATAACCCGCAGCAGGTCGCGTTCGACATCGATCAGCGAGTCACCGGTCGCCGCCTCGGCCAGCAGATCGTCGTACTCGCGTACGTGCTTCTGGTTCGCCGTCTCCCAGGCGATCTTGTTCGCGAGCGTCGTGGGATCGTTCATCAGGGTCTCCTACCGGGGCGCCAGGGCTTCAGCGAGAGGGTCGACCGGCACGGCGATGCGGCAGCGCCCACCACGGACCGCATCGCCGCTGCGGTCGTCAGACCGCGGTGAGGTGCAGCACGAGCGCCTGGACCGGCCAGAGGGTGGGCAGCTGCAGGCCGACCTCGGTGAGCATCCGACCCGGGACGACGACCGGGGTCTTGCCCAGCCACGCCGGGGTGACCCATCCCCATCGCGCCGAGCCGATCTCGTCCCGGAGACGCACCGAGTACCGGCGTTCCGGGTCCAGGCCGTCGAGCCGTAGCCGCTCGACCAACGCCTCCTCGAACGAGCTGACCGTGCACACGGTGAACACCGCCTCGCCGCGGTCGGGGGCGACCACACCGCGTACCCGCAGCGCCGGATCGAGCACGTCCGGGTGCACCACGGCGCCGGTGTGCAGCAGCTCGCGGAGTTCCTGGTAGAGGCCGGCGAACGCGGTGATCGCCTCGATCTCGTCCTCCGCGCATCCCAGGATGTCCCACTCGAACCCGGCCGAGCCCTGCAGGGCGGTGGCCATGCGGTAGGACAGCGCGGTGGCCCGGCCCGACGAGTGCGCGGGTGAGGGGCCCACGTGAGCGCCGACGAGTTCCGGCGGCAGCAGGAGTTCCGTCCAGCGCTGGATGTCCTGCCGCTCGACCGGGTCGTTGGAGTCGGACGCCCAGACCCGGTCGGTGCGTTCGAGGATGCCGAGGTCGGCACGGGCCCCGCCGGAGGAGCACGACTCGATCTCGAGGCGGGGGTGGTCGGCCTTGAGGCGCTCGATCAGCCGGTACGCGGCGAGCGTCTGCGCGTGCGTGCCGGGCGCGCCGTCGTGCACCGGTTCGATCAGGTCCCGATTGTGGTCCCACTTGACGAAGTCGATGCCGAGCTTGCCGATCAGCGTGGACATGTGCGCCCGCACGTGCTCCCACGCGTCGGGATGGGCCAGGTCGAGCACGTACTGGGTGCGGAAGGACAGCCCGGCGGGGGACGGCACCGACTCCGGGCTGGCGAGCAGCCAGTCCGGGTGGGCACGGGCCAGCTCCGAGTCGAGGTTGACCATCTCGGGCTCGAACCACAGCCCGAACTGCATGCCGAGTGAGTGGACGAGGTCCGCCAGCGGTTCGAGGCCCTTCGGCCACACCGCCGGGTCGACCTGCCAGTCGCCCAGCCCTGCGGTGTCGTCGCGGCGGCCGAGGAACCAGCCGTCGTCGAGCACGAAGCGCTCCACGCCCACCGCGGCGGCCCGGCGCGCGAGCTGCTCCACGCGCGCGGGCTCGTGCCGGAAGTAGACCGCCTCCCAGGTGTTGAGCACGAGCGGTCGAGGGGTGCGGGGATGCTGGGGCCGCGCGCGCATCCAGGTGTGGAACCGGTCCGCCACCCCGTCGAGACCCGCGGCCGACCACGCGAAGTACGCCGTGGGGGTCCGGTACGACTCGCCGGGCGCCAGCCGTACCTCACCGTGGCGCAGCAGCTCACCGGCGCCGAGCAGCGTGACGTGCTCGGTGACCCGGTCGGTCCGGTGGCGGACGTCGGCACTCCAGCCGAGGTGGACCGCCCAGACCTCGCCGCGGCGGTTTCGTGGCGTCCCGATCGACGCGAGCGTCACCCAGGGGGCGTCGTGCCCGCCGCGGCCCCGGCGCGACTCGCGCGTGGTCGTCCCGCGGGGCATCGTGGTGGTGAGCGGCGACTTCTCCCGGGTCCAGCGACCGGAGAAGGTGGTGAGGTGGTCCGCGGTCTTCGGCACCGGGAGCGTCGCGTCCAAGCAGGCCACCTCCACGATCCCGGCGCCGTCGTTGACCAGGTCGTGGTGCAGGAGCACCAGGCCGCCGGCGCCGAGCTCCACCCGGGTTCGCAGGATCAGGCCGGCGTCGGCGTCGGTCGCGGTGACGTGCACGCGTGTCGCGTCCTCGCGCTCGACCCTCGCCGTCCAGCGGGGAAAGAGGGGACGGCCGTCCCGGGTGGCGAGCAGTCCCGGGCGGCCGGCCCAGCCGTTCGCCTCCTCGGGCACGACCGGTAGGCGCCAGGCGGCGTCCAGCGTGCCGGGCGCGGTCTGGCGACTGGTGGTGCGGTCCAGAACCTCGAGGTCGCCGGCCTCGATCGGGCCGAGGTCCGCGCCCCAGTGGAGGACGGCGGGCAGGCCGGTGGCGGGATGGGCGAGGACGAGCGCGACGCCGTCGCGGCGCAGTAAGGTCCAGGTGGCGTGCGGTGTGGGGGTGTGCGAGGACGACATCTCTCTCCTGGCTCTCGTCGTCGAGCGGGACCGGGCGGGGTGGATGGATCGCGTCAGCCGGGTGTCCTGGCCATGTGCTGCACGGGGACGCTGCGGAGGACGTGGAGGGCGCCACCGATGGCGGCGGCGGTGTCCACGTTGGCGGACAGGAGGACCCGGGGCCGACTGAGCGTCCGGCTGAGCGCGTGGCGGGTCAGCTCCGCCTCGACGAACTGCCGATAGAGCGGGCCGGCGCTGATGAGGGCGGGTCCGGCCAGTACGACGGTGTCGAGATCGAAGAGGTTCACCATGGTCACCGCCGCGCGGCCGATCCAGCGGGCGGACCGCTGGAGGATCGCGGTGGCGTCCGGGTCGCCTGCCTGCCACGCGCGCGCGACGCGCTCGAAGTCGGCGAGGGTGTCCTCCTCGAGAGCCTTGATGCCGAGACGCTCGGCGAGCTCGGGATCCGTGAGCACCTGCGCGACGACGGTGCGCGGGCCCGCCTCGGCCTCGGCGCAGCCACGGTTGCCGCAGACGCAGGGGGCGCTCGCGCCCCTGAGCCCCACGTGCCCGATCTCGACGGCGTTCGAGGCGCGACCGCGGTAGGCGCTGCCGTCCGCCACGATGCCGCCGCCCAGGCCGGAACCCAGGTAGATGAGCCCGAACGTGTCGGTCGGCACCGTGCCGGACCACTGCTCGCCGGTGGCCGCCGCGGTCGCGTCGTTCTCCAGCAGGACGGGCAGGCCGAGTCGGTTCGACAGCGCCGACGTCAGGGGGTACTGGAGCCAGTCGGGCGTCGGATGGGCCATGAGAAGCATGCCGCGCTCGCGGTCCTGGGGCCCGTGCGTGACCAGGCCGACGCCGATGACCCGCTCGCGCGGCACACCGGTGTCACGCAGCAGGTCGTCGATGTAGCCGGCCAGCGCGGCGACGGCCGGACCCGGCCCGCTCGTCCCGGTGCCGCGGAGGCCGGCGGTCGCGATCCGCCGGCCGGCGAAATCGATCACGACGATGGTCGTCGTGGTGCGGTCGACCTGGACGCCGACGGCGTACCAGGCATTCGCGTCCAGCTCCAGCAGGCGCCGGGGCTGGCCCCGGCCCTGCTGCTCACGGCCCACCTCACGGACGAGGCCACCGTCGATCAGGCGGCGGACCACGTGCGTGATGGTGGCCTGGGTGAGGCCGGAGAGTTCGGCGAGCTCCACCCGACTGAGCGTGCCGCGGGTACGCAGGAGGTCGAGCATCCGCCCGGTCGTCGTGACGCGGCCATCGTCGTTGCGGAGCATTCCGCGAGTCCTCCCAAGGCCCGTCCTGGCGGGAGCGCCAGGTGATCACTCCAGCTCATATCTAAACAAAGTCAACTAACTCTGGAGCGTCCGGCAGCGGCACCCCACTGGGTCCGTGAAGTTGATGAGGAAGGTCGGCGTGGTGTGATCCGGCTGGATGTTGGTGGTCTGCCAGGTGGTCGGGGATGGGCAGGTGGCTGCGGCCCCGCTGGGAGTCGGTCTCGGGGGCTGGAACTTGATGGAAACAAGTAGGGCCTACTTATTGACTGAGTAAATTAAGTCGCTCAAGAATACATGCCATGCCCTTCCTGGGCCACGGCGGGCGAGTCGTCGTCCCCGGCACGTGAAAGGACCAAGATGTCTCTTCTCACCGGCAGGCCGCGCCGCATGGCGGCGCTCGCCAGCGCAGCCGCGCTCGGCCTCTTGCTGACCGGCTGCTCCGGCGGCGCCTCGTCCGCCGGGTCGGAGGCCACGCTCGTGGCCTACACCGGTCAATCAGGCGACTACCAGATCAACTTCAACCCGTTCGCGCCGTCCCGGATCGGTGGCCTCGGCGCGATCTACGAGACGCTGTTCTTCGTCAACAAGGCCAAGGTCTCCGACCCCGTGCCGCTGCTCGGGACGCAGAGCTCCTGGAACAAGGACGGCACCGTCCTGTCGGTGACCCTGCGCGACGGGGTGACCTGGAGCGACGGCCAGCCCTTCACCGCGAAGGACGTCGCGTTCACCTTCGACATGTTGAAGAAGACCCCGGCGATCAACAGCACCGGTTTCGACGGCACGGTCACCGCGGTGGACGCCACCCACGTCACCTTCACGTTCAAGGCGCCGGCCTTCGTCAAGGGCCCCGACGTGCTCGGTACCGTGGCGATCGTCCCCGAGCACCTGTGGAAGACCGTCAACCCCACCGAGGACGTCGTCGAGAAGCCCATCGGCACCGGCGCGTACCTGCTCGACGAGTTCAAGCCGCAGGCCTTCACGTACGGGGCGAACCCCACGTACTGGGGCGGCGAACCGAAGCTCAAGAAGATCCGTTTCGTCGCGCTGTCGGGCAACCAGGCCGGCGCCGACGGCATCGCTGGCGGCACCATCGACTGGCTCACCGGGCCGATCCCCGACCTCAAGAACACGCACAAGAACTTCCCCAAGTACGACGCGTACACCCAGTGGCAGAGCCAGATGATGCTCGCCACCTGTTCCAGCGCGCAGATGGGCTGCAAGGGACCGCAGACCGACCCGGCCGTCCGACACGCCCTCTACTCCGCCCTCAACCGGACACAGCTCAACAAGCTGGCGTTCCAGGAGACCGCGAGCGAGATCTCCCCGGCCTTCACGCTCACCCCCAGCCAGGACCAGTTCGCCTCCGCCAAGCTCGCCGAGAAGACGGCGCCCATGACCGCCGAGCCGGAGAAGACCGCGCAGACCCTGGAGAAGGCCGGCTGGGTCAAGGGCGCCGACGGCATCTACGCCAAGGGCGGCCAGCGGCTGTCCCTGACGGTCGAGGTGGTCACCGGCTGGACGGACTACATCACCGCGATCGACACGATGGCCTCGCAGGCCAAGGCCGCCGGCATCGAGCTGCGCGCCGCCCAGTCCTCCTGGAACGAGTGGACGGAGAAGAAGGGATCCGGCAACTTCCAGCTGGTCATCGACTCCCTGGGGCAGGGCCCCGCGCCGGACCCGTACTACCTCTACACCTACTTCTTCGACTCCGGCACCGGAGCCAGGGTGGGCAAGTCCGCCGGCCAGAACTACTCCCGCTACGCCAACCCCGAGGTCGACGCGGCGCTCGACGGCCTGGCCGCGCTCCCGCTCGACGACCAGGCGGCCCGGCAGGCGTACTTCGACACCATCCAGCAGGCGGTGGTGCGGGACATGCCGTACGTCCCGGTCCTGACCGGCGGGACGACCAGCGTGTGGAACACGGCGAAGTTCAGCGGCTGGCCCTCGGACCAGGACCTGTACGCCTTCCCCGCCGTGTGGTCGGCCTTCGACGCCGCGGAGATCTTCAAGCGGCTCAAGCCCCAGAGCTGACTGTCCGAGACGCCGCCCCCGAGGAAAGAGCGCTGCCGTGAGTTACTTCCTTCGCAAGCTGGGTTTCTACGCGGTGGCCCTGTGGGCCGCCCTGACCCTCAACTTCGCCATCCCGCGCCTGCTGCCCGGCAACCCCGTCGACATCCTGCTCGCCAAACTCCAGCAGCGGGGCGGCGCGGTCAGCCCGGAGACGCGCAAGGCGTACGCGCTCCTCCTCGGGGGCGACGACACCGGGCCCCTGTGGAGCCAGTACCTGAACTACCTCAAGAACCTCGCGCGCGGTGACCTCGGGGTCTCGGTGAGCTACTACCCGGCCAAGGTCTCCGACGTGATCCTGGCGTCGCTGCCCTGGACCGTGGTGCTCGTCGGGGTCGCCACCGTCATCGCCGCGCTGCTCGGGGTGCTTCTCGGCGCGATCGTGGGGTGGCGCCCCGGCACCTGGCTCGACTCGCTGGTCCCGGCCACGACGCTGCTGGCCGCCATACCCTACTTCTGGCTCGCCCTGATCCTCACCTACCTGCTGGCCCGGGTGCTCGGCTGGTTGCCGTCGCAGGGCGGCTACGACGTCGTGCTCACCCCCGGCTGGAACGGGCCGTTCATCCTCTCGGCGGTGCGGTACGCGACCCTGCCCGCCCTGACCATCGTCCTGGCCTCGATCGGCGGGTGGCTGCTCGGCATGCGCAACATGATGGTCTCCACCCTGTCGGAGGACTACGTCCTGACGGCGGAGGCCAAGGGCCTGTCGCCGAGGAAGATCCGGCGTTCCTACGCGGCGCGCAACGCCGTTCTTCCCTCCGTGGCCGGGTTTGCCATCTCCCTCGGGTTCGTGGTCTCCGGCTCGGTCATCACCGAGCAGGTCTTCTCCTATCCCGGGATCGGCGGGCGTCTGCTCGGCGCCGTGACGAACAACGACTATGCGCTCATGCAGGGCGTCTTCCTCTTCATCACGCTCGCCGTGCTCGGCGCCAACCTGGTCGTCGACCTGCTCTACGGCCTGATCGACCCGCGCACCCGCGCCCGGCACTGACGGGGACACCACGATGACGAACCTCACCCCCGTCAGCGCGCCGACCGTGGCCGACGCGGCCGACACGGTGACCCGGACGACCGGCCCGGCGGGCCGCCCCGCACCGGCCGGCTGGCGCAGTCTCCTGCCCTCCATGACGCCCTGGCTGGCCATCGGTCTGGTGCTGGTCGTCGGGATCGCGCTCTTCGGGTTCATCGCCGTCCACTTCGTGGGCGACCCCCGGCAGATCCGGGACCAGGGGCTCACCCCACCGTCGGCGCAGTTCCCGCTCGGCACCACCCAGACCGGGCAGGACGTGCTCGCGCAGCTCGCCTACGCCACCCGCGGCTCGCTGCAGATCGGCGTGCTCGTCGGCCTTCTCGCCACCGTCCTGTCGGCGTTCTTCGGCATCTACGGCGCCTACCGGGGCGGTTTCGTCGACGAGGCGTTCTCCCTGCTGTCGAACGTCTTCCTGGTGATCCCCGGCCTGCCGCTGGTCATCGTGATCTCCGGCTTCGTGCCACGGGAGAGTCGCGGCCTGTGGACCATCGTGGTCGTGCTCGCGCTGACGAGCTGGGCCGCGTCGGCGCGGGTGCTGCGCGCGCAGACGCTCTCGGTACGAAACCGCGACTACGTCGCCGCGTCGAAGGTCGCCGGTGAGAAACCCTGGCGGGTCATCGTCGTGGAGATCCTGCCGAACCTCCTGCCCGTCATCGCGTCCCAGTTCGTGTTCGCGATCATCGCCGCGGTCCTCGGCGAGGCCGGACTGGCCTTCATCGGCCTGGGCGCCTCGAACTCCTCGACGCTCGGCACGATGCTCTTCTACGCGCAGAACGGGTTCGCGCTGTCACTCGGCGCCTGGTGGTGGTTCGTGCCGCCGGGCCTGATCATCGCGCTCTTCGGCATGGGTCTGTCCCTGGTGAACTTCTCGATCGACGAGATCATCAACCCCAAGCTCAAGAACCTCCGCCGGTACCGCAAGCGCGCGCGTCAGGCCGCGCGCCTGGAGCGGGAACTGCCCCGACGCGGAACGGGTGTCACCGGCACCCCCGCCGACCGCTCGACCGTCTCGGAGGTGTCGCCGCGATGACCACGACGCTCCGGCACGACGACGCGCCCGCCGCCGCCCGGTCGAGGGCCGATGCCGTGCTGACGGTCGAGGATCTCACCGTCGTGTACGAGGCGGACGCGCCGGTCACGGCTGTCCGGGACGCGAGCCTGACGCTGCATCGGGGGGAGATCCTCGGCCTGGCCGGCGAGTCGGGGTGCGGAAAGACCACCCTGGCGTACGCGATCAACCGCCTGCACCGCCCGCCGGCCCGGATCGCGTCCGGCCGGGTGACGTTCCACGACCGCGGCGGCGAGGACGTCGACGTGCTCGCGCTCACGGACGCCGAGCTGCGCACGTTCCGCTGGGACAAGCTCTCCATGGTGTTCCAGGGGGCGATGAACGCCCTCAACCCCGTCACGACGGTGCGGGCGCAGCTTCGCGACACCCTGCTGGCCCACCGTCCCGGCCTGTCCCGGGCGCGGGTGCGCGAGCGATCCGAGGAGGTGCTGCGACGGGTCGGGGTGGACCCCCGGCGGCTGGGCTCCTACCCGCACGAGCTGTCGGGCGGTATGCGCCAGCGAGTCATGATCGCGATGGCGATGCTGCTCGAACCGCAGGTCATGATCATGGACGAGCCGACGACGGCGCTCGACGTCGTCGTGCAACGCGAGATCCTGAGCGAGATCGTGCGGCTGCGCGACGAACTGGACTTCGCCGTCGTCTTCATCACGCACGACCTGCCGCTGCTGCTGGAGATCAGCGACCGGATCGCCGTCATGCTGGCCGGCGAGATCGTCGAGCTCGGCGCGGCCGACCTGCTGTACCGCCACGCGCGGCATCCGTACACGCGCAAGCTCCTCGGCTCTTTCCCGAGCCTGTCCGGAGCGCGCGGCGCGTTCATCCGCACCGGAGTCGACGAGACCGCCGTCCCGGCCGACGGCGCCACCGAGGAGCGAGCATGACCCTCGTCCACGTGACCGACCTGGTCAAGGACTACCGGATTCGCACCGGCCTGCGCCGGACCCGGCTGCGTGCCGTCGACCAGGTCAGCTTCGACCTGATCCCCGGGCGCACCGTCGCCCTGGTGGGGGAGTCGGGGTCGGGCAAGTCCACCATCGCCAAGATCCTCACGCGGATGGAGAAGCCCACGTCCGGCCGGGTCGACGTGCGACTCGACGACGGCACGCCGGTGCACGGGTCGCTGTACCGGCGGCAGGTGCAGATGGTCTTCCAGGACCCGTTCGCCTCCCTCAACCCGTTCCACTCGATCGAGCACCACATCGCCCGCCCGCTCCGCATCCACCAGCGCACCCGCACCGCCGCCGAGACCCACCAGCGGGTGCTGGAGATGCTCGAACGGGTCAACCTCACACCCGCCGAAACCATCGCGCCGCGCCGTCCGCACGAACTCTCCGGCGGTCAGCGGCAGCGCGTCGCCATCGCACGCGCGCTGGCGCCGGGGGCGCAGGTGCTCGTCGCGGACGAACCGGTGTCCATGCTGGACGTCTCGATCCGCCTCGGGGTGCTCAACCTCCTGGGCCGCCTACAGCGGGAGGACCGGCTCGCCGTCCTGTACATCACCCACGACCTGGCCACCGCGCGGCACTTCTCGGACGAGATCCTGGTGCTCTACCGCGGTCGCATCGTGGAGCGCGGGCCTTCCGACGCGGTGATCCTCGACCCACACCACGACTACACGAGGTTGCTGGCGAGCGCGGCGCCGGATCCCGAGCGCCCCGACCGGGTCACGGCCGCGGTCACGGTGGACCGCGACGCGATCGACAACAGCGTCTGCTACGACCACCGCACCCGTCGGTGGGAGAAGGCCGGCGTGCCGTCGGCCCCGGCGAGCGGCACGCCCGTGGGCTGACCCGGCGGGCCCCGCTCCCGCACGTCCGCACTCGTTTTCGAACCCCCGAGGACACCGCATGGCTCACCTCCCCTCCACCTTCCGCGCCCTGCGCCACGGTTGGACCCTCACCGCCCCTCTGCTCCCCGACGACGTCCCCGCGGCCGTCGCCGCGACCCTCGCCGACGGCGTACCCGCCGTGGTGCCCGGCGAGGCGCACCTGGACCTGCGGCGCACCGGCCTGGTCGACGACCCGTTCGACGGCGCCAACGAGGCCGCGCAGCAGTGGATCGGCGACACGACGTGGCGCTTCTCGACGACGTTCACCTGGTCCGACGACGCCTCGACACGCCACGACCTGGTCGCGTACGGGCTGGACACCGTGGCCACCGTGGAGCTCAACGGCGAGGCGGTGGGGCGGACGCAGAACATGCACCGCGCCTACCGTTGGGACGTGCGCGGGGCACTGCGCGAGGGGGAGAACACGCTCACGGTGACGTTCGCCGCCCCGGTGCCCGAGGCGACGGCGCGGGCTCGGCGCGACGGCGCCCTGCCGCGCGTCAATCACCACGACTACAACCAGTTGCGCAAGATGGCGTGCTCGTTCGGCTGGGACTGGGGCATCGACGTCGCCGGCGCCGGCATCTGGAAGCCGATCGGGCTCGACTCGTGGTCCGGGGTGCGCATCGCCTCGGTACGGCCACTCGTGGACGTGGCGCCGACCGGGGGCAGCGACGGCGTCGTCCGTCACGACGGCCTGTTGCGGGTGCACGTGGCGGTCGAACGCGACGGCGTCCGCGCCGACCACGACGTCCCGCTCACCGTCACCGTCACCGCTCCCGACGGCGGAGCGCTGACCGCCCAGGGCGTCGTGCCCGCCGGCGAGACGTCCGCCGTCGTCCTCGTCACGGTGCCCGACGTGCGGCGCTGGTGGCCGGTCGGATACGGCGACCAGCCGCTGTACGGCGTGGCGGTCGAGGCCGGCGCCGCGGACGACGTCGCGTCCTGGCGCGGGCGCGTCGGGTTCCGCACCGTCGAGCTCGACACCACGCCCGACGAGGCCGGGGCGCCGTTCCTGCTCCGGGTCAACGGCGAGCGGGTGCTCGTGCGGGGCGCCAACTGGATCCCGGACCACGCGTTTCTCACCGCGGTCGACCGCGACCGGTACGCGCGACGAGTGACCGACGCGCTGGCGGCCAACATCAACCTGCTGCGCGTCTGGGGCGGCGGCATCTACGAGTCCGACGACCTGTACGACCTCGCCGACGAGCAGGGCCTGCTGATGTGGCAGGACTTCCTCTTCGCCTGCGCCGCGTACCGCGAGGACGCGCCGACGCGGGCGGAGATCGACGCCGAGGCCCGCGAGAACGTCACCCGGCTCAGCCCTCACCCGTCCCTCGTGCTGTGGAACGGCAACAACGAGAACACCTGGGGCTCGGTGGACTGGGGCTGGGCCGGCCGCCTGGACGGCCAGGGCTGGGGCGACGGTTACTACCGGGAGTTGCTGCCGCGCGTGCTCGCCGAGCTCGACCCCACCCGCCCCTACTCGCCGGCGAGCCCGTACTCGTTCGGCGACTACCGGCACCCGAACGACGAACGCTACGGCACCATGCACATCTGGGACGTGTGGAACCGGACCGACTACACCGCCTACGCCCGGTACAAGCCGCGCTTCGTCGCCGAGTTCGGCTTCCAGGCGCCGCCCGCCTGGTCCACCCTCACCGCCGTGGTGCACGACGAGCCGCTCGACCCGTTCGGCCCCCAGATGCTGGTGCACCAGAAGGCCAACCTCGGCAACGCGAAGCTGGAGCGCGGCTGGCAGGGGCATCTGCCCGAGCCGGTCACCATCGCCGACTGGCACTGGACCACCCAACTCAACCAGGCGCACGCCATCCGGTTCGGCGTCGAACACTTCCGCTCTCTGACGCCCCACAACACCGGGACGATCCTGTGGCAGCTCAACGACAACTGGCCGGTGGTGTCCTGGGCCGCCGTGGACTTCGCCGAGCGCCGCAAGCCCCTCTGGTACGCCCTGCGGGCCGCGTACGCGCCGCGCCTGGCCACCCTGCAGCCGCGCGCGTCAGCCGAGGCGTCGGCGACCGCGTGGGAGGGGTTGGAGCCGGAGCCGGACACGCTCGCGCTGGTGCTCGTCAACGACACCGCGGAGGCGTTCCGCGGCACGTTCACGGTGACGCGGGAGACGTTCGACGGCGCGCTGCTGGCGAAGGACACGCTCGCGGTGTCGGTGCCCGCGCGCGGCGCGGCCACGCTCACGGTTCCGGCCGCGGTCGCCGCGTTCGGGGATCCCGCCAGCGAGGTCGTCGTGGCCGAGCCCGACGACGACACGGCCGGCTTCGCGCAGTCGTTCCGGCACGGCGCCGAGGTGCTCGGCCAGCGCCTCGACCCCCGGCCGCTGCGGGTCGAGGCGGTGCCGACCGACGACGGTTGCCTGCTGCACGTGACCGCCACGTCCTACGCCCGCGACGTGTTCTGCCCCGCCGACGTGGTCGATCCCGCGGCCTCGGTGGACGACGGTATGGTGAGCCTGCGGGCCGGCCGGTCCGTCACCTTCCGCGTGACGTCGTCGGCCGGCGACCCGCAGGACTTCGCCGCCGTCGTGCGCTGCGCCAACACCCTCCTGGGCCCGGCCGAGAGGACCCCTGCGTGACCGCCACCCCGGCCGTTCCCGTGGACCGGCTCACCCTGCCCGCCCACCACGCGCGGCTGGACGCCGAGTGCCGGCGGCTGCTCGCCTTCGGCGCGAGGTCCGCGCTGCCCGACGGCGGTGCCGCCTACCTGGACGCCACCGGCGAGCCGGATCCCCCGCACGGCGTGCTCACCTGGATCACCGCCCGCACCACGCACGCGTACTCACTCGGCGTGCTGCTCGGCGTGCCCGGCAGCGCTCCCGTCGCCGACGCCGCGCTGGACGGGCTGACCGGCCGGCTGCGTGACGCCGAGCACGGTGGGTGGTTCCACGCGCTCGGGCCCGACGGCGTCCCGGACCGCGCCGCCGGCAAGTCCTGCTACGACCACGCCTTCGTGCTGCTCGCCGCGTCGTCCGCCGCGGTCGCCGGCCGGGCCGGCGGCGCCACGCTGCTCACCGACGCCGCCGAGGTCTACCTCACCCGGTTCTGGGACGAGACCGCCGGTCGCCCGGTGGACACCTGGGACGCCGACTTCACCCGACCCGACGACTACCGCGGCCTCAACGCCACGATGCACTCCGTCGAGGCGATGCTCGCCGTGGCCGACGCCGTCGAGGTGCTCGGGGCCCCGGGCGCGCCGGCTGTCGGTGGGGGAGCGGCGGCCTGGCGGAACCGGGCCGCGCGGGCGGCCCGGTTCGTCGTCGAGCTCGCCGCCGTCCACGACGGGCGCCTGCCGGAACACTTCGGGCCGGACTGGACCCCGGATCTCAGCCTCAACCGCGACCGGCCGGACGATCCCTTCAAGCCGTACGGCGCCACTCCGGGACATGGTCTGGAGTGGTCTCGCCTGCTGTTGCACGTCGAGGCCGCGGTCGGCGCCGACGACGCGCTCGTCGCGGCGGCGGTGCGCCTGTTCGACCGGGCCGTCGACGACGGCTGGGACGCCGACGGCGCGGAGGGTTTCGTCTACACCACCGACTGGGACGGCACGCCGGTGGTGCGCCAGCGGATGCACTGGGTGGTGGCCGAGGCGATCGCCGCCGCCGCGGCGCTGCACCGGCGTACCGGTGAGCGGCGGTACGCCGACCACTACGCCGCCTGGTGGGACTACGCCGAGCGTCATCTGCTCGACCGTACGGGCGGCTCGTGGTGGCACGAGCTCGACCCGCACAACATGCCCGCCGCGACCCTGTGGCCCGGCAAGCCCGATGTCTACCACGCACTGCAGGCCACGCTGCTGCCGCGCCTGCCGCTCGCGCCCACGCTGGCCCGGGCGCTTCGGTCGGGGCTGCTCGTCGCGTCGCCGACGGGCGCCTACGGTCGGCAGCCGGCATGAGCGGGCGCGTGGACGGGTCGCCGGTGCGGCCGGTGGTGGTGCTCGGCGAGACGCTGATCGACGTGCTGCCCCGCGGCGACGGGGCCGACCTCGGTGCGCGTGAGCTGCCCGGCGGCAGTCCGGCGAACGTGGCCGTGACGCTCGGGCGCCTGGGCCGCGCGCCGGTGCTCGTCACCACGCTCGCCGACGACGCGCGCGGCGCCGCCGCGCGGGACTGGCTCGAGGCCTCGGACGTCACCGTCGTCGCGCAGCCGCCGGCCACCGGACGGACGTCGACCGCCGCGGTCCGGCTTGCCGCCGACGGGTCGGCGAGCTACGACTTCGACCTCACCTGGGACCTCGCGCCGGAGAGCCTCGCCCGCGCCGCCGTGGCGGGCGGCGTCGCCGTCCTGCACGCCGGCTCGATCGCCACCGTGCTCGACCCGGGTGCCACCACGGTCGAGCACGCGTTGCGCGAGGCCCGCGGGCACGCCCTGGTGACGTTCGACCCCAACGCGCGCCCGGCGATCACCCCGGTCATCGCGCGGGTGTTGCCGCGCGTCGAGCGGCTGGTGGGGCTCAGCGACGTCGTCAAGGTTTCCGACGAGGATCTCGGCTGGTATTACCCCGGCGCCGACCCGGTGGAGGTGGCCCGCGACTGGGCGTCAGCGGGGCCGACCCTGGTCGTCGTCACCCGGGGCGTGGCGGGCAGCGTGCTCGTGCGCGGCGACGACATCGTCACCGTGCCCGGCGTACCAGTGACAGTGGCGGACACGATCGGCGCCGGCGACACCTTCATGGGGGCGCTCATCGACGCGCTCGTGGGCCTCGGGGCGCATGGTCCGACCGCGCGCGCGGCGCTGTCCGCGCTGGGCGGGGAGGAACTGCGGCGGGCCGGATCCTGGGCGGCGAGCGCCGCCGCCGTCACGGTGTCCAGGCCGGGCGCCGACCCACCGACATCGGCCGAGCTCGACGCGGTGGCGTGGACGCCGACCTGCTGAGGCCACCGCGTCGACACGACGGCCGCGGGTCGGACGGGCCCGCAGCCGCGCCACCCGGTGGGTTCTTCACCCGACTCGCTCGTCGGCCCGGGCCGCCGCGTTGGCGCAGCGCAGCACGCGCGGATCCACCAAGGCGGACGGGTCGGCCAGGGCCGCCGCGGTGCGGACGGTGAAGGCGTGGGTCTCGCCCGCGAGCAGCGAGACGAGCATGTCGTCCACGATCGCGTCGGAGGCCACCTTGTCGGCGAGCAGGGCCAGGTCCCGGACGTACGACGTGGCCCGCACGATCACCCGGTAGCCATCGGCCACGGGCGTGACCTCGGCGGTGTAGGGCGTCGGATGGTAGGCGAGGTCGCGGTCCTCGGCGAACTGGTGGTGGACGCGGGCCCCGTCGGCGGCGGCGACCAGCACCTCGTTTCCGGGATCGGCGGGGGTGAGCAGTTGGTCGGTCAGGTCCACCAGGGCGACGGACCGGGGCGGGACGTCGAGCGGCAGCTCGGCGGTCGCCAGGACGTGGCCGGCGAGGGTCTGTCGCGTCGCGTGGACCGTGCCCGTCCACGGCTGGTCGTGGTCGTTGACCGCGACAAGCGTGGGTCTTCCCGCACGGGGCTGCACGGTCAGCAGCCGCGGCGCGAACGCGTGCTTGAGCGCGTAGTAGAGGGGCTTGGGCCGTTCGTCGCCGTCGACGGCGGCCCACGAGGTGACCGGCCAGCAGTCGTTGAGCTGCCAGACGAGGGCTCCGGCGGTCCGTGGCCACCAGGAGCGGAAGTGTTCGACGCCGAACGCCACCGCCCGCGCCTGGTTGAGCTGGGTCGCCCAGTGCCACTGCTCGAAGTCGTCCGGGACGGGCAGGTGGGGGGCGAGGCCGCGGGCCAGCTTGCCGTTGCCGTCACCGGCCTTCTGGTGGAGCAGGAACGCGGGCGAGGTGGGGGTCAGTGGCTGATCGTGGATCCAGCGGGTGAGGGTCGCCCAGGTGGGCGGGCCCTGGAAGCCGAACTCCGCGCAGAACCGGGGGATCTGGTCGCGGTAGTGGGTGTAGTCGACCACGTTCCAGACGTCCCACTCGTGGCGGATGCCGTGGCGGGCGTCGTTGGGCGGCAGGTCGCCGGGGCTGTAGGGGCTGCCGGGTGCGTACGGGCGGGTGGGGTCCAGTTCGGTGACGAGCCCGGGCAGCAGTTCGGTGTAGTAGCCGAGCCCCCAACTGCGTCCGTCGAGGGCGTCGCGCCAGCCCGCCCAGTCCGTGTACGCGGGCAGGTTCTCGTTGTTGCCGTTCCACAGCACGAGCGACGGGCGGGCGACCAGCCGGGTGATGTTCTCCCGCGCCTCGGCCTCGACCTCGCTCCGCAGGGGCTCCTCCTCGGCGTAGAAGGCGCACGCGAACGGGAAGTCCTGCCACACCAGCACGCCCCGCTCGTCGCAGGCGTCGTAGAAGTCGTCGGTCTCGTAGATGCCGCCACCCCAGATCCGCAGCATGTTCATGTTCGCCTCGACGGCCTGGTCGACCCGGCGGGCGAGCCGCTCGGGGGTGACCCGGGTGAGCAGGTGGTCGTCCGGGATCCAGTTGGCGCCCTTGGCGAAGACGCGTCTGCCGTTGACGACGAAGGTGAAGGGTGTGCCGGCCTCGTCCGGCTCGGTGTCCACGGTGACGGTGCGGAAGCCGATCCGGCGCCGGTCGGTGTCCACCGGCTCGCCGTCGGCCAGGAGCGTGACGGTCAGCTCGTAGCGCGGCTGCTCGCCGTAGCCGACCGGCCACCACAGCCGGGCGTCGGGCACGAGAGCGGTGACGTGGGCGGCGTCGCCGGAGACGGCCGTCCGCGTCTCGCGGTCGCCGATGGTCACCACCGCGGTGTAGTCACGGTCCGCGGCGCGCTCCACGTCCAGGTGTACGTCGACGCGGCCGGTGCCGTCGGCGTCGACGGTGACGAGCGGGCGTACCCGGGCCAGGCGGCCGGTGTCCCACCGTTCCAGCCGCACCGGCTTCCAGACGCCGGCGGTCTGCAGGTCCGGTCCCCAGTCCCAGCCGAAGGAGCAGGCCATCTTGCGGATCGCGTTGTACGGGTGCGGGTAGGCGCGTTGGCGCCAACCGAGCCGCGCCTCGATCCGCTCGGCGTGGGTGAGCGCGGATGACACCGTCACGGTCAGCTCGTTGCGGCCCTCCCGCAGCGACTCGCGGACGTCGAACCGGTAGCCGCGGTGCATGTTGGCGGTGTGGCCGAGCAGGTCGCCGTTGAGCTCGATGGTGGCGATCGTGTCGATGCCGTCGAAGACCAGCTCCACCCGCTCGCCCGCGCCGGGCGCGGTCGCCTGGAACGCGGTGGTGTACCGCCAGTCGACGCGGTGCATCCAGGTCAGGGCCGCCTCGTTGCGGTCCAGGTACGGGTCGGGGATGAGGCCGGCGGCCATCAGGTCGAGGTGGGTGCCGCCGGGGACCTGGGCGGGAACGTCCCGCCCGGCGACGGTGTCCGGCACGGGGCCTCCGACGGCGCGCAGGCTCCAGCCCTCGTGCAACGTGGTGCGCGTCATCGGGTTCTCCTCGTCGTCGGCGGCCGGGGCCAGAGATGAGGAGGAACCTTACGTAGGTCATCGAAGTAAGTCAACGCGCCGGGGACGCGCGGCGTCAGCGGGCGGCGACCTCCGGGCCCGTCCGCGCGGCGTCGCCCGATCCGGCGGTGCGGGCGTGGTCCGCCGGGCGGGGACGGCCCAGGGTCAGCTCACTCTGCATGACGAGGACCGCCCCGCCGATCGCCGCCGCGTCCGACCCGTTGACCGACGGCACGATCCGCACCGGATGCGCGCGCCGCGCGAACGTGCGGCGGTCCACCTCCTGTTGGATGATCGTCTGGTAGGTCGAGCCGGCCACGGCGAAGCTCGGCCCGGCCAGCACGATCGCGTCCACGTCGAACAGGCAGGCCAGGGTGACGGCGGCGTGACCGAGGTAGCGGGCCGACTGCCCGATGAGCTCCCGCGCGCCGGTGTCACCGGCGTTCGCCGCCGCCGCGATCCGCGCGAACTCGGTGAGGAAGTCGGCGGCGGTCGGGTCCAGCGCCAGCCGCCGGGCGAGGCCGGGGGTCGCCAGGGCCTGCCGGACCAGGGCCGACGGGCCCGCGTAGTTCTCCAGGCAGCCGACGTTGCCGCACGTGCACTCGTCGCCGTTGACGTCGATCGAGATGTGGCCGATCTCCACGCTGTTCGAGGAACTCCCGCGATACACCTCGCCGGCGACCACGACCCCGCCGCCGATCCCGGTGGCCATGTAGATGCAGCCGTAGGTGCTGCGCGGATCCACCGCACCCATCCAGTACTCGCCGATCGCGGCCGCCGCCGCGTCGTTGTCGAGCAGGACGGGCAGCTCAAGGCGCTCCGCCAGTCGCCGCGCGACCGGGTAGTCGAGCCACTCGTCGGTCGGCTGCGGCGTCAGCAGCACACCCGCGCGTCGATCCTGCGGCCCGTAGCCGACCAGACCGACACCCAACACCCGGTCGCGGTCGACGGCCGCCGTGGCCAGCAACGCGTCCACCTGCGCGGCCACCAGCGGCAGCGCCCGCTCCGGCGGCATCGTCGCCACGCCCTGGAACGACGTCCGGGCCACCTGCCGGCCGGCCAGGTCGACGACCACGATCACGCACGTGTTGCGCTCGAGCTGCACCCCGACGCTGAAGCGGGCCAGCGGATTGAGCTGCACCATGGTGCGGGGCTTGCCACCGGTCGGCGCACCCCGGCCGGCCTCGATCACCAGGCCGTCACCCATCAGCTCACGGACGACCTCGGAGATCGTCGCGCCGGTCAGCCCCGTCGTCGCGGCGAGTTCCACCCGGCTGATGCTGCGCGCCGACCTGATCACGTCCAGCACCAGGCCGCGCGTCTTCGGTCGGCTGGCCCAGATCGGGCTGCTCGCCACGGTCCCTCCCCGGTGTTCCGCCCGATTCGCCAGACTACCCCGACCGCGACCCAGGTCCGGCCCGACCACGTGTTGACTTTCGTAACCAACCTAATAAAGGATGTTTCGTAGCGCTCCCATCGATCTCTCACCCCACCGAGGAGATCAGATGAAACATCGTCACGCACTGCTCGCCGCCGCCGGCGCCGCCGGCGTGCTGATGCTGGGTGGCATGGCAACGGCCACCCTTCCCGCAGCGGCGGCCGCAGCCGGCTGCGCGGTCACCTACACGGTGCAGAGCCAGTGGCCGGGCGGGTTCACCACCGGCGTCGCCGTCACCAACCTCGGCGACGCGGTGTCGAGCTGGACGTTGACCTTCGCCTTCCCCACCACGGGCCAGAAGGTCACCCAGGGCTGGGGTGCCACCTGGACCCAGGCCGGCACCCGGGTGACGGCCACCAGCATGAGCTGGAACGGACCACTGCGCTCCGGCGCCTCGACCTCGATCGGGTTCGGCGGCTCGTGGAGCGGCGCGAACCCGGTGCCCGCGTCGTTCGCGCTCAACGGCACCACGTGCACCGGGGCGGTGACCACACCGACCCCGGGACCGACCACCGGTGGCCCCACCACCCCGCCGCCGAGCACTCCACCACCCACCACCCCGCCGCCCAGCGGGTCGGCGCCGGAACTACGGGTGTCCGGGAACCGGATCGTCACCACGGCCGGCAAGCCGTACCGGCTGCTGGGCGTGAGCCGGTCCGGCGGAGAGTTCGGCTGCGTGCAGGGCAAGGGCCTGTGGGACTCCGGGCCGGTCGACCAGGCCTCGATCGACGCGATGAAGACCTGGAACATCCACGCCGTGCGCGTTCCGCTGAACGAGGAGTGCTGGCTCGGCGTCAACGGCTCGCCCAGCGGCGCCGCCTACCAGCAGGGCGTCAAGGACTACGTCAACCGGCTCGTCGCCAACGGCATCAACGTCATCCTCGACCTGCACTGGACGTGGGGTGCCTACCCCGACAGCCCGGACTGGCACTGCAAGGACGAGCACGCCACCTGCCAGAAGCCGATGCCGGACGCGCGGTACGCCCCGCAGTTCTGGACCGGCGTCGCCAACGCCTTCAAGGGCAACGACGCGGTGGTCTTCGACCTGTTCAACGAGCCCTACCCGGACATGCCCGCCGACTGGGACAAGACCCTGGGCTGGCAGTGCCTACGGGACGGCGGCACCTGCGCCGGCCTGCCCTACGAGGTGGCCGGCATGCAGGACCTCGTCGACGCGGTCCGCGCCACCGGCGCCACCAACCTGCTCATGGTCAGTGGCCTGGAATGGACCAACGACCTGCGGGAGTGGCTGACCTACAAGCCGAACGACCCGCTGCGCAACATCGCGGCGTCGTGGCACGCGTACAGCTTCAACGCCTGCGCCAGCGAGTCCTGCTGGGACAGCCAGATCGCCCCGCTGGCACAGCAGGTGCCGATCGTGCTCGGCGAGTTCGGCCAGGACAACTGCGGCTTCGACTACATGCAGCGGCTGGTGGACTGGGCCGACGAGCACGACCTGAGTTACCTGGCCTGGACCTGGAACCCGTGGGGCTGCACCGGTGGCGCGGTGCTCATCAGGGACTGGGCCGGCACCCCGGAGCCCGGCGTCGGCGCGGGCTACCAGGCCCACCTGCTGACCCAGGATCCGTACCTGTAAATGCCCTGTCGGCCGGCCGACGCCGCGGGCGTCGGCCGGCCGAAGGCCCACCATCACGATCCGAGGGGAAAAGCCATGCGGTTGCTTCTGTCGACGGCGCTCGTGGAGGCCGGCGATGTCTGACCTCCCGCCGCGGGTGCTGTTCGGTGCCGCCTACTACCACGAGTACCAGCCCTACGACCGGCTCAAGACCGACCTGGACCTGATGGCCGCGGCCGGATTCAGCGTGATCCGGGTCGGTGAGTCGGTCTGGTCGACGTGGGAACCGGAGGACGGCCAGTTCGACCTCGACTGGCTCCAGCCGGTCCTCGACGGCGCCCACGAACGCGGCATCGCCGTGGTCCTCGGCACCCCGACGTATTCGGTGCCCCCGTGGCTGGCCCGCCGATACCCCGAGATCGCCGGGGAACTCCGTACGGGCGAGCGGATGGGGTGGGGCGGCCGGCAGGAGGCGGACTACACCCACGCCGCCTTCCTGTTCCACGCCGAGCGCGTGGTTCGCGCGGTCACCGCCCGGTACGCCGACCATCCGGCCGTCATCGGATTCCAGGTCGACAACGAACCCGGCCTGTGGTTGTTCCGCAACCACGGCGTCTTCCAACGATTCGTCGACGAGCTGCGCCACACGTACGGCAGCGTCGAGGCGCTGAACCGGGAGTGGGGCCTAGTCTACTGGTCGAACCGGCTGTCGACCTGGGCCGACCTGTGGCGGCCGGAGGGCAACACCCACCCGCAGTACTCGCTCGCCTGGCGACGCTTCCAGGCGCGGCTGACCACGGAGTTCATCACCTGGCAGGCCGGCGTCGTGCGCGAGTACGCCCGCCCGGGCCAGTTCGTCACCACATGCATCGACTACGGGCGGCCGGCGGTCGAGGACGACGAGCTGGCCGGTCAGCTCGACGTGACCGCGGGCAACGCCTACTACGAGGCGCAGGACGCGCTGACGCTGCCCGACCCCCGGACGCCGCCGCCGGACCGGGTGGGCGACGGCGCCTGGACGATCCACCAGCACGCCGACCGGATGTGGAGCTCGCGCCAGGAGCCGTTCCTGGTCACCGAGACCAACGCCAACCACCGGATCTCCCCCCACAGCCGTCCCGGATACGACGGGCAGTGGCGGCAGGCCGCCTGGGCACTCGTCAGCCGCGGCGCACGGATGATCGAGTACTGGCACTGGCACACCATCCACTTCGGCGCGGAGACCAGCTGGGGCGGCATCATCCCGCACAGTGGGCGGCCCGGACGCGCCTACCGGGAGATCGCCCGCATCGGTCAGGAGCTCGTCGCCGCCGGCGACCTCGTCGCCGGGTTGACCCCCGACGCCGACGTCACCCTGCTCCACTCCCTGCCCACCAGGTGGCTGATGCAGGAACACCCGCCGCTGGCCCGGCGGGACGGCAGCGGTGACACCGACTCTTACCACGCGTTCTTCGACACCTTCCACCGCGGCGCGTTCGACGCCGGGCTGCAGACCCGCATCGTCCACGTCAGCCAGCTCGTGGCCCGGACCGCGGAGGAGGCCGTCGCGGACCATCCGGTGCTCGTGGTGCCCGGGCTCTACGTCGCCGAGGACGCCACCCTGGACTGGCTGAAGGCGTACGCGCACGCCGGCGGGCACCTCGTCGTCGGACCGCGCACCGGCGTCACCGACGGCGAGACCCGGGCCCGCACCGACGTGCAGCCCGGGCGTCTCGCCGACGCCGCCGGAGCGTGGTACGAGGAGTCCGCCAACCTGCTGACCGAGGTGCCGGTGACCGCCCGGGACGCCGGCCTGACCCTGGACGGTCGGCCGGCCGCGACCCGCTGGCTGGACGCCTTGGTCGCCGAGGACGCGACCGTGCTGGCCGGCTACGACCACCCACACTTCGGGCGGTGGGCGGCGGTCACCACGAGGGCGGTCGGACGCGGACGGATCACCTGCGTCGGGGCCCTGCCCAACGTCGACCTCGCCCGGGCCGTGATGCGCTGGCTGGACGCCGCACGGTCACCCCAGTGGCGCGCCGTGCCGGAGTCGGTGACCAGCACGGGTGCGACCGCCCGCAGCGGACAGCGGCTGCGTTTCCTGCACAACTGGTCGTTCACTCCGGTGGACGTCCGGATCCCGGTCGCGGCCACGGATGTGCTCGACGGCACTCGGTACGCCCCGGGGGACGGCCTGCCGCTGGGGCCGTGGGACGTGCGCGTCCTCGTCGAGGACTGAGCATTCTCGCGGGCCGGATCGCCCCGGGTTCGGTGGAGACTCCACCAGACCCGGGGCGTTACCGCGCCACCACCCGCGTGGTCGGGCGGGACGGCGGGCGAAGCGCTGGTCGGTGACGCGTCACTGCTGACCGGCGGCGTTGCTGCCGGGCTGCTTGGAGGGCCGGGTGCCGCCCGGACGGCACCCGGCCCGTCTTGCCGGCGAGCTACTGCCGGGCCCACTTCTGGTTGGCGCCGCCGGTGCAGTTCCAGGTCTGCACCGCGGTGCTGTTCGCGGTGCCCGCGCCGGTCACGTCCAGGCACAGTCCGGACTCGCGGCCGACGACCGTGCCGTCACCGTTGAGGGCCCACTGCTGGTTGGCGCCGCCGTTGCAGTCCCAGATCTGTACCCGGGCACCCGGGGTGGTGGAGTGACCCGGGACGTCGAGGCACTTGTTGCCGTACACCTGCAGTGCGCCGTTGGACAGCGCGACCCAGCGCTGATTGGTTCCGCCGTTGCAGTCCCAGATCGCCACCTGCGTGCCGTTGGCGGTGGCGGCACCGGGCACGTCGAGGCACCGGTTGGAGCCGGCGCCCCGCAGCACGGTGCCGGAGCCGGCGGGCGGCGTCGTCGGCGGGGTGCCGTCGAGTCGCCAGCCGTAACGGAGCCGGTCGAGCCCCGACTGGTTGGTGATGGTCAGCGACAGGCTGGTGCCACTGCCGGTCAGTGACGTGATCGCACAGGAGGCGTTGAAGCACGGGCCGGGGCCCTGCGTCTGGTTGGCCTCCTTGACGCCGGTCCACACCAGCGAGCCCATGTTCAACTCGCGCACCGTGTCGGTGAGCGCGTAGAAGTAGGACACGTTGTTGTTGCCGTCGCGGGGCCCGTTGTAGTTCACGCCGGTGTTCATCGGCACCCCGAACTCGGTGAGGACCGCCCGGTCGGCGTAGCCGCACAGGCGGGCCTTGAAGCTCTTGATCCAGTCCGCCTCGGTCGGGTGGGTCTCGCCGCCCAGCGTGTACATGTGGATCGACAGCAACGTCCCGCTGAGCCGGGAGTCAGCGCCCACGGCGCACAGGTCGATGTCCGACCAGAGCCCCGGCACCACGATCCGGCCGCGCGGGATGCTGGCGTAGCGCTGCAGGAACGCGGCCGCGAGGTCGGTCAGTTCGGTCGCGCTGTAGCCCCACGGCTCGTTCACGATGTCGAAGTAGAACCGGCTGTTGCTGCCGTACTTGGCGATGACCGTGTCCCACATCCGGTAGAACGCGTTCATGTCGCTGATCCGGCCACCGGTCGGAGGCCAGGGCGCGATCATCACGTTCATGCCCAGCGCGTTGGCCGCGTCGTACGCCGCGGTCAGGCTGTTCCACCACGTCGACGACGTGGTCTGCGGATTGATCCCGAACCGGATGGTGTTGGAGCCGAGGTTCTGGAACCCCTTGAGGATCGCGGTGGCCTTGGTATAGGTGGTCGCATAGCTGTCCGACTTCGACAGCCCGATCGGGACGTTCTCGTCGTAGAGGAAGTTGTCCCGGGCGTCCGCCCAGTTGACTCCCCGGAACTGGCTGGTGGCAGCCTGCGCCGGGGCGCTGGTCGTCGCCGCATGGATGCCGAGCGAGCCCAGCAGTACGGCGACGGCCGCGCCGACCGAGGCGAGCCGCCATCGGCGTTCACGTACAGTCATCATGTCCTCCCTGTCGAATGGCGGTGCCGAGCCGAGTGCTCCGGCGGCTAGCCCAGGCGCCATTGCTGGTTGTTGCCGTTGGTGCAGGACCACAGTTGGACCAGGGCGCCGTTGGCGGTGGAGCCGCCGGAGACGTCGAGGCAGAGGCCGGACTGGACGCCGGTGATGGTGCCGTTGGCGTTGACGTTCCACTGCTGGTTGGCGGTGCCGGTGCAGTCCCAGATGATGACGCGGGTGCCGTTGGCGGTGCCCTGTCCGGCGGCATCGAGGCACTTGTTGCCGTAGACCGTGAGCAATTTGCCGGAGGTGTGGGTCCACCGCTGGTTGGTGCCGCCGTTGCAGTCCCAGATCGCGAGCTGGGTGTCGTTGGTCTGGGTGGCGTTCGGGACGTCCAGGCACCGGCCCGCGCCGACCGCGCGCACCGGTCCACCGGAGGTCGGCGGCGTGGTGACCGGCGGGGACGTCGGCTGGCCGGTGGATCCGTACGGGCACTCGCTGAGATACCGGGAGACGCCCGTGAAGTCCGCGAGTGACGGGCACAGGAACTGCGCGTAGCGGCTGTCGTTGTCGAGGAAGATCTTCAACCAGGGGATCTCCCGCCGGGTCACCTGGGAGTTGCCCCAGGTGGGGAATCCGTGGCCGCCGCCGGAGAGTTCGACGTAGGCGCCCTTGGTGGTGGACGGCTTGGTGGCCCACAGGCTGTTGATCGAGGACGGCGTGACGGTGCCGTCGTCCCGAGCGCCCATGATCAGCGTGGGTACCCGTACGTTGGACAGGTTCTGCGAGAACGAGGCCGGCGCCAGCGGCACGGCCGCCTTGAGTGAGGGGCGCCGCATGGCGGCGTTGATGGCGCCGCCGCCGCCCATCGAGTGACCGAGCACGGCGAGCCGGTTCGGGTCGACCCGATCACGGACCGCGCTCTGCCCGGTGAGGTAGTCCAGCGCGGCAAGCAGTTGAGTGCCCCGGGCGGTGTCGAAGTCGGTGGGGCTGTTGGTGTCGATGCCGATCACCACGAAGCCGAAGGACGCCAGCCAGGGCCCCATCCAGGCGCCCTCGGCGGCCCAGGACGCCGTGTAGCCGGGTACCGCAGCGATCGCGCCCCAGGTTCCCTGGCTCGTGTCGGTCGGGTAGTAGATCTTGCCGCCGTTGAAGCCGTAGCCGCGCGGCACGGTGATCTCGGCGGTGGCGAACGTGCCGCGGCTCGCGGCGACGCTCTGCACCGTGGGATCCGGCCCTCGTTGGTACGAGGCCGCCGTCGCCGCGGGGGAACTGCCCAGCACCGCCGCCGCGGCCGCGGCTACGCCCAGCGTGACCGCGGCTACGGCCGCCGCGATGCGTCGGCTCCGCCGGGGCGCGGGCCCCGGCCAGCCGTCGCGAATATCTGTCTTCACGTTTCCCACACCTTCCGAGAGATGGTTCGGGTCAGTAGACGTACGGCCAGACGGCGGTGTCGTAGCCGATCCGGTTGATGCCGAGCCACGACGTGCCGTTGTCGGCGTAGTAGTGGTAGAAGAGCTGGTCGCCGTCGTTGTCGGCGAGGACCGCCTCGTGACCTGGACCGTGGATGCTGCCGTGCGAGGCGAGGACCTGGGTCCCGCCGCCGGCGAGCATGTCCCGGCCGGTGCGGTCGACGTACGGCCCGGTCGGGGTGGCCGACCGGCCGACCATCACGCGGTAGGTGCTGGCGGCGCCCTGGCAGCATCGGTCGAACGAGACGTACAGGTAGTACCAGGAGCCGCGCTTGACGATGACCGGCGCTTCGATACCCGGGCCGTAGTTGGCGAGGCTGTGCGTCGCGGTGCCGGACCGGCGGCCGGTGGCCGGGTCAAGCGGGATCAGCTTGATCCCGGACCAGAACGAGCCGAAGGTCAGCCACCAGCGGCCCTGGTCGTCGACGAGCAGGTTCGGGTCGATGGCGTTGAAGTTGTCCGACGTCCGGGACTCGATGACCAGTCCCTGGTTGGTCCAGCTGCCCGATGCGCCGGTGGTGCTGGTGGCGAGGAAGATCGCCGACCGGTTGGAGCCGAACGTCGAGGCCGAGTAGTACAGGTAGTAACGGCCGTTGTGGTAGGACAGGTCCGGCGCCCACAGGTTCCGTGACCCGGCGGTGTAGGTCGTGGTCCACGGCGCCCCGCCGGGGAAGACGGCGCCGGCGTTGCGGAACGTGACCCGGTCGGTCGAGGTCTTCAGGGCGATGTTGTCGCCGGTGTGCGCGACCAGGTAGCCACCCTCCGGCTGCTTGACCACGGTCGGGTCGTGCACACCGGTGTCACCGGCGACCTGGCTCGGCTGCGGGTAGGACCCGGGTGGCGTGCCGGGAGTCGGTGACGTGGTGCCGCCGAGTCGGACGAGTTGCCATTGTTGGTTGGTGCCGTCCTGGTCGGGGTAGGCGGCGAGTCGGGCGCCGTCGGCGGTGGATCGTTCCCAGACGTCGATGACCTTGTTGGATTGGCGGTTCACGAACCGTACGTATCCGTCGGTGGAGTCCTGGAGCCGGAACTGTTGGGTAGCCGCGCCGCGGTCGGTGGTCTGGACCAGTTGGGTGCCGTCGGTGCTGGTGGGTAGTTCGAGGACTTTGCCGGAGTGGCGGGATCGGATCCGGTAGAAGCCGCCGCCGGCGTCGAGGAACTGCCACTGTTGTACGGCGAGGTCGTTGCGTGTCCACTGGTTGACCGGGGCGTTGTCCGCGGTGGACCAGTTGTAGAGGTCCATCGCCTTGCCGCTGTTGCGGTTGACGAACACGTACGAGGCGGTGGTGTCGATGGTGGCGGCTGAGGCCGGGGGCGTTGCGATCGCCACGCCTGTGCCGGCGAGCACGACCGCCATGACGCCGGTGATCGACGACCACCACCGCCGCCGGTCACGCCCCTGCGACCGTTCGCGAGACAGGTTCATGACGTCCTCCGTTCCAGGGGGCGCGACCCGGGACCGACGCATTTTCGCCGTGCCGGTCGGGACAGTTGTTTTTCGCCCGCAGTGCAGACGATGTTCGCGCTAACATTGATGGCTGTCAAGGCGTTTTTCCGGTCAGCCCAACGGAATGCGCTGCGGGCTCGTCCGCAGAATTCGAGCATGCGAAATTCGCCGTTCCACCAAGACGCGCGATAATGGATGCGTAACGGACGGTCGATCTGAGGTGCCACATCATTGGCGACGCGAGCGACCCGCCCGGGCCGTGCCGACCAGGCACGACCCGGGCGGGCGCAATCACCTCAGGTTCGGCACCTCGTCGCGGGTGACCACGTAGGAACTGTTGTAGACGGTGTTGATGAAGGACGGTGAATTGATACTGCTATCGCTGATGAAGCTGGTGTGCCAGGTGTTGAACAGCACCCACCGGGCACCGGAGGACTGCAACTGCGCCGGGTCGGGAATGCGGCCGTTCTCGTGCAGCGCGATCGGGATCGTGCCGCCGTAGACGTTGCGGGCGGCGTTGAACATCGACGTCAACGGCCCGTGGTCGTTGGCGTACGTGTCGGCGCCGCCGATGTCGACGTACTGCTTGCCTGGATACCAGGCGGAGTTGGGGGAGCCGTTGAACGGGTGCAGGTAGACCAGATTGTGCACCCCCTGAGCACGCATGAAGTTGTAGGTGTACACCCACAGCCGGTTGTACTGGCCGGCGCCTTCCATGCTCCACCAGAACCAGGTGCCGCTGGCCTCGTGCCAGGGACGGAACAGGACCGCGCCACCGCCGTTCTGAATGATCTTCAGCTGGTTGGCCCAGGCGGTGAGCCGCTGGTTGAGCCGGCCGTTGTCGGCCGTGCCGGAGGTGAGCGCCGCGTTGATGTTCGCCCGCATCAGCGAGCCGTTGTAGCCGTCGGTGTTCTGGGCCGGTGAGCCCATGTGGTAGCCGACCATCGGGATGCCGCCGGCGTTCCACCAGGCCAGACCGCGAGCGCCGAAGTCCGGGGAGTCACCCATGTCCTGGCCGCGGACGGCCGGGTACTTGCCGGAGGCGTTACGGATGATGTTCATCTCGTAGTCCGGGCCGTTGACCCAGGTGGACTCCTGCTGTCCGGAGAGGATGTGGTTGCCGTACTGGCTGTAGAGGTAGCACAGCAGCCGGCGTGCGGCGGCGGTGGCGTTCGGGTCGACGGTGGCGACGGCGCAGCTGCCAGGGTTGGTCGGCGGCGTGGTCGGGTTGCCGCCGGCCTGCGACCAACGCTGATTGGTCTGGCCGTTGCAGTTCCAGAGCGCGACCGGGGTGCCGGCGGCGGTGGCGCCGCCGGAGACGTCCAGGCACAGCCCGGACTGCACGCCGGTGATGCTGCCGTTGGCGTTCAGCCGCCACTGCTGGTTGGCTGCCCCCGAGCAGGACCAGATGATCGCCGCGGTGCCCGCGCTGGTCTGGCCGGCTTCCGCGTCCAGACACATGCTGTTGTTGAAGACGCGCAGTTCACCGGCATCGGTGAAGGTCCACGTCTGGTTCGCCTGGCCGTTGCAGTCCCAGATCTGCACGTGCGTGCCGGCGGTCGAGGTGTTGCCGACGACGTCGAGGCAGCGTCCGGACGCGGCGCTGGCCAGTCGCCCGGTCGACGCGGCCGCGGCGTTGCCGGCGGTCAGCCAGACCGCGGACAGGCTGACGCCGGCCGTGGTCAGCACGGCGACCAGCAGGCTCATCCACCGGGTGCGGCGTCGCCGCGTCGGCGGGGTGGGCGGAGGCGCGAGTGTCATGTCGGTACTCCAGGGGGACGGGATGGGGAGCGGTGGGGTGGGGATCATCGAAGGTTGGGGACCTCGTCGCGGGTGACCACGTAGTTGTGGTTGTAGACGCGGCGCAGGAACGGGGTGTCCTGGTTGGTGAGCCAACTGCCGTTCCAGGTGTTGAACAGCACCCACCGGCTGCCGGAGGACTGGAGCTGGTCGGGGTCCGGGATGGGGCCGTTCTCGTGCAGGGCGATCGGGATGGTGCTGCCGACGATGTCGCGGGTGCGGTTGTACAGCGACGTCAACGGGCCGTGGTCGTTGGCGTAGGTGTCGGCGCCGCCGATGTCCACGTACTGCTTGCCGGGGTAGAACGAGGCGTTCGGGTCGCCGTTGTACGGGTGCAGCCAGACCAGGTTGTGGATGCCCTTGGTGCGGGTGAAGTAGTCGAACTGGAACCGCCACAGCCGCTGGTACTGGCTGCCGCCCTCCTTGCTCCACCAGAACCAGGTGCCGCCGGCCTCGTGGTAGGGCGCCCACAGGACGGCGACGCCGTTGGACTGCAGGCGCTGCAGCTGGGTCGCGGCGGCGTCGAGTTCCGACAGGTACGAGCGGTTCTCGGCCGTGCCGGAG
Source organism: Micromonospora sp. NPDC049201 (assembly GCF_055586805.1). Lineage (NCBI taxonomy): Bacteria > Bacillati > Actinomycetota > Actinomycetes > Micromonosporales > Micromonosporaceae > Micromonospora > Micromonospora sp. NPDC049201. Next base: position 6,287 of record NZ_JBVJHM010000013.1, on the reverse strand, counting down.
GTGAGGGTGGCGTTGATGGACGCGGTGCCGCCGTAGTTGCAGGGGCTGGTGGCCGGCGCGCCGACGTGCCAGCCGATCAACGGGATGCCGCCGGCGTTCCACCAGGCGAGGGCCCGGTCGACCGCGCCGGGGCGGTCGCACATGTCGAGGCCCCGGATGGCCGGGTCCTTACCGGTGTTGGTCCGGATGTGGGTGAACTCGGACTCGCTGCCGTTGGTCTCGCGCTGGCCGGAGAGGATGTGGTTGCCGTACTGGCTGTAGACGTAGCACAGCAGCTTGCGAGCCTGGGTGGTGGCCTGCGGGTCGACCGGCGTGGCGGAGCAGTTGGACGGCGGCGGGGTGGTCGGCCCGCCGGTGCCGGCGTAGCTCCAGCGCTGGTTGGACTGGCCGTTGCAGCTCCAGCCCACCACCCGGGAACCATTGGCCGTGTTGTTGCTCTCGACGTCGAGGCACAGGCCGGACTGGGTGGCCGTGACGCTGCCGTTGGTGTTCAGGCGGAACCGCTGGCTGGTCTGTCCGTTGCAGTTCTGGATGGCGAGCGGGGTGCCGGCCGCGCTGCCGGGCAGGTCCAGGCACCTGGTCTCGTTGAAGGTGCGCAGCTCGCCCTGGCTGGTGAACACCCAGCCCTGGTTCTGTTGCCCGTTGCAGTCCCAGATCGCGACCGGGGTGCCGGGTGCGGGATTGTTGCCCGACACGTCCAGGCATCGCCCGGACGCGGCGCTCACCAGTGGGCTGCCGGCTGCGGCTGACGCCGTGCCCACCCCCAGGAATCCCGCGCCGCCGCTCGCGGCCACCACGGCCGTGGCGAGCACGATTCTCCACCGCATGACGTTCTCCTCCTGAGGTTTCGTGGATTCGGTGAGGCGTCCGTCGCGTCCCGGCTCGTCGGGTCGTGACGCCGCGACCAGAAGCCGGACATGCCCGGTGGGTCCAGCTCGTGACGTTCACCGAGATGCCGATACGGCTCCGGCACCTCGTTCTCGGACGCCTTGCGGGCCGTCGCGGCGGCACTGCCGGATCGCCGGCCACACATGGGACGCGGCATCCCCGACCGTCGGGGAGGCCGTCGTTAACATGCCGGAATCATCTTCTCAGTTCATGCACAGTGTCAAGTAAGTCGATGGAATCTCGCGCTGGATGACCGGATGGCAGCGCAGAGCAAGTGAATGACGTCAAGAAAGTCGCAAGCCGAATCCACCCGCTACGGACACACGCCGGGCGGGCGTCAGCTGCCCAGGATGCGGTGCTGCAGGGCGATGACGGCGGCGCCGCGGGCCCACTCGCTGAAGGTGAACGGCTTGACCACCACGTCGACGGGCGTCGAGGTCCAGTGGGTGTGGGCGGCGAGCGCCGCCTCGAACGCCTCGGCGCACACGTCGTACATCGCCACCCCCTCGCCGGACAGGATGACCAGCTCGACGCCGGTGATGTTCGCGACGGTTGCGACCACTTGGCCAAGCGCGCGGCCGGCGTCCTCGAACACGCGTCGCGCCGCCGGCTGGCCCTCCACCGCCAGGGCCAGGCACGCCTCGAAGGTCAGATCCGTTCGGTCGAGCGTCGCCGTGACAGCGCGTCGGATCGCCGCCGAACTGGCGTACGCCCGGGCGCAGCCGCGGTGGCCCATCTCGCACAGCGGACCGCTGTCCTGGATCGACAGGTGGCCCACCAGGCCGGTGCCTCGGCCGGCAGCACGCACCAGACGATCGCCGAGCACCAGGCCGCAACCGAGCCCGGCGCCCACGGTGACCAGTGCGAACGAGCTACGCCCCACACCCGAGCCGAACCACTGTTGGGCGGCGGTCAGCGCGCGTACGTCGTTCTCCACCACCGTCGGCACACCCGTGACCGATGCCACGAGGTCACCCAGGGGCACATTCCGCCAGCCCAGGAACGGCGAGGTGGGCACGACCGGATCCCCACCTGAGGCGGTGCCCGCCAGGCTTATCCCGACCGCTGCGGGCGGCCTTCCCGATCCGGTCAGCTCGCGTACGGCCTCGCCCACGCGGGCCACGACGTCGTCAACGTCGTGGCTGATCAGGGGGCGGCGCAGCTCGCGTTGGATCTCGGCGCGAAGATCGGTGCGGACGGCGAACAGCTCGTCCTCGGTCAGCTTGACGCCGATCAACGCCGCGCGGGCCGGATCGACCGCCAGTGGCTGGGAAGGGCGGCCCATCGCGCTGCGGTCGCCGACCGGGTGTTGCAGCAGGTAGCCATCCTGCAGCAACGGCTTGGTCAGCTTGGTCACGGCGGACGGCGACAGGTCCAGCCGGCGCGCCGCCTCTGCCCGTGACAGCGGCCCGTGCACCAGCAACTCCACGAAAACCGATCGCATGCCCTCGGTCAGATGCGCCTCGGCCAACACACTAGACATCCTGGAAAACTTTATTGATGATGTCAAGGAATGAACGCGTCCCGCTTGCCGTTTGACGCGTGTTCTGCCGGATTCAGTTCACGGAGGACATCATGTCGGTGGTGCAGCTGGATCAACACGGCCGGCTGTGGGCGCTCAACACCCGCAATTCCACCTACGTGGTCGGCGTCGAGGTCGACCGCTCGACCGACGAGGCGCTGGTGTCCCAGAGGTACTGGGGGATGAGCCTACCGCCGCCGGCCGCCCGGGAAGCCGCCGCCATGCCGGCCGGGCCGGGTAACCCGTCGGGTGCCGGACGGCACGTGACCAGCTTCTCCCGCCCGGCCGAGGTCGAGGAGCTGCTGCCGGTCGACGGTGGCCTGCGCTGGGGACTACCGAGCCTGCAGGTCACGGTGGACCAGGTGCGGTCGCTCGAGTTGCGGTTCGTCAGTGCCGGCACGGTCTCCGAGAAGAAGGCGGACCGGCTCGACATCGTGCTGGAGGACCACTCCTTCCCGGTCGAAGTCGTGCTGCACGCACGCGTGTACGCCGACTCGGACGTCATCGAACGGTGGGTGACCCTGCGGCACCGGGCCGGCGGCGACGCGGCCGTGGAGGTCAGCCGCCTGGACTCCGGCAGTTGGTTCGTTCCGGACGCCGAGGACTACCGGTACCGGGCTGTGTGCGGGGCCTGGGCGGAGGAGAGTCAACTCCAGCAGGGCCGGCTGCCGGTGGGGGAGTTGACCTTCACCAGCCGGCAGGGCATCACCGGCCATCACGCCAATCCCTGGATCATGATCGACGCCGGGGGCGCCGGCGAGGAGCACGGTGAGATCTGGAGTGTCGCGCTGAGCTGGAGCGGCAGTTGGCGGATGACCACCACCCGCCGGCCCGAGGGCGGGACCGCGGTCACCTCCGGGTTCGGTCATGACGGGTTGCGGTGGCCGCTGCCGGCCGGGGCCGAACTCGTCACCCCGACGATCCTCGGCCTATACCGCGCCGACGGGTTCGGCGGCACCAGCCGCGGCTGGCACGACCACATCCGCCGGTACGTCCTGCCCGCCGGCGACGAGGACCGTCCCGTGCTCTACAACTCGTGGGAGGCGACCGGCTTCGCGGTCACCGAACGGGAACAGCTCTCGCTCGCCCGGTGTGCGGCCGCTCTGGGAGTCGAGTTGTTCGTCGTCGACGACGGATGGTTCGGCCGGCGCGACGATGAGCGCAGCTCCCTGGGCGACTGGTGGCCGCACCGGAAACGTTTCCCCGACGGACTCCAGGGCCTGTTCGACGGTGTTCGCGCGCTGGGTATGAAGGCCGGCCTGTGGGTGGAGCCGGAAGCCGTCAGCCCGGACAGCGACCTCTACCGGGCGCACCCGGACTGGACGCTGCACCTGCAAAGCCGTCGCCGCGACCGCAAACGCCACCAGCTCGTGCTCAACTTCGCCCGTCCCGACGTCCGCGACTGGGCCCTGGAATGGCTCGACCGGCTCGTCACCGAACTCCGTCTCGACTACCTCAAGTGGGACATGAACCGGCCGTTCACCCAGGCGGGCTGGCCCGATCCGGGCCAGGGCCACGACCGGGTCTGGATCGACCACACCCGGCACGTCTACCAGGTCATGGCCCACCTGCGCGCCCGCCATCCGGGGTTGCGGATAGAGGCGTGCGCCGGCGGGGGCGGCCGGCTCGACCTCGGCATCCTTCACCACATCGACCAGGCCTGGCCGTCGGACAACACCGATCCGGTCGACCGGCAGACCACGCAGCACGGCGTCTCCCAGCTCTACCCGGCCAGCGTCATGTCCGCGTGGGTCACCGACTCGCCGAACGCGAACGTCGGCCGGTCCACACCGTTGCGCTACCGCTTCCACGTGGCCATGGCCGGAGCGCTCGGTATCGGGGTTGACCTGGCCCGCTGGTCCGCAGCGGAGCAGGACGAAGCCCGCGCCTTGATCGAGCAGTACAAGACGGTGCGCGGCACCATCCAGCACGGTCGGCACTACCGGCTCGGCGGACGGCCCGGCGTCGAGCGATCTGCCCTGCAGTACGTGCTCGACGACCAGGTCGTGGTACTCGTCTACAACCCGCACGGGAACGCCAAGAGCGGTCCCCGGTGGCTGCGGCTGACCGCCCTGGACCCGGACGCGCGCTACGAGGTCGTCGCCGGAGGCGACGCCGACGGCGTACCCGGACGGCTCGCCGCCAGGTCGTGCTGGTACGGCAGCACACTCATGGCCGTCGGCATCCGCCCCACCGCCTGGGAACCCATCGGCGCCGACCACCGCAGCGACCTGATCGTGCTGCGCCGGACCCACCGCTGACGCCTGTGATGTGGAGATGAGCGTGTTCGACCTGCCCGGCCGGCTGGCCGGGATGCCCCGGGCGCTGACCGCCGAATGGGCCGGCCGGGGCGTCGACATCAACGCCATTGCCCCGGGCCGCACCGCCACCGACGACGCGCAGGTGCTGCGCGAAAAGCCGGAACGCGGCCGGGTGATCCTGGGCCGCATCCCGGCGGGCCGGTGGGGCCGGCCCGGCGACCTGGTCGCAGCGACGGTCCTCCTCGCCTGCGAGGCGGTCGGGGGGCTGGGCCGGTGACCGACCCGGCCTCGCCGCCCGGTCCCCGCCGGCCGGACCTGGCGGGCGTCGGGCCGGTGAGCTGGCTTGCGGACGGCCGGATGCGCGGTCCCGCCATGCGCGACGTCGCCCGGTTGGCCGGGGTGTCCCATCAGACGGTTTCCCGGGTGCTCAACGACCATCCGTCTCGGGCAGCCACAGCTGCATATCGTGCTGCTCGAGCACGGGCGCCAGGTGCTGCAGCTGATGGGCGGAAAACGCCGGCTCGTGCTCGCCGACCACGATCGCGTCGAACCCGCGATCCGGATCGTCGAGCGCGGCCAGCAGCGCGGCCGCCTGCGGACGCTGCCGCCAACCGCGGCGGCGAGAGCAGCCGACATCGAAGTATTCGGCAACGATCACCCCGTGACCGGCGACGAGCTCGCTGGCGCAGTCCCGTTGCCAGTGCCGGGACGTACCCGGTCCTGGTGCTCGACAGTCCACATCCGGCCGTAGAACGCAAACCGCAGGCCGCGCCGCCGATGGTGAGGTGGTTGCGGGTCGGCCTGCGGCTGGCTGTTGAGCCATCGCGTCAAGGGATCGTCCAGATCGTCATACGGGTTGTCTGACACGCCGATATTCCTACGAAGGATCTTCGCGGTCAGGTCGGACAAGTAGTCCGCTGGCGTTCATCACCGTAGTCGGGCATCTCGAGGCGTCGTCAGCGCCACCTCCGCGGCTTCGACGACGAATCCGCACCGCGACGGTCTTGATGGGGGGTGATGACACAGAGACCCTTGATCGGCTGGCCTCGATACGCGAGATCTATTTTGGTATGCTGCTGGCTCGGTGGATTCATCCACGCCTCTCGCGCGGCCGGTGAGAGGCGTGGCCCTGTTCATCAGGGAGGAAGCTCTTGTCTGGTCATCCCATGCGCCGCCGACTCGCCACGGCGGCGGCTATCGTGCTCGGCTCGGCGGCTTGTCTGGTCGCGAGTCCCGCTCAGGCCTAATCCGCATACCTGTACGTCGGTCCATCGCCGTCCTACGGGTTCTACAACCAGAACGACTCGTCCGACCTGCTGCGCGTGCTGGCCGCTCCGACAGGCGCCGTGCCCAGCGGTAAGTGCCTGGACATGTGGTACGACTGGAGCCGCGAGAGCGGTCACTTCGATGCGCGTATGGCACGGTCCTGCCGATCGGCCTTCTCACGCGACAGTGGTAACACGTACGAGTCCACGAACGTGTTCGGCTTCAACAAGCTGTTCAGTTGCTATGGCAACAATAGGGTCTGCTGCACCGATAGGTGACAGTTTCAGTCACGCGGCCTGACTGGCCGGTGGGGTCATGATGGTCTCGTACTCGATAGGGGTCAACCGGGA
>NZ_JBVJHM010000012.1:213874-239692 GCF_055586805.1 Micromonospora sp. NPDC049201 | reverse complement strand
CAAGCCGACGAATCCCCTAGAAGACACCACGGTCAGTCAGAGGGTGAGTCAGACCGGCCGGGTGACCCGCTCCCACATCATCACTGTCAGGGGGTCAGGGGGTCAGGGGGCGAGTTGGGTGAGGAGGTCGTCGGCGGCGGCGTAGGGGTCGAGGGCGCCCTGGGCGACCTTCGCGGCCAGCTCGGGGAGCTGCGTACCGTCGCGCAGTGAGCCGATCCGGGCGCGGAGCGCGCCCAGCGCGATCGCCTCGATCTCGGCGGCGGCCCGCGCCTCCCGGCGACGGCGCAGCTCGTCGTGGCGCTCCAGCCAGTCGCGGTGCTTGTCGATCGCGGCGGCGATGTCGTCGATGCCCTCGGCGCGGGCCGCGATCGCGCGCACCACCTGCGGACGCCACTCCCCCGGCCCACGCTCGCCCAGCGCGATCATGCCCTGGATGTCGCGGACCGTGGCGTCCGCGCCGTCCCGGTCGGCCTTGTTCACCACGAACACGTCGGCGATCTCCAGGATGCCGGCCTTGACCGCCTGGATCGCGTCGCCCATGCCCGGCGCGAGCAGCACCAGCGTGGTGTCGGCAAGCGAGGCCACCTCCACCTCGGCCTGCCCCACCCCGACGGTCTCCACCAGCACCACGTCGCAGCCGGCGCCCTCCAGCACGCGCACCGCCTGGGGCGTCGCGGCGGAGAGCCCGCCGAGGTGCCCCCGGCTGGACATGGAGCGGATGTAGACGCCGGGATCGGTGGCGTGGTCCTGCATCCGGACCCGGTCACCGAGGATCGCCCCGCCGGTGAACGGGCTGGACGGGTCGATGGCCAGCACACCGACCCGGTGACCGCGCGCCCGCAGCGCGCGTACCAGCTCGTTCGTGGTGGTCGACTTGCCCACGCCCGGCGAACCGGTCAGCCCGACCACCTGGGCGTGCCCGGCGTACGGCGCGAGGGCCGCCGCGACCTGCGGCAGCACCTCGTCGCCGGACTCGACCAGGGTGATCAGCCGGGCCACCGCACGGGCGTCGCCCGCGCGGGCCCGCTCGACCAGCAGGGGTACGTCGCGGCTGCGGCGCACCGGAGGGGTGGCCGGGTTGGTCACGTCACTCACGCGTGCGACTCGCCGCCCGTCGGCACGTGGATGATCAGCGCGTCGCCCTGGCCACCACCGCCGCAGAGCGCCGCCGCGCCGGTGCCGCCACCGCGCCGCTTCAGCTCCAGCGCCAGCGTGAGCACCAGCCGGGCGCCGGACATGCCGATCGGGTGGCCCAGCGCGATCGCGCCGCCGTTGACGTTGACCTTGTCCGCGCTGATCCCGAGGTCACGGGTGGACTGGATGCCGACCGCGGCGAACGCCTCGTTGATCTCGATGAGGTCGAGGTCGTCCAGGCTCAGGCCGCCCTTGCGCAGCGCGTGGTTGATGGCGTTGGACGGCTGCGAGTGCAGGGAGTTGTCCGGCCCGGCCACGTTGCCGTGCGCGCCGATCTCGGCCAGCCAGGTGAGGCCCAGCTCGGTGGCCTTGGCCTTGCTCATCACGACCACCGCGGCGGCGCCGTCGGAGATCGGCGAGGAGCTGCCGGCGGTGATGGTGCCGTCCTTGGCGAAGGCGGGACGCAGCCGGCCCAGCGACTCGGCGGTGGTGTCCGGCCGGATGCCCTCGTCCTCGCTGACCACCAGCGGGTCGCCCTTGCGCTGCGGGATGATCACCGGGGTGATCTCCTCGGCGAAGTGGCCGTTCTTCTGGGCGGCGGCGGCGCGCTGGTGGCTGGCGGCGGCGAAGGCGTCCTGCTCCTGGCGGGTGATGCCGTGCTTCGCGCCGTGTCGCTCGGTGGACTCGCCCATCGAGCAGCAGTCCCAGGCGTCGGTGAGACCGTCGAGCGCCATGTGGTCCTTGACCGTGACGTCGCCGTACTTGTAGCCGGAGCGCTGCCCGAGCAGCAGGTGCGGGGCGTTGGTCATCGACTCCATGCCGCCGGCCACCACGATGTCGAACTCGCCGGCCCGGATGAGCTGGTCGGCCAGCGCGATGGCGTCCAGCCCGGAGAGGCACACCTTGTTGATGGTCAGCGCCGGGGTGGACATCGGGATGCCGGCCTCGACGGCGGCCTGGCGGGCCGGGATCTGCCCGGCGCCGGCCTGGAGCACCTGCCCCATGATCACGTACTGCACCTGGTCCGGGGCCACGCCGGCGCGCTCCAGCGCGGCCTTGATCGCGATGCCACCGAGTGCGGTCGCGGGGAGGTCCTTGAGGTTGCCCAGCAGGCGCCCCATCGGGGTTCGCGCGCCGCTGACGATCACCGAAGCCATGCCTGCCTCCGAGGGGTGCCGACCTGTACGCCTTAACGATTGTTCGGTCAGACTAGCGCCATGGCTGAGAACTCCCCCGTCGAGCCCGCTGCCGAGTTTGTCACAGACATCGGCCTGCGCCGCATCGACCACGTCGGGATCGCGGTCGCGGACCTGGACGCCGCGATCGACTTCTACCAGCGCACCTTCGGGATGCGCTGCGTGCACACCGAGACCAACGACGAGCAGGGCGTACGCGAGGCGATGCTGGCGGTCGGGCCGGACGCCTCCGGCGGCATGGTGCAGTTGCTCGCCCCGCTCTCGCCGGACACCACCATCGGCAAGTTCCTGGACAAGCGCGGGCCGGGCATCCAGCAGGTCGCGTACACGGTGGCGGACATCGACGTGGCCTGCGCGGCGCTGCGCGAGCGCGGCGTCCGGCTGCTGTACGAGGCGCCCCGGCGCGGCACGTCGGACTCCCGGGTGAACTTCGTGCACCCGAAGGACGCCGGCGGCGTGCTGATCGAGCTGGTCCAACCCGCCTGAGGCGCAAGGAAGGGCCCCTTGTTAACAGACGTCTGTTAACAAGGGGCCCTTCCTAACAAGTGGGAACACGCGCGGCCATGCGCGGTGGCGCGTTCCCACGGACATCTCCACGCATCGGCCGATGCAGTTTTTCACACAGCCCTTCCGACCCAAGCTACCGTTCAGTAACGTCCCGGCCCACAGGAGCGCGACCGGTGCCGGATGTGTCGATTGCCGACATGGCGGTCCCGTCGCACCGGCGCCGACGATGGCAGCACCCCTGCCCCGGTGCGGGTGCTGACGAACGGGAGGTCACCGTGCAGGACATCCTTGAAGCGATCATGGCGACGGAGGGCTCGGCGCGGCCGGAACGGGAGCTTGCCGGCCTGGCCGGCCTGCCGGTGCCGGAGAGCTACCGGGGCGTGGTGGTGCGGGCCGAGGACACCCGGATGTTCGAGGGCATGGCCACCCGGGACAAGGACCCGCGCAAGGCCCTGCACGTCCAGGAGGTGCCCACCCCCGAGCTGGGGCCGGGCGAGGCGCTGGTCGCGGTCATGGCCAGCGCGATCAACTACAACACGGTGTGGACCAGCATCTTCGAGCCGCTGCCCACGTTCAAGTTCCTCCAGCGTTACGGCCGGCTCTCCGAGCTGACCCGCCGCCACGACCTGCCGTACCACGTGGTCGGCTCGGACGCGGCCGGTGTGGTGCTGCGGACCGGCCCCGGCGTGACCCGGTGGAAGACCGGTGACGAGGTGGTCGCGCACTGCCTGTCGGTCGAGCTGGAGGACGCCGCCGGCCACGACGACACCATGCTCGACCCGCAGCAGCGGATCTGGGGCTTCGAGACCAACTTCGGCGGCCTGGCCGAGCTGTGCGTGGTCAAGGCCAACCAGCTCATGCCGAAGCCGCGCCACCTGAGCTGGGAGGAGGCGGCCAGCCCCGGGCTGGTCAACTCCACCGCGTACCGGCAGCTCGTCTCGCACCACGGCGCGAACATGAAGCAGGGCGACGTGGTGCTGATCTGGGGCGCCTCCGGCGGCCTGGGCGGCTACGCGACCCAGATGGCGCTGGGCGGCGGCGCGATCCCGGTCTGCGTGGTCTCCTCGCCGGAGAAGGCCGAGCTGTGCCGGCGGATGGGCGCCGAGCTGGTCATCGACCGCACCGCCGAGGGCTTCCGGTTCTGGTCCGACGAGCACACGCAGGACCAGGACGAGTGGCGGCGCTTCGGCGAACGGATCCGCGAGCTGACCGGCGGTGAGGACCCGGACATCGTCTTCGAGCACCCCGGCCGGGAGACGTTCGGCGCCAGCGTCTACGTCGCCAAGAAGGGCGGCACGATCGTCACCTGCGCCTCCACCAGCGGGTTCCTGCACCAGTACGACAACCGCTACCTGTGGATGCACCTCAAGCGCATCGTCGGCAGCCACTTCGCCAACTACCACGAGGCGTGGCAGGCCAACCGGCTCGTCGCGCTCGGCAAGGTGCATCCGACGGTGTCGAGGACGTACCCGCTGGAGCAGACCGGTCAGGCCGCGTACGAGGTGCACCGCAACGCGCACCAGGGCAAGGTCGGCGTGCGCTGCCTGGCGCCCACCGACGGGCTCGGCGTCCGGGACACCGAGCTGCGCTCCCGGCACGAAAGCGCGATCAACCGGTTCCGCGGGCACTGACCGTACGGCGTCGACGGATTGCCTTTCCGGCGGAGCGGGACGCCATTCGACTGTCGCCCGGACAGTCATGAAGACAGTCGTGAACACAAAGGGCCGCGGGCACCCGTCCGCGGCCCTTTCCCGCTGACCGTCCGGCACCACCGTCCGGCCCGGGACCTGCCAAGATCGCCGATTGGTCCGGTCCCCCGGCCGACAGAAGTTGACCATGTAAAGAGGACGCGAAAGCTGCCGACCACTCTTGCGAACCACCCTGGGGGGTCTGCGAGTATGTCCCAATGCCCCAGCAGCAGTCCTCCCCTCTTGCGTTCTTCGATAACGCGAACTCACAGCCCGATTTCACTGTTGGCCTGCGCGGATACAACACCAACCAGGTCGACGACTTCATCGGCCGGCTGAGCGCCGCACTCAGCCAGTCCGAGCAGGCCCGCGCCGAGGCCGAGCAGCGGATGAACGACGCCCAGCGCCGGCTCCGCCAGGCCGAGCAGCGCCAGGGCGCGCTCGAACAGAAGCTCACCGAGACCAACAAGCAGCTCGAGGAGAACAGCCGGCCGACCCTCTCCGGCCTGGGCACCCGCGTCGAGCAGATCCTGCGGCTGGCCGAGGAGCAGGCCAACGACCACCGCAACGAGGCCAAGCGCGAGTCGGAGGGCATCCTCTCCGCCGCCCGCCTGGAGGCGCGCGAGATCACCGACAAGGCGCGCGCCGAGGCCGCCGCCATGAAGGCCACCGCCGAGCGGGAGGCCGGCACCGTCCGCACCGCCGCCGAGCGGGAGGCCGCCGAGGTCCGCGTGCAGGCCCGCCGGGAGGCGGACACGCTGCGCTCCGACGCCGACCGGGAGACCAAGCAGCTGCGTACGGTCACCGCGCACGAGGTGGCCGAGCTGAAGTCGACGGTCGAGCGGGAGGTCGCCACGCTGCGCGCCACCGCCGAGCGGGAGATCACCCAGCAGCGGGCCAAGGCCGCCCGGGAGGCCGAGGAGAAGCGGGCCGAGGCGACCAAGCTGCTCACCGACGCGCGCGACAAGCGCGACAAGGACCTCCAGGCCCTGGAGCTCCAGCTCGCCGAGCGGCGCGAGAAGTCCGAGCGCGAGGAGTCGGCGCGGCACGCCGCCCAGGTCACGCAGACCCAGAAGATGGTCAACGAGGCCGAGCAGCGGGCCCGGGCCGCCCAGGAGCGGGCCAAGGAGATCGAGCAGCGGGCCGAGTCGCGCCGGGTCGAGTCCGAGCGCACCGCCAACGACACGGTCGACAAGGCCAAGGCGCTGGCCGACAAGACGCTCAACGAGGCGCGGGCCGAGGCGCAGCGGGTGCTCAACGAGGCCCGCACCGAGGCCGAGCTGACCACGCAGGCGGCCCGCCGCGAGGTCGAGGACCTGACCCGCCAGAAGGACGCGGTCACCTCCCAGCTCGGGCAGATGCTCTCCGGCCTGGCCGGCATCGTGCCGGGCGTGCCGGCGGGCGGCAACAAGGCGGCCGAGGCGCCGAAGGCCGACACCTCCGGGCAGAAGGTCACGGCCGAGTCGGCCGGCTGAGCCACCACCCGCTGACGGGGCATGAGCCACGGCGCGGGGTGACACCGGGTGACCGGTGCCGCCCCGCGCCGTCATGCTTTCCCCGGCCCGTTTCGCCACGAGGGTGAAGTAGGTCCCAGAAGGGGCGTCCGTATCGCCCCCGTGGAGGCGGAGGCGTGTGAGGATGGGGGCATGTCGCACGGCGAGGAACTGTTCGCGCTCGGCGGGGACGTGACCACGGAGCCCAGCTTCGAGTCCGCGCTGCGGGGATACGAGAAACGACAGGTCGACCGCTACGTCGCCCGCGCGGAACACGAGATCGCGGCGCTGACCACCGAGCGGGAACAGGCGTACACCCAGATCCACAAGCTCGCCGGCCAGGTCGAGGTGCTCCAGCGCGATCTCGCCCAGGTGCGCAAGCAGGTCGGTGTGGTGGACCGCGCCTCGTTCCGGCACCTCGGTCCCCGGGTCGAGCAGATCCTCACCATGGCCGAGGAGCAGGCCGACGACATCCTCGCCGCCGCCAACGAGGAGATCGAGGCCCGTCGGGCCGCCGCCGAGCACATCGTCGAGGAGGCCCGGGAGCAGGCCGCGCAGGCGCTCAAGGACTTCGAGATCGCGCTCGCCGCCCGCCGCGCCGAGGAGGAGCGGCACACCGCGAGCCGCAAGGCCGAGGCGGAGGCGACGCTGAAGGCCGCCAGGGACGAGTCCGCCAAGCTGCGTACGGCTGCCCAGGACGAGGCCGAGAAGCTGCGCCGGGCCGCCCAGGACGCGCTGGCCAAGGCGCAGCAGGAGGCCACCCAGCTACGGGACACCGCCAAGGAGATCCACGCCCGGGCCCAGCAGGAGGCGGCCCGGCTGCGCGAGGCGGCCAAGGAGGTGCTGGCCAAGGCGCAGCAGGAGGCCAACCAGCTCCGCGAGGCGGCCAAGGAGGTGCACGTCAAGGGCCAGCAGGAGGCGAAGCGGCTCACCGACGCCGCCGCCGAGGCGGGCCGGGCCACCCACGCCAAGGCGCTCGCCGAGGCCAAGAAGATCGTCGACGACGCGGAGGAGGCCGCCAAGGCCACCCGCGGCCGGGCCCGCACCGAGGCCAGCCGGCTCACCACCGAGGCCACCGAGGCCGGTAAGCGCAACCGCGCCGAGGTCGAGGCGTACGTGCAGCGGATGCGCACCGAGACCGAGGCGTACGTGCAGCAGTCCCGCGCGCAGACCCAGCAGGAGCTGGGCGCGTGGCGGGCCGGGGTGGAGAAGGAGGTCGCCGGCCAGCGCGAGAAGGCGGAGAAGGAGCTGGCCCAGCGCCGCGCCGCCGCCGAGCAGGAGTTCGCCAAGCGCCGCGACGAGCTCGACAAGCAGCACACCAGCCGGCACGAGGAGCTGGAGCAGGCGTACGCCGCCCGGCGCGACGAGATCGAGCGCAACGCCGCGAGCATCCGGCAGGCCGCCGAGGAAGACGCGCTCACCATGCGGCAGCAGGCCGAGCTGGAGGCCGCCGAGCTGCTGCGCCGGGCCGAGGCGGACGCCACCGAGCAGCGCCGCCGGGCCGACGAGCACGTGGCGGCCTCGCGTCGCCAGTTCGAGGAGTACGCGGCCACCACCCAGCAGCACCTGGCCACCACCCAGCAGCACCTCGCCGCCACCCAGCAGGAGGTGGCCGCCGGCCGGCAGCAGCTCGCCCACGTGATGCTGGAGATCGCCACGGCGCAGCAGGAGCTGGCCGACCTGCGCACCGCGACGTGGAAGTCCCGGCAGGAGTCCGACGACCTGGAGCGCCGGCTCACCGAGCTGCGTCGGGACGCCGACTCGGCCGGCATCTCGGCCACCCCGGTCGACCCGGCGGAGCTGGCCACCGCCGCTACCGGCGGCCGGCCGGCCGGGGACGGCGTACCCGTGGGTGGCGGCGCCCCGGTGGGTCGTGGCCCGGCGAGGGGCACCGCCACGGTGACGGCCAACGGCGCCGGGCCGGAGCCTGGCGGGACCCGGTCGGCCGGCGAGCCGGCGGAGGCCGGCACGGCGAAGCCGATCGCGGAACCGGTGACCACGATGGACTCGGCCGCCGGCGCGGGTGTCGACGGGGAGCCCACCGTGGCCGCCGTGCCGGGCGAGGGTGGCCGGGGCGCCACCCCGACGAAGATCACCAGCACCGGCGAGAACGGCAAGCGCCCGACCAAGCCCACCACCGACGAGCGCAGCGCCAAGCCCAGCGCGGTCACCGTCGACAAGGACTGACCCTCCTCGGGAGTGATCAAGGAGTTCGCATCACAGTCGATCTCCGCGATGACGCACACCCCTTGATCACCCATCCCCGTCCACGCGGGGGAGGGCGGCCGGCTGGGTGAGCGCTACTCGGCGCGCCGCTGGGCGGGGCCGGGGACCGGGGTGTCGGCGAACGCGGCGACCGTCCGGTCCGCGTACGCGCTGACGTCGCCGGTCTCCATCGGGCCGTCCCAACTCGTCGGCAGCGGCACCGGCACGCCCGGGGCGACGCGCCGGACGATCTCGTCGAGCGCCTTCTCCGCGTCGCCGACCCAGAGGTGCTTGGCGCCGTCCACGCCGACCACCTCGGCCTGCGGCACGGCGGCGAACCGCTGCCGGGCCTCGTCCGGGCGCAGGTAGTCGTCGAACTCCGGCACCAGGGCGGTCAGCGGTCGGCCCGACTCGGCCCAGACCGCGAGATCCTCCGGGGCGGAGAAGCGCAGCGGCGGGGAGAGCAGGATCGCGCCGGCGACAGCCGGGTCGCAGCCGTACTTCAGCGCCAGGTCGGTGCCGAACGACCAGCCGACCAGCCAGATGTTCGGCAGCTCGTGGAACTCGGCGTACTCGATCGCGGCGGCCACGTCGAACCGCTCGCTGACGGCGTTGTCGAACGCCCCCTCGCTGGTGCCTCGGACGCTGCTGGTGCCCCGGGTGTTGAACCGGAGCACGGCCAGGTCGGCCAGCGCGGGCAGCCGCCAGGCGGCCTTGCGCAACACGTGGCTGTCCATCATCCCGCCGTGGGTGGGCAGCGGGTGCAGGCACACCAGCGTGCCGACCGGCTCGCGGTCCACCGGCCGGGCCAGCTCGCCGACGAGCGTCAGCCCGTCGGCGGTGTGCAGCTCGATGTCCTCCCGGCGGCCGGGCAGGATCGACGACGCGCGAATCGGAGTGCTCACCGTGCCAGTGTCCCGCGCCGCCGGCCCCGCCGCCCGCCGGGGCGGGAACCGGGTGATCCAGATCGCTCAGCCGTGCCGGGGGGCGCCCCGGCCGCGCTGGAGGTTGGGGGCACGCCGGTCCCGGGCCCGCCAACAGCCGCTGTGCCAGTGCCGGCGGTCGGTCAGGTCACCCCGGTCGTCGGCCGGCCAGGCCACCAGGTGCGCCACGCCCGGACGGATCTCCTGGTCACAGCCGGGGCAACGGTACGTCTTGGCGGACGCGCCGCCGCTGATCCCGCGCACCTGCCAGTCGCCGTCGCGCCACTGCTGCACGGTCGACACGCCGTGGCGGGCTCGTTCGGCGTCCAGGCCGGTGGTCTCGTCCCGGCGGGGCCGATTGCGACGGGGGCTCACGGTCACCAAGCGTACGGCCCGCATTCGGGCGATCCTGGTACGGCCCCGCGCTTCCGGGACGGCTCCGTACCAGGATCTCGCACGGTCAGGGCCACGTCGTCAGGTCGGACGGATCCTTCGCCAGTCGCGCGTCGGCAAGCAGCATCCCCGCCTCCGCCTCGGTGAATCCGGGCGCCGCCGCGCCGACGGTGGCCCTCAGCTCCACCTTCGGGACGCCGACCAGGTCGAGCGTCCATCCACCAGGCACCAGGTACGCCGGCCGGCCGGCGTACGACCGGTTGGCCTTGGTGCTCGTGCCGGCGCCCACCGCGTAGCGATACCAGACGGTCATCGTCGCGCCGTTCCGCATCACCGAGAACTGGGCGGTGACCAACTTCGGGTACGAGGAGACGTCGGCGCGGCACGAGTTGACCATCGATCCGTTCGGAAGCGCGTCGATCCGGACCGGTGCGGCGCACCGGCGCGCCTCGTCCCATCGGAGGGCGTTCACCGCTCGGGCCAGCACCGAGAGGTCACCGCTGCTGGTGGCCGCGCGGGCGAAGACTCCCGGTGCGGGCTGCCAGGACTGGATCCAGGCGACGGGTGTGCGACCGTCCGTGCCGACCCTGGACCAGCGCTCACCGTCGAACCCGAGCCGTTCCCGGCTCACCTTCGCCGAGAACCCCTCGATCTCGCGGACGTCGAGTTCCTGCCGGGAACGCGCCACCTGCACCGTGACCGGCGGCCCGTCCCCAGTGTCCACCTGGACCGACTCGACCTGGCCGAGGACCTCCCAGTTCAGGTAACGGACCTGGGTCGGGTCGACGCCGAAGTGCAGCACCCGCGGGTCGGCGCCGATCCGGGCCGGGTCGGTGGCCGCCCCCGGCACCCCGTCGGCCGTCGGCGGCACCGGGGGCGTCGCCGGCGTGGTGGCGGTCCAGGGCAGGCGCCCCGCCAGCCCGCCCACGTCCGCCCGCTCCACCCCGACGAGGCCGAGCACGCCGACCAGGGCAACCGCGGTGCCGGCGGCGGCCCGGCGGCGCGCCTGCCGACGCCGACCGAGCGTGCGGGAACCGCGCAGCAGGCGGCCGGTGTCGGTCTCCCCTTCGGCGTGCTCCCGCAGCACTGAGGCGATCCGCTGGTCGAGGTCGGTCACGGCCGGCTCCCCTTGGTCGTCGGGACGCCGCAGCGCTCCCGGAGGTGGGCGAGCGCCCGCATCGCGTGGGTGCGGACGGTGACCGGGGAGCAGTCGAGGATCTGGGCGATCGTCGCGTCGTCCAGGTCCTCGTAGTAGCGCAGCACGAGCACGGCGCGCTGGCGGTCGGGCAGGGCGCGGATCAGCCGCCACATCTCGTCCCGGTCGGCCGCCTCGTTGTCGAGGTCGCCCCGCTCGGGCCGCTCGGCGAACGTGTCCATCGCCAGCTCACGGTTGGACCGCCGCCGCCACCAGGAGTGGTTGGCGTTGACCAGCATCCGGCGTACGTACACGTCGGGCCGGTCGGCGCGGGCGATCCGCCGCCAGTGCACGTACGCGCGGGCCAGCACGTCCTGGGTCAGGTCCTCGGCGCGGTGCGCGTCGCCGGTCAGCAGCCGGGCCAGGCGTAACAGGGCCGGGCCCCGGCTGCCGACGTACTCCTCGAAGGTCACACCCTCATGACGCCGTCACCGGCGCGGGCCGTTGACCGGTCAGCGGCTGGTGTGGTCGCGGAACCCGCGACCGCTCTTGCGGCCCAGGTAGCCGGCGGTGACCAGGTGCTCCAGCAGCGGCGCCGGCGCGAAGCCGGGCTCGCGCAGTTCCAGGTACAGCTCCCGCTGGATGGCCAGCGAGACGTCCAGGCCGACCACGTCGAGCAGCTCGAACGGGCCCATCGGGTAGCCGCAGCCGAGCTTCATCGCGTGGTCGATGTCGTCGGCGGTGGAGTAGCTGGCCTCCAGCATCTTCACCGCGTCGTTCAGGTACGGGAAGAGCAGTGCGTTGACGATGAAACCGGACCGGTCGCCGCAGACCACGCCGGTCTTGCCGAGCGTGGCGCAGACCGCGCGGGCGGTGGCGGACGTCTCGGCGGAGGTGCGGATGGTCCGCACGATCTCCACCAGCGGCATGATCGGCGCCGGGTTGAAGAAGTGCAGGCCGATCACGTCGGCCGGGCGCTGGGTGGCCATCGCCACGTCGATCACCGGCAGCGACGAGGTGGTGGTGGCGAGCACCACGCCCGGCTTGCAGATCTCGTCCAGGCTGGCGAACAGCGCCTTCTTGACGCTCAGCTCCTCGACCACGGCCTCGACCACCAGGTCGACGTCGGCGAGGTGCTCCAGCGTGGCGGACCAGGTGATCCGGCCCAGCGCGGCGTCCCGGTCGGTCTCGGCGAGCTTGCCCCGGACGACACCCTTGTTGAGCGAGGTCTTGACCGTCTCGCAGACCTTGGCGGACTTCTCCGCGCCCCGGGTCACCGAGATGACCTCGTAGCCAGCCTTGGCGAAGACCTCGATGATGCCGGTGGCCATGGTCCCGGAGCCGACCACACCGACCTTCGCGACCACGCGCGCGCCGTCGGCGGTCGCGGCCTCCGCGGCCATCGGCGTGTGCTCGTCGGGTACGACCTTCGGCGAGCCCGGCCGCTCGTAGGTGTAGAAGCCGCGGCCGGACTTCCGGCCCAGCAGCCCGGCGGTGACCATCTGCTTGAGCAGCGGGGCCGGGGCGTGCCGGCGGTCCCGGCCGCCGCGCCGGTACATCGTGTCCAGGATCTCGTACGCGGTGTCCAGGCCGATCAGGTCCATCAGCGCCAGCGGGCCCATCGGCAGGCCGCAGCCGAGCTTCATGGCGGCGTCGATGTCCTCGCGGGTGGCGTAGCGCGCCTCGAACATGCCGACCGCGTGGTTCAGGTAGCCGAAGAGCAGCGCGTTCGCGATGAAGCCGGCCCGGTCGCTGATCGTCACGTCAACCTTGCCGAGGCGGGCGCAGAGCGCCTCCACGTCGGCCACCACCTCGGCGGAGGTGACCACCGTGCGAACCACCTCGACCAGCTTCATCACCGGGGCGGGGTTGAAGAAGTGGATGCCGATGACCTGGTTCGGCCGGGTGGTGGCGACCGAGATCTCGGTGACGCTCAGCGACGAGGTGTTGGTGGCCAGGATGGCGTCGGGCTTGCAGACCCGGTCCAGCTCGGCGAAGATCCGCTGCTTGAGGTCCAGGTGCTCGGGCACCGCCTCGATCACCAGGTCCACGTCGTGCAGCGCGCCCAGCCCGACCCGGAAGTCCACCCGCGCCAGCAGCGCGTCCCGGTCGGCCTCGGCGAGCTTGCCCTTGGCCACCGCGCGGTCGGTGGAACCGGTGAGCGTGACCCGGCCGCGTTCCAGCGCGGCATCGGAGATCTCCACCGCGGTCACGTCGACGCCGTTGCGGGCGAACACCTCGACGATGCCGGCACCCATGGTGCCCAGACCCACCACGCCCACCCGGGTGAACTCGCGCGCCACGACCGGCCTCCCTCGGTTGCCTCCGCCGTTGCCGACATGAACGGCCGCTAAGGTTATGCGCCGGAGTCTGCCACGTGACGCTGTGTTGTCGAGACGCGGTGGGATATTTCACGCACCACGTCTCACGCGGGCGCGGTCACCCCGGCGAGCGCCAGCAGCTCGGCGACGAACTCGGCCGGCCGTTCCAGGTGCGGGCTGTGCCCGCAGCCAGGCAGCGCCACCTCCCGGTACGACCCGCCGGCCGCCGCGTACCGGTCCAGCACCGCGCGGGTCTGGCCGACCATCGGCTGCGGCGGGCACCCCTCGGCGCCGGGCCAGCCGGGCACGATCCCGAGCTGACCGAGGTACGCCAGGTCGAACAGCGAGGTGTCCGAGACGATCACGTCGGCGTCGCCGCGTACCCAGGTCACCGGCGGCTTGACCGGCACGGCGACCAGCTCGTCGGCGAGCCGGAAGTGGGTCGGGGCCAGCGCGTTGAGCACGCCGCGCCGCCCGGCGGCGGTCCCCGGCCAGTGGTCCGAGGCGGCCGCGGTGCCGGGATAGTTGTCGTCCCCGGTGGCGGTGGTCAGCATGCTCGCCAGCAGCAGGTCCTCGTGGTCGCCGAGCGACGCCGGGTCGGCCACGTACGCGGCGCGCAGCACGTTGCGCGGGCTGGTGGGGCCGTCGGCGCCCCGGTCACCGGCGGCGAGCCGGACCACGAAGTCCGGGTTCGCGCCGCCCGCGCCGGTGCCGGCGAAGTCGGGCGTGGTGGGAGCGCCGTCGAGGTCCCGGGTGCCCCCGAAGCCGTACGGGGACACCGGCGCCGCCAGCAGCAGCCCGGCCACCCGTTCCGGCCGGTCGACGAGCAGCCGCATCGCCACGCCGCCGCCGAGCGAGTGCCCGACCACCACCGGCCGGGCGCCGGGGGCGAACAGCCCGGGGGTGTCGAGCAGGGCGGCCACGTCGTCGGCGAAGTCACCGACGCCGCGGGTGGCGTCGACCGGCGCGGTGTCGGTCTCGCCGTAGCCACGCAGGTCGGGCGCGACCACCCGGAGCGTCGCCGGCAGTTCCGGCAGCAGCGGCTCCCAGAACGCCGACGACGAGACGTTGCCGTGCACCAGCAGCACCGGCACGCCGTCGAGGGGCCCGGCCACCCGGACCGCCTGGGTGATGCCGTTGGCCTGGACCGTGTGCCGCGCGCTCCGCATCAGCGCATGCTGGCACACCGCCCGCCGGGAAGCCATGTGCCCGCCCCACACACCGCCGCCCCACCCCGCGCGCCCTGTTTCACGGAAGGTGCGGCCATTCGGCCCGCGACAGCCACACTTTCCGTGAATTCGCGCGCACGGCGAACGCGTGAGTGCGCGAGTGCGCGCGTTCGTGCGTTCGGTCAGCGGGCGTCGGCGGGCTGCGCCTCGCGGGACTCGATCGACTGTCGGGGCGCCGGGACCGGCAGCGGCAGCGTGGGCCGCTGGTCGCGGCGGGGCGCGCCGAACGTCATCCCGACCGGGTCGGTCAGGGCCACGCCGGGGTCGTAGAGGCGCAGGTCGGTGCGGCCGAGCCGGACCACGTCCCCGTCGGAGATCGGCACGCTGCCGGTGATCCGGATGTCGTTGAGCCAGGTGCCGTTGGTCGAGCCGAGGTCGGTGAGCAGCACCCCCTCCGCGGTGGCCTGGATGGTGGCGTGCCGCCGGCTCAGGTGCGGGTCGGCGAGTACGACGTCGGCGGTCGGCGCCCGGCCGATCACCTGCACGCCCCGGCCGACCCGAAATCTGAGCCCCCGCATCGCCCCGCCCGACACCGTCAGCAACGGCATCAACTCCGGATGCTCCTCCATGGACAGTCGACCTCCACCCCACATCGCCCCGCGGCGTCAGCCTGCCACCTCACCGTAGTGGCTCCCACCACCGCGCGGTCACCACCGCGACCCCGCCCGGTCATCTCCCGTTCGCCGTTCGGCTGGCGGGGAAGGGCGCGATCGGCCATCACGTACGTCGATATGACGACCGTCGGTCCGGGCAGCGTAGCGGGCCTCCGCCACCTACCCATGAGTAATATTCGGGTCTAGACTTCGGCCATGACCGCAGTGCATCTCCCCGGAACCCCGCTCATCGAGGCCGGTCGACTGGTGTCGACCAGCCCGGCGACCGGCGCGGAGGCCGGGCGGCTCCCGGTGGCGACCGAGGCGGACGTGCGCGCCGCCGTCGCCCGGGCCCGGCCGGCCGGCGAGTGGTGGGCCGGCCTCGGCTTCACCGGCCGGCGGGACCGGCTCCAGCGCTGGCGCGGCGTGCTCGCCCGGCGCATCGAGGAGCTGGCCGACCTGATGCACACCGAGGGCGGCAAGCCGGTCGGCGACGCCGTGGTGGAGATCCTCACCGCGCTGGAGCACGTCGACTGGGCGGCCCGCAACGCCCGGCGCGTGCTCGGGCCCCGACGGGTCCGCTCCCGGCTGATCCTCGCCGAGTTCACCGGCCACCTGGAATACCAGCCGTACGGCGTGGTCGGCGTGATCGGTCCGTGGAACTACCCCGTCTTCACCCCGATCGGCTCGGCGGCGTACGCGCTGGCCGCCGGCAACGCGGTGGTGTTCAAGCCGAGCGAGTACACCCCGGCGGCGGGCCAGTGGCTGGTCGACCGGTTCGCCGAGGTGGTGCCGGAGCAGCCGGTGTTCCAGGCGGTGCACGGGCTCGGCGACGTCGGCGCGGCGCTGTGCCGTTCCGGCGTGGCGAAGGTGGCCTTCACCGGCTCGACCGCCACCGCGAAGAAGGTCATGGCGGCCTGCGCCGAGACGCTCACCCCGGTGCTGCTGGAGGCCGGCGGCAAGGACGCCATGATCGTCGACTCGGACGCCGACCTGGACGCCGCCGCCGAGGCGGCCGTCTGGGGCGGGCTGACCAACGCCGGCCAGACCTGCATCGGCATCGAGCGGGTCTACGCGGTCGACCAGGTCTTCGACGCGTTCGTCGACAAGGTGGTGGCGAAGGCCGGCCGGCTGACCGTGGGCGCCGACGGCACCGACCTCGGCCCGATCACGATGCCGTCCCAGATCGACGTGATCCGGCGGCACATCGACGACGCGGTCGCCCGGGGCGGCCGGGCGGTGCTCGGCGGCCCGGAGGCGGTCCAGCCGCCGTACGTGCACCCGACCGTGCTGGTCGACGTGCCGGAGGACTCCGCCGCCGTTCGCGAGGAGACGTTCGGGCCGACGCTGACCGTCAACCGGGTCCGCGACGTCGACGAGGCCGTCGAGCGCGCCAACGCGCTGCCGTACGGGCTCGGGGGTTCGGTCTTCGGCCGGGCGCGGGCGGTGGCCGTGGCGCGGCGGCTGCGCTCCGGGATGGCCTCGGTGAACTCGGCGCTGACCTTCGCCGGCATGTCCACGCTGCCGTTCGGCGGCACCGGCGAGTCCGGCTTCGGGCGGATCCACGGCGAGGACGGGCTGCGCGAGTTCGGCCGCCCCAAGGCGGTCACCCGCCGCCGGGCCCGCTCACTGCTGCCGGCCATGACGTTCGAGCGCACCCCGGCCGACGTCGCCCGCCTGGTCAAGGTCGCCAAGCTGATGTACGGCCGGAAGCGCTGACCGCCCGGGCCGGGCGGTCCCGGCTCAGCACAGCGTCAGCTCGTCCCGGCTCAGAACAGCGTCAGCTCGTCCCGGCTCAGAACAGCGTCAGCTCGTCCCGGCTCAGAACAGCGTCAGCTCGTCGCGCTCGATGCCGCGCAGCTTGTCGTAGTCGACCACGACGCAGCGGATGCCGCGGTCGGCGGCGAGCACCCGGGCCTGCGGCTTGATCTCCTGCGCGGCGAACACGCCGGTGACCGGCGCGAGCAGCGGGTCCCGGTTCATCAGCTCCAGGTAGCGGGTGAGCTGCTCCACCCCGTCGATCTCGCCGCGCCGCTTCACCTCGACCGCGACCGCGCCGGCGTCGGCGTCCCGGCAGAGCAGGTCGACCGGCCCGATCGCGGTCATGTACTCCCGCCGGACCAGCGTGTAGCCCTCGCCGAGCGTGCCCGGGTTGGCGGCGAGCAGCTCCTGGAGGTGCGCCTCCACGCCGTCCTTGCGCAGCCCGGGGTCGACGCCCAGCGCGTACGAGGTGTCCTGGAAGATCTCCTCCAGTGTGATGCGCAGCTCCTCGCCGGCCTTGTTGACCACCCGCCAGACGCCGGGCGCCTCCTCCAGCCGGCATGGCGGGCTCATCCAGTTCAACGGCTTGTAGGCCCGGTCGTCCGCGTGGATCGACACCGAGCCGTCCGCCTTGACCATGAGCAGCCGGGTGGCCGGCGGCAGGTGCGCCGAGAGCCGTCCGACATAGTCCACCGAGCACTTCGCAATGACCAACCGCACCCGACGAGGGTAGCCGAGCCCTCGACCGACGCCGACGAGCGCCACTGGCGCACCGGTGCCATTCTGAAATCGTGCTCGAAGTCCTCACCGGTTCCGGTCTCGCCGCCTCGGCGGGCCTGAACGCCTACATCCCGCTGATGCTGATGGGCCTGCTGGCCCGCTACACCGACCTGATCGAGCTGCCGAGCGGCTGGCAGTGGCTCGGCAACGGCTGGGTGCTGGCGATCCTCGCCGTCCTGCTGGCGGTCGAGGTGGTGGCCGACAAGGTGCCCGTGGTCGACCACGTCAACGACATGGTGCAGACCGTGGTCCGGCCGACCGCCGGCGGCCTGGCCTTCGGCGCCGGGTCCGGCTCGGAGACGGTCACGGTCAGCGACCCGGACACGTTCTTCTCCACCCACCAGTGGGTGCCGGTGGTGGTGGGCGTGTTGATCGCGCTCGGCGTGCACCTGCTCAAGGCCGCCGCCCGGCCGGTCATCAACGCCACCACGGCCGGTTTCGGCGCACCGGTAGCCAGCACCGCCGAGGACGCGACGAGCGTGGTCATGTCGGTGGCGGCGATCCTGCTGCCGGTGCTGGTGCTGGTGTTCGCGGTCGGCCTGGTGGTCTTCGTGGTCTGGGTGTTCCGCCGCCGGAAGGACCGCCGCCGGGAACGCGCGGCGGCGCGGGCCGCCGGCTTCCGCGTCTGACCGCGCCGCCGGCTTCCGCGTCCGACCGCCGGCTTCCGCGTCCGAGCGCGCCGGTCGCTCAGCGGCTGCGGTAGGTCATGCAGTCGGCCATGTCGTTGTCCGGGCCGACGGTGATGGCGGGGGCGTGGCACTCCAGGTCGGAGTTGTGCTGGCAGTCGGCGCGGGAGCAGGCGCCGACCTGCGCGACGAGCTGGTCGATGCCGCCGCGCACCGGCAGCTCCACGAACGTGTGGCAGTGCGCGTGGTCGCTGCTGCCGATCGTGATGGCGAACGCGTGGCAGTCGTTCGTGTGGTTGTAGGCGCAGGATCGGACGGCGCACTCCTGGACCCGGGGCATCTCCATCGACGCGGTCATCTTTCCGCCCTTCCGTGGGTGTCTTGCCCCACTTTAGGGCTTTCACCGCTTTAGCGGGCCGGATCCGGCGTCAAGCGGGTGCCAGGCCTCTACCGGAGGCGTTAAGCAGGGGCCCCGCCTTACATCCGCTCGCGGATGACGGTGACCAGCTCGTCGATGATGCCGGTGAGCGCGAAGTCCTTCGGCGTGAACACCCGGGCCACGCCGGCGGCCCGCAGCGTCTCCGCGTCGGCGGGCGGGATGATGCCACCGACCACCACCGGCAGGTCGCCCCGGCCGGCCGCGCGCAGCCCGTCCAGCACCGCCGGCACGGCGGCCAGGTGCGAACCGGAGAGCACGGAGAGCCCGACCAGGTCGACGTCCTCCTCCACCGCGGCGGCCACGATCTGCCCGGCGGTCAACCGGATGCCCTGGTAGACCACCTCGAAGCCGGCGTCGCGGGCGCGTACCGCGATCTGCTCCGCGCCGTTGGAGTGCCCGTCCAGCCCCGGCTTGCCGACCAGCAGCCGCAGCCGGCCGGTGCCCAGCTCCCGCGCGGTGGCGGCGACCCGCTCCCGGACCGCCGCGAGGTTCGCGTCGCCGCCGGCCCCGGCCGCGCCGGTCAGCCCGGTCGGCGCGCGGTACTCGCCGAACACCTGGCGCAGCGCGCCGGCCCACTCCCCCGTGGTCACCCCGGCGGCCACGCAGGCCAGCGTCGCCGGCATCAGGTTCACGGTGGTCGCGGCGTCCGCGCGCAGGCGCGCCAGCGCGGCGTCGACCGCCGCCGCGTCCCGGCCGGCCCGCCATTCGCGTACGCCGGCCGCGGCAGCCGCCTCGACCGCCGGGTCCACCTGCTCGATCGCCTCGGCGCCGGCCGCGGTCAGCGGGGACGATTCGGTCTCGGTGAACCGGTTGACGCCGATCACCACGTCGGTGCCGGCCTCCATCCGCCGGCGCCGGTCGGCCAGCGAGGCGACCAGCGCGCTCTTGAGGTAGCCGGACTCCACGGCGGTCACCACGCCGCCCATCTCCAGCACCTTGTCCAGCTCGACCCGGGCACCGGTGACGATGTCGTCGACGAGCGCGGTCATCACGTGCGAGCCGTCGAACAGGTCGGGATATTCGAGCAGGTCCGACTCGTACGCCAGCACCTGCTGCATGCGCAGTGACCACTGCTGGTCCCACGGGCGGGGCAGGCCGAGCGCCTCGTTCCAGGCGGGGAGCTGCACGGCGCGGGCCCGGGCGTCCCGGGACAGCGTGACGCCGAGCATCTCCAGCACGATGCGCTGGATGTTGTTCTCCGGCTGCGCCTCGGTCAGGCCCAACGAGTTGACCTGCACGCCGTAGCGGAACCGGCGCTGCTTCGCCTCGGTCACGCCGTAGCGGTCGCGGGTGATCTCGTCCCAGAGCGCGCCGAACGCGCGCATCTTGGCGATCTCCTCGACGAAGCGCACACCGGCGTTGACGAAGAAGGAGATCCGCTGGACCACGTCGCCCATCCGCTCGGCCGGCACCTGGCCGGAGTCGCGCACGGTGTCCAGCACGGCGACCGCGGTGGCGAGCGCGAAGCCGACCTCCTGCACCGGCGTCGCACCGGCCTCCTGGAGGTGGTACGAGCAGATGTTGACCGGGTTCCACCGCGGCATCTCGCGCAGCGTGTACGCGATGACGTCGGCGGTCAGTCGCAGCGAGGCGGCCGGCGGGAAGATGTACGTCCCCCGGGAGAGGTACTCCTTGATGATGTCGTTCTGCGTGGTGCCGGCGCAGCGGCGCAGCTCGGCGCCCTGCTCGACGGCGGCCGTGCCGTAGAGCGCGAGCATCCACATCGCCGGCGCGTTGATGGTCATCGAGGTGTTCATCTCGGCCAGCGGGATGCCCTCGACGAGCGTGCGCATGTCGCCGAGGTGGGCCACCGGCACGCCGACCCGACCCACCTCGCCGGCGGCCAGCTCGTGGTCGGGGTCGTAGCCGGTCTGGGTGGGCAGGTCGAACGCGACCGACAGCCCGGTCTGCCCCTTCGCCAGGTTGCGGCGGTAGAGGGCGTTGGAGGCCGCGGCGGAGGAGTGCCCGGCGTACGTGCGCATCACCCACGGGCGGTCCCGCTCCGGCAGGCGTGCCGGCATCGCGTCGTCCATGGCCGGAGTCTAAGTTACCGTTCAGTAAAATCGGCTGTGCAAAACCACACAGTTGGATGTCCGCGCCGGTGGGTCGGCCGGGCCCGCACATGTGGCCGACCCACCGGGCGGGTCACTCGCTGCGGGCGGTCTGCGGGCCGGTGACGCGTTCCAGCAGTGGCAGCGTGGCGGCGATGACGGCCAGGCAGCCGAGCAACCCGACGGCCACCACGGCGACGAAGCCGACCCCGGGCAGGCGCAGGTCGTAGTGCATCTGCGCGCGTAGGAACAGGTGCGCGGCGATCAGGCCCATCCCGACCGCGACCGCGGCGACGGTCAGCATCGGCACCACGCTCTCCAGCGCCACCACCCGGCGCAGCAGCCGCACCGGCGCGCCGCTGAGCCGCAGCAGGCTGAACGGCCGCTTCCGTTCGCTGAGGCCGGCCGCCACACCGACCGCCAGGCTGCATCCGGCGAGCACGAGGCTGGCCACCACGACCACGTCGGCCAACCGCTGCCAGCCCCGCATCGTGTTGGCGAAGTCGGACTCGAAGTCACCTGGCACGTTCGGCGCGACCACGTAGGCGGGGAACGCGGCCTCGATGACCGTCCGGGCCCGCTCCACCGTGGCCGGACCGTCCGCGTCGAGCGCCACGGATTCCACCGGCAGCCGCGCGAGCGCGGCCGGGTCGACCGTCGACGGCGACCAGACCCGATCCGCCGAGGCGGACTCCAACCAGGGCACCAGGTCCGGCGCCACCTCGGCCACGACCGCCCCGGCCGGACACCGCCCGTAGGCCGGTGGGATGTCCGCGCAAGCGATCACGCCGGGCTCGCGGTCGCCGCCGTGCACCGGGTTCTCCCGGACGACCACCGGGTCGCGCACCCCGGGGACCGCGGCCAGGTCGGCCAGCAGCGTGGCGGGCACCGGCGCGTCGTCCCCCAGATAGAAGGACAGCCGACCCGCCTCCAGCGAACCCCGGGGGGCCGGACCGCGCTCGGCGACGATCGTGCCCATCACGCCGACCGCCACTGTCGTCACGAAGAGCGCGAGCATCACGCCGCTGACCGCCCGGAAGCCGGCGGCCGGGTTGTCGGCGAGCCGGCGGGCGGCGATCAGCGCCGCCGGTCGGCTGGCGCGGGCCGCCAGCGCCCGCGCGCCGACCATGGTCAGCCACGGCCCGCCGGTGACCAGCCCGGTCATCACCAGCAGCAGGGACGGCAGGAAGAGCGCGGTCTGACCGTCGCCGGTGACGGGCCGGTAGAGCAGGCCGAGGCCCAGGCCGGCGAAACCGAGCACGAGCGGGATCAACCGGTACGCCCGCGGCGGCCTCGGCGTCACCCGCCGGGTGACGCCGAGCGGGGAGATCCGCACCCGGCGCAGGGCGACCCGGGCCGCGACCGCCGCGCCCGCCGGCACCCCGAGCGCCACCAGCAGGACGTCCGGCACGCCGAGGGCGAGGTCGTCGGGGAAGTACGGCATGCCGGTGAACGGGATCCCGGCGAGCTGCGGGCGGAACGCGAGGAACAGCGCGAAGCCGACCGCGGCGCCGACGGCCGCGGCGAGCGCGGCTTCCCCGGCCGCGACCACCGAGATCTGTCGTGGGGTGGCCCCGACCAGGCGCATCGCGGCGAAGCGTTGCTCCCGGCGGGCGGCGCCGAGCCGGGTCGCGGTGCCGATGAAGATGAGCACGGGGAAGAGCAGCCCGCCGGCCACCACGCCGAGGATGAGGTCGATCGCGGTCTCCGGCAGCGGTGCCTGGTTGCCGTCCAGCCGGGTGACCTCCCGGACCCCGGCCAACGCGCCCACCTGGTCTCTGGTGCCGCCGACGAGGATGAGCAGGGCGTCCGGCGAGGTGAGCGCCGCCGGACCGATGATGCCGACGTCGCGGCCCGGGTAGCGGTCGGCGAGCTGGTCGGCCGGGGTGGTGGCAAGCAGTTTCCGCATCGCCGGGGAGGCGTACCACTCACCGGGGCCGGGGGGCCGGGGCACCCCGACCGGGGTGGGCGCGGTCGGCCCGGTGGCGGCGACGTCGACGCGGAGGATCTGCGCGCCGTGGAAGTAGTCGTACCGGGTCGACCAGAGCAGCGGATCGGCGGTTCCCCCCGCCGTCTCCTGCGGGTACATCGCGGCGTACCGGCCGAGCTGGGTGTTGGTGGCGTGCACGCCGGCCACGGTGGTGAGCAGCAGCCCGGTGCCGATCGCGACGGCGGCGGCGATGACCACCAGCCGGACGAGCGCCTCCCGGCCGCCCGCGACGGCGAGCCGCAGCGCGAGGGCGATCACGAGGCGACTCCGGCCGGGGCGTTGATCCGGCCGTCCCGCACCACGACCTCCTGGTCGGCGTACGCGGCGACGCGCGGCTCGTGGGTGACCAGGATGACGGTGGTGCCCTGTTCCCGTGCGGTGTCGACGAGCAGGGTCATCACCTCCTCGCCGGTGAGCGAGTCGAGCGCGCCGGTGGGCTCGTCGGCGAAGAGCACCTGCGGGCGGGCGACCAGGCCCCGGGCCAGCGCGACCCGCTGGGCCTGCCCGCCGGACAGCTCGCCCGATCGCCGGTGCTCCAGACCGGCCAGCCCGAGCCGCTCGAACCAGCCGTGCGCGGCCCGCAGCGCCGGCCCGCGCCGGATGCCGCCGAGCAGCAGTGGCAGCGCGACGTTCTCCGCGGCGGTGAGTTCGGGGACGAGCTGGCCGAACTGGAAGACGAACCCGAAGCGGTCCCGCCGCAGCGCGCTCCGGTCGGCCTCGCCGAGCGTGTCGATCCGCACGTCGCCGAAGCGGACCTCGCCGGAGTCGGGCACCAGGATGCCGGCCAGGCAGTGCAGCAGCGTCGACTTGCCGGAGCCGCTGGGCCCCATCACGGCGACGACCTCACCGGCCTCCACGGCCAGGCTCGCGCCGCGCAGGGCGGGGGTCTCGCCGAACGCGAACGTGACGTCGCGGGCCTCGATCGTCACGGTCATCGCCGGACCTCCTTCCGCAGCGCGTCGAGTCGGACGCCGGTCGCCTCGATCCATCGCAGGTCCGCCTCCAGGTGGTAGAGGCCGTGGTCGGCGAGCATCACGTCGACCAGCCCGCCGTTCCGCTTGACCTCGGTCAGCTCGCGCATCCGGTGCAGGTGGGCGGCGCGCTGGGTGTCCAGGTACGCCTCGGCCGGACGATCAAGCATCAGCGCGAGCACGACCTTGGCGAACAGCACGGTCTGGAGGTGGGGTTCCGGTTCCACCGGCTCGGTCAGCCAGTGCTCCACCTCGGTGGCGCCCCGGTCGGTGATCACGTAGCGCTTGCGGTCCGGCCCGGCACCGGGGGCGACGTCGCTGACCATCACCTTGCCGTCCCGGGCCAGCCGGCTCAGCGTCGAGTAGACCTGCCCGTAGGGCAGCGGTTTGCCGCGCCCGAAGAACGTGTCGTAGTCGCGTTTCAGGTCGTAGCCATGGCTCGGTTCGCGTTCGAGCAGGCCGAGCAGGGTCAGGGGAACGGTCATGCGGCGATACTACACCGAGTGTATACCTCGCGTATATAGCTAACCCCGGGACCGGGCCGAGGGCCGCAGGACGCACACTTGAGCCATGGACCAGCAGCTCGCGATCTCGGTACGGGGACTGCGCAAGACGTACGGCGACAACGTCGCGGTGGCCGGGGTGGACCTGGACGTCCACCGGGGCGAGGTGTTCGCCCTGCTCGGCCCGAACGGCGCGGGCAAGACCACCACTGTCGAGATCCTGGAGGGCTACCGGCACCGCGACGCCGGCGAGGTGCGGGTGCTCGGCACCGACCCGGCCCACGCCGACGCCGACTGGCGGTCCCGGGTCGGCATCGTGCTCCAGGGCACCGGCGAGTTCGACGAGCTGACCGTCGGCGAGGTGGTCCGGCACTTCTCCGGCTTCTACCCCGGCGCCGACGACCCGGCCAAGGTGGTCGAACGCGTCGGGCTGGGCGCCAAGGCGAAGGCGCGCACGCACACGCTCTCCGGCGGCCAGAAGCGCCGCCTGGACGTGGCGCTGGGCATCATCGGCCGCCCCGAGCTGCTCTTCCTCGACGAGCCGACCACCGGCTTCGACCCGGAGGCCCGGCGCGAGTTCTGGGAACTGATCCGGGACCTGGCCGCCGCGGGCACCACCATCGTGCTCACCACCCACTACCTGGACGAGGCCGAGGCGCTCGCCGACCGGGTCGGCGTGATCGCGGCCGGCCGGGTGGTGGAGGTCGCGCCGCCGAACATGCTGGGCAACCGCCAGGAGTCGCTGGCGACCGTCTCCTGGCGTAACCCGGACGGGACGCCCGGGTCGGCGCAGTCCGCGACGCCGACGGCGCTGGTGTACGACCTGGCCGCGCGCTTCGGCGGCGAGGTGCCCGGCCTCACCGTGACCCGGCCGACCCTGGAAGACGTCTACCTGCGGATGATCGGACACTGATGACCACCACGACGAAGCCGACGGCCCCGGTCGTCGCCGCACCGGCGCGGCGGACCGGCGCGGGCGCGCTGGCGCTGCGCCAGGGCCGGCTGGAGATCACCCAGTTCCTGCGCAGCCGGGAGTCCGTCGTGTTCACGATGGGCTTCCCGATCATCATGATCCTGATCTTCGCGGCGATCTTCAGCGACGAGATCGCCCCGGGCGTCAGCTACACGCAGTACTTCATCACCGGCATGATCGCGACCGGCCTGATGACGGTGAGCTTCCAGAACCTCGGCATCTGGATCCCGATCGAGCGGGACCGGGGCGTGCTCAAGCGCTACCGGGGCACGCCGATGCCGAAGTGGGTCTGGTTCGCCGGCAAGGTGATCATGGTGGTGGTGATCGGCGTCGCCGAGACCGCGCTGTTGCTCGCCGTGTCGGTGGCGCTGTTCGACCTGGACCTGCCGCAGACCGCCGCCAAGTGGCTCACGTTCGGCTGGGTCGCCGTGCTCGGCGTCACCGCGTGCACGCTCTGCGGCATCGCCATCTCGTCGCTGGCCCGCACCGCCCGCAGCGGCTCGGCCGTGGTCACCCCGGTCGCGTTGGTCCTCCAGTTCATCTCCGGCGTGTTCTTCGTCTTCACCAGCCTGCCCACCTGGATGCAGCAGGTCGCGGCGATCTTCCCGCTGAAGTGGATGTGCCAGGGCCTGCGTTCGGTCTTCCTCCCGGACAGCTTCGGCGGCCAGGAGCCGGGCGGCTCGTTCGAGCTGGGCACGGTCGCGCTGGTACTCGGCGCGTGGTGCGTGATCGGCCTGATCCTCTGCCTGACCACCTTCCGCTGGACCACCCGCCGCGACGGCTGAGGTGTAAGGAGGGGCCCCTTCTTAACGCCTGGCGTTAAGAAGGGGCCCCGCCGTACCCCGGGGGGGGGGCCCCGGCCGGCGTGGGGCGCCCGGTGGGGCGGGCGGCGGGGCGGGGCGCCGCC
>NZ_JBVJHM010000012.1:0-213864 GCF_055586805.1 Micromonospora sp. NPDC049201 | reverse complement strand
TGGGGTTTGGCGGGGGTGGCCGGCTGCTGGGCCGCGGCCGCGGGCCCGACCGGGGGGGCGTCGGGCTTCGGCTCGCGCGCCCGCCGAGGCGTTAAGCGGGGGCCCCTCCTTACACCGGGGGTGGCACACTCGCCGGCATGGGACGCACGCTGAGCCGGCGGACGGTGCTGACCGCCGCCGGTGGGATCGCCGGCGCCGGCCTGGTCGGCGGCCTGGCCGCCCGGCAGCTCGCCGAGCCCCGCCCCGGGCCCGGACCCGCCCTGCCGGACGCGCCGGCCGGCGACGAACGGCTGATCCGGATCGCCTCCGCGGCCCGGGGCCGGGAGGTGGACTTCTGGACCGCCGTGCCCGAGGGGTACGGCGACGGTCGCGGCCTGCCCGTCTGCCTGGTCCTGCACGGCGCCTCCGCCACCCCGCGCGACTACGGCCGGTTCGGGCTGGCCCGTTTCCTCACCGAGGCGGTACGCCGCGGCGCACCGCCGTTCGCGCTCGCCGGCGCCACCGGCGGCCGACTCTCCTGGCGCCCGTCGGGCAACGACGACCCGCAGCGGATGGTGCGCGAGGAGGTGCCCGCCTGGTGCGCCCGGCGCGGCTTCGACAGCAGCCGGCTGGCCGTCTGGGGCTGGTCGATGGGGGGCTTCGGGGCGCTGCTGCTCGCCGAGACGTACCCGGACTGGGCGCGGATGGTCGCGGCCTTCTCACCGGCGGTCAGCCGCGGCGACGCGGTCTTCACCGGCGTCGACAGGCTGCGCGGCACACCGGTCGGGCTCTGGTGCGGCCGGCAGGACAACTTCCTGAAGGACGTCCGCGCGTTGGCCCGGGTGCTGCCCGAACGCCCGGTACGCGCGGCCTGGGCCGACGGGCGGCACAACTTCGGCTACTGGGGCACCGTCATCCCGGACGCGTTCGCGCTGATCGGCGGCGCCCTCACCCCGCCCCGGCCGTGAGCCGCCCCCGGCCGGCACGGGCCGGGGGCGGTCCGCACGACTCAGTACGGGTAGAAGCCCTGGCCGGACTTGCGGCCCAGGTCACCGGCGGTGGCCATGCGCTGGAGCAGCTCCGGCGGGAAGAACTTCTCGTCCGCCGTGTCGGTGTAGATGTTGCGGGTGGCGTTGAGCAGCACGTCCACGCCGGTCAGGTCGACCGTGGCCAGCGGGCCCATGGCGTGCCCGAAGCCCAGCTTGCAGGCGGTGTCCAGATCCTCGGCGGAGATCACGCCGGCCTCCACCAGCTTGACCGCCTCCATCGCCAGCGCGCAGATCAGCCGGGTGGTGACGAAACCGGCGATGTCCCGGTTGACCACCACGACGGTCTTGCCGATCTCCTCGGCGAACGACCGGGCGGCGTCCATGGTCGCGTCGGCGGTCTTGTAGCCCCGGACCAGCTCGCAGAGCTTCATCATCGGCACCGGCGAGAAGAAGTGGGTACCGACCACCGACTCCGGACGCTGCGTGGCGGTGGCGATCTGGGTGACCGGGATGGCCGAGGTGTTGGTGGCCAGCACCGCGTCCGCCTTGCAGATCTTGTCCAGCGCGCGGAACACCTCGTGCTTGATCTCGATCTTCTCGAAGACCGCCTCGACCACGATGTCCGCGTCGGCCGCCGCCTCCAGCTCGGTGGTCGGGGTGATCCGGGCCAGCGTCGCCTCGACGTCGGACGCCTCGATCTTGCCCTTCTCGGCGAACTTCGCCAGCGACTTCCGGATGCCGTCGACGCCCCGCTTCGTGGCCGCGTCGTCGACGTCGCGCAGCGTCACCTGCCAGCCCGCCTGCGCCGCCACCTGGGCGATGCCCGAGCCCATCAGCCCGGCACCGACGACCGCGAGTCGACCCGCCATCTGCTTCTCCCTCGCCCGTTTCCTACAACGTCTGGGAGAACCCTACTTAACGAGGGATAAGGACCGTCAGATGGCCAGGTCCGGTTCCTCCGGCGCGGTGCCCCGCTCCACCTCGACGCCGAGCGCCCGCAGGTCCGCCACGAAGTCCGGGTAGCCCCGGTCGACGTGGTGCACGTGCGAGACCTCGGTGAGCCCGTCCGCGCACAGCCCGGCGATGATCAGGCCGGCGCCGGCCCGGATGTCGGTGGCCCGGACCGGGGCGCCGGAGAGCCGCTCCCGGCCGCAGACCAGGGCGTGATGGCCGTCGGTGCGGATCTCCGCGCCGAGCCGCATCATCTCGTTGGCGAACATGAACCGGCCGTCGAAGATGTTCTCCGTGATCAGGGAGCCGCCGTGGCTCACCGCGGCCAGCCCGATCGCCATCGGCAGCAGGTCGGTGGCGAAGCCCGGATAGGGCAGCGTGACCACGTCCACCGCCGCCGGCCGGTCGTCCATCCGGACCCGGAACGCGTCGCCGCGCGTCTCCACCAGGCCGCCGGCCGAGACCAGCTTGTCCAGCGCGACCTCCAGGTAGGCCGGGTCGAGGCCGGTCACGGTGACGTCGCCGCGGGTCATCGCGGCGGCGAACGCCCAGGTGCCGGCCACGATCCGGTCCCCCACCGTGGCGTGCCGCACCGGGCGCAGGTCGGGCACGCCGACGATCTGCACCGTCGAGGAACCGGCGCCGGAGATCCGGGCGCCCATCCGGTTCAGCATGGTGCAGATGTCGACGATCTCCGGCTCCCGGGCCGCGTTGTCGATCGTCGTGGTGCCCCGGGCCAGCACCGCCGCCATCACCAGGTTCTCGGTGGCGCCCACGCTCGGGAAGTCCAGCACGATGTCCGCGCCGTGCAGCCCGTCGGGCGCCTCGGCGATGACGAAGCCGTGCTCACCGGAGATGTCCGCGCCCATCCGGGCCAGCCCGGCGATGTGCATGTCCAGGCCGCGCGAGCCGATCGCGTCGCCGCCGGGGTGGGCCACCCGGACGTGCCCGCGCCGCGCCAGCAGCGGGCCGAGCACGCAGATCGACGCGCGCAGCCGGCGGACCAGGTCGTAGTCGGCCTCCGCGCCCGGCCGCTCGGGCACGTCGATGACGACCGAGCGGGACCGCTCCCGGCCGCCGCCGGCGACCATCGGGTCGACCGGGTCGTCGGGGCCGAAGCGTACGCCGCAGCCGAGCCGGCGCAGCACCTCACCCATGATCGCGATGTCGGTGATCCGGGGCACGTTGGTGATCACGCTGCGGCCGGGCGCGAGCAGCGCGGCGGCCATCAGCTTCAACGCCGAGTTCTTCGCACCCACCACGTGCACGGTGCCGGCCAGCCGGGCGTCCCCGCGTACCCGGATGACGTCGACGTCGCTGACCGCCGGGTCGCCGGCGTCACCCGGCCCCACCGCGGTCGGCCGGTCGGGCCGTACCGGGATGGTCAGGTCCGGTATCCGTAGGCTGTGCGTCATGGCCGTCCACCTCACGCGCATCTACACCAAGGCCGGCGACGCCGGCATGACCAGGCTGAGCAACAACGAGCAGGTGCCGAAGACCGATCCGCGGATCGCCGCGTACGCGGACGTCGACGAGTGCAACGCCTCGATCGGCGTCGCGCTCGCCCTGGGGCAGCTCCCGGACGAGCTGCGGGGGGTGCTGGAGTCCGTGCAGAACGACATGTTCGACGTCGGCGCGGACCTGGCGACACCGGTCGAGCCGGACCCGGAGTACCCGCCGCTGCGGGTCACCGAGGAGTACGTCGAGCGCCTCGAGGGCTGGTGCGACGAGTTCAACGCACGCCTGGGCAAGCTCGACTCCTTCATCCTCCCCGGCGGCACCGCGGGCGCGGCGCTGCTGCACGTGGCACGGACGACCGCCCGGCGCGCCGAGCGTGCGGCATGGGCGTTGGTCGCGCACGACCCCGA
The DNA here is from genome assembly GCF_055586805.1 of Micromonospora sp. NPDC049201. Taxonomy (NCBI): domain Bacteria; kingdom Bacillati; phylum Actinomycetota; class Actinomycetes; order Micromonosporales; family Micromonosporaceae; genus Micromonospora; species Micromonospora sp. NPDC049201. The sequence goes on along the minus strand of NZ_JBVJHM010000012.1, from coordinate 210,077 downwards.
TCGGACCAGCACGCTCCCGGCAAAGTATCTCAACCGGCTCTCCGATCTGCTCTTTATCCTGTCAAGAACGGCCAATCCGGGCGGCGATGTGCTATGGGTGCCGGGCGGGAAGCGCTGACCGTCAGCGGGCCGCACCACGCGCAGGCCCGCATACCCGACCTGACGGCAGCCAGTCGTACCCGGTGACCGGATTCCGGCGGGGCGCGGCCGGCCGGGTCAGCAGCGGTCGACCGCGCCCCGCCGGACGGGCGCGGTCCGGCCCGCCCCCGGACGGCGGGAACCCGGCCGGCGGCGGGTGCCGCCCGCCCGCGCCGGCACCGGCCCGGAACAGGCGCGGCGGGCCGCGCGCCGTCGGCGTACCCGCAGACGCCGGAACGCCACCGCGAGCGCGACCGCCACCACCACCGCCACCCCGGCGGCGGCCGGGAGACCGGCCGGCAGTCCGCCGGCCGCCCAGCCCACCAGCACCGTGCCGGGCACCCAGACGACGACCGCCAGGCCGTCGAAGAGCACGAACCGGCGGTACGGCAGCCCGGCCGCCCCGGCCACCCGGGGCACCAGCGTGCGGACGAACGCGGTCCAGCGACCCAGCAGCACCGCGGTCCCGCCCCGGGCGGCGACCAGCGCCTCGGCCCGCCGCCAGCGAGCTTCCCCCACCCACCGGCCGACCGGCCCACCACGCAGGCGGGGGCCGAGCAGCCGCCCCTCCAGATAGCCGAGCTGGTCCCCGACGAACGCGGCGGTGGTGGTCACCGCCAGCGCGGCGCCCAGGTCGACACGGCCGGCACGGGCCAGCAGGCCGACCGTCAGCATGGTGGTCGCGGCCGGCAGCACCAGCCCGGCCAGCAGCCCCACCTCACCGGCGAGCACCGCCGCCGCGACCAGCAGCAGGAGGCCCGGCGGCAGGGTGTCGAGCCGGTCCACCAGGGAATCCAGGAAGGTCATGCCTACCAGCGTCGTCGCGGCGTCGGCCGGTGACGTCCTGCCCGCGGCCGGGGCGGGTCCTCCGGGTGGCCGGTCGTGGCCCTAGGGTCCACCCGGATCCGGCACCGGGTTGAACCCGTCGTCGACCAGACCGAGCCGGTGCGCCACCACCGCGGCCTGCACCCGGTTCCGCAGTTCCAGCTTCTCCATCGCGGCCGAGACGTGCGTCTTCACCGTGGTCACGCCGAGGTGCAGCCGGGCGGCGATCTCCGCGTTCGACAGTCCCGCCCCGACCAGCGCCAGCACCTCCCGCTCCCGCGGGCTGAGCAGACCGAGCCCCGCGACGGCCGGATCGGGGGTACGGTCGCGGTCGTGCGCGGCGAGCGCGCGGCGCAGCACCCGGGCCAGCACCGGCGGGGCGAGCAGCGGCTCACCCTGGGCGGCCCGCCGCACCGCGTCGACCAGCTCCTCCGGGGCGCCGTCCTTCACCAGGTAGCCCTGCGCGCCCGCGCCGAGCGCCCCGTAGACGTTCGCGTCGTCCGCGAACGTGGTCAGCACCAGCACCCGGGCCGCCGGCTGCTGCCGCAGGATCCGCCGGGTCGCCTCGATGCCGTCCAGCCGGGGCATCCGCAGGTCCATCAGGATGACGTCCGGCCGTAGCCGCTCGGCGAGCCGGACCGCCTCGTGGCCGTCGCCGGCCTCGCCCACCACCTCGAAGCCCCCGGCCGTCCGCAGCACCAGGCCCACCCCGGCCCGGACCAGCGTCTGGTCGTCCACCACCAACACTCTGATCATTCGTTCTCCCTGATCGGCAGCCGTACCCGGACCCGCCAGCCGCCACCCTCCGTGCCACCCGCGACGAGCGTCCCACCGAGCAGGCCCACCCGCTCCCGCATGCCCCGCAGCCCGTGCCCCGAGGCCGGCAACCGGGGGCCCGGACGCGCCGGGCCGCTGTCCCACACCTCGATCAGCAACGCGCCGGCGGTCACCTGGACGTCGACCGAGACGACCGCGCCCGGCCCGGCGTGCTTCAGGCTGTTGGTCAGCGCCTCCTGCACCACCCGGGCCGCGGTCGTGCCTCCCACCAGCGGCATGTGCAGCACCTCGGGCATCCGCACCTGCACCGCCAGGCCGGCCTCCCGCACCCGCCGGGCCGCGTCCCGGATCACCTGCGCCGGATCGACGGACGTCTCGGCCGGCACCACCGCGTCCGGGTCACGGAGCACCTCCAACAGTTCCCGCAGCTCGTCCAGCACCTGGCCGGCGGTGTCCCGCAGCTCGTCGAGCGCCAACACCGCCTCGTCGGGGCGGCCGGTGTGCTGCACCGCGTACCGGGCGGCACCGGCCCGCAGCGCGATCGCCGCGACGTGGTGCGCGACGATGTCGTGCAGATCCCGGGCGATCGCGGTGCGCTCGGTCAGCCGGACCATCCGGGTCTCCGCCGCCCGCCGCTCCTCCGCCTCCCGGGCCCGCTCCTCGGCCGCGCGGGCGGCCTGGCGCACCCCGCTGAGGTAGCGGCCGAACGCCACCGGCGCGGCGGCGATCCCGGCCAGCATCACCAGCCGCAACACGCCGACACCGCCGCGGAGGACCTCCGCGTTGCCCGGGTCGATCACGTTGATCAGCGTCACGGTCAGCAGGAGCGCGTACCCGGCGGCCGTGGCCGGCCAGCTCGACCGGTACGCGACGTAGCCCAACGCGACCGCGGCGGCGAACTGGGCGGTGTCCGCGCCGGTCACCGTCACCGCGTCGGCCACCAACAGCAGCGCCGACGTGGCGAGCAGCACCGGCCACGGCCAGCGCCGGACGCCCACCAGGACCAGGCCGGTGAGCACCGCGAAGACCCCCGCCCACGCCTCGCGCGGAATGCCGGGGATGACGATCCGGGTGCTGATCAGCCCCAGCGTGGCCGTGCCGAGCCCGAGCAGCAGCTCGGGCCACCGGATCCACCGCCTGCCCCCCATGCGGCCACCATACGGAGCCGGACGCGGCGGCCAGCCCTTCCACCGGCCGGCGCCCCTCCTCCGACTGGCCGGTGTACCGGCCCGCCGCACGAGACCCGGGCGGCGTCCGCGCGCCTACCGTCGGTCGGCATGATCAGCGACGCCCCCACCTTCCTCGGCCAGTTCGCCCGGCACCCGTTCGCCACCGGCGCGGTGCTGCCGAGCGGGTCGGTCCTCGCCCGGGACATCACCGCCGCCGTGCCCCGCAACGGGCATCCGCTGGTGGTGGAGCTGGGCCCCGGCACCGGCGCCTTCACCCGGGCCATCCAGCAGCGGCTGGCCGGGCGCGGCCAGCACCTGGCGGTCGAACTCAACCCGAGCTTCGCCGCCGCGCTGGCCCGTCGTCACGCCGCCGTCGAGGTGGTACGCGCCGACGCGGCCACCCTCGACCGGGTGTTGACCGAGCGGCACCTTCCCGCCGCCGACGTGGTGGTGAGCGGACTGCCCTGGGCGGCCTTCGGCGCCGGGCGGCAGCTCGCCGTGCTCGACGCGGTGCGGGCGGCGCTGCGGCCGAGTGGCGTGTTCACCACGTTCGCGTACCGGCACGCGCTCGCGACCCGGCCCGCCCGCCGCTTCCGACGCCTGCTGACCGGCGCGTTCGATGAGGTGACGATCGGGCGGACGGTCTGGGCGAACCTGCCACCGGCCCTGGTCTACCACTGCCGTCGACCGGTGAGCCGCTGAAGGCCGGCACCCCTGTCCGGGGTGCCGGCCTTCGTGGCGTCTTAGCTGTTCCAGTGCTTGTTGACCAGGTCGGTGGCCTGCTTCTCCCACTGGGCGTACGCGTCCGGGTAGGCCGACACCTGCACCGTCTGCGCGGCCTGGGTCACCGGCATGTCCTGCCAGCCGTCGACCTGCTTCAACCCCTTCAGGAACGCAAGCGTCGAGTACTCCGGGTCGGTGATCTGCTCCGGCGTGCCCCAACCCGAGGACGGACGCTGCTGGAACAGACCCAGCGAGTCGTGGTCGTTACGGTCGCCGAGGTGGCCCAGGTTCTCCAGCTTCGACTCCTGCAACGCCGTCGCGATCGAGACCACCGCCGCCCGCTCCGGCAGCCCGGCCTTCTTCGTCGCCGCGATGATCGCCTTCACGTTGGCCGTCTGCTCGCCGTTCAGGCTGATCGTCGACTGCTCACCCTGCACACCCGCCACGGCCGTGACCGGCTTGCTGGCGGTGGCGGCGTGCGCGGACTCGACGTGACCGGCGATCGGACCGGCAAACACACCACCGGTGAAAGCCAGACCAGCAATACCCAGCACACTCTTACGCAGCATCGTGTTCATGGCGAGGGCTCCATTCAGGGGTCAACGCACCGGGGGGTGCGGGCACCGTCAGGCGCACAAGAAAAGCCTTGGCTGCTCGCGGGGCGGGGGCCTCGACGCGGCGCCGGAACTGTGTGTAACGACCGGGGGTCCACCGTCATTCCCGGGCGGGGGCGGCGCGGGGGCGCTTGCCTTCCTCGGCCGTGCACCGGGATACAACGCCGCGACCCCCCGACCCATTCCACCGCCAGCGTGCCGCCCACCACCCCGAAACCGGACACCCCACCCATCCCGCCCCAGTCGGGGACACCCGAGCGCGACTCCTCGACACCCCGGCTCGCCGATCTTGCACTTGCTGCCCGCGTAACGCCGCTTTTGTGCCTTATGGGCGGGCAGCAACTGCATGATCGGCGCAGCAGTGCGGGGGGCGGGGCGGGGACGGGGGGCCGTCAGGCGGCGGGCCAGTCCTGGGAGGCCAGACGTGGCGAGGCCGCCCCCGGAGGGGCGGCCTCGAGCCAGGAGAGGAAGCCGGTCACCGTGGATCGCGCCATGGCGATCTCGACCGGAGCATGGTCGCTGGTGCAGCGCAGGATCACCCAGTCGGCCGGCATGGAGAGGCGCTCCTGCCCCTCAGGCAGGCGGCGGCGCTCCACCGCCAGCCCCTTGCGGGAGAGCACCCGCTTCGGGCGGAGCGCGAAGCTGAACATGCGGTACCAACGGAGCTGATCGCCGGCGAACCGGCCGAAGCCGGGTGACCAACCACGGCCGTCGAGCATCGTGGTGACCCGGACGCTCAGCCGGATGATTCCCCCGCTACGGGTGAACAGGGCCCGCCGGATGAAGAGGATCAGAAGCGCGACGACGACGACCGCGACGCCGATTCCGATCCCTTCCACGATCTCCATCGGCGGGTCGGCTCAGCGGGCCGGAGTGGCCGGGGTGGCGCTCTCGGCGAGGACGGTCACGCCCTCACCGGTGACCGACAGGAAGCCGCCGGCGACGTCGTACGCGACCTGCTGGCCACCGGCCTGCTTGATGCGCACCTGGCTGGGCTCCGCGAGCTGGCCGAGCAGCGGCGCGTGCCCCGGCAGCACACCGAGCTCACCCTCGGTCGTCCGGGCGACGACCATCTCGGCCTCACCGGTCCAGACCTTCTCCTCGACGGCTACGAGCTCGACGTGAAGCTGCTGTGCCACGCTGTCTCCTTGCTGCGGCGGCGGATTGCCGAAAGTCTAGTCGCGCCCCCGGGCGCCACCCAACGCGGGTGGTGAGAGCCGGGCCACGGCACTCCGCACCCGCTCAGGCTACTGGCTCTTCTGCTTGAAGTCGGGGTGCTCCAGCAGGAACGCGTCCAACTGCTCGGCACGCAGGGCGGCGAAGAAGTCGTCGGCCGGGGCGAGGAGCTGTTCGCCCCGGTAGGCGCTGCCGCTCCCGATCGGCCCGCCGGGCAGCTTGATCGTCTCGATGGCGTCGGGACGGATGTCCTTGAGCGCGAGGCCGAAGTCGACGACGCTGTTGCCCCGGCCGTTGAAGACCAGCGACTGCCCGGCGGCCCGCAGCACCCGGTCCAGCTTGACCGGGTTGGCCACCACGTCGGCGCTGAACGCCTGGCTCACCATCGCCTTGACGAACTGCTGCTGGTGCCGCTGCCGGCCGTAGTCCGCGTCCGGCACGCCGTTCTTGGGGTAGCGCTGCCGGACGTAGTCCAGCGCCTGCCAGCCCGTGAGGTGGGCGTTGCCCTTCTTGTACCGGGCCTGCGGGCCGAGGTAGCCACCCCCGCCCGGCTTGAGCTGGCGCGGCGTGCCGTCCGGCTGGAGGTGCTCGGACTTCACGTCGCGCTCGATGTACATGTCGACGCCGCCCATGGCGTCCACGATCTTCTTGAACCCGCTGAAGTTGATGATCGCGCCGGCGTCGAAGCGCTTGATGCCGGTGACCCCCTGGACGGTCTTGGCGAGCAGTTCGAAGCCCTGCGCGGCGCTCGGGTTCTTGCCCGGCACGTTGCTGCCGTGCGACATGGCGGCGTTGATCCGGTCGGTGCCGCCGGAGTAGTCGGCCTTCGGGAAGGCCGGGATGTCCACCCGCAGGTCGCGCGGGAGCGAGAAGAGATAGCCGCGGTCCATGCCGGCCGGCACGTGCAGGATCATGATCGAGTCGGAGAGCGGGCGGGCCGTCGAGGTCCGGGGGTCGATGCCGACGAGCAGGATGTTGAGCGGGCCCTTGATGTCGCTCTTCTTCTCGGTGGCGCCGGCCGCCTGGTCGCCGAAGAGGTCGCCCTTGCCGACCGCGCCCTCGTAGCGCGCGACGAGAGTGTGGTAGCCCACCAGCACCGAACCACTGAGCACCATCATGACGATGCCGAGGATGGTGCTGACCCGGGCCCACCGCGGCACGCCACGCCACATGGACCGCTTGCCCCGGTCCGTGCCGCCCTTACCCACGAGCATCTCCTATCGTCGCGCCCACGAAGAGGAGACGGGCGCAGGGGTCCGTTTCGTTGCAGAGATCAACGACGGTGACGCGAATTCGTGTCACGAACGGTACCGCGCGCTTCGGCGAACCGCTTGCCGGCCAACCGGGCGTCTGGTACGGGACCGGTCGTGAACAGGCGAAGGCCGCCCCGACGAGGTGTCGGGACGGCCTTCGTGGTGTGAGCGGGCTCTCAGCCCTCCTCACCCATCAGCTCCTCGGCCTTGGCCTTGAGGTCCTCCAGGCCACCGCACATGAAGAACGCCTGCTCCGGGAAGTGGTCGAACTCCCCCTCGCTGATCCGGCGGAAGGCGTCGATGGTCTCCGCGATCGGGACCGTCGAGCCCGGCACGCCGGTGAACTGCTCGGCGGCGTAGGTGTTCTGCGAGAGGAACCGCTCGATCCGGCGGGCGCGGCCGACGGTGAGCTTGTCCTCCTCGGAGAGCTCCTCGATGCCCAGGATGGCGATGATGTCCTGCAGGTCCTTGTAGCGCTGCAGGATCCGCTTCACCTCGGTGGCGACGGCGAAGTGGTCCTCGCCGACGAACTCCGGGGCGAGGATCCGGGACGAGGACGCCAGCGGGTCCACGGCCGGGTAGATGCCCTTGTCGGAGATCGACCGCTCCAGGTTGGTGGTCGCGTCGAGGTGGGCGAACGTGGTGGCCGGCGCCGGGTCGGTGTAGTCGTCGGCGGGCACGTAGATCGCCTGCATCGAGGTGATGGCCTGGCCCCGGACGGAGGTGATCCGCTCCTGGAGCTCGCCCATCTCGTCGGCCAGGGTCGGCTGGTAACCCACCGCGCTCGGCATCCGGCCGAGCAGCGTGGAGACCTCGGAACCGGCCTGGGTGAAGCGGAAGATGTTGTCGATGAAGAGCAGCACCTCCTGCTTCTTCACGTCGCGGAAGTACTCCGCCATGGTGAGCGCGGAGAGCGCGACCCGCAGCCGGGTGCCCGGCGGCTCGTCCATCTGGCCGTAGACCAGCGCGGTCTTGTCGATGACGCCGGACTCGGTCATCTCGGCGATGAGGTCGTTGCCCTCGCGGGTGCGCTCACCCACGCCGGCGAAGACCGAGGTACCACCGAAGTTCCGGGCCACCCGGGTGATCATCTCCTGGATGAGCACCGTCTTGCCCACGCCGGCACCACCGAACAGGCCGATCTTGCCGCCCTTGACGTACGGGGCGAGCAGGTCGATGACCTTGATGCCGGTCTCCAGCATCTCGGTCTTCGGCTCCAGGTCCGCGAAGGCCGGAGCCTTGCGGTGAATGCCCCAGTGGTCGTCGGCCTGGATGGTCTCGCCCTCGGTGAGGTTGAGGCACTCGCCGATCGCGTTGAACACGTGGCCCTTGACCGCGTCGCCCACCGGCACGCTGATCGGCGCGCCGGTGTCCCGGACGTCGGCGCCACGGACCAGGCCGTCGGTCGGCTGCATGGAGATGGCGCGGACCAGGTTGTCACCCAGGTGCTGGGCAACCTCCAGGGTCAGCGTCTTCTCACCGCCGGAGAGCGTCACGTCGACGTGCAGGGCGTTGAACAGACCCGGCATGGCGTCGCGGGGGAACTCGGCGTCGACGACCGGGCCGATGACCCGGACCACGCGACCCGTGGCCGTCTTGGTCTCCACTGCGGATACAGTCATCACACTTCACTTCCCGACGCGGCCAGCGCGTTCGCGCCGCCGACGATCTCACTGATCTCCTGGGTGATCCCGGCCTGACGGGCCGAGTTCATCTCACGCGTGTACTTCTCGATCATCTCTTCGGCGTTGTCGGTGGCGCTCTTCATCGCCCGCCGACGGGCGGCCGACTCGCTCGCCGCCGACTCCAGCAACGCCGCGTAGATCCGCGTGTTGATGTACTTCGGCAGCAGCGCGTCGAGCAGCGACTCCGGCTCCGGCTCGAACTCGTACGCCGGCAGCAGGCCCTCGGACCGCGGCCGGTCCTCGACCTGCATCGGGCCGACGATCCGGGTCACCGGGTTCTGCGTCATCAGGGACTTGAACTCGGTGTAGACGATGTGCAGCTCGTCCACGCCGAGGATCCCGTCCGCCCCGGCGTGGCCGTCCGCGTCGTCCGCGCCGGCGGTGAACGCCTTGATCAGCGTGTCACCGACCTCGCGGGCGTCGTCGAACGACGGCTGCTCGGAGAAGCCCGTCCAGCTCCCGGCGATCTCCCGGTTGCGGAACCGGTAGAACGCCACGCCCTTGCGGCCGATGACGTAGAGCACCGGCTCCTTGCCGTCGGCGCGCAGCCGGGCGATCAGCGACTCGGCGGTCCGGATCGCGTTCGAGCTGTACCCGCCGGCCAGACCTCGGTCGGCGGTGACCAGCAGGACGCCCGCCCGCCGCACCCGCTCACGCGGGGTGAGCAGCGGGTGGTCGATCCGCGCGTTGGAGGCCAGCGCCGTCAGCACGCCGGTGATCGCCTCGGCGTACGGCAGCGAGGCCGCCACCTTGGCCTGGGCCTTGGCGATGCGGCTCGTCGCGACGAGCTCCATCGCCTTGGTGATCTTCTTCATCCCCTTGGCGGAACGGATCCGCTGTCGGAGAACGCGTACCTGGGCGGCCATCGGATCAGCTCTCGGCGGGGCGGTCGGTGGTGCCGTCGCGGAAGCGGGTCACCGTCTCGCGGGTCTGCTCACCCTCCAGCGGCTCGGCCGGGGCGTCGTTGACGCGGACCTCGTCCTCCTTGCCCAGGAAGACCTGCTTGAACTCGGCGATGGCCGAGTCCAGCGAGGCGATGATGTCGTCGCCCCACTTGTTGTCCGCGATCGAGGCCAGCACGCCCTCGTGCTTGTGCCGGAGGTACTGGAGGAACTCCGACTCGAAGCGGCGGACCTCGCCGACCGGGACGTCGTCCAGCTTGCCCTCGGTGCCGGCCCAGACGGAGACGACCTGCTCGTTGACCGGGTACGGCGAGTAGTTCGGCTGCTTGAGCAGCTCGACCAGGCGGGAACCACGGGCGAGCTGGTTCTGCGAGGCGCGGTCCAGGTCGGAGGCGAAGGCGGCGAACGCCTCCAGCTCACGGAACTGGGCCAGGTTGAGCCGCAGCGAGCCGGCGACCTTCTTCATCGGCTTCACCTGCGCGGCGCCGCCGACCCGGGAGACCGAGGTGCCGACGTTGATGGCCGGCCGGACGCCCTGGTTGAACAGGTCGGTCTCGAGGAAGATCTGACCGTCGGTGATCGAGATGACGTTGGTCGGGATGAACGCCGAGATGTCGTTCGCCTTGGTCTCGATGATCGGCAGGCCGGTCATCGAGCCGCCGCCCAGTTCGTCGGAGAGCTTCGCGCAGCGCTCCAGCAGGCGGGAGTGCAGGTAGAAGACGTCACCCGGGTACGCCTCACGGCCCGGCGGGCGGCGCAGCAGCAGCGACACGGCCCGGTACGCCTCGGCCTGCTTGCTCAGGTCGTCGAAGACGATCAGGACGTGCTTGCCGCCGTACATCCAGTGCTGTCCGATGGACGAGCCGGTGTAGGGCGCGAGGTACTTGAAGCCGGCCGGGTCGGAGGCCGGGGAGGCGACGATGGTGGTGTACTCCATCGCGCCCGCCGCCTCCAACGTCCCCTTGATGGAGGCGATGGTGGAGGCCTTCTGGCCGATCGCGACGTAGATGCAGCGGACCTGCTTCGTCGGGTCGCCGGAGCGCCAGTTGTCCCGCTGGTTCAGGATGGCGTCCAGCGCGACGGTGGTCTTGCCGGTCTTCCGGTCGCCGATGATCAGCTGACGCTGGCCGCGGCCGACCGGGGTCATCGCGTCGATGGCCTTGATGCCGGTCTGCAGCGGCTCGAAGACGGACTGCCGGGCCATCACGTTCGGGGCCTGGAGCTCCAGCTCGCGGAAGCCCTCGTTGGCGATGTCGCCGATGGCGTCGATCGGCTCGCCGAGCGCGTTGACCACGCGGCCGAGGAACGCGTCACCGACCGGCACGGAGAGCACCCGGCCGGTGCGCTTGACGCGCTGACCCTCTTCGATCCCGCCGAAGTCGCCGAGGACGACGACACCGATCTCGCGCACGTCGAGGTTCAGCGCCACGCCGAGCGTGCCGTCCTCGAACTCCAGGAGCTCGTTGGTCATGGTCGAGGGCAGACCCTCGACGTGGGCGATGCCGTCGCCGGCGTCGGCGACGGTGCCGACCTCCTCACGGGAGACGTCGGCCGTGTAGGAGGAGACGTAGCGCTCCAGGGCGCCGCGGATCTCCTCCGTCGAGATGGTCAGCTCGGCCATCCTCTGCTTCCTTAAAGTTCAGGGGCCCGGGATACCAGGTACCGACCGGTCCGATGGCGTCGAAATCAGGGCTGCAAGACGCTGGTCAGCGCTTCGCGAGCGCGTTGCGGGTCTCGTTGAGGCGGCGCAGGACGGTGCCGTCGTACAGGTCGGAGCCGACCCGTACCCGCACCCCGCCGAGCACGTCGGGGTCGACCGTCTGCTTGACGGACACCTCCCGACCGTACATGCCGGAGAGGCGGGCACCGAGGCGTCGCTCCTCCTCCTCGGTCAGCGGGGCCGCCACGGTCACGTACGCGACCTGACGGTCCCGCCGGTCCGCGGCCAGCTCGACCAGCCGGGTGAGCGCGCCACCGAAGGAGCGACCCCCGAAGCCCGCGAGCGCGGCCTCGACGAGACGGACGGTGACCGGCCGGGCCTTGCCGTCGAGCAGTTGGCCGGCGAGGCCGGACCGCCGCTCGGCCGGGGCCATCGGGTCGGAGAGCGCGTTGGACAGCTCGGCGGAGCCGGAGACGACCTGACCGAAGCGGAACAGCTCGTCCTCGACCTCACCCAGCTCGCCGGCGGAGTCGGCGCTCGCCAGGAGCGCCTCCACACCCAACCGCTCGACGCCGTCGAGCAGTTCCGACGGGGTCGACCAGCGACCGGCGACCAGCGCGGCGAGCAGGTCGAGCGCCTCCGCGCCGACCTTGCCGCTGAGGATCCCGGTCAGCAGGGCCGTGCGGTCCGCACCGGAGCGGGCCGGGTCGGAGAGCGCCCGGCGCAGCCGCGGCTCGCGCCGCAGCAGGGCGGCGACGGAGAGGATGTCGTCGGCGGTGGAGGCCACCGCCGACGGCTCCGCGCCGCGGACGTACGCGTCGAGGCGTTCGACCCCGGCGGCGTACGACTCCCGGCTGGCGGCCTGCATCAGCGGGCCCCCGTGCTCTCGAGACCGCTCAGGAACCGGTCGACGGTGCCCTTGCGACGCGCCTCGTCGGCCAGCGACTCACCGACGATCTTGCTGGCCAGGTCCACCGCGATGGTGCCCATCTCGGCGCGCAGCTCGCGCACGATGGTGGCCCGCTCGGCCTGGAGCTGCTCCTTGCCGGCGGCGATGACCCGGTCGGACTCCTCGCGCGCCTTGGCGAGGATGTCCTGACGGATGCCCTCGGCGTCGGCCCGGGCGTCGTCCCGGATCCGGGCGGCGTCGGTACGCGCCTCGGCGAGCTGGGCGCGGTACTGCTCGAGCAGCTGGTTCGCCTCGGCCTGGGCGGCCTCGGCGCGCTTGATGCCGCCCTCGATCGCGTCCACCCGGGCCTGGAACGTCTGCTCCATGCGCGGGAAGACGAACTTCATCAGCACGAAGCAGAGGACACCGAAGGCGACCAGCCCGACCACGATCTCCTGCCAGACAGGGATGATCGGGTTGTGGGTCGTCTCACCACCCTCAGCGGCGAGGAAGAACATGGAAGACCTCCCGGTCGAAGGGGGGCTGGATTAGAGCTGGCCCTGCCAGATGAAGCCGAACGCGATGCCCAGCAGCGCCAGGGCCTCGATGACGGCGAAGCCGATCCAGACGTACGGAAGGGTCATCCGGGACGACTCCGGCTGGCGGGCGGTCGACTGGATGTAGGCCGAGAAGACCAGGCCCACGCCGATGCCCGGGCCGATGGCCGCGAGACCGTAGCCGATGGCGGCGGTGCTGCCCTCTACCGCGGCGTAGATGTCCATTGGTTGGTTCCTCCTGGTTATCACGCGTGACTCTCACGCGGGACGACAACGGTTGGTGCGAAAGATCGGATCAGTGCTCGTCGGCGAGCGCGCCCTGCACGTAGCTGGCGGTCAGCACCGTGAAGACGTACGCCTGCAGACAGATCACCAGGAACTCGAGGAAGGTCAGCGCGATCGTCATCGTCCAGGACAGCACCGACACCGGCGCGAGCCAGGCGTTGGCGCTGATCATGGCGAAGCCGCCGAGCGTGAAGACCAGTAGGAGCATGTGGCCGGCGAACATGTTCGCGAAGAGACGGACGGCGAGCGAGAACGGCCGGACGATGAAGGTCGAGAAGAGCTCGATCGGGATCAGCAGCGGCAGGATGAACCAGGGCGCCGGCGGGACCAGGGAGTTCTTGAAGTACTTCACGAAGCCGTGGTGCCGGATGCCGACGTAGTTGAACATCAGGTAGCTGATCACGGCGAGGAAGGCCGGGAACGCGATGTGCGAGTTCGGCGAGATCTGGAAGAACGGCACGATCGCGAAGAAGTTCGTCAGCAGGATGAAGCAGAAGAGCGTGGTGAAGTACGGCGCGAACCGCACCCCCGCATGCCCGATCATGTCCACCGCGATGTTGTTGCGGACGAAGCCGTAGATCGACTCGGCGAACCACTGCTTCTTGGTGGGGACGAGCTGCGGCTTCCGGTAGCTGACCAGGAAGAAGATGATCAAGATGCCGACGGCGACCCACACCATCGCCGTGATCTTGGTGAACCAGTACGAGTTCTCCGCACCCCAGGGCAGGATGCTGGGCAGGTAGAAGTCCCCCACGCTCGGTGGGAATTCCGCCTGGCCCTGAGCCAGGACGTTCGCCTGTCCGAACACCGCGTCCCTTCCTAAGTAGGCGTGCCCAGCCGGCGGACGACCAGGATGATGCCCCCGGCCATGCCGAGCACGACCCCGATGCCGGTGGCGACGCCGCCGGTATCGAGCCAACGGTCGACCAGCCAGCCGACGAAACCCCAGACGAGCATGCCCCCGATGAGGTATGAGAGCGCGGTCCAACCCTGACCGGCACCGGACGGAACGTCGCCCGAGCCGCCAGCGTTGGGGGGTTTCTGGTCACCGGCCATGACGGGGCGAACGATATCAGCAAGGCAGAAGAGGTTGTGCCTCACCCCCCGCACAACCTGGTTGTGTGGGACACGGGCGGGCGAAGTCGTCTGGAGGCACCGTACTCCTCCCGCGCCACTGAGAGAATGACCGATCGCGGACGCTGTGGCGCGTCGTCCGAAGGATGGGACGGGGTCAGCGCGCGACCCGTCGCGCGTGGACGGTGGCGAGCCACCAGATGTGCACGCCGGTCCAGATCACCACGCCCGCCGCGAGGCCCAGGCAGAACGGGATCAGCCCTGGCCAGCCGGTGGAGGCGACAAGCACCAGCACGCCGCCGAGCGCGGTCATCTTGGCCACGTAGAGGCCCAGCCCGAACGGCAGCACGAGCTGCGGGTCGCGGGCGTCGGCCCAGGCCAGCACCACGGTGGTGAGCGAGTAGCTGGCCGCCGTGACGGCCACCCCGCCGGCTGCGCCGAGCGCGCCGTCCGCGCCGCGCCACATCCCGCCGGCCACCGCCGCCACCGCGGCCAGCACGGCCACCGCGGCCAGCAGGACGGGCAGGTGACGCAGTCGCCACCCACGGTCCGCGACCGCCTCCGCCGCGCGCGTCCCCGACTCAGCCACGGGGGTACGCCGGGAACACCGTGGTCATCTGCCGCTCCCTCGCGTTCTCCACAGCGAAGGAGTCTACGGAGCCGCACACTGGAGCCCGTGAGATGCCTCGTCACCGGTGCCACCGGCTACATCGGCGGGCGCCTCGCGCCCCGCCTCCTGACCGAGGGGCACACCGTGCGCTGCCTGGCCCGCAAGGCCGGGCGGCTGCGCGACGTGCCCTGGGCCGCCGACGCGGAGATCGTCGAGGGCGACCTGCGCCGGCCGGAGACGCTGCCGGCCGCGTTCGAGGGCGTGGACGTCGCGTACTACCTGGTCCACTCGCTCGGCCAGCGTGGCTTCGAGGCGGCCGACCGGGAGGCGGCGACGAACTTCGCGGAGGCGGCACGCGCCGCGGGCGTACGCCGGATCGTCTACCTCGGAGGGCCGGAGCCGGCGGAAGGGGACGGCCTGCCCTCGGCGCACCTGCGCTCCCGGGCGGAGGTGGCCCGCATCCTGCTCGACAGCGGCGTGCCGACCGCGGTGCTCCGGGCCGCGGTGATCATCGGCTCCGGTTCGGCCTCGTTCGAGATGCTGCGCTACCTGACCGAGCGGCTGCCGGCGATGGTCACCCCGCGCTGGGTACGCAACCGGATCCAGCCGATCGCGGTCCGGGACGTGCTGCGCTACCTGGCCGGCTGCGCCCACCTGCCGCCCGAGGTGAACCGTGGCTTCGACATCGCCGGGCCGGACGTGCTGACGTTCGCGCAGATGATGCAGCGCTACGCCCGGGTGGCCGGGCTGCGGCCCCGGATCATCCTGCCGGTGCGCCCGCTCACCCCCGGGCTCTCCTCGCACTGGGTCGGTCTGATCACCCCGGTGCCGAACGCGATCGCCCGGCCGCTGGTGGAGAGCCTGATCCACGAGGCGGTGGCGCACGAGCACGACATCGCCCGGTACGTGCCCGACCCGCCCGACGGGCTGACCGGCTTCGACCAGGCGGTCGACCTGGCGCTGGCCAAGGTGCGCGACGCGGCGGTGGAGACGCGCTGGTCGACCGCGAGCGGGCCGGACGCGCCGGCCGAGCCGCTGCCCTCGGACCCGGACTGGTCCGGCGGCACCGCCTACACCGACCTGCGGGAACAGGCGGTGGACGCCCCACCGGCGGCGCTGTGGCGGGTCATCGAGGGTGTCGGCGGCGAGCACGGCTGGTACTCGTTCCCGCTGGCCTGGTCCGTGCGCGGCTGGCTGGACCGGCTGGTCGGCGGCGTGGGGCTGCGCCGTGGCCGGCGCGACCCGCACCGGCTCCAGGTCGGCGAGGCGCTGGACTTCTGGCGGGTGGAGGAGATCGTCCCGGGCGAATTGCTGCGGCTGCGCGCCGAGATGCGGCTGCCCGGCCGGGCCTGGCTGGAGATGCGCGCCGAGCCGGCCGAGGGCGGCCACAGCCGGTACGTCCAGCGCGCCGTCTTCCTCCCGCACGGCCTGCCCGGCCACCTCTACTGGGCCTCGGTCGCCCCGTTCCACGCCGTCGTCTTCGGCGGCATGGCCCGCAACATCGCCCGCAACGCCGAACACCCCACCGGTTAGGCGGGGCCCCTTGTTATCGCCAGGCGTTAATAAGGGGCCCTGCCTTACACGTCAGTTGCCGGTGCGGGGGGTGGTGTGGCGGAAGGCGACTGCCTCGCCCGGGGGGACGAAGTCGCGGACGGGCTGGTCGCGCAGGGCCCAGGCGAGGACGCGGCCGACGGCGGCGATCTGCCGCTTCTGCACGCCGCCGCCGACCGCGTCGCGCGGGTCGTCCGGGTTCGCGGCGATGGTGGCCACCGCGAGCTGCGGGGTGAACGCGACCACGGTCTCCGTCGCGTTCCGCTCCGAACTGCCGGTCTTGCCGGCCAACGGGCGGCGCAGACCCGGGGCCAGTTCCTCGGCCGTGCCGCCGGCACACCTGCGGTACATCGACTGGTCGCCCACCGGGCAGCGGCTGGCGTCGGCCGCCGCGCGGGCCACCTCGGTGTCCAGCACCTGCCGGCAGTCGGCGTCCCCGGCGGCCACCCGCCGGCCGGTCGCGTCCGTGATGGAGACGACCGGGGTGGGCCGGCACCAGGTCCCCTCGGCGGCCACCGTGGCGTACGCGTTGGCCAGGTCGAGCGGCGTGGTGGCGGAGACGCCGAGAGTGAACGGTCCCCAGTTCGCCGCCCCGTCCCGGGCCATCTTCGCGTCCTGCGGCGCGCGGAACACGATGCCCAGCCGCTGGGCCATCTCGACCACCCGGTCCGCGCCGACCCGCTCGGTCAGCCAGGCGAAGTAGGTGTTCACCGAGCGGCCGAACGCGTCCCACATGTCACGGTCGCCGTCCATCCAGTACGTGTTGGCGTTCGCCGGGCACCACCGGCCGCCGCAACTGGCCGGGCCACCGGAGACCGGGTACTTCGTGACGTACACCCGGGGGGCGTCGAACTCGGTGTCCAGCGGCAGCCCGGACTCCAGCGCGGCCAGCAGCGCGAACAGCTTGAACGTGGAGCCGGCCTGGTAGCCGGTGATGTCGCCGCCCCCGGCCACGAGCTGGTTGACCGTGTTCGGGTAGTTCTGCTGCCCGGCCGGGTTGTCGCCCACGCCGTAGCCGCGGTTGACCGCCATGGCCAGCACCCGTCCGGTGCCGGGCTGCACCACCGCGGTCGGCGCGGCCCGCGCGATCGTCTCCGGATAGATCGTCCGTACCTGCTCGCTCGCCTTGGCCTGCACGTCCGGGTCGAGCGAGGAGACGATCGACCAGCCGCCCCGGCGCAGCGTGCGCTGCCGTTCGTCGACGGTCTTGCCGAACGCCGGCTGGGCGTTCCACCACTGGGTGAACCAGTCGCAGAAGAAACCCCAGTCGTTGTGGCCGGCGGGCACCGCGGCGCAGTCGTTCGGGGTGGCGCTGGGCCTGAGGGCCAGTTCGGTGTCCTTGGCCGCGGTCGCCTCCGCCGCGTTCATCCGACCGGTCTCCACCATCCGGTCCAGCACGTACGCCCGGCGGTCCAGCGCGGCCCCGGCGTCGCCGTTGATCGGGTCGTCGTGGTCCGGGGCCCGCACCAGCCCGGCGAGCAGCGCGGCCTGGGCGAGCGTGAGCCGGTCCGGGGTGGTGGAGAAGTAGCGCTTGCTGGCGGCGGCGATGCCGTACGCCCCGGCGCCGAAGTACGCGATGTTCAGGTAGCGCCCGAGGATCTCGTCCTTGCCGACCTGGCGTTCCAGCGTCAGCGCGTACCGCATCTCGCGGATCTTGCGGCCGGCGGTGATCTCGGTGGCCGCGGTTCGCTGCGCCTCGGTCAGCCGGGGGTCACCGGCCAGCGCGTTGCGCACGTACTGCATGGTCAGCGTGGAGGCGCCCTGCCGGGTGCCCTCCGTGCGGTTGGCCGTCAACGCCCGCAGCACGCCTCGCACGTCGACGCCGTGGTGCTCGTAGAAGCGCACGTCCTCGGCGGCCACGATGGCGTCCCGCATCACCGGCGCCACGTCGCCGACCGGCACGTCCACCCGGTCCTCGACGTAGAACGAGGTGATCAGCGTGCGGCCGTCGTTGGCGTACAGGTTGGCGCGTTGCGCCGGTTGCGGCGCCCGGAGCGCCTCCGGCAGCTCGGTGTACGGCATCAGGTTCTTCACGCCCAGCCCGAAGACCAGCGCGGCCGGCAGCGCGGCGGCGGCCAGGGCCAGTCCGGCGAGCACGCCGGCGAGCAGCACGGTGAA
This sequence comes from Micromonospora sp. NPDC049201, assembly GCF_055586805.1. Classification (NCBI taxonomy): domain Bacteria; kingdom Bacillati; phylum Actinomycetota; class Actinomycetes; order Micromonosporales; family Micromonosporaceae; genus Micromonospora; species Micromonospora sp. NPDC049201. The sequence goes on along the minus strand of NZ_JBVJHM010000012.1, from coordinate 192,071 downwards.
CAGCTTGTCGAGATGGGCGCGGTTCATCAGCTCTCCCCGCAGGAGCCGGCCGTACGGACCCGTCAAGAATGACCGGATTTGCCGTTTTCGCCGGCACCTTCGACGAAATGCGCAGGAAGTTCGCGAGAAAGGATGAACCTCAGGGGAGCAACGCGGCGGCCAGCGGCTGGACCGTCTCCTCGATCTCGTCGGCCACCCGGCTGAAACACTGGTCGCCCCGGCCCCACGGGTCGTCCAGGTCGTCGGTGGACAACGCCGGGTCGCCCTGGCGGGCCGCGTCGGCGGCGGCCACCAGCGCCATCCCCCGGGCGTGCACCGCCTCCGGCGTCGGCCCGGCGGGCGGCAGAGCGGACCGGTCCAGCCCACCCAGCAGCCGGCCGAACTCGCCCAGCACGAACGTGCGCCCGGCGGCGTCCGGCCGCAGCGCCACCACGTACTCCTGCTGGTCGGCGGTGGCGGTGAGCACCAGGTCGGCGGCGTCGATCAGATCCGAGCGCAACCGCCGCGCGGCGAACCCGGCCACGTCACCACCGCGGGCGGTCACCTGTCGCGCGGCCGGCGGGTTCATCTCCTCGCCGGCGTGCCAGCCGCCGGTGCCGGCGCTGTGGCTGTGCACCAGCGCGTCCGAGCCGGCCGGATCGACGTCGAGCCGGGCCAGCCGCTCCCGCACGGCGAGCAGCAGCAGCCGCTCGGCCATCGGCGACCGGCAGATGTTGCCCATGCAGACGTGCAGGACGGTGAAGGGCGGCACTCAGAACCCCCGCTCGTCGAGGAGCTCCGGCGCCACCTCGCGCAGCTTCGCCACCGACACCGCGCCCTGGCGCAGCACCCGCGGCACCTCGCCGGTCAGGTCGACGATGGTGCTCGGCACCGGGTCCACCGCCGGCCCGGCCTCCAGGTACGCCCGGACGCCGTAACCGAGCTGGTCGCGGGCCTCCTCGGCGGTCAGTGCGGCGGGCTGGCCGACCTTGTTGGCCGAGGCGACCGCCATCGGACCGGTCTCCCGCAGCACCTCCAGGGCGACCGGGTGCAGCGGCATCCGCACCGCCACCGTGCCGCTGGTGTCGCCGAGGTCCCAGGCCAGGCTCGGCGAGTGCTCCACCACGATCGTCAACGCGCCCGGCCAGAACGCCTCGACCAGGTCGCGGGCCACCTGGGGCAGCGAGAAGACCAGGCCGTCGAGGGTGTGCCGGGAGCCGATCAGCACCGGCGGCGCCTGCCGGGTGCCACCCTTGGTGTCCGCCAGAGCCTTCACCGCGTACGGCGTGAACGCGTCCGCCCCGATGCCGTAGACCGTGTCGGTCGGCAGGACGACGAGTTCCCCGTTCTTGACGGCCTCGATGGCAGCGGCGATGCCGCGGTCCCGGTCGGCAGGCGACCGACAGTCGTAGAGCATCACGAGGAGTCAGTCTGCCACGCCGCGCCGGGGTCGGCGTGTCGGCCGTCCGCCCGCCGGGACGCGGTCGCCCAGCGGGGCCGCCCGGCCAGGTCCCGATGCTCCGCCACGTGCTCGTACCGGCCGTCGGCGGCGAGCAGGGCCGGCACCGCCGTGGCGTGCGTGTCGTCGTGCTCGACGCCGATCACCCCGCCCGGACGCAGCAGCGTCGCGGCGCGGGCCACCACCGGCCGGATCACGTCCAGCCCGTCCGCGCCGCCGAACACCGCCTCGTCCGGGTCGTGGCCGGCCACCTCCGGCGGCACGGTCACCGCGCGCGGCACGTACGGCGGGTTGCACAGCAGCACGTCGACGCGGCCGGCCAGCTCCGCCAGCAGCTCCGGGTCGGTGACGTCGGCGACCACCACCTCGACCGGCCGGTCCCCCGCGTCGGCCCGCCCGGCCGCGTTGCGCCGCAGCCAGGCCAGCGCGGCCGGGGAGCGTTCCACCGCCACCACCCGGGCCGCCGGCACCTCCTGGGCGACCGCGAGCGCGATCGCGCCGGAGCCGCTGCACAGGTCGACCACGAGCGGCGCGGCGAGCCGCCGGGCCACCTCGACCCCCCAGCCGGCGAGCAGTTCGGTCTCCGGGCGGGGCACGAACACCCCCGGTCCGACCGCCAGCTCCAGGTGCCGGAAACCGGCCGCGCCGGTGAGGTGCTGCAACGGCTCCCGGGCCACCCGCCGGTCGAGCAGCGCGGCCAGGCGGTCACGTTGGACCGCGGTGAACCCGTCGGCCAGCGCCAGCCGACCGCGCGGCACCCCCAGCACGTACGCGGCCAACTGCTCGGCCTCCGCCCGCGGCGCCGCCACGCCGGCGGCGGCCAGTGTCCGGGCCGCCCGGGCGATCAGCGGCGAGACCCGTTCGCGTTCTGTCCCTTCGGACGGGTGTTGCGGGAGTGTGCTCACGCAATAATCATGAAGCGTCGCGGGTCGCCACACGAGCGGGTGCGTCCGGGCGCACACGTCAGGGAGGTCGCGAGTGGGCTGGCTCGACCAGGTCGAGGACCAGGTTGACGCCCTCCGACGTGCCCGGGCGTTGCAGGAGGCGAGCCGTTCCGCCGAGGCGTGCGTGCTGCTCGAACGCGTGATCCGCACCACCGACGACCCGTACGCCCGCGCCGACGCGCTCGTGCAACGCCTGTCCGCGCTGATCAATCTCGGTCGGACCGCCGAGTTCACCAGAGCCGTCGAGGACGCCTCGGCCGCCGTGCGTGACCTGGCCGAGCCCTACCTGCACGGGCACCTCAACGCGCTGGCCGCGCTCGCCGCCCACCACCAGGGCGCGCTCGACCGCTGCGTGATGCACCTGGTCCGGGCCGCCCGCGCGCTCGGCGCCGACGACACGCCGGACCGGGACACCGCCTGGGGCTGGCACGACCTGGCGATGGCGTACTCGTACCTCAGCTTCCACGGCCACGCGCTCGGCGCGATCGAACGCGCCCGCGAGGTCGGACTGAGCGCGGGCATTCCGGAGGAGACGTTCGCCGCGCCGGGGATCCGACTGCGCAACGCGGTGGCCCTGGACCACAACGGCGACAGCGACGGCTGCCTGCGGGTGCTGCGCGACGTGGCCGGTGACCTGGCCCGGTTCCTGCGCGGTGGGCAGGCCGCCAACCTGCGGCCCAGCAGCCTCACCGCCTACGGCTACGCCGCCGCCCGTCGCGCCGCGCTCGGCGACCGGGTGGAGTCCGCCGGGGACGCCGACCCGAACCGCCTGCTCGGCCACGGCGGGGACAGCGCCCGCGCCCGCGACCTGCGCCAGCTCGGTCAGGTCTGCCTGGCGGTCGCCGCCGGCCGGCCGATCGAGGCGGTCACCCGGCTGGACACGGTCCGGGCCTCCGACGAGACGCTCGGCGCGGCCGAGCCGCCCCGGCTGCGCAGCATCGCGCTGGCCCGGGCCGGCGACCACGCCGGCGCGCACCGTGCCGACCGGCACGCGTTCCGGCTGGCCGCCCGGCGCAGCGACCGCCTGCGCGACGTCTACATCGACGGCATCGCCGCCCGGATCGACCACGAGGAGATGCGCCGCGAGGCCGCCCGGTACGAGGGCGAGGCGCTCACCGACCCGCTCACCGGCCTGCCCAACCGACGCCGGCTGGAGCGTTACCTCGGCGCGGTGGTGTCCCGGGGCGAGCGGGTGGTGATCGGCGTCTGCGACCTCGACGGGTTCAAGGCGGTCAACACGCGGCACGGCCACCACTCCGGCGACCTGGTGCTGCAACGGGTGGCCGGCGTGATCAACCGGGTGATGCGGCGGGGCGACTTCGTGGCCCGATACGGCGGCGACGAGTTCGTCGTGGTGCTCCCCGACACCGTCATGCCGGAGGCGGTCGAGGTGGCCCGCCGGATCGAGGCGGCCGTACGCACCGAGGACTGGGACACCCTGGTCCCGGGCACCCCGGTCGGGGTCACCATCGGGTTCGCGGAGGTCGACGGCAGCACCACGATCAGCGTCCGGGAGGCGTTGGGCGCCGCGTTCGAGCTGGCCGACCGGGAGATGCTGCGCGCGAAGGACCGCCTCCGCGCCAGCTGAGGCGGGTAAGGAAGGGCCCCCTGTTAACGCCTCCGGTATAGGCAGGGCCCCCTTTTAACAGCGCTCCCTCAGCGGCGGGACAGTTCGGTCTCGCCGGCCAGCCGGGCCGCGCGGTCCGCCTCGGTCAGCGCGTCGAGCACCCCGTCCAGTTCGCCGGCCAGCGCCAGGTCGAGGTTGTACGCGGTGTAGCCGATCCGGTGGTCGGTGATCCGGTTCTGCGGGAAGTTGTAGGTGCGGATCCGCTCCGACCGGTCCACGGTGCGCACCTGCGCCTTGCGGGCGTCCGAGGCGGCGGCGTCGGCCTGCTCCTGGGCCGCGGCGAGCAGCCGGGCGCGCAGGATCCGCATCGCCTGCTCGCGGTTCTGGAGCTGCGACTTCTCGTTCTGGCAGGACACCACGATGCCGGTCGGGACGTGGGTGATCCGGACCGCCGAGTCGGTGGTGTTGACCGACTGGCCGCCGGGCCCGGACGAGCGGAACACGTCGATCCGCAGCTCGTTCGCGTCGATGGTGACGTCCACGTCCTCCGCCTCGGGCAGCACCAGTACGCCGGCCGCGCTAGTGTGGATCCGGCCCTGCGACTCGGTCACCGGGACGCGCTGCACCCGGTGCACGCCGCCCTCCCACTTGAGCCGGGACCAGACACCGTTGCCACCCTCGGGCACGCCCTTGGTCTTGATCGCCAGCGAGACGTCCTTCACACCGCCGAGGTCGGAGTCCTGGGCGTCGATCACCTCGGTGGTCCAGCCCCGGCGCTCGGCGTACCTGGTGTACATCCGCAGCAGGTCACCGGCGAACAACGCCGACTCCTCACCGCCCTCGCCGGCCTTGATCTCGACGATCACGTCCTTCGCGTCGTGCGGGTCACGCGGGATGAGCAGTTCGGCGAGCCGTTCCTCGAGCGCCGGCAGGGTGGCCGCGATGGTGTCCGCCTCGGCGGCGAACGCCGGGTCCTCGGCGGCCAGTTCACGCGCGGCGACCAGGTCGGCCCGGGTCTGCTCCAGCTCGCCGGCCGCCTTGTGCAGCGGCACCAGCTCGGCGTACCGCCGGCCGACCCGCCGGGCGGTGCCCTGGTCGGCGTGGATGGCCGGGTCGGCCAGCCGCTTCTCCAGTTCGGCGTACTCGTCGAGGAGGGCGGCCAGGCGCTCACTGCTCATGCTGCGGATGCTCCTTCGGACGACAGGACGACTCGACGACGGGACGACCCGACACCGGCGGAAAACGGACGAACGCCCGTGTCCGGCACGGGGCCGGACACGGGCGTCGTCGACGGAGCTACTTGGCCTTCTTGGCCTGAACCTTGGCGTACTTCTGCTGGAACTTCGCGACCCGACCGGCGGTGTCCAGCACGCGCTGCTTACCGGTGTAGAACGGGTGGCAGGCGCTGCAGGTCTCGACGCTGATGGCGCCGCCCTTGGCGGTGCTGCGGGTCGTGAACGTGTTGCCGCAGGAGCAGCGGACCTCGGTGGTCGCGTACTCCGGGTGGATGTTGGGCTTCATGTCGCCTCGGTCCTTTCGTGGGTGGTCGCCGGGTCGCCGTCGGTGTGCCCCGTCGTGGTGACGGGCTCGGGCGTGAACCGGAACCGGTGGCCGATTGACCAGTGTGCCATGGGCGTCGGCCGGCCGGCACAGCAGGTCCGCCCGCCACAACGCCCGACCACCTCCCCGCATTCCCGCCCACCGCCGGGGCATGCGCGCGCCCCGCCGGCTGGGCTCCTCCCCCAGGACGAGGAGCCCAGCCGGGGGACCTACGCGGCGGGGCGCGCCTGCGCCGCCGCGGTGGTGGTCACCGTGGCCTCGGCGCGGACGCCGTTGACGGTGACCGTGAGCAGGATCCGTGCGCCGGCACGCAGCGTGGTGAGCTGACCGGTCGACGGGTCGAACCGGGCCACGTGCCACGGGCGTACCCCGGTCGCGTCGCCGACGTGCAGGTTGGGCGAGCCCGCCCAGTCGGCGCTCACCGGCGGCCCCACCGGCACCTGCCGGCCGCCGGGCTGGGTGAGCGTGGCGACGACGGCCGCGGGGGCGCCGAGGCGCACCTGGGCCGGCGCGTCCAGCGCGAGCCGGTCGACGTGGGCGTGCGTCTCCGCGGCCACCCACTCCGGCCCCTCGGCGAGCGGGTCGCGGCGGGCCCGCTCCGCCTCCCGTGCGGTGACCGGGTCCACCCCGAACTCGGTCCAGCCGGTGAAACCGCCCTGCCCGGCCGGGGTGGACGGGTCCTTGCCCGCGTTCCCGTTGATCACGTACGGAACGCCGTCCACCCGGTCGGCGTGGAACGTGCCGACGTGCCCGTTGACCATCAACGCGCCCTTGCCGGTCCGGTGCTGGAAGTCGGCCAGCCACTGCTCGACGAGCGCGGCCTCCTTCCGGTCCCCGAGCTGGCTGGCCTTGACCGGGCCCGGGTCGCGCGGCGGGTGGTGGAACAGCACCGCCACCGAGCCGACGGCGCGATCGGCAGCCGCCTCGTCAAGCGTCCGGCGCAGCAGCTCCACCTGGTCGAAGCCGCCCCCGCGCAGCGAGCCGCTGGCCGTGCTCAGGGTGAGGAACCGGGTACCCCGGTGGTCGAAGACACGCGTGGTGTCCCCGAACACACTGCGGAAGTTGTCGATCGGGGCGCCCATGATCTCGTGGTTGCCCGGCACGTAGTGGTAGGGCACCTCACCGCCCAGCTCCTCGTCCAGGATCCGCTTGGCCAGCGCGAAGTCCGCCGGGTACGCGGTGTCCACGAAGTCGCCGTCGATGATCAGGAAGTCCGGCCGGGCGGCGCGGACCTCGCGCAGCGTACGGCGGGCCTGGGCGACCAGTTCGCTGTCCGGGTCGGCGGCGACGAACTGGGCGTCGGAGAGCACCGCGAAGCGCCAGGGCGCGCCGTCGACGGTGCCGTCGCGCAGCACCACCCGGTCGGTGCGGTTCGGCTCCGCGGGCGCCTGCACGTCCGGCGGCACCCGGGCCACCAGGTCGTCGATGACCACCTCGCTGCGGTACTGCTTCGCCGGGTCGGTCTCGGCCACGTAGAACCGGCGCACCCGCACCGGGTACTGCACGCCGGGGGGCACCGCGAACTCGACGTACTTCCAGCCGGTCCAGTCCAGGTACGGGCCGCGCAGCACGAACTGGGTGTCCTGCGCGTCGTGCAGGTGCAGGCTCGGCCACTCGCCGGTGCCGTTCGCCTTGATCCACATGCCGAACGCCTGCGGCTGGCCGGGCACGTCGATCCAGGCCGGCGGGTCGGCGTACGCGGCCCGGGTGCCGGTGGACTGGCTGAAGTCGTACGACATCTTCAGGCCGGCGCCGGTGTGCCCGTCCGCCGGGGCGACCGCGCCGGCGGCCCGGGCCTGGCTGAACCGCCAGGACGCGGCGTCGTCGAAGCCGGCCACCGGCACGTCGGTCAGTCCGACCGTCACCGGCAGCACCGTGCGGTACCCGCCGACGCGGGCGGTGACCAGCGCCGACCCGGACCCACCGAGCGCCGTCACGGACAGGTTGCCGTCGGCGGTGGGGGTGACGGAGAGCAGGTCGTGGTCGTACTCCAGCTTCAGGTCGGCCGGCTCGATCGGCGCGGTGTTGCCCTCGGCGTCGTAGCCGACCACGCCGAACAGGCCGGTGTCGCCGGCCCCGTCGAGGCCGACCCGGTCGACGGTGCCGTCGACGCGCGCCAGCGGGCCGAGCACGGTCAGGTCGAGCGTGCCCCGGGCCCGCCCACGCGCGGCGGTGACGGTGCTCCGGCCGGGGCTGCCGGCCCGGAACACCCCGTCGTCGTCGACCCGGCCGTGGGTGGCGTGCCAGCGCGGCTCGCCGGCCGCCGGCCCGTACGTCTCGTCGTGACCGGCGGCGGTGAGCCGGCGGGTGAGGCCCGGGAAGACCCGGTCCGGCCGGCCGCCCCGGACCGGGGCGACGCCCGGCGCGGCGGTCGGGTCGCTCGCGGTCTCCAGCCAGTACCCGGTGAGCCGGCCGCTGCCCTTCGGCGCGTAGACGGCCAGCCCGTTCGGCACCGGCCGCTCGCTGCCGTCGGAAGGGCTGTTCTCCACCTGGACCGCCGCCGCGCCGGGCTCCCGGGCCAGCAGCGTGGAGGAGCCGCCGCCGTCGAGGTTGAGCGCGTTCGCGGCGCCCAGCTCGACCATCATCCGGCCCATCTCGGTCTGGGTGACACCACGGCTGTCCACCTGCCGGCCGTCCACCGTCAGCATGATCATCCGACGCCCGTCGGCGGAGAACCCGACCGACGTACGCGGGGCCAGCGACTGGTCGGCGATGCTCTGCACCACGCCGTCCCGGACCAGCACGTTCCCGCCGCCCACCGCGGCGCGCAGGTCGCCGCCGTCGGAGGCGCGCGGACGCCAGGACAGGTCCACCGCGTCGCCGGGACGCAACGCGGCGAGCGCGTCCGCCCCGGCCTCCCGGCCGAGCAGCACCGTGCTGCCGGCGGGGATCGGCCCCTCCCCCGCCGTGGTGGCGACCGTGGCCACCCGCCCGCCGGTCACCGTCACCTCGACCACCCGCGCCGCGCCGTCCACCGCACGCTGCCGGGGGTACGCGCCCCAGAGCGGCGTGAACACGCCCACGCCGTCGCGCTGCACCATGTTGTTGAACTGGGTCAGTGGCACCGGGCCGGCGGGCAGCGCGGCGGTGCCCTCGAAGCCGACCTCGACCACCCGGCCGATGCCGCCGGCGCTGATGCCGACCGCGTTGGGGTGCCCGGTGACCGGCGACTGGACCAGCTCGCCGGAACGGATGCCGACGCCCTGGGCGGCACCGGAGTTGTTGATGTCGAAGAAGTCGCCGTTGACGGCCGCCACGGCGCGGGACCGGTCCACCGCCGCCCGCAGCGGCTCGTCCCGGGTGACCGCGCCGGAGTTGACGTAGTCCACGGTCAGCCCGCCGGACAGGTCGGCGGTGAGCGCGTCGGCCCGCAGCCAGCCGGCGGCGTCGTACCTGTCGAAGGAGGTCAGGTCGAGACCGGGCGCGACCGGCCGGGTCGTCTTCGCGGTCTCCAGGCCACCGGCGGGTTCCACCGCGGCCAGCGTGACCGCCGACTCGGGTCGGGAGGAGGCCGCCGGCGCGTCCTCGGCCGCCGTGCCCGTGGGGGTCGCGGTGGTCGGGGTCGCCGTGGTCGACGGGGTGGCCGCCGCGGCCGACGGCATCGGCGCGGCGAGGGTGAGCAGCGGCGTCAGCAGCAGGACGCCGGCGGAACGGATGGATCGACTGCGCAGTCGCATGGACGACAGTCAACCCGACTCTGAACAGAAGTTTCAATACCTCGCGACTGAACCGTAGAAAAACTTCAGCAGGCCGGCGGGTCGCCCGCCCGCCCCGGTACGCGAACGAGGGGCACGGCCGGTGGCCGTGCCCCTCGTCGTCGGTCCGTCAGGTCACTCGCCCGGAGTGGACTTCGCGATCTGCATCAGGAACTCGATGTTGGTGCGGGACTGCTTGAGCCGGTCCAGCAGCAGGTCGAGCGCGGCCTGCGAGTCCAGCGAGTGCAGCACCTTGCGGAGCTTGTGGATGATCGCCAACTCCTCCGGCGCGAGCAGGACCTCCTCCTTGCGCGTACCGGTGGGGTTGATGTCGATCGCCGGGAAGACGCGCTTGTCGGCGATCTTCCGGTCCAGCTTCAGCTCGGCGTTGCCGGTGCCCTTGAACTCCTCGAAGATGACCGTGTCCGCCATGGACCCGGTCTCCACCAGCGCCGTGGCGATGATGGTCAGCGAGCCGCCGTTCTCGATGTTGCGGGCCGCGCCGAGGAAGCGCTTCGGCGGGTAGAGCGCGGTGGAGTCGATACCACCCGACATGATCCGGCCGCTGGCCGGCGCCGCCAGGTTGTACGACCGACCCAGCCGGGTCACCGAGTCGAGCAGCACGACCACGTCGTGCCCCAGCTCGACCAGGCGCTTCGCCCGCTCGATCGCCAGCTCGGCCACCGTGGTGTGGTCCTGCGGCGGACGGTCGAACGTGGCCGCGATGACCTCGCCCTTGATCGACCGCTGCATGTCGGTGACCTCTTCGGGCCGTTCGTCCACCAGCACCACCATCAGGTGGCACTCCGGGTTGTTGCGGGTGATCGCGTTCGCGATCGCCTGCAGCACCATCGTCTTGCCCGCCTTGGGCGGCGACTGGATGAGCGCCCGCTGACCCTTGCCGATCGGCATGACCAGGTCGATGACCCGGGTGGTCAGGATGTGCGGCTCGGTCTCCAGCCGCAGCCGCTCCTGCGGGTAGAGCGGGGTGAGCTTGTAGAACTCCGGCCGGCGCTTCGCCTCGTCCGGCTCCATGCCGTTGATGGTGTCCAGCCGGACCAGCGGGTTGTACTTGTCGCGCCGCTGCTCGCCGTCCCGGGCCGCCCGCACCGCGCCGGTGATGGCGTCACCGCGGCGCAGGCCGTACTTCTTGATCTGGGACATCGAGACGTACACGTCGTTCGGGCCGGCCAGGTAGCCGGTGGTCCGGACGAAGGCGTAGTTGTCGAGCACGTCGATGATGCCGGCCACCGGGACGAGCACGTCGTCCTCGCCGACCTGCGGCTCGCGGACGGCACCGCCGTCGCCGTTCTCGCCCCGCTCGCCGCGGCCCCGCCGACGGTCCCGGAACCGGCTGCGCCGGCCCCGCCGGCCGCCGCTCTCGTCGTCGTCGTCGTTGTCGCGGTTGTCGCGGTTGTCCCGCTCGACGCGCTGCCCCCGGTCGCTGCGGTCGCCCCGATCGTTGCGATCGCTCCGCTCGGCACGCTCGCCCCGGTCGTTGCGGTCGCCCCGCTCGGCACGCTCGCCCCGGTCGTTGCGGTCGCCCCGCTCGGCACGCTCGCCCCGGTCACTGCGATCGTTGCGGTCGCCCCGATCGTTGCGGTCACCCCGGTCGGCACGCTCGTTGCGGTCGCCCCGGTCGTTGCGATCGCCCCGGTCGGCACGCTCGCCCCGATCGTTGCGGTCACCCCGCTCGGCCCGGTCGGTGCGCTCACCCCGGTCGCGGCCCCGGCCTTCGGCACGCTCGTCGCGCTCGGCCCGCTCGCCGCCGCCGCCCTCGGTCCGCTCGGCACCGCGCTCGGCCCGCTCGCCGCCGCGCTCGGCCCGCTCAGCACCGCGCTCGGCCCGCTCAGCACCGCGCTCGGCCCGCTCAGCACCGCGCTCGGTCCGCTCGGTCCGCTCGGTCCGCTCGCCGATCTCGGCGGGCGCCTCCGCGGCGGGTGCCTCGGCCGGACGCGCCTCGGTGGCCGCGGTGGCGGCCCGGGTACGACGGCCACGGGTGCGGCCCTCGGTCGCCTCGGCGGCCGGCGCCTGCTCGGCGGGACGACGCCCGGCCTCGGCCCGCTCCTCACGGACCTCGGCGTGCACCTCCTCGCGTGCGGGAGCCGCCGCGGCCGCAACCTCGGCCCGCGGTCGAGGGGTACCGGCGGCGGCGCCGCCCTGCCGCTCGGTGATCGCACTGATCAGCTCGCCCTTGCGCATGCGAGCCGTACCAGAGATGCCGAGCGACGCGGCCAGGCTCTGGAGCTCCGGCAGCAGCATCGCCGACAGGCCGGTACCGCTACGCCGACGGCGCGTGGGGGCGGCGGTGGTGGCATCGCCAGCGACGTTGGAAACATCCGACGTCACGTCGGTGGTGTCGCTCAATGGATTCCTTCCCTCGATAGGCCGGGGCTGCCCGGGGTCGTGGAGCCAGGTGGCCGGGCGGCCTCGGTGCACCCGCCTCGCATGGACGCGTCGCGGGAGTCTGTAACACAGCAGCAGGGCGGTCTCCCGACTCACCAACCTCGGTGAGCAGGTCTCGCCGTCTGCGGCGACCTGCGGAAACTGCGGTGCGGCGTGGGCCTTGGCAGGGGTGACGGGCTGACCGCCGAGAGCTTCGGGGGTGCGCCGAACCGCAGGAAGATCGCATGCTTCGCGGCTGTGCTCGGTCTAGAGGGTAATCAACTCTTCCGACCTGCGGCAACAGGGTCCCGCTCGGCGTGTCAAAGTGTACCCCGGAAAACCCGGGCTCCGCTGACATCTGTCGGCAACTCCCACCGGCGCCATTCTGTTCCCGGCTCGAAGCCCGCCGGCACGTCGGAGAGTGCCAGCACGGTCGGGCCCGCCCCACTGATCACGGCAGCCACACCCGCCGCACGCAGCGCGGCGACCAGCCGGGCGCTGGCCGGCATCCCCGGGGCCCGCTGCTCCTGGTGCAGGCGGTCGACGGTGGCCGGCAGCAGCAGCGCCGGGTCGGCGGTCAGCGCGTGCACCAGCAGCGCGGCCCGGCCCGCGTTGGCCGCGGCGTCGGCGTGCGGCACGGTGGCCGGCAGGGCGGCCCGGGCCGCCGCGGTCAGGCCCCGCTCGGCCGGCACGAAGACGGTGGGCCGGACGGCGGACGCCACCGGCAGCGAGACCGCCCGGGCGCCGGACGGCTCCGTCCAGGCGATCGTGAAGCCGCCGAGCAGGCACGGGGCCACGTTGTCCGGATGCCCCTCCAGCTCCGCCGCCAGGCGCAGCGCGGCCTCGTCGTCCAGCCGCTGCCCGCCGTCGACCACCAGCGCGCGGGCCGCCAGCACCCCGGCCACGATGGCCGCCGAGGACGACCCGAGACCACGGGCCTGCGGGATCCGGTTGACGCACTCAAGCGCCAGGCCGGCGGGCTGCGCGCCCAGCACGTCGAACGCGGCCCGCATGGCGGTCACCACCAGGTGCCGGTCGTCCGCCGGCAGCTCACCGGCGCCCTCGCCGGTGACCACCACCCGGACGCCGCCGCCGGTCACCTCGGCCGTCACGTCGTCGTGCCGGCCGAGGGCCAGCCCGAGCGCGTCGAACCCGGGGCCGAGATTGGCGCTGGTCGCGGGCACCCGGACCCGGACCGGACCGGAGGCGAAAGTCGTCGGCACCGGCTCATGCTAGGGCCTGGCACCGACACCGCGGCGGACCGCCCGCAGCGTGGGACCGCCGGACGGGCCGCCCGTCCCGCCGCACCCGCTCGCCGCCGTAAACGACAGGATCACGCCGGCCGGCAGCACCCGCTCCCGGGTCAACCGGCCGGCGGCTGCGCCGGATCGGTGAGCGACAGGCGCCGGGTGGCGAACCGCCAGCCGATCGCGTAGACCACGGTGACCAGGCCGCAGCCGGCCAGCACGGTGCGCTCGTCCACCCGGTCCACCACCAGCGCCACCACCAGCTGGCTGAGCGCGATGGCCAGCGTGGCGAGCATCATGTCGGTGGCGAAGACCCGGCCGCGCAGCCGGTCCGGCACCTCGCCCTGGAGCGCGTAGTTGGACAACACCCAGTTGCTGCCGCCCCCCAGGTGGGCCAGGAAGACCAACACCAGCACCAGCGGGAACCAGGACACCGCCGAGGCCCCCAGGTAGGCCAGGCCGTACGTCGACATGGACAGCGCCAGGCCGGTGAGCAGCCAGGCCCGGTTGCTGAGCACCCGGCGCATCAGGATCGGGCCGACCAGCGCGCCGGCGCCGCGGGCGGCGAACAGCAGACCGGCGCCGACCGCCCCGACCCCGTACACGCCGGCCAGCAGCGGGAAGACGGTCAGCACGCCGTTGCCCAGGCCGACCGCCGACTTCACCGTCACCAGCGCGAGCACGCGCGGCCGGCGGGCGATGTAGCCGAGCGCCTCGCGGATCGCCGCCGAGGGACGCGGCACGCCCGCCGCCGGGTCCCGGGGCGCCTGGAGGGGCCGCCGGATCAGTGCGGCCAGCGCCGCCGCCCCGGCCAGGCCCGCCGCGGCCACCCAGAAGCAGGCGTACGGGCCGGCGGCGGCGCTCAGGATGCCGCCGAGCGAGGCGCCGACCACCGCCATCGTGCCCCAGGCCGAGCCGGCGACCGCGTTGGCCGCCGCGAGGTCCACCGGATCGACCACGTTGGGCAGCGCGGCCTGGGCGGCCGGCGAGTAGAACGCCTTCGCCACGGCCACGACCGCGATGGCCAGCAGCGCCAGCCAGGCGGTCCCGGCGCCGCGCACACCGAGCAGCAGCAGGATGCCGGCGAACGCGGCCACATTGGCCGCCATCATCACCTTGCGGCGGTCGAACCGGTCGGCGACGGTGCCCGCGTACGGGAGCAGCAGGGCGGTGGTGCCGGTGTCCACGGCCAGCACCAGCGCGCCCCAGATCCCGCTGCCGGTCAGCTCCGGCAGCAGCACGAGCAGCGGCACCATGACGAACCAGTCGGCGCCGAAGACCACCAGCTCGGCGAGGAACAGGTTGCGGAAGTCGCGGTTGCGGACGAGGACCGCGAGGGTGGGTGACACGCCGGCACCCTATCGGGCGGCTCCCGGGGCGGTGGTGCGACGCAGCAGGTCGGAAACGGTGACGAACGCATAGCCCCGGGCCCGCAGCCCGGCGATCATGTCGGGCAGGCCGCGGAGCGCGACCAGCCGCCGCTCGTCGCCGACGTCGTGGCCGAGCAGGATGGTGCCGGGCCGCACGTCGGCCACCATGCGCCGGGCGTGCCCGGCCGGGTCGTGCGGGAACTCGCTCTCCACCATCTGGAGTGTCCAGAGCACCAGCCGGTAGTCCAGTTGGGCCGCCGCGTACAACACCGCCCCGCCCAGGTGCCCCCAGGGCGGGCGGAGCAGCCGGGGCGCCGTGCCGGTGGCCGCGGTGATCGCGTCGTGGCTGCGGCGCAGGTCGTCGTGGACCGCCGCGGCGTCCATCCGGGCCAGGTCGTGGTGCGCCCAACTGTGGTTGCCCACCTCGTGGCCGCCCATCCGGCCGCGCACCAGCGCGGCGTGCCGGCGGGCCCGCTCACCGACCAGGAAGAACGTGGCCGGCACCCGGTGCTCGGCCAGGGTGTCCAGCACCATCGGCGTCCACTGTGGCCGTGGCCCGTCGTCGAACGTCAGCGCCACCAGCGGCTCACCGGTGCGGACACCCCACACCACCTGCACGCCGCCCCCGCCGACGTCCTGGCGGCGGTTGCCGAGCGTCGCGCTGGCCGGGCCGCCGGCCAGCGGCAGCCGGCGGTCGGCCACCCACGTGCTCTCCAGGGTCGCGGCGGAACCCAGCGCGGCACCGCCGAGCAGCAGCGCCGACCGGCGCAGCAGCACTCGGCGACCCCACCGGCCCCTGCCGTCCGCCATCGCGCCCCCGCACCCAAAGTAGGCACCAGCTCACCGAGCGTACCGCTCCGGTGGGTCTCGGCGTGCCCCCGCGTGCGGGAAGTGTGAGAGGGGGCCCCGCCTATGCAGAAGGCGTTAAGCGGGGCCCCCTCCTTTCACTCGGTGGGGGGAAGAGGGGAACGGCGGCTCTTCGGCAGCCGGAGCACCTCGAACTGGTCGGTGCCGTCGACCAGCGCCCCGGACGGACGGGCCGGCGGCTCGGGCGGGCCGTCCCCGCCGCCCACGGTCACCGGCGCCGGGGCCGGCGTCTCGACCGGCTCGACCGGCGTGCCGGAACCGGTCGGCCCCGGCACGCCCCGGCGGCGGTCCCGACGGTCCCGGAACGAGCCCTTGGTGCGCTCGACCATGGTGTAGAGCGTCGGCACCAGCACCAGCGTCAGCAGCGTCGAGCTGAGCAGACCACCGATCACCACGATCGCCAGCGGCTTCGAGATGAACCCGCCCTCACCGGTCAGCCCGAACGCCATCGGCAGCAGCGCGAACACGGTGGCGACCGCGGTCATCAGAATCGGTCGCAGCCGGCGCCGGCCGCCCTCGACCACCGCCTCGGTGACGCCCATGCCCTGTGCCCGGTACTGGTTGATCAGGTCGAGCAGCACGATCGCGTTGGTCACCACGATGCCGACCAGCATGAGCACGCCGATCAGCGCCGGCACGCCCAGCGGCGTCCCGGTGGCCAGCAGCAGCGCGATCGCGCCGGTCGCCGCGAACGGCACCGAGATCAGCAGGATCAGCGCCTGGGTCAGGCTGCGGAACGTGGCCACCATGATCAGGAAGACGATCGCGATGGCGGCCAGCACCGCCAGGCCGAGGTCCGCGAACGCGTCCGCCTGGTCGGCGCTCACCCCGCCGATGACGTACGTGGCACCCGGCACGTCCAGCGCGTCCAGCTTCTTCTGGAGCTCAGACGTGGTGGCGCCGAGGTTCGAGCCGGTGGCCGTGCCGGTCACCGAGACGCTGCGCTCGCCGTCGATCCGGGTCACCTGCTGCGGCCCGTCGACCTGGTTGACGTCGGCGATCGCGTCCAACGTCACCGGCCCCACCCGCAGCGCCCGCAGCTCCGCCACGCTCAGCGGCGGCTTCGCCCCGTTGCTCAGCACCACGTCCTGCGCCGTGCCGTCCAGCGTGACCTGGCCCAGCGGCACCCCCCGGTACGTCTGCGCGACGAGCTGCCCGACGGCCGCCTCGGTGAGACCCGCGCGGGCCGCGGCGACCCGGTCCACGGTCACCTCGACCCGGGGCATCCGGGTGGCCAGGCCGGTGGTGACGTCCTCGACGCCGGAGGTACCGGCCATCGCGGCCCGGACCTCCTCCGCCGCCCGGGTCAGCGTCTCCTGGTCGGCGGCCTGCACCACCACCTCGACCTGGTTGGCCGAGGCGTCCTGCCCGCCGCCGAAGGTCAGCTCGCCGACCTCCGGGCCGAGCGCGTCGAACTCCTTGCGCAGCGTCTCCCGCACCGACTTGGCGTCGGTGTCGCCGGAGAGCGCCAGCGACCAGGAGGCGCTGTCACTGCCGCCGCCCCCGGCCCACGGGTTGTCCCCGCCACCGGCGCTGACCTGGTAGGTCTCCACGCCCGGCGTACGCTTCAGCACCTCCTCGACGCGGGCGGCGGCCCGGTCGGTGCCGGTGAGCCCGGTGCCGGCCGGCATCTCCTGCCGGATGGCCAGGGTGTCCTGGCCGGAGTCGTCCAGGAAGTTGGTCTCCAGCTTCTGCGCCAGGCCGAACGTGCCCAGCAGCACCAGCAGACCGAGCGCCACGGTGGCCCACCGGCTCTTCCGCGACCGGGTGGCGAAGCCGATCACCGGCAGGTACGCCCGCTGGAGCGGGCTGCGCAGCTCCTTCTCCTCGGCCGCGCGACGGGCGGCCTCGTCGTCCGCGCCGCGGCGCGGCCGGAGGAACCAGTACGCCAGCACCGGGATCACGGTCAGCGACACCAGCAGCGAGGCGAGCAGGGCCACCGTCACGGTGATCGCGAACGGCGCGAAGAGCTGCCCGACGAAGCCGCCGACCAGGGCGATCGGCGCGAAGACGGCGACCGTGGTCAGCGTGGAGGCGGTGACCGCGCCGGCCACCTCGCGGACCGCGGCCAGGATCGCGTCGCGTTTCTCCTCGCCGTACTCCAGGTGCCGTTTGATGTTCTCCAGCACCACGATGGAGTCGTCCACCACCCGGCCGACCGCGATGGTCAACGCGCCGAGCGTGAGCAGGTTCAGCGAGTAGTCGCCGGCCCAGAGCACGATCAGCGCGACCAGCACCGACAGCGGGATGGACACCGCGGTGACCACGGTGGACCGCACCGAGAGCAGGAACACCAGGATCACCACCACGGCCATCAGCAGGCCGAGCAGGCCCTCGGTGGTGAGACTCTCGATGGACCGCTCGACGAACGGGGCCTGGTCGAAGACGACGGTCAGCTCCGCGCCGGAGGCGGTCTGCAACTCGGCCAGCCGGTCGCGGATGTCGTGCGAGATGCCGACCGCGTTGCCGTCCGGGCTGGCGGTCACCGCGATGCCCAGGCTCGGCTTGCCGTTGGTGCGGGTGAACGACGTCGCCGGGGCGAGCTGCTGCTCCACCCTCGCCACGTCACCGAGCCGCACCGGCGCGGCCGGCGCGGTGGTGAGCACGATGCCCCGCAGGTCGTCCACCGTGCGGATCGGCGTGCCGACCTGCACCGGCAGCGACCGGTCGCCGTCGGCCAGCGCGCCGGCCGGCACCGCCACGCCGTTCGACTTGAGCGCCGACGCGATGGCGGTCGGGGCCACCCGGGCGGCGGCCAGCTTCGCCGGGTCGGGCGTGATCGCCACCACCTGGTCGCGGGCGCCGGTCACGTTCACCGAACGGACGCCGTCCAGCCCCTCCAGCTCCGGCACCACGGTGGCGCGCAGCTTCTCGGCCAGCGCCCGCTCGTCGCCGTCGCCGGTCGCGGCGACCACCACCGCGGGCAGGTCGTCGGTGCTGCCGGCGATCACCTGCGGGTCGACGCCCTCCGGGAGCTGGGCCCGGTTGATCGCGGTCTCCATCTTGTTGACCACGTCGTCCAGGTCGGTGCCGAACTCGTACTGCACCTGGACGGTGGCCGCGCCCTCGCGCGAGGTGGAGGTGACCTTCTCCAGCCCCGGAATGCCCTGGAGGCTGTTCTCGATCGGCTCGGCGACCTGGGACTCGACGATCTCGGGGGCGGCGCCCGGGTACGGCGCCACGATGAACGCCGCCGGGAATTCCAGCGAGGGCAGCAGCTGCTGCTTCAGCGACGGCACGGCGAACGCGCCGAACGCGGCGGTCACCAACGCGATCAGGGCGATCAGGCCCCGGTTGGCAAGACTGAATCTGGCGAGCAACGACATGGGCGTTGGTCACTCCTGGGAAGGGGTCTGCGGGGTGCCCTGAGTCTGCCGCACCCGGTCCCGCTCCCCGCCTGCGGGGCGGGTGGGTTCAGGCCAGGTCGAGGGAACGGGCGGCGGCGAGGGCGTCGTTGGCGATGGTCACCGGCGCCGGGGCGGTCGAGATGGCCCACTCCGGGTCCTTCAGGCCGTGGCCGGTGACCGTGCACACCACCCGCGACCCGGCCGGCACCTGACCGGCGGCGGCCTGCTGGAGCAGGCCGGCCACGCTGGCCGCGCTGCCCAGCTCGACGAAGACGCCCACCTCGCGGGCCAACAGGCGGTACGCGGAGAGGATCTCCCGGTCGGTGACCGAGGAGATCAGCCCACCGGAGGCGTCCCGCGCGTCGACCGCCTTCGTCCAGCTCGCCGGGTTGCCGATCCGGATGGCGGTGGCGATGGTCGACGGCTCGGGCACCATCTGGCCGGTGACGATCGGGGCCGCGCCGGCCGCCTGGAAGCCGAACATCCGGGGGGCCTTCGTGGCGTTGCCGTCGTGCAGGTCCTCGGAGTAGCCCATCCAGTAGGCGGTGATGTTGCCGGCGTTGCCGACCGGCAGGCAGTGGATGTCCGGCGCGTCACCGAGCGCCTCGACGATCTCGAAGGCGGCCGTCTTCTGGCCGTGCAGCCGGTACACGTTCACGGAGTTGACAAGCGCGACCGGGTAGTCCTGGGCGAGCTTGCCGGCCAGCGCCAGGCAGTCGTCGAAGTTGCCCTGCACCTGGAGCAGTTTCGCGCCGTGCACCAGCGCCTGGGCCAGCTTGCCCAACGCGATCTTGCCCTGCGGCACCAGCACCGCGCAGGTGATCCCGGCGCGGGCCGCGTACGCGGCGGCCGACGCGCTGGTGTTGCCGGTGGAGGCGCAGATGATCGCCTTGTCGCCGCCCTCGACCGCCTTGGAGACGGCGAGCGTCATGCCCCGGTCCTTGAACGAGCCGGTCGGGTTCGCGCCCTCGACCTTGAGCCACACGTCCGCGCCGACCCGGGCGGAGAGCACCGGGGCCGGCAGCAGCGGCGTGTTCCCCTCGTGCAGCGTGACGACCGGAGTGGCGTCGGTGATCGGCAGCCGGTTCCGGTACGCCTCGATCAGCCCTCGCCACATGTCGCGCTCCTCGCCTCTCCCGCCCCGGTCCGGGGCCCGTCTCAAGCGTGGACCAGCCTGCCCGACCGGTCACCGGCACACTCCGACCTAACCATCAGGCGGGACGCCGGGGTTACGCGCCGCCCTCGACCCGCAGCACGCTGGTGACCGACCGGACGGTGTCCAGCCCGCGCAGCTCGCGCACGGTGGCCGCGAGCGCGGCGTCCGGTGCGACGTGGGTGACGATGACCAGCTCGGCGTCGCCGCCGGCGGGACCCTGCCGGACGGTGGCGATGGAGACCTCGTGCCGGGCGAACACCCCGGCCACCGACGCCAGCACACCCGGCCGGTCGGCCACGTCGAGGCTGATGTGGTAGCGGGTGAGCGCCTCCCCCATCGGCCGCACCGGCAGGTCCGCGTACGCCGACTCGCTGGCCGCGTGCACGCCGGCGAGGCGGTTGCGGGCCACCGCCACCACGTCGCCGAGGACCGCGCTGGCGGTCGGCGCCCCGCCCGCACCCCGACCGTAGAACATGAGCTGCCCGGCGGCGTCCGCCTCGACGAAGACCGCGTTGAACGCGTCGCCGACGCCGGCGAGCGGATGGCTCAGCGGGATCATCGCCGGGTGCACCCGGACGTTGACGGTCTCGTGACCGGCCGCGTCGGCGCCCCGGGCCGCGATGCAGAGCAGCTTGATCGTGCAGCCCATGACCTTGGCGCTGGCCACGTCCGCGGCGGTCACCTCGGTGATCCCCTCGCGGTGCACGTCGGCGGCGGTGACCCGGGTGTGGAACGCCAGCGAGGCGAGGATGGCGGCCTTGGCGGCGGCGTCGAAGCCCTCCACGTCGGCCGTCGGGTCGGCCTCCGCGTACCCCAGCTCGGTGGCCTCCTCCAGCGCCTCGGCGAACCCGGCGCCGGTGGCGTCCATGGCGGAGAGGATGAAGTTGGTGGTGCCGTTCACGATGCCGGTGACCCGGGTGATCCGGTCGCCGTGCAGCGACTCGCGCAGCGGGCGCAGCAGCGGGATGGCCCCGGCGACGCTGGCCTCGTAGTAGAGGTCGGCGCCGCCCTCGGCCGCCGCGTCGTGCAGCGTGGCGCCGTCCTCGGCGAGCAGCGCCTTGTTGGCGGTGACCACGCTCTTGCCGGCGCGCAGCGCCTCGACCAGCCAGCCCCGGGCCGGCTCGATGCCGCCGACGACCTCGATCACCACGTCCACGTCGTCGCGCTTGATCAACCCGAGCGCGTCGGTGGTGAACAACGCCGGGTCGACCGGCAGGTCGCCGCGGTCGCGGCCAAGCCGGCGGACGGCGATGCCGGCGATCTCCAGCGGGGCGCCGATCCGGGCGGCGAGGTCGGCCGACTGCGCGTGCAGCAGGCGTACGACGTCACTGCCGACCGTGCCGCAGCCGAGCAACGCCAAGCGAACCGGTGAGGTCATCCCACATCCAATGCGAGCAGGTCGTCTTCGGTCTCCCGCCGAACGATCACCCGGGCATGACCGTCACGCACGGCGACGACCGGGGGCCTCGGCACATGGTTGTAGTTGCTGGCCATGCTCCGGCAGTAGGCCCCCGTGCCGGGCACCGCGACAAGATCTCCGGGCTGCACGTCGGCGGGCAGGAATTCATCCTTCACCACGATGTCCCCGGACTCACAGTGCTTTCCCACCACGCGGGCGAGCATCGGCACCGTGGAAGACGCGCGGTTCGCCAGTGTCGCCGAGTACGACGCGTCGTAGAGCGCGGTGCGGATGTTGTCGCTCATCCCCCCGTCCACGCTGACGTACGTCCGCAGGCCGTCCACGTCCTTCACCGTGCCCACCTCGTAGAGCGTGAACACGGCCGGGCCGACGATGGCGCGGCCCGGCTCGACCGAGAGGTGCGGCACGGCGAGGTTCTCCGCCGCGCACTCCCCGTCGACGATCTTGCGGAGCCGCTTGGCCAGCTCGTGCGGGGACGCCGGGTCGTCCTGCGTGGTGTACGCGATGCCGAAGCCGCCGCCCAGGTCCAGCTCGGGCAGCTCCACGCCGCGGGCGTCGCGGATCTGTGCCTGGAGGGCGAGCACCCGGCGGGCGGAGACCTCGAAGCCGCTGGCGTCGAAGATCTGCGAGCCGATGTGCGAGTGCAGCCCACGCAGCTCCAGCACGTCCTCGTCGAGGATCCGGAACGCGGCCGTCGCGGCGGCGCCGCCGGCGAGGGAGAAGCCGAACTTCTGGTCCTCGTGCGCGGTGGCGATGAACTCGTGGGTGTGCGCCTCCACGCCGACGGTGACCCGCAGCAGCACCCGGGGGCGGATCCCGCGCTCACGGGCCAGCGCGGTGAGCCGGTCGATCTCGGTGAACGAGTCGACGATGATCCGGCCGACGCCGGTGTCCACCGCCCGGGTCAGCTCGGCCACCGACTTGTTGTTGCCGTGGAAGCCGATCCGTTCCGGCGGCATCCCGGCCGAGAGCGCGGTGGCCAGCTCACCGCCGGTGCAGACGTCGAGGAACAGGCCCTCCTCGGCGATCATGCGGACCACCGCGCGGCAGAGGAACGCCTTGCCGGCGTAGTAGACGTCCGCGTCCGGGAAGGCGGCCCGGAACTCGCGGCAGCGTCCGCGCAGGTCGTCCTCGTCCAGCACGTATGCCGCGGTGCCGAACTCGGCGGCCAGGTCGCGGACGTCCAGGCCGGCGACGGTCAGCGCGCCGGCCGGGCCGCGCGCCACGTGGCGCGGCCAGAGCTGCGGCACCAGGGCGTTGACGTCGACCGGGGTACGCAGCCAGGCGGGCCCCCGGTTGCCGATGTCGCCGTGCAGGGCGCCGGCCTCATGCGCGCGCACCGGGGATCACATCCTTTCCGGCGCGGAGACGCCGAGCAGGCGCAGGCCGTTGGCGATGACCACCCGGGTGGCGTCGTTGAGCCAGAGCCGGGCCCGGTGGGTGTCGGTGATCTCCTCGTCGCCCTGCGGCGCGATCCGGCAGTTGTCGTAGAACCGGTGGTACGCCTGCGCGACGCTCTCCTCCAGGTAGCGGGCGATCCGGTGCGGCTCGCGCAGCTCGGCGGCGGTGGCCACCACGGCGGGGAACTCGGCGAGCGCCTTGAGCAGCTCGTTCTCCTTCTCGTGGCCGAGCAGCTCGGGGCGGAACGCGGAAGCCTCTCCCCGGGTCAGCCCGATCTCGGCGGCGTTGCGGGCCACCCCGGCCGTGCGGGCGGCCACGTACTGGACGTAGTAGACCGGGTTGTCGTTCTTGGCCCGGGTCCACAGCTCCACGTCGATGTCGATCGGTGAGTCGGCCGAGTAGCGGGCCAGCGCGTACCGGGAGGCGTCCACGCCGATCGCGTCGACCAGGTCCTCCAGGGTGACCACGGTGCCGGCCCGCTTGCTCATCCGCACCGGGGCGCCGTCGCGGACCAGGTTGACGAGCTGGCCGATGAGGATCTCCAGGTTGCGCGCCGGGTCGTCGCCGAAGCAGGCGGCCATCGCCTTCATCCGGCCGATATAGCCGTGGTGGTCGGCGCCCAGCATGATCACGACCCGCTCGAAGCCGCGCTCCCGCTTGTCGAGGTAGTAGGCGCAGTCGGCGGCGAAGTAGGTCCACTCGCCGTTGGACTTGCGCAGCACCCGGTCCTTGTCGTCGCCGAAGTCGGTGGTACGCAGCCAGGTCGCGCCCTCGGACTCGAAGACGTGCCCCTGCTCGCGCAGCCGGGTCAGCGCCGCCTCCAGCTCGCCCCGGTCGTGCAGGTCCTTCTCGTTGAAGTAGGTGTCGAACTCCACCCCGAAGTCGCGCAGCGAGGACCTGATCTCGGCGAACATGAGCTGGACGCCCTCGACCCGGAACACCTCCTGGGCGGCGTCGTCGTCGAGGTCCAGCACCTCGGGCCGGCGCCGGATCACCTCGGCCGCGATCTCGGCGATGTACGCGCCGCCGTAGCCGTCCTCCGGCGCCGGCTCGCCCTTGGCGGCGGCCAGCAGCGACCCGGCGAACCGGTCGATCTGCGAGCCGGCGTCGTTGAAGTAATATTCCGTGCCCACGTCCGCGCCGGTGGCGCGCAGCAGGCGGCTGAGCGCGTCGCCGACCGCCGCCCAGCGGACCCCGCCGATGTGCACCGGGCCGGTCGGGTTCGCCGAGACGAACTCCAGGTTGATCCGCTGCCCGGCCAGGGTGTCGCTGCTTCCGTACGCCGGGCCGGCCTCGACAATGACCTTGGCGAGCTGGCCGGCGGCGGCGGCGTCGAGCCGGATGTTCAGGAAGCCGGGGCCGGCGATCTCCACCGACTTGACCCCCGGCGCGTTCCCGAGCTGCTCGGCCAGCGCGGTGGCCAGCTCCCGCGGCGGCACGCCGACCTTCTTGCTGAGCTGCAACGCCAGCGTCGAGGCGTAGTCACCGTGATCGGGGTTACGGGGTCGCTCGACGGTGGTCTGCGCGGGCAACGCGGCAGGGTCCAGGCCCCGCTCGTCGAAGACGGCGTGGGCTGCGGCGAGGACGACCTCGGCGAGTTCTGCGGGAGTCACCGAACCATGTTATCGGGGGTAGACTCGGGCACCGCGGCGGCGACCCAGCATGTGAACAGGCCCCGCGCTCCCCTGACCGACCGACCTGACGAGGCACGATGAGCATCAGCACCCCGGGCGGCCCGGAACGCCGTCCCACCGTGGTCAGCACCGGCAAGAAGCCGGCCGCCGGCCGGCCCGCGGCTGCCGAGAAGCCCGCCGCCAAGGCCGGCGCGACCAAGCCCGGCGGCGGCAAGGGCCCACGGGCGGGCGCCGGGGGCAAGGGCCGCAAGCCGGTCACCCCGGTCAAGGTGAGCCAGGGTCGCTCGTGGGGCCCGATCGCCCTCTTCGTCGCGGTCGGCGTGCTGGCCGTCGGCATCATCGGCATCGGCGCCTGGGCGGTCTACCAGGGCGCCCAGCCCTGGCAGAAGCGGGCCGACGCGATCGACGGCATGGTCGACTTCCGCAAGAAGGACAAGGACCTGGTCAAGGGCGGGAACCACCAGCCCGGCACGATCAAGTACGACGTCTCCCCGCCGGTCGCCGGCCCGCACAACCAGGCGTGGCAGAACTGCATGGGCGACGTCTACGACGCCCCGATCGCCAACGAGCACGCGGTGCACAGCCTGGAGCACGGCACGGTCTGGATCACCTACCGCCCGGACCTGCCGGCCGACCAGGTGGCGAAGCTCAAGAGCAAGGTGCAGGGCAAGGAGAAGCTGATGCTCAGCCCGTACGAGGGGCTGGACAAGCCGATCTCGCTCCAGGCCTGGGGCTTCCAGCTCAAGGTCGACAACGCCGACGACGGCCGGATCGACGAGTTCATCAAGACGCTGCGGGTGAACGCCTCGATCGAGGGCCCGAACGCCCTCTGCGACCAGGGCGTGACCGCCACCGGCACGACCCCGCGTGACAACCTCCAGCAGAACATGCCCGAGCAGCCCACCCAGTGAGGACGCCGCGATGACCGCCCCGGTGACCGCCGACAGCGAGCTGGACGAGGCCCCGGCCGCCGACGAGGGCGGCCGGCCGGCGGCACGCCGCTACGGCCTGCTGGCCGTGGCCGCCGCCGTCGTGGTCGGGCTGCTCCTCGGGTACGCCGGCGGCCTGCTCACCCCGACGCTCACCCGCCCGGGCCAGAACTCGGCCGAGGCCGGTTTCGCCCGGGACATGACCGCCCACCACAACCAGGCGGTGGCCATGGGTCTGCTGGCGTTCCGCCAGGGGCAGGACGCGGAGGTCCGCCAGGTCGGGGTGGACATCGCCACCGGGCAGCAGGGTGAGATCGGCACCATGCAGACCTGGCTGCGCTCCTGGAAGCTGGACCCGACCGGCGACCAGGCCCCGATGGCGTGGATGCCGGACGGCGCCGGGCTGGTCAGGAACGGCCTGATGCCGGGCATGGCCACGCCCGAGGAGATGGCGAAGCTGCGGTCGGCGAGCGGTCGCGAGTTCGACGTGATGTTCCTGAAGATGATGATCCAGCACCACATCGGCGGGGTCCACATGATCGACGGCATCCTCGCCGAGGGGCATGACGACGACGTGCTGGCGGTCGCCCAGGTCATGAAGAACACCCAGCAGAACGACCTGGCCAACCTCACCGCGGCGCTCAAGCGCCTGGGTGGCACGCCCTGACGGTCCCGCCCCTCCGCACACCGGAGCCCGCGTCGCGCCCGTGACGCGGGCTCCGACATGTCCGGGCACAGCAACTTTGCCCGTTATGTCGGTTCATAGACTTTTTCTACCCACATATCGTGACCAGTTGTGATTCGGGGTCGTTGCGCAGGGCGTGGGGGTTGCACTCAGAGACGCAGGGCGGTCGGTGACCAGCTGGTGCCGACGCCACACCATCGGCGGTGACGGAGCGGTGGCAGCCGCCCGTCGCGGACTGCGGCAGGGCGAGCCAGGAACGCTCAGCCGCGAACAGGAACTCGAACTGATCGACGTGCTGCGGGGCGTCCACCCGGACGAGTTCGACCTCGACGAGGAGCTGTGGACGCGGCAGAGCCTGACCACGCTCATCGAACGCCGGTTCGCGCTGGCCATGGACGCCGGCACCGTCGGGGCGTACCTCCGGGCCTGGGGCCTGGGCCCCCGCGAGCCGCGCGAGCGGGCCTGCGGGCTCTGCGTGAGCGCGGTCGAGCGGTGGGTACGCAGCGAGTACCCGGCGATCACCCGGGCGGCCCAGGAGCACGCGGCGGAGATCTACTGGCTCGGCCGGGTCCGGCTGCGCGGCACCATGCCCGCCGCCGACGTGGTCTCCGCGGTCTCCTCGCGGGGGCGGGTGCGGTTCATGGTCACCACGCCGTCGGTGGACCCGCCGCTGCCCCGGGACTTCGTCCTGCGGCTCAGCGGCGCCGACCAACGCCCCGTGCACCTGATCGTGGACGGCTCCTGGCCGCGCAACGAGTGGCCCCGACGACTGCCCCGCCGCATCGCGCTGCACCCGCTGCCGAGCTGCGGTCGCACCGTCGCCGCCGCCTGACCAACCAAGATCGACTCGCGGGCGATACCGATTCGGTGATCCGGGAAGGGGTTTGCTACTCTTCTCGGGTCGCTGAGCCCCCGTAGCTCAGGGGATAGAGCACCGCCCTCCGGAGGCGGGGGCGCAGGTTCGAATCCTGCCGGGGGCACCAGAGCTGACCAGCACGAGAAGGCCCCTGACCAGGCGAAACCCGGTCGGGGGCTTTCATCGTGTGTCCGGCTGTGTCCGGTCGTCACCGGCCCGTGGCGGCGTCTGTGCCAAATACGTGCCACGGAACGCCCGGGCTGAGCGACAGTCGCGGGCACCGAGGCGAGTCAGCCGAGGGTCCTGTGACAGCCCCTGTGCACAGCGTAAACATTGAGGCATCATGCTGGTATGGCGACGTTCAACCAAAATGGCCAGGCGGTGTATGGCAACCAGTACATGGGTGACACCGTCAATGTCACTCACGGAGAGCACAGCCCCATCGATGCCCGGACGGTGGTAAGGGAGTTCGACCGGGCGCTGGCCGCGGTGCAGGATCTGGAGCTTTCCGCCGCCGCCCGGGAGCGGGTGACCGCCACGTTGACCGCAGCGCGCGGCGAGTTGGAGGCCGGGAACCCCAGCGCCGCACAAGGCCGCCTGGCCGGGCTGTTGACCATGGGTGGTTCGGTCGCCGAGATTGCGAACAACCTTGCCGGTGCCGTGAGGGTGTTCCTCGGTGGGTAACCCACGCAACGGGGACCGCCGGGGCACCAACGGAGGCCGGGGAACGAACTTCAACCAGCAGGGTCAGCAGGTCAACGGTCCCCAGTACAACGCCGACCAAATCAACATCAGCGGGTCAATCTCTCCGGATGACATTGCCGAAGGGCTGAGGCTGGACCGTGCGCGCGGGCAGAGAGAAAGAGAGAGCTCGGCCCAATTCCAACGTGATCGTGCTGCCGGGGTCAGTACTGAACAAGCCCGGCGCATGCGGGAGGAGGATGACCTCAAGATCTACGGTTACCGGCACTACACCCGGGACAGGAACAGGTGGCTGGAGAGCCTCTCCCCTCAGGAAAGACAGGCCGAGCAACGACGCCGGAGTGCTCGCAGAAAAGGCGGCAAGATGCCGGGGCATCACCATCGGCGCATCCTCCGTTCCGGAAAACTCCCCCCTGATACGAGTCCCGCAGACGCTCGATACCTGCAGGTGAAGAAGGAGTTCGAGCGTAAGGAGGATCAGCGCGAGCGGTACTACCTCATTGCGACCTTTGCCATCTTGGCCACGCTGGGTCTGATCTGCATGTTGGATCTTGCCCGCTAGTTGCAGATGCGCCTGCCGCCCGGCTACCGGGGATCCCTTGCCCAGCTCTGCGATGCGCCCCGCCGAGGCACCAAAAGATCTCGAAGCCCGGGCCATCGTGCCCGGGCTTTCGCGTTGCTGGTCAGCCGGCCTCCCGGCGAGCCCGGGCCCGCCGCTTGCCCTCGTGCATCGCCTGCACCCGGGCCACCGGGATGGTCCGTCCCTCGGCGACCAGCTCCGCCGGCAGCGACTGCGGCGCGGGCAGCGCCTCGGCCCACGGGTCGCGGTCGCCGAGCAGCGCGGGCACGGTCTTCACGGTGAAGTCGGCCGGCGTCGCCGACTCCAGGTCGGCCCAACCGATCGGGTACGACACCGGCGCGCCGGGCCGGATCCGCGGGCTGTACGCGGCCACCACCGTCGCCCCGTGCGCGCGGGTCGAGTCCACGAAGACCCGGCCCCCGCGGTCGGCCACGATGAACGCGGTGGTGGCGAGCGCCGGGTCGAGCCGTTCGGTGTGGGCCGCGAGCGCCCGGGTCGCGGCGGCGGCCTCCTCGGCCGTGGTCTCCGGTGTCACCGGCACGATCACGTGCAGGCCCTTCGCGCCGCTGGTCTTGACCGCACCGGCCAGCCCGGCGTCGTCGAGCGCCTGCCGCACCAGCAGCGCGACGCGTACCGCCGCGCCGAACGTCTCCCCCGCCGGCGGGTCCAGGTCGAGCACCAGGTGGGTGGCGTGCTCGGGCGCCCCGGCGCGGGCCAGCGTGGGGTGGTACTCCACCGCCCGCTGGTTGGCGAACCAGAGCAGCGTCCGCCGGTCGTCGCAGAGCGCGTACGAGATGCGCCGGTGCGACGCCTCCGCCCAGACCTCGGTGCGGCGCACCCACTCCGGCGTGTACTTCGGCAGGTTCTTCTGCATGAACGGCTCCTGGCCGGGCCGGACCCGCAACACCGACAGCGGCCGGTCCCGCAGCTCCGGCAGGATCCGCCCGTGCAGCGCGTCCAGGTAGTCGACCAGGTCACGCTTGGTCGCACCGGCGGAGTCGAACAGCGGCTGGTCCAGGTTGGTCAGCGAGATCCCGTCCCGGGTCTCGTCAGGGGCGCCCATCCGACCACCTTCCCGGCCCGGCGGCGGCTCGGCAACCCCGACACGGTGACCGGGGTCATTGGCGCATGATGTGTCTCCGGGCCACGGTCGGTGACCACGGGGTGAGCGGAGGTGGACGCGGTGACTGCTCAGCAGAACTGCGGTGCGTCCGACCCGCTGGGGCAGGCGCGGGCCTGCACGGTGCGGGAGGCGCTGGACCGGGTCGGCGGCAAGTGGAGCATCGGCATCCTGATCGCCGCCTCGACCGGCCCGGTGCGCTTCACCGAGTTGGAACGGCGGGTGGAGGGCATCAGCCGGCGGATGCTCACGCTGACGTTGCGCAACCTGGAGCGCGACGGGCTGCTGGTCCGGCACGTGCATCCGACGGTGCCGCCGAGGGTGGAGTACACCGCCACCCCGATGGCCCGGGAGCTGTACGAGTCGCTTGTCGCGCTCACCCGCTGGGCGGAGCGGCACCGCGAGTCGATCAGCGCGGCCCGGGCCGCGTACGACCGGAAGCATCCTGTGGCGAAGCCCACGCGATCCGTCTGACCGATCGGTCAGGTGCTGACCGATCGGTCAGGCATGCTGGAGAGCATGGCACGCGCTACCCCGGCCACCCACGACGAGCTGCTCACCGCCGCGGCCCGTCGGTTCGCCGTCACCGGCTACAAGGGCACCTCGCTCCAGGACATCGCCCGTGAGGTGGGCTGTTCCAAGGCCACCGTGCTCTACCACTTCGCCAGCAAGGACGCCCTGCTCTGCGAGCTGATGGCCCCGGCCATCGCGATGCTGGAGGCACTCGACGCCCGGCTCGCCGACCTCACCGGCGCGCCGGCCCAGCGGGCCGCCGCCGAGGGCTTCGTCGACCTGGCGGTCCGCTTCCGCCGCGAGATCGCGCTGCTCCGGGGCGAGTTCCCGGACCTGCTCCAGCAGCCGGCGTTCGCGCACATCCAGCAGATCTCCGAACGGCTGATCGCCGCGTTCGCCGGCTTCTCCGACCGGCCGGTGGCCCGCGTCGCCGCGCTTGTCGTGCTGGCCGGCATCGCCGAGACCTGCGGCGAGTTCCTGGACATCCCCGACGAGGAGCTGCGACCCGCGCTGCTCGCCGTGGCGCACCGCGCGCTCGAACCCACCACCTGATCCCACCAGTTCGCACCCGAGGACGAAGGAAGGTCCATGGCGACCCTGCTGTACCGGCTCGGCCGGGCATCCCTACGCCGACGGCGACTCGTCGCCGTCGTCTGGCTCGTCGTACTCGTCGGCCTCGGCCTGGCCGCGGCCACGCTGCGGGGCCCGACGGCGAGCAACTTCACCATGCCCGGCACCGAGTCGCAGCAGGCCATCGACCTGCTCGCCGACCGGTTCCCGGCGGCCAGCGGCGCCACCGGCACCATCGCCGTCAAGGCGCCGCAGGACGGCGCGCTCACCTCGCCGGCCGGCCAGGCGGTGGTCAAGCAGGTCACCCAGGAGGCGGCCACGCTGCCCGGCGTGGTCGGCGCGATCGACCCCTACCAGGGGCAGGCGCTCACGCCGGACGGCCGGTACGCGCTGATCCAGGTGCAGTTCGCCGGTCGTGCGGACGACGTGACCACCGAGCAGCGCGACGCGTACGAGAAGGTCGGCCAGCAGGCCGAGGCGCAGGGCTGGCAGATCGCCCCCGGCGGCGAGGTGCTCAACGGCGAGCCGGAGGTCGGCTCGACCGAGGCGCTCGGTGTGCTGGTCGCGGCGATCGTCCTGGTCATCACGTTCGGCTCGCTGGTGGCGGCCGGGATGACCATGCTGAACGCGCTGATCGGCGTCGGTGTCGGCATGGCCGGCCTGTTCGCGCTCAGCGGCGCGGTCGAGCTGACCAGCACCGCACCGATCCTGGCGCTGATGCTCGGCCTGGCGGTCGGCATCGACTACTCGCTGTTCATCACCTCCCGGCACCGGCAGAACCTGCTCGACGGGCTCTCCCCCGAGGAGGCGGTCGGCCGCGCGGTCGGCACCGCCGGCTCCGCCGTGGTGTTCGCCGGCGCGACAGTGGTCGTGGCGCTGGCCGGCCTGGCCGTGGTGGGCATCCCGTTCCTCACCGTGATGGGTCTGGCCGCCGCCGGCACCGTCACCGTGGCCGTGCTGGTGGCGATCACGTTGGCCCCGGCACTGCTCGGCTTCGCCGGCCGCAAGGTGCTGCCGCGCAAGCTCCGCAACCGCGAGGCGGTCGCGGACCCGGGCACCGGCTCGGAGGACCGCTCCGGCTTCGGGTTCCGCTGGGCGAACTGGGTGACCCGGTTCCGCATCCCGGTGATCCTGGTCGGCCTGCTCGGCCTCGGCCTGCTGGCGATCCCGTCGCAGGACATGCGCCTGGCGCTGCCGGACGCCTCCACCGCCGCCGAGGGCACCCCGGCCCGGGTCAGCAACGACCTGATCCGGGAGGGCTTCGGCCCCGGTTTCACCGGCCGGCTCGCGGTCGTGGTCACCGCCGACTCGCCGCAGGCCACCCAGGCCGCCGTGCCGCAGGTCGCGTCGCTGATCCAGAAGACCGACGGGGTGCTGGCGGTGGCCCCGCCGCAGCTCGACCCGTCCGGCCGCACCGCGCTGCTCGGCGTGATCCCGAAGACCGGGCCGACCGACGAGAAGACCGAGGAGCTGGTGCACGACATCCGCCGGCAGGTCGGCGGCATCGGCAACGCCGAGGTGCTGCTCACCGGCGTCACCGCGATCGGCATCGACGTGTCGGAGAAGCTCTCCGACGCGCTCCCGGTCTACCTGCTGCTGGTGGTGGGCCTGTCCGTGCTGCTGCTGATGCTGGTGTTCCGGTCGATCCTGGTGCCGGTGAAGGCGGCGCTCGGGTTCCTGCTCACCGTGGCGGCCACGTTCGGCATCACGGTCGCGGTGTTCCAGCAGGGCCACCTGGCCGGGCTGCTCGGCGTCGACACGCCGGCGCCGCTGGTCAGCTTCCTGCCGATCCTGCTCATCGGCATCCTGTTCGGCCTGGCCATGGACTACGAGGTCTTCCTGGTCTCCCGGATGCGCGAGGACTTCGTGCACGGGGACACCGCCCGCCAGGCCACCATCAACGGCATGGGGCACGGCGCCCGGGTGGTCACCGCCGCGGCGCTCATCATGATGTCGGTGTTCGGCGGCTTCGTCTTCCTGGACGATCCGATCATCAAGTCGATGGGCTTCGCACTCGCGATCGGTGTCGCCATCGACGCGTTCGTGGTCCGGATGACCATCGTCCCGGCGGTGATGTCGCTGCTGAACAACGCCGCCTGGTGGCTGCCGCGCTGGCTGAACAAGCTGCTGCCCAACGTGGACGTCGAGGGCGAGGGCCTGCGCGCCCACCTCGCCGAACGCGAGCCCACCCCGGTGAAGTGAAAGGAGGGGCCCCCTGTTAACGCCTCGTGCATAACAGGGGGCCCCTCCTAACACCCCACCTCACACGCCAGCGGGATACGTCTCCATCTCGCCCGGTGTCACCAACGCCGGCAGGGGATGCAGGGCGGTCGTCTCGTCGCACCAGACGAACGCGTCGTACCGCTCCCCCAGCCGGGTCGGCACATAGTTGCCCCACGACTCGAAGCTCGGGTCGTACACCACGCCGACGGCCCGGTGGTCCGCCTCCCCGGTCACCCACTCCGGCTCGTCCGGGCCGCCGAAGACCAGCACCGCCCGGTCCGGCATCAACTCGTGCAACAGGTGCTCCACCGACCCCTCCCGGGCCGGCGGCACCACCATCGTCTCGGCCGGGGAGCCCCAGCGCGGGGCGGCGATCACGCTGCCCCGCCAACTGCCGAAGCCGATCAGCGCCACCGCGTCCCGGCCGTGCCGTTCCCGGCCGAGCTGA
Organism: Micromonospora sp. NPDC049201; assembly: GCF_055586805.1. NCBI lineage: Bacteria > Bacillati > Actinomycetota > Actinomycetes > Micromonosporales > Micromonosporaceae > Micromonospora > Micromonospora sp. NPDC049201. The sequence goes on along the minus strand of NZ_JBVJHM010000012.1, from coordinate 159,414 downwards.
CCGATGTTCACCATGCCGTCCGCCGCCATCTCGGTGGCCCGCGCGTCGCCGACGTGCGTGTTGTGCGCCCACACGACGCCGCGCGCGTCCGGCCCGTAGCGGTCGAGCAGCCGGTCCAGCGTGTCCGCCATGTGGATGTCGCGGACGTTCCACGACTCCGGACCGCCGCCGATCATGGCCCGGTAGTACCGTTCCGCACCGGCCACCACCTCCGCGTTCTGCCAGGCCGAGAAGCGGTCCGGGCCGTCCGCGGCGGCCTGTTCCCGGGTACGCGCCAACAACCGGACCACCTCCTCCTCGCACCGGGCGGAGACGAACCGGCTGGCCAGGCCGTACTCCTCGACCTTTTTGCCGTACGGCTCGAAGCAGCGGTACGCCTCCTGGGCCGCCTCCAGCGACGCCGGGTCCTCCTCGCCCAGGTAGTCGAAGATGGCCTGCATCGACTCCCAGAGCGAGTAGACGTCGAGGCCGTGGAAGCCCGCCCGCTCCCCCTCCGGCCGCTCCAGGTTCCAGGCGCGCAGCCACCGGCAGAACCGGGCCACCTCCGCGTTCGCCCACATCCAGGTGGGCCAGCGTTCGAACCGCTCCAACGCGACCATCGGATCGGCCAGTCCGCCCGGTGCGCCCACCACCGAGCGGTGCACCCGGTCGCAGTCCGGCCAGTCCCCCTCCACCGCGACGAAGTCGAACCCCTGCTCAGCGATGAGCCGTCGGGTCAACTGCTCGCGCAGGCGGTAGTAGTCGTAGCTGCCGTGCGTCGCCTCGCCGATCATCACGATGCGGGCGTCGCGGACGCGCTCCAGCAGCGGGTCGAAGTCGCTCGGTGCGCCGAGCCGCTGAACCAGCATGTCCGCGGCTACCCGGGTCCCGCCGGGGCAAACCGTCGTCCGGACCGGCATGCCGCGCCGCCCAGCGGGTAGCCGCGCGACATGACCGTCAGCGGCGCGCAGTTGCAGGAGTTCGCCACCGGACTCGACTACCCGGTCTCCCGGGAGGACCTGGTCCGCTGGGCTCAGGAGAACGGCGCCAGCACCGAGACGCTCCAGATGCTCCGGACGTTGCCGGCCGAGGAGTTCGACACCCCCGCCGAGTTGGGCGAGGCGCTGGCCCCGTACACCGGTTAGGCCACCTGATGCCAAGCGGGGCGCCCGCCTCTACCGGAGGCGTTAACAGGGGGCCCGGCCTTCCGTCAGCGCGCGTGCAGGAGGCGGAACAGCACCAGCCACTGCTCGGGCCAGACCAGCCCGACCGGGGTGTCTGGCGCGATCCGGGCGGCCCGTAACGCGCCGTCGACCCGGCGGCGCGGGTGGGCGGCGCGCAGCGAGGCCGCGAGCGAGCCGCCGACCCCGCCGAAGCCCAGCTCCACCATCCTCCGGTACGCGGGCAGCACGCCCGGCGCCAGCAGCGGCACGGTCCGGCGCTCCAGGCGCAGGATGCCGCCGTCCACCGCGGGCACCGGCCGGAACGCGCCCCGGGGCACCCGGCCGGCCAGCCGCCAGTGGTGTTCCGGCCAGGTGAGCACCGTGAGCCGGCTCCACCGGCCGTGGTCGCCGGCGCGTTTGCGGGCGTAGTCGAGCTGGGTGAGCAGCGTGGCCGCGCGCAGCTCGGGCGCGGCGAGGCACCAGCGGACCACGGCCGCGGTCAGCGACCAGGGGATGTTGCCGGCCACCGAGAACGGCTCCTCGGGCGGCGGCGCGGAGAGGAAGTCGGCCGCCCGGACCTCGACGTGCGGCAGCGGCGCGCAGGTCGCGGTCAGCTCCGGCAACACGGCCGGGTCCACCTCGTACGCGATCAGCCGCCCGCACCGCGCGGCGAGCGGGCGGGTGAGCTGGCCGCGTCCGGCCCCCACCTCCAGCAGCAGGTCGGCCGGGCCGGGGCGGGCCGCCCGGACGATCCGTGCGACGGCGGCCGGATCGGCGAGGAAGTTCTGGGACAGTACGCGACGGGACCGGTCGCGTGCGGTGGTGCGGAGTCGGCGGGGCGCCACGGGTTCGTCCTGTCTGTCGCCGGACGGCGACGGGTACGGACCGCTGCGCAGGTGTTCCACGCCGCCCTCGGGCCCGGGGCGGGCGACCGACCCCGCGGGCGGGCACCGCCGGGCGGGACGGGTCGGCAGCCGCGACGGGCCGGGTCGGCTCGCCGGGTCGGCGTGGCACGGACGGGGCGGGCGGTCCGAGCGGATCGGGGCTCGGACGACCCTGGATCGGTCGGGACGCTCACCGCGCGAACCACCGCGCCACCTCTCGGCGACGTGGTGGGATCAGCGCGACTGCCAGCGCCACCGCGGCGAAACGGCGGGATCAGGCCCGGCCGGACGCCGTCAGCCCGGTGACGTGGCGGGTCGGCCAGTCGGGCTCGGGGCGGTGGTCGGGTCAGGCGCGGCGGTCCGCGTCCCGGCCGGTCAGGGCCGGGCGCCGGACCCGCGGGCGGGCGACCAGAAGGAGCCCGGACGCGGCCGGCGCGACGGCCACGTCGATCAGGGCATGCGTGAACATGCGCGCGACGCTAGCGGCCGGCCCGCCGCTCCGCGACGGGTTTTCTCACAGGTCGACCGTGCGCCCCCGCGCCCGGGCGATCTCGGCGGCGTCGAGCACCGCCACCACCTCGCGGCCGAACCGCACGTCGCAGCGGTGGTCGCGGGTGCCGGCGTCCACCTCCGCCAGCAACTGGTCGAGCGCGGCGCCGAACGCCTGGAGCGCGCTGCCGTCACCGGGCGGGATGCTCTCGGTGCCGTTCGCGCCGAACAGGACGAAGTCACGGGTGACCGCCTCGGCCGGCGCGTCGAGGGTGAGGGAGAGCGTGCTCGTCGCGCCGCCGTCGTGGGTGAGCAGCAGGTGCACCAAGCCGCTCGGCCCGTCCATCGCGGCGACCCGGGTGACCCGGCCGAGCACCGGCAGGATCAGTGACAACGCGTGCGGGCCGATGTCCCACAGCGCGCCCCGGTCGCGCCGCCACCGCGAGTCGCCGTACGGGTTCCCGGGCTGGTAGATCGAGGCGAACATGGTCCCCCGGGCGTGCTGCCAACCGCCGGCCGCGGCGGCCGAGGCGAGGACGCCGGTGACGTTGGGGTGGAAGCGCTGGGTGAAGAAGACCACCGAGGCCACCCCGGACGCCTCGGCGGCGGCGACCACCCGGTCGGCATCGGTGAGGCTCAGCGCCAGCGGCTTGTCCAGCAGCAGGTGCCGCCCGGCGGTGGCGGCCCGGACCGCGATGTCGGCCTGCACGTCGGGCGGGAGCGCCACGGCGACCGCGTCGACGGCGTCGAGCAGCGCGTCGGCGTCGGTGAAGGCCGGCACGCCGTGCCGGGTGGCCAGCGCCTCCGCCTTCGCCGGGTTGCGCCCCCAGACGCCGGCCAGTCGGGCCCGGGGGTGGGCGTCGATGGCGGCGGCGTGCGTCTCCGCCGCCCAGTGACCGGTGCCGAACAATCCGAAGCGCACCCCTGCCCCCTGCCGTCGTCGTGGGCCACCGGCGTACGCCGGGACCGTGATCCACGCTAGTCGTCCGGCCCGGCCGGCGCGCCCCGACCCGCGCGGGGGCTGGCTACTACACGACTTAGTAGGCTGGGCCGGTGAACGACACTGCGTCGATGACCAGCGCCGCGGCGGCGGGCTCGCCGGTGGACGGGTTCCTCCCCACGATCGCGATCGTGCTGTCGCTGGCGGTCGCGGTCTGGGCCCTGGTGGCCGCCGTACGCCAGCAGCCGCCGGACCGGGTCCAGTTCGCCGGCCTGGCCGTGGTGGAGGTGGCGCTGCTGGCGCTGACCGTGGTGGCGCTCGTCGCCCTCGGCGGCGGGGACCGGCCGGGCGAGCCGGGGGCATTCTTCGGCTACCTGGTGACGCTGGTCTGCCTGCCGCCGCTGGCCTGGGTGCTGGCCCGGATGGAGCCGACCCGCTGGGGCTCGGCGATCGTCTGCGCGATCTGCCTGGTCACGCCGGTCGTGGTGGTGCGGTTGCAGCAGACCTGGGAGGTCGTCGGTGGTTGATTCCCGGGCACCCGGACGCGCCACCAACCGCGGGCCGGGGCGGCTGCTGATCGCGGTCTACATCCTGTTCGCCATCGCCGCGACGTCGCGGGCCGGGCTCCAGATCGCCACGAAGTTCGACGAGGCGCCGGTGGCGTACCTGCTCTCCGCGCTGGCCGCGCTGATCTACATCGTGGCGGCGGTCGGGCTGGCCCGGGCCGGGCACGCCGGCCGCCGGGTGGCGCTGGCCTGTTGTTCGGTGGAGCTGGTCGGGGTGCTCGCGGTGGGTGTGCTGAGCATCGCCGACCCGGAGCTGTTCCCGGACGAGACGGTCTGGTCCGACTTCGGCAGCGGCTACGGCTACATCCCGCTGGTGCTGCCCGCACTCGGCCTCCTCTGGCTCTACCGCACCCGCACCACGCCCTCCCCCTGAGGCGCGCTTTCTCGGAAAGCGTGGCCATGGAGCGCGGAATGGCCACGCTTTCCGAGAAAGCGTGGCCATTCGTCGTGGGGGGTGGAGTGGGTCAGTCCTTGGGGCCGCCGGCGACGTAGATGACCTGGCCGGAGACGAAGGACGCGCCCTCGCTGGCCAGGAACGAGATGGTGTGCGCGACGTCCTCCGGGCGGCCGGTGCGGCGGACCGGAATCTCGGCGGCGGCGTGCTCCTGGAGCGCGGCGAACTCGACCTTCATCCGGGCCGCGGTGGCCGCGGTCATGTCGGTGACGATGAAGCCCGGCGCGACCGCGTTGGCGGTCACCCCGAACGGGCCCAGCTCGATGGCGAGCGTCTTGGTGAAGCCCTGCATGCCGGCCTTGGCGGCGGCGTAGTTCGCCTGGCCGCGGTTGCCCAGCGCGGAGGTGCTGGACAGGTTGACGATCCGGCCCCACTTCCGCTCGACCATGTGCTTCTGGGTGGCCTGGCTGAACAGGAACGCGCCGCGCAGGTGCACGCCCAGGACCGTGTCCCAGTCGGCGTCGGTCATCTTGAACAGCAGGTTGTCGCGGAGCACGCCGGCGTTGTTGACCAGCACGGTCGGTGCGCCCAGCTCGGCGGCGACCCGCTCGACGGCGGTCTCCACCTGGGCCCGGTCGGCCACGTCCGCGCCGACGCCGAGCGCCCGACCACCGGCGGCGACGATACCGTCGACGGTCTCCGCGGTGGCCGACTCCTCGATGTCGACCACGGCGACGGCCATACCGTCGGCGGCCAGCCGGCGGGCGGTGGCCGCGCCGATGCCGCGTGCGGCTCCGGTCACGATGGCGACGCGGGGCTCCTCCGACATGATTACCTCCCGGTAACTTGGCTCGATCGGAGGAGCCTAACCCGCCGTCGCGTCGATCAGAGGGCCCCACCCCGGCAGAGCCGGATCCAGCGGTAGCCGTGGCCGTTCAGCTTCAGCCGGTCGAGCTTGCCCACCTCGTCGTAGTTGCGGTCGCTCAGCACGTCGATCGGCAGGTCCGCCTCCGGCGCCAGGGTGCTCAGGTCGACCTCCACGTCCTCGGTGCCGAGGTTGTGCAGGAAGACCATGGTCCCGGTCCGCCCGTCGGCGCGGTGCGCGAGCACCCCGGCCGGCATCGGCACGTCGATGTGGGTGGTGCTGCCGGACCCGACCTCCGGGGCCTCCCGCAGCGTCCGGATCATCCGCTCGAACCAGCCGAGCAGCGAACGCGGGTCCTTACGCTGGGCGGTGACGTTGACCTGCTGGTAGCCGTACTCGCCCTTGTCGATCACCGGGCGGACCAGCTTCTCCGGCTCGGCGGTGGAGAAGCCGGCGTTCTCCTTGTAGGACCACTGCATCGGGGTACGGATCGCGTCGCGCCCCTTCAGCGTCAGGTCCTCCCCCATGCCGATCTCCTCGCCGTAGCGCAGCACCGGCGTGCCGCGCAGCGAGAACTGGAGCGCGTACGCCAGCTCGATGTGCCGGCGGTCGTTGCCGAGCATCGGCGCGAGCCGGCGGCGGATGCCCCGGCCGTAGAGCTGCATGTTCTCGTCCGGGCCGAACTTCGCCAACACGTCGTTGCGCTGGTCGGCGGTGAGCCGGGACAGGTCGATCTCGTCGTGGTTGCGCAGGAACGTCGCCCACTGGCCGCCGGTCGGCAGCTTCGGGGTGTCGCGCAACGCGTCGATGATCGCCTCCGGGTCCTCCCGGGCGAACGCGAGCATCAGCCGGCCGTTCATCATGAAGTCGAAGAGCATGTGGATCCGGTTGCCCGAGCCGCTGCCGTCGCCGAAGTAGACAGGCAACTGGTCCGGCTCGACGTTCGCCTCGGCCAGCAGCACCGCGTCGCCGCGCCGCCACTGGACGTGCTGGCGCAGGTCGGTGATGAACTCGAAGTCCTTGGTCGCGTTCGGGTTGCCCGGCTCGGTCTTCTCGATGATGAACGGCACGGCGTCCATCCGGAACCCGGAGACGCCGAGCTGGAGCCAGAACGAGGTGATCTTCTTGATCTCCGCGCGGACCTTCGGGTTCTCGATGTTCAGGTCCGGCTGGAACTTGTAGAACCGGTGGTAGAACCACGCCTTGGCGGTCCGGTCGTAGGTCCAGGTCTCGTGCTGCTCGCCCGGGAACACCATGCCCTGGTGCCGGTCGTCCGGCTCGTGGTCGGACCAGACGTACCAGTCGCGGTACGGCGAGTCGGGCGAGGACCGGGCGGACTGGAACCACGGGTGCTGGTCCGAGGTGTGGTTGACCACCAGGTCGATGATCACCCGGATGCCCCGGTTCTGCGCCTGGTGCAGCAGTTCGGCGAAGTCGCCGAGCGTCCCGAGCCGCGGGTCGACGTTGTAGAAGTCGGTCGCGTCGTACCCGTCGTCCTTGTTGGGGGACGGGTGGATCGGGTTGAGCCAGATGCAGGTCACCCCCAGCCGGGCCAGGTAGTCCAGCCGGCCGATCAGCCCCTGGAAGTCACCCACCCCGTCGCCGTCGGAGTCCGCGTACGTGTCGACGTCGAGGCAGTAGACGACCGCCTCCTGATACCACCTGTCACCCATGCGGGCTCTACTTCTCCGAACGCGCGTCCTGGCAAACCCGGTACGGTGCCGGCATGAGCGAACGCACCGAGCGGAGCGAGGGCCGTGAGGGCATGCCCAGCCAGCACAGCATGAGCGAGGACACCGACTGGTCCGGCGGCACGTGGCTCAACCCACCGGAGCGGGCCGAGGCGGTCGGCGGCGGGCTGCTTGTCGAGCCGCGCGGGGGCAGCGACTTCTGGCGGCGCACCAGCTACGGCTTCGTGCACGACGACGGTTCGGCGCTGCTCGCGCCGTTCGCCGGGGACACCGCCGTGGAGGTGTCGTTCCAGCTCGACTACGCCGCGCAGTTCGACCAGGCCGGCGTGCTGGTGCGGGTGGACGAGCGGCGGTGGACGAAGGCCGGGGTCGAGGTGAGCGACGGCGTGCCGCAGGTCGGCGCCGTGGTCACCGACGAGTTCTCCGACTGGTCGGTGGCACCGGTGCCGGAGTGGTCGGGGCGGGAGGTGACGGTCCGGGTGAGCCGGACCGGCGACGCGTTGACGGTCCGCGCCCGGGTCGACGGCGAGCCGTGGCGGCTGGTACGGGTCGCGCCGCTCGACCCGGCGGCGTCCGCGACGGCCGGGCCGTACTGCTGCTCGCCCAGCCACGGCGGCCTGCTGGTCCGCTTCACCGGCTGGCGGCGGGGGCCGGCGGACGAGGCGCTGCACCCGGAGGGTTAGCCCGGTCACCGGCGGGTGTGAGCAAAGCTCACCCGGGTACTACCCCCGGATCTCCGGCACCCGTGTGGAAGGACCGCCATGGCCCTCGCCCAGAACGTCGATCCGAACCAGTTCACCGGGCTGACCGGGTGGGTGGCGAGCGTGATCGACGCGTGGGGCGCGGTCGGCGTGGCGCTGCTGGTGGCGCTGGAGAGCATCATCCCGCCGATCCCGAGCGAGATCGTGCTGGCGATGGCGGGCTACCTGTCCGCCGAGGGCCGGTTCAACGTGGTGGTGATCGTGCTGGCCGCGACCGCCGGTTCGCTGCTCGGCGCGCTGGTGCTCTACTGGCTCGGCGCGGCGCTCGGCGAGGACCGGCTCAAGCGGTGGCTCGACCACATCCCGCTGGTCGACCGGGATGACCTGGAGAAGGCGGACCGCTGGTTCGAGCGGCACGGCCGCTGGGCAGTGCTGATCGGCCGGGTGGTGCCGGTGGTCCGCAGCCTGGTGTCGATCCCGGCCGGCGCGAACCGTATGCCGCTGGGCGAGTTCATCCTGCTCACCACGCTCGGCAGCGGGGTGTGGAACACGCTGATCGTGGGTGCCGGCTTCCTGCTCGGCTCGCGCTGGGAGGACGTCGACCGCTACAGCCAGTGGTTCAACTACGCGATCTTCGCGGTCTTCGGCGTGATGATCGTGAGCTGGGCGGTGAAGAAGGTGCGCCGGCGGCGCGCCCGGCAGTCGGTGACCGCCGGGCGCTGACCGCCGGGCCGATCAGCGGCGGAACGTGAACCAGTTGACGTTGACGAAGTCCGACGGCTGGCCGCTGCTGAACGTGAGGTAGACGGTGTGCCGGCCGGTCACCGCGCCCACGTTGCCGGGCACCGAGGTCCAGGTCTGCCAGCCGCCGGTGTTGCCGACCGCGAAGCTGCCGATCGGCGTCGCGGTGGGGCTGTCCACCCGCACCTCCACCAGGCCGCTCACCCCGGCCGCCGCGCCGGACGCGACCCGGGCCACGAAGTCCCGTGGCGGCGTGGAGCCGAAGTCGACGTTGTCGTAGCGGGCCCAGTCACCGTTGGCCAGGAAGCCGATGTCCTGCCCGCCCTCGGCGCACGTCTCCACCTGCACGCCGTTCTGCGCGTTGAACGACTCGGCCTGGATGGTCGCGTACGCGTCCCGCACCCCGCCCGGCGGCGGCGTGGTCGGCGTCGGCGACGGGTTGCTCCCGCCGCCCCGGGAGTAGACCGCCACGTAGTCGACGAGCATCGGCCGGCCGGACACGGTCGACGCGGTCGGCGTGGCGGAGCCGGCAACGCCGTTCGGGAAGCCGCCGCCCATCGCCACGTTGAGCAGCAGGAAGTAGCCGGCGTGACTGGTCATCTGGGTCCAGTACGGCTCACCGACCTGGGTCTGGGTGACGGTGTGGAACTGCTGGCCGTCGACGTACCAGCGCAGTTGCTGGGGGCTCACCGAGGTGTCCCACTCGAACCGGTAGGTGTGGAACGCCGACTGGCAGGTGCTGCCCGGGCAGGCGCGGGACGCGCCCCGGCCGTTGAACTCGTCGCACGGGCCGCCCGGCGCGACGCCGCAGTGCAGCACGCCCCAGACCGAGTTGATCCCGTTGACGTTCTCCATCACGTCGAACTCGCCGATGCCGGGCCAGTTCTGGTAGTTGCCCCGGTAGGGCGAGCCGAGCGCCCAGAACGCCGGCCAGTAGCCGGCCGCCGCCGCGCCGGTGACGTTGGGCATCTGGATGCGGCCCTCGATCGCCAGCACGCCGCCGCTCGACGGCTTGAAGTTGCTGCGTACCGTCTCGATCCGGGCCGACGTCCAGCGGCCGGCGCTGTCCTTCAGCGGGGTGATGCGCAGGTTGCCGGCACCGTCCTGGGACAGGTTGGCGGTGCTGGAGGTGTAGGTCTGGATCTCGCCGGTGCCCCAGTTGGCCGGGCCGCCCGGGTAGCTGGTGCCGGTGTCGACGATCCAGTTGGCGGACGAGGGCAGCGTGCCGGCCGCGCCGGTGAAGTCGTCGCTCCACACCAGGTTCCACCCGGCGGGCGGGGACGGCACGGCGGCCTGCGCGGTCATCTGGACGCCGGCGAGCGCGGTGGTGGCGGCGACCACGGTCGCGGCCAGGGCGAGCCGGCGGCGGGACCGGGGCACGGTGGTGGGGGCGGCCGGGGCCGCCGGAATCGGGTTCATCGGGGTGCCTCTCTGCGGGGACGGGGCGGAGAGCGCTCTCTGAGAGCGATTTGTACGCGCCCGCCCCCGCATTTGTCAACAATCTTCAATGAATGCCGGTGGCGGCGACGCTCAGGAGGACTCGCGGACCAGCGGGAACGGCAACGTCTCCCGGATCGAACGGCCGGTCAGCAGCATCACCAGGCGGTCCACGCCGAGCCCCAGCCCGCCGGTCGGCGGCATCGCGTACTCCAGCGCGGTGAGGAAGTCCTCGTCCAGCTCCATCGCCTCCGGGTCGCCGCCGGCCGCCTGCAACGACTGCGCGGTGAGCCGCCGCCGCTGCTCGGTCGGATCGACCAGCTCGGAGTACGCCGTGCCCAGCTCCATCCCGTACGCCACCAGGTCCCAGCGCTCGGCCAACCGGGGATCACGCCGGTGCTGCCGGGTCAACGGCGACACCTCGGTCGGGAAGTCGAGATAGAACGTGGGCGCCTCGGTACGCGCCTCGACCAGCCGCTCGTACAGCTCCAGCAGCACCGCGCCGGCCGACCAGCGCGGATCGAACGGCACCCCGGCCGCGTCGGCCAGCTTGCGCAGCGCGGCCAGCTCGGTGTCGGCGGTGACCTCCTCGCCCAGCGCGGCCGAGACCGCCTCGTGCACCGTGACCGTCCGCCACTCGCCGCCCAGGTCGACCAGCTCGCCGCCGGGCCGGCGGGCCACCGGCGCACCGTGCACCGCGGTCGCCGCCGCCACGACCAGCTCCCGGGCCAGCACCCGCATGTCCTGGTAGTCGGCGTACGCCTGGTACGCCTCCAGCACGGTGAACTCCGGGTTGTGGGTGGCGTCCACGCCCTCGTTGCGGAACGCCCGACCCAACTCGTAGACCCGCTCGATGCCGCCCACGGCGAGCCGCTTCAGATACAGCTCCGGCGCGATCCGCAGACTCAACCGCAGGTCGTACGCGTTGATGTGGGTGACGAACGGGCGGGCGTTCGCGCCACCGTGCACCCGTTGCAGGATCGGCGTCTCCACCTCCAGGAAGTCCCGCCCGGCCAGCCCCGCGCGCAGGCTGTGCAGCGTCGCGCTCCGGGCCCGCACCATCTCCCGGGCCGCCGGGTCCAGCGCCAGGTCCAGGTACCGCTGCCGGACCCGGGCCTCCGGATCGGCCAGCCCGTGGTGCTTGTCCGGCAGCGGGCGCAGGCACTTGGCGGTCAGCTCCCAGCCGGCCACCCGCACCGACACCTCGCCGCGTCGGGTCGCGTACACCTCGCCGGTGGCGCCCACGTGGTCGCCGATGTCGACAGTCGACCGCCACCGGTCCAGGTCGTGCTCCAGCATCACCTGAAGATCGCCGCTGCCGTCCCGGACGGTGGCGAACAGGACCCGCCCGTGGTCGCGGACCAGCAGCACCCGCCCGGCCACCGCCACCGTCTCGCCGGCGCCGGTGTCCGGGGCCAGCCCCGCGTGCCGGTCCCGCACCGCCGCGCAGGTCGCCGTGCGCGGATAGCCCACCGGGTACGGGTCGACGCCGGCGGCCCGCAGCCGGTCGAGCTTCGCCACGCGTACCCGGATCTGCTCCGGCCGGCGCGCGGCGGGCGGCTCCGGCGGGACGGCCCGGACCGCCGCGGCGGCCGGCGGCACGTAGCCGATCCCGCCGCCGGCCGGCGGCACCCCGTGCAGCGGTGTGGGCCGCCCACCCGGCAGGGCCAGGAAGCCCTCCGCGGCGACCGCCGCGAGACCGACCCGGGCCAGCTCCCGGCGCTCCGCGAAGCAGAGGTAACGCGGCGTCCAGTGCGGTTGGTACTTCGCGTTGGAGAGGTAGAGCGACTCGAGCTGCCACCAGCGGGAGAAGAAGAGCAGCGTGTGCCGCCAGGCCCGGATGATCGGACCGGCGCCGATCCGCGCGCCCTGCTCGAACACCGACCGGAACGCGGCGAAGTTGAGCGACACCCGGTCGACGCCGAGGCGCGGGCCGGCGGCCAGCAGCGCGGCCACCATGAACTCGGTGACGCCGTTCTCGGCGGCGCGGTCCCGGCGCATCAGGTCCAGCGAGACGCCGTGCGTGCCCCACGGGCTGAACGAGAGCAGCCCGCGCACCCGGCCCGCGCCGTCACACGCCTCGACCAGCACGCAGTCACCGTCGGCCGGATCACCGAGCCGGCCCAACGCCATCGAGAAGCCGCGCTCGTGCCCGGTGTCCCGCCACGCGGTGGCCAGCCCGGCCACCTCGGCCAGCTCCTCCGGCGGGATCTCGGCGTGCCGGCGGACCCGGGCGGTGTAGCCGGCCCGCTCGACCCGGTGCACCGCCTGCCGGACCGGTCGCATGTCCCGGCCGTCCAGGTCGAACTCCCGGGTGTGCAGGATCGCCTCGTCGCCGAGCTGGAGCACCTTCAGGCCGTGCCGGCGGTACGCCCGCGCGCCGGCCTCGCTGGCGCCGAGCACCGCCGGCGTCCACGCGTACGCCCGGGAGTGCTCCAGCCACGCCTCGATGGCCGGCCCCCACGCCTCCGGGTCACCGACCGGGTCGCCGCTGGCCAGGCTGACGCCGTTGATCACCCGGTAGGTGAGCGCGGCCTTGCCGCTGGCCGAGAAGACGGCCGCCTTGTCCCGCCGGGTGGCGAAGTAGCCGAGCGAGTCCCGCTCGCCGTGCCGGGCCAGCAGTTCCCGGATCCGCTCCTCCTCGCCGGCGTGCAGCACCGCGTTGGCCCGCTGCGAGCGGACCAGCGTGAACAGCGCGGCCAGGAACGCCGTCGCGCCGAACGCGCCGAGCAGCAGGTTGACCCAGCCGGGCGCCTGGCCCCGACGGGTCAGGTCCAGCGTGATCGCGCCACCGAAGACCTTCTCCACCGCGTAGCCCAGCCGGTCCGACCAGGTGTGCAGGCTGCCCGGCTCGACCAGGAGCAGCAGATAGCCCAGGCCGACGAAGACGGCGGCCAGGCCGGCGAGCACGCCCAGCGCACGCCAGGTGCTGCCGGACCGGACCCGGGCGTAGAACTCCCGCCGCGCGGCCACCAGCAGCGCCACCGCGGCGGCGGCGAACGCGATGCCGACCCAGACGCCGATCGTCTCCAGCGTGCCGAAGAGGCGCTGGCCGGCGGCGTGGTTCAGCTCGTTGGCGCCCACCATCAGCAGCAGCCCACCGGCCGTCAGGCCGACCACCAGCGTGAGACTGAAGTAGACAAGCAGCACCCACCAGGCCAGCCGCTTGCGCCGTCTCGCGGCAGCGGCCAGGACGCCGAGGAAGACCGCGTACGCGAGGTTCGCCGGCGCGGGCACCAGCAGCGCGTCGATCGCGGTGCGGACCGGTTGGACGTCGGCGGCCACCGCGCTGCTCAGCGCCGCCAGCGCGCACACCGCCGCGATCACCGCGAGCAGGATCGCGAAGCCGCGCGGAACCTGGGCGCGAACGCCGGTCACCGTGCGCGACGTGCCGTTCGGAGTCACCACGACCTCCTCCGGCCCGGCGACCGCCCGCCGGGCCGGCTCATCGTAGTCCCGCGTCCCGTCACCCGACGGCCCTCCGGGGGCACGGCGGCGCACGACCGGCCGGGCGAATCGGGCCGACACGCCGTCCGACGCGTTTCCGGGCATCGACACGGTGGGTAACAGTGCGTCGACCACGCGGCACGGTGTCGCGGCCGGTCGGAAAGAGACGGTGGTGGCGATGAGCGGCTCAGTGGCGGAGCGGGAACGGCACGCCGCCGAGGGCGGGACGGACCTGCTGACGGTCGGCGTGGAGGAGGAGTTCCTGCTCGCCGATCCACACACCGGGACCGCCGTGCCCGCCGTCGAGCTGGTGATGGAGCAGGTGCCGGCCGAGCTGCGCGGCCAGGTGGAACGCGAGTTCCAGACCAGCCAGATCGAGATCGGCAGCCCGCCGGGGCTGGAGCTGTCCTCGATCCGGCACTCGCTGGGGATGCTCCGCGCCGAGCTGGCCGACGCGGCCGAGCGGGCCGGCGTACGTCTGCTGGCGATCGGCACCGGGCCGGTCGACGGGCCGGTGCCGGCGGTGGTGGACAAGCCGCGCTTCGACCGGATGATCGAACGGTTCCGGCTGCTGGTGCCCGGTCCGGGCAACAACGGCATGCACGTGCACGTCGGCGTGCCGGACCCGGACACCGGCGTGCTGGTGCTCAACCACGTCCGGCCCTGGCTGCCGATCCTCCAGGCGGTCACCGCCAACTCCCCGTTCTCGCACGGCGAGGACACCGGCTACGCGAGCTGGCGTTCGATCGAGTGGGAACGCTGGCCGTCCGTGGCGCCCACGCCCTACCTGGAGTCGCACGAGCACTACCAGCGGCTGATCCGGCAGCTCATCGCCAGCGGCGTGATGCTCGACGAGGGAATGCTCTACTGGTACGCCCGGCTCTCCGCCAAGTACCCGACCGTGGAGATCAGGATCGGCGACGTCTGCCCGTCGGTGGACGACGCGGTGCTGGTGGCCGCGCTGGTCCGGGGCCTGGTCGCGACCGCGCTCACCGACATCGCGGCCGGTCGGCGGGCCGTCAACACCGACCATCACCTGCTGGTCGCCGCGCACTGGCGGGCCGCCCACGACGGGCTGGAGGGCGAGGGCGTCGACCTGACCGACGGCGAGCTGCGCCCGGCCTGGGAGCTGCTGGATCGACTCGTCGACCGGATCCGCCCGGAGCTGGAGCGGCACGGCGACCTCGACCGGGTGACCGAGCTGCTGGACGGGCTGCGCCGGCACGGCAGCGGCGCGGCCCGGCAGCGGGCGGTGTTCGCGAAGACCGGCAAGCTGGTCGACGTGGTCGCGGACGTGGCCCGGCAGACCCGTGGTTGAGCCGCCCCGCGGCCCGGTCGGGGCGTGACAGGATGAGCGGCGTGGCGGAGCGGATGATCGTCGTCGGCGGGGACGCCGCCGGCATGTCGGCGGCCTCCCAGGCGCGGCGCCGCCGCGACCGGGCGGACCTGGAGATCGTCGCGTTCGAGCGGGGGCACTTCACGTCCTACTCGGCCTGCGGCATCCCGTACTGGGTGAGCGGCCTGGTGCCGGAACGCGACCAACTCGTCGCCCGCACCCCGGCCGCGTTCCGCGACGACTTCGACATCGACGTCCGGACCCGGCACGAGGTCACCGCCATCGACCTGGACCGCCGCGAGGTGGTCGCCCGGGACCTCGACGGCGGCGGCGAGGTCCGCGCCGGCTTCGACACCCTGGTGTACGCCACCGGCGCCACCCCGGTGCAGCCGGAGTGGGCCCGCGACGAGGTGGCCGGCGTGTTCGGCGTGCAGACGCTCGACGACGGCGCCGCGCTGCTCGACTGGCTCGACCGCGAGCCCCGGCCGCGGCACGCGGTGGTGGTCGGCGGCGGCTACGTCGGCGTCGAGATGGCCGAGGCGCTGGTGCAGCGCGGGCTCACGGTCCAGTTGGTCGAGCAGGCCGCGCAGCCGATGGCCACCGTGGACCCGGACATGGGCGAGCTGGTCGGCGAGGCGATGCGCCGGGTCGGCATCGGCATCCGCACCGGGCTGACCGTCACCGGCCTGGAGGAACGGAACGGCCGGATCGCCGCGGTGGTCACCGACGAGGGGCCGATCCCGGCCGACGTCGTGGTGCTGGGTCTCGGCGTACGCCCCAACACCCGGCTCGCCGAGGCCGCCGGCCTGCCGCTCGGGCCGTCCGGCGCGATCCGGGTGGACCGCCGGATGCGGGTGCCCGGCGTGCCCGGCGTCTGGGCGGCCGGCGACTGCGTGGAGACCCTGCACCGGGTCAGCGGCCTGCCGGTGCACATCCCGCTCGGCACGCACGCCAACAAGCAGGGCCGGGTCGCCGGGATCAACATCGGCGGCGGGTACGCCACGTTCCCCGGCGTGATCGGCACCGCCGTCACCAAGGTCTGCGAGCTGGAGGTCGGGCGCACCGGGCTGCGCGAGCGGGACGCCACCGAGTCCGGGTTCGAGTTCGTCACGGTGACCGCCGAGTCGACGAACCGGGCCGGCTACTACCCGGGCGCGCAGAAGATGACCGTGAAGCTGATCGCCGAACGGCCCAGCGGACGGCTGCTCGGGGCGCAGATCGTCGGCTGGTCCGAGGCGGCCAAGCGAATCGACGCACTGGCCGTGGCGCTGTGGAACGACATGACGGTGGACGAGATGACCGCGCTCGACCTCGGTTACGCGCCCCCGTACGCCCCGGTCTGGGACCCGGTGCTGATCGCCGCCCGCAAGGCCGTCGACGCCCTCGCCACGACGTAAGGAAGGGACCCTTCTTAACGCCTCCGGTAGAGGAAGGCCCCCCTTTTGACTTCCGGCACTGTCGGGGGGCGGGGTTAGCGTGTGCGCGCTGTTGGTTGGCACTCGCTCGGAGGTAACCCCATGTCGCAGGAGACGACCTACCTTGAATTGTCCGAAGTGGACGGTGGTGCGCACAAGTTCTACGAGGTGGTGGTCGAGGACACGGCGATGACCGTCCGCTTCGGACGGATCGGCGACCAGGGCCAGGTGAAGACCAGCGCCTACCCGGACAACGCCCGCGCCCGGGCCGCCGCGGCGAAGAAGATCGGCGAGAAGGTCCGCAAGGGCTACGTCCCCGCGGTGCCCGGCGTTCGCCCGAAGCGGCCGGTCTCCCGTCGGGAGATCGTGAGCACTCGCTCCACCGCCCGCACCGCCCCGGTCCTCTGGCGGTACGCCTCGGGCGCGCCCGCCTTCGGCATCTTCGTGGACGGGCGGCACTGCATGGTCGGCAACGAGCACGGTGTGATCACCACGCTGGACCACGACGCCCGGATGGTGAACCAGGTCCGGCTCCCCGACGGCGTGAAGTGCATCGTCGCCGACGACGCCTGGGTCTACGCCGGCTGCGACGACGGCAACGTCTACGACCTGTCCGGCAAGGTGCCCCGGGCGGCGTACGCGATCGCACCGGAGATCGACATCTACTGGCTGGACATCCACGACGGCGTCCTCGGCGTCTCCGACCGCGAGGGCGGCGTCGCCGCGTTCGACCACGAGGACGAGTTCCTCTGGCGCCGGGCCGGGCGTGGCCGGTCCGCCTGGATGGTGCGCTGCGACGCCGACGCGCTCTACCACGGCCACTCGCAGGGGGTCACCGGCTACGACTGGCGCACCGGGCGGGAGCTGTGGCACACCCGTACCGGCGCGGTGCTCTTCGGTTGGCAGGAGCGCGACACGGTGTTCGCCGGCACCGGCACCCGGGAGGTGGTGCGGCTGCGCAAGGACGGCCGGGCCGAGCGGACGTACCGCTGTGACGCCCCGGTCTTCTCCTGCGCCACCGCCGAGGACGGCCGGTACGTCTTCGCCGGAGACAGCGCCTCCTCGATCTACTGCTTCGACGAGGCCGGTAACCGGCTGTGGAAGCTCGGCACCGGCTGCGGCTCGGCGTACTCCATGCAGTATCACGACCAACGGCTCTACGTGGTGACCACCAGCGGCCACCTGGCCTGCATCGACGCCGACGAGGCGGCGATCCGGGCGGCCGAGGCCGGGGACGTGCCCGAGGTGGTGGACGTCAAGGCGCCGGCCCGGCTGCCCGAGCCGGCCGCCTGGGCCACGGTCGAGGTCACCACCGACGCTCGGGACGGCGTGGTGGTGCAGTGCGTCGAGTACGGCGGCCGGCTGCGGGTCCACGTCCTCTCCGACGGCTACCAGCGGGACTGGTCGGTCCAGTTCCCCAAGGGCATCCGGGAGCCCGGCGCCCGCTACCTGGTCAGCGAGGTCCGCGAGTCCGGCCGGGGTGGCTTCTACCGGGCGTACGGCGACATCCGGCGGTTGCGGTGACCGCGACCACGGTCCCGACGCGCCGGGTCGGGGCGGCGCCGGTCACCGCGCTCGGCCAGGATGGCCGGATGCGGTGGGAGATCCCGGACGGGTTGCGGTGGACCGAGCGGACGCCGCTCGGGCGGGCCTGGCTGGCGGAGCTGCCGGACCGGTTGGCGGAGTGCGTGGCGCAGTGGGAGCTGACGGCCGTCGGGCCGCCGTTCGCCTACGCGTTCGCCTCGCTGGCCCTGCCGGCCGAGCTGCCGGACGGCACGCGGGCGGTGCTGAAACTTCAGTACCCGGACGACGACAGCGTCCACGAGGCCACCGCGCTGGCGCACTGGGCGGGCCGGGGCGCGATCCGGCTGCTCGCCCACGACGCCGACCGCCGCGCGCTGCTGGTCGAGCGCTGCGACCCGGGCGTGCCGCTGCACACGCTGGCGCTCGACGAGGCGCTCGACGCCGCGGTCGGCCTGCTGCCCCGGCTCGCGGTGCCGGCCGGCCCGCCGTTCACGCCGCTCGCCGAGGAGGCGGCCGGCTGGGCCGAGCGGATGCCGGCCAACTGGCGGCGGACCAACCGGCCGTACGAGCGACGGCTGCTCGACGCCGCCCTCGGCCTGCTCGCCGAGCTGGCTCCGGAGCAGGGCGAACAGGTGCTTGTCAACCAGGATCTGCACGCCGGCAACGTGCTGGCGGCCGACCGCGAGCCGTGGCTGGTCATCGACCCGAAGCCGCTTGTCGGCGAGCGGGAGTTCGCGGTCGTGCCGCTGGTCCGGGGCGCCGAGCTGGGGCACTCACCGGCGGCGGTGCGGCACCGGCTCGACCGGCTCAGCAGCGAGCTGGGCCTGGACCGGGCCCGGGTCCGCGGTTGGGCGATCGGCCAGACGCTGGCCTGGAGCGTCGGCGGCGACGAGGTCTTCCCCGGCAACATCGAGGCGGCCCGCTGGTTGCTCGACGAGACGTGACACGCCCACCCACCCGCCGGCCGGGCCGGCGACGTCACCCGGGAAGCCACCACCTGCCGGCCGGGGCGGCGAGCCGGCGTCGTGCGACAGTTCAGCCGGCCTGGCAGGTGGGGCACCAGTAGAGGTTGCGACCGGCCAGCGTGCCCCGGCTCACCGGCGTGCCGCAGACGTGGCAGGGCTCCCCCGGGCGGCGGTAGACGTACACCTCGCCGCCGTGCCGGTCGACGCGCGGCGCCCGGCCGGTGGCCTCCGGCAGGTCCGCGTCGCGCACGGTGTCGATCCGGCCGCGCCCGACCGCGCGGGTCATCAGCATCACCAGGTCCGCCCAGAGTTCCGCCCAGCCGGCCGGCGTCAGCTCCCGTCCGGGCAGCAGCGGCGGCAGCCCGGCGCGGAACAGCGCCTCGGTCACGAAGATCAACCCGGTGCCGGCCACCACGGACTGGTCCAGCAGCAGCGCGGCGAGCGGGGTGGGGCTGCGCCGGATCCGCGCGTACGCCCGGTCCGGGTCGGCGTCGGCGCGCAGCGGGTCCGGGCCGAGCCGGCCGCGCAGCGCCGCCACCTCGGGCGGGGTGAGCAGCTCGCAGGCGGCGGGGCCGCGCAGCTCCAACCAGTTGCGGTCGCTGTGCAGGCGCAGCCGGAGCTGGCCGACCGGGGCCGGCGGCTCCCCCGGCCCGTCGGCGAACCTGCCGTACAGCCCGAGGTGCACGTGCAGCGTCAACTCGCCGGCGTAGTGGTGCAGCAGGTGCTTGCCGTACGCCTCGGTGGCGTCCAGAACGGTGCCGGTGAGCCGCGCCGCGCCCTCGGCGAAGCGCCCCTGCGGGCTGTCGGCGTGCACCTTGTCGCCGGCGAACAACTCGGCGTGGCGGGCGGCGAGTCGGTGGATGGAGTGTCCCTCTGGCACAGGTGCCAAGGGTAGCCAGCCCCGCTCACCTCTGCCGGCTGACCGCCGCCAGGTCGAGCAGGTGGGCCAGGCGGTACCGCAGCACCCGCGCCTGCCCGATCGACAGCACCACGGCGGAGGCCGCGCCGCCCAGGCTCACCATCGTCCGGGCGGCGGGATGCAGCGCCCGCACCAGCCCGATCTCGACGACGGACGACTCCGAGCGGTTGGTGTCGACCTGGCGGGCGCGAGAACAGTGTCGGCCGCGGAGCCGGCAGCGGTCCCGGTCGCACCACAGTGGGTGGGCCAGGTCGTCCGGGGCGGCGAGGGCACCTGTCGGATAGACGAACACGTGCCCGCAGGGCCGCGACACCCCGGGCCCCAGACCGATCGGGTACGCGTCCAGCCCGGCCCGGCCCAGCGCGGCAATCGCATACGGGGTGTGCGCCGCGCAGGTGTACGCGCAGGCGTCCAGGGAGTCCGTCGTGTACAGCTCGATCCGCAGCGTCGCCGGTTCTCCGCACTCGGGCAGCGTGGGTAGGTTGCTCACGGGCGCCTCCTCGTGGGTGGCTGAGGTCACCTGACTCAATGCCAAACTACCAGTATTCATTTGGCCTTATCAAGTGGTTCTTCCTGTTGACTGTTGGCCAATAATGATCGCGAAATTTACGCTGCGTTTGGCCGATGAGATCATCTGTGGCATGGCCAACCGACTGGCGGATGCGGTGCGCGCGTTTCACATGGCGCAGGCGACCGCCGCTGCCTCCGCCCAGCGCGCGGCGGAGGATCGGGAGAAGGTCACCGAGGCACGCGACCAGCTCGCCACCGCCATCGTGGAGGCGTCCCAGGGCGGCATGCGCCAGGTCGACATCGTGCGGGTCACCGGTTACACGCGTGAGCGCGTACGCCAGATTCTGCGCTCCCACGGCATCGCGCCCGACTAGTCCGCGTCGCCCGCCAGCCGGGTGACCGCGGCACGGGACGCCATTGAATCGACGTTCGTCGAATGCCAGACTGACTCCGGTCGCGCTCGGGAGCCAGGGCGAGCCGCTCGATCCAGCAGGAGAGTGACGCGCGGGGTGGTGTGCCACCCGGCGCCGGGCAGTCCTCTCCGGCAGTCCGCCGTGCCGCCGTTGCGCCACCGGGGCGGTTGAACGCCGCCACCACCGCCGCTCGCGCTGCGGGGCCCGTAGCTCAGCTCAGGAGCGCAGATGATTCGTACCCTCGGCGCGGCTCTGGCCGCCGCCCTCACCCTGACCGGCCTGGCCGCCTCGACCGGCGCCGCCGGGTCGCCCGCCACCGTCATGACGACGCCCGCGCCCACCCCGACGGTGGCGTGCCCGCCGGCGCTACCGGTCAGCGGCCAGGTGACCGGCACCACCGCCACCAGCCTCACCATCAGGTACTCGATCCTGCTCCGCCCGCCCTGCGGTTACGACCCGCCGATGGTCGTCACGCTCTTCACCAGCCGCGAGGACGCCACCGGTTGGCGCAACCCGGTGGCCGAGGCCGTCTCCGGGCCAGAACTCTTCGGGACAGTGACCGTCGACGGGCTGACGCCCGACACCGACTACTGGTTCCGGTTCAGCGACGCGCACGGCACGCGCGACCCGTACATCATCGGCGGGCCGGCGCGGACGCTGCCGACGTCGACGTGCGCCGCGACGGCCACCATCGACAGCAGGTGGTACGGCGGCTTCATCGCCACGGTCACCGTGCGCAACACCGGGACCGAGCCGACGCGCGGCTGGTTGGTCTCGTGGCGGTGGTCCGGCGACGAGCGCATCCAGTCGATCTGGGGCGGGGTGGCCGAGAGCGCCGGCCAGAGCGTGACGGTCCGTAACGCCTCCTGGAACGAGACGCTGGCGCCGGGCGCCTCGACGACGTTCGGGCTGATGGTGGCCGTCAGCGGCTGGTCCAGCGGCTTCACGCCGGTCTGCGGTCGGTGACCGGCATGCGGTCCCCCACGAACGGATCGATCGGACGCCTGCTGGCGGCCGGGACGGCGCTGGTCGTGGCCCTCGCGATGATGGTCGGGCCGGCCACAGGCGCGCTGGCGGCGCCGGTGACCGTCACCAACGGCACGCAGTTCACCGACACGAGCGGCGCGGTGGTGCACGCCCACGGCGGCGGCGTCCTCAAGGTCGACAACTACTACTACTGGTTCGGCGAGAACCGGAACCCGGACAACACGTTCCGGGCGGTCTCCGTCTACCGCTCCACGGACCTGCGCACCTGGGAGTTCCGCAACAACGTGCTGACCCAGGCGTCGGCGACCGAACTACAGCGGGCCAACATCGAACGGCCGAAGGTCATCTACAACGCCGGCACCGGCCGGTTCGTGATGTGGATGCACAAGGAGAACGGGTCCGACTACACCGAGGCCCGGGCCGCCGTCGCGTCGTCGGCCACCGTGGACGGCAACTACACCTACCACGGCAGCTTCCGGCCGCTCGGGCAGCACATGTCCCGGGACATCACGCTCTACAACGACAACGGCACCGCGTACATGATCTCGGCCGCCAACGAGAACCGCGACCTGAACATCTACCGGCTCACCTCGGACTACCTCAACGTCGCCGGCCTGGTGGGCAACTTCTGGGCCGGCGCGACCCGCGAGGCGCCCGCGATGTTCAAACGGGGCGGCACGTACTTCCTGCTGACCTCCGCCGCGACGGGCTGGAGCCCGAACCAGGCCCGGTACGCCACCGCGCCGAGCATCTCCGGTCCGTGGAGCGGCTGGACCGACGTGGGCAACGGCACCACGTTCAGCTCCCAGCCCGCCTTCGTACTGCCCGTCCAGGGCACCGCCACCACCAGCTACCTCTACCTGGGTGACCGGTGGGCGGGGGCGTGGGGCGGGCCGGTCAACGACTCGCAGTACGTGTGGCTGCCGATCTCGTTCCCGACCAGCACCAGCATGAGCCTGACCTGGTACCCGTCGGTCACCATCGACACGGCCGCGGGGACGGTCACCGGCAACACACCGGTCTCGTACCGGGTCACCGCCCGGCACAGCGGTCGGGTGCTGGACGTGATCGGCAACTCCACGGCGAACAACGCCGAGGTCAAGCAGTGGGCGTGGAACGGCGGCGGGAACCAGCGGTGGGAGTTCCAGGACGCCGGCGGCGGCTGGTTCCGCCTGGTGAACGCCAACAGCGGCAAGTGTCTCGACGTCGCCGACGCGTCCACCGCCGACGGCGCGAACATCATCCAGTACACCTGCGGCGGGGGCGCGAACCAGCAGTGGCAGTGGGCCGCGGTCGGCAGTTGGTTCCAGCTCCGGGCCCGGCACAGCGGCAAGTGCCTGGACGTGGTCAATGCCGCCACCGGCGACGGCGCGGACGTCCAGCAGCTCACCTGCGGCGGGGGCACCAACCAGCAGTGGTCACGCACCCAGTCCTGACGACGCCCACGTGACGGAGCCGGGCCCGTCCCCGCCGGCCGGACGCCGGCCGGGCGGGCCCGGTTCCGTCACCGGGTGTCGACTTCCGCACGTCTGGGTACCTCCGCACTGTCATGCGCGGCCTCCGCGCCTGGATCAGGAGGTACCAACGTGAACATCCTGTCCCGCCGGAACTCTCCGGCGCGTAGTACCGATGTGAACGGCGACGGAGTCGTGGACGCCCGCGACGGGACCCCGGCCGCCGACGGGACGACCCCGGCCGCCGACGGAACAGCCGACCAGCCGGTGGTGACCGACCGCGACGCGGTGCGGACCACGTACCGCAGCGGCGCGACCGCCACCGAGGCGGAGCGGGCCGCCGACGCGGGACCGGTCGCCGACGCCGGACCGGTCGCCGACGCCGGACCGGTCACCGGCCCCGGACCGGTCACCGACGCCGCCCGCGTCGAGACCGCGCCCCGCACCGGTGAGGCGGAGCGGCGGGCGGCCCAGCGGGCCGCCTCGGCCCGGGCGGTGACCAGCCGGCCCTCGGGTCGGAGCACGCGGACCGTCGACCCGGAACCCACCCGGGAGCACACCGTCGACCTGAACGGGGACGGCCGCCCGGACCGTGCCGTCGACGTGGACGGCGACGGTCGGCCGGATCGTGCCGTCGACCTGGATCGGGACGGTCGCCCGGACCGTCCCGTCGACCTGGACGGCGACGGTCGCCCCGACCGGGGACTCGACCCGGAGCTGACGAAGAAGCCGCGGGCCAGCATGCTCGCCACGCTCGGTCTGATCGTGTCCGTGGTCGCCGCGCTCTTCGTGCTCTCCGGCACGCTGGCCGGCTACGGCATCGGGCTCGGCGCGGTCGGCGCGGTGCTCGCGGTGCTGGGTCTGATCGCCACCCGACGCCGGCACGTGGCCGGGAAGACCGACGCGCTGATCGGCATCATGGTCGGCCTGGCCGCCGTGGTGCTCGGCATCGTGGCGATGACCGGCCAGTTCGATTGGCCGACCACGGACGGCGAGTGGGTGGGCCGGTTCCGCGAGTGGCTTGATTCACAGTTTGTCGATCGATTCTGAGGGCACTATCTCGATCGCCGGCAGCGACCGGCAGCCCGACAAAGCTCC
The DNA here is from genome assembly GCF_055586805.1 of Micromonospora sp. NPDC049201. Classification (NCBI taxonomy): domain Bacteria; kingdom Bacillati; phylum Actinomycetota; class Actinomycetes; order Micromonosporales; family Micromonosporaceae; genus Micromonospora; species Micromonospora sp. NPDC049201. Next base: position 135,496 of record NZ_JBVJHM010000012.1, on the reverse strand, counting down.
GGTGGTTCACCGGGCAGCTCCGGTGGTTCACCGGCAGGGCAACACCCTTTCGGGGGGCGGCGATTCGCCGCCCCCCGAAGTGTTTTCATGGTCGGGAAGCGCGTGGACGCAACAATCGGTCGATGAAGCACCGCTAGACGCAACGATTAGCTGCTCGACGCACGGTTTCGCGGTGGAAGTCGACGCACCGGGCCGCATACGGTTGACCCACGGCGCCAGCCCGTGGGCCGACCGTGGCCGGGCGCGCCCGACCCTGGGAGCACCACATGACGATGGACGTTACCCGCCAGCGCTTCCTGATGTGCCGGCCGACGTACTTCGCCGTCGACTACGCGATCAACCCGTGGATGGACCCCACCGCCCCGGTCGACGCCGACCTGGCGATCCGGCAGTGGGAGCAGCTCCACCAGACGTACCTCGACCTGGGCCACGAGGTCGAGCTGATCGACCCGGTCGCCGGCCTGCCGGACATGGTGTTCGCGGCCAACGGCGGCACCGTGATCGACGACAAGGCCATGGCGGTGCAGTTCCGCGACCCGCAGCGCGCCGACGAGGCGCCCGCGTACCGGGCCTGGTTCGAGGCCGCCGGCTTCGAGATGTACGACCCGAAGCACCTCAACGAGGGCGAGGGCGACGTCCTGCTGGTCGGCGACCACCTGCTCGCCGGCACCGGGTTCCGCACCGCGCACGCGTCGCACGCGCAGCTCCAGGAGGTCTTCGGCTACCCGGTGGTCACCATGCAGTTGGTGGACGCCCGCTTCTACCACCTGGACACCGCGCTGACCGTGCTCGACGAGCGGACCGTGGCGTACCTGCCGGAGGCGTTCTCGCCGGGCAGCCAGGCGGTGCTGCGCCGGCTCTTCCCGGACGCGATCCACGCGACCATGGCCGACGCCGAGGTGCTGGGCCTGAACGCGGTCAGCGACGGCCGGCACGTGGTGCTGCCGGCGCAGGCCACCGACCTGGCCGCGAAGCTGCGCGACCGGGGTTACGAGACCATCGGGATCGACCTGTCCGAGCTTCGCAAGGCCGGCGGCGGACCGAAGTGCTGCACGTTGCGACTCCGTCAGGGAAAGGCGATCAAGTGATCATCGACGACATGCTGCGGACACCCTCCGCGGTCCGGGACGCGGAGCGCCACACGGCGCACAACTACCACCCGCTGCCCGTGGTGATCTCCTCGGCGGAGGGCGCCTGGCTGACCGACGTGGACGGCCGCCGCTACCTGGACTGCCTGGCCGGCTACTCGGCGCTGAACTTCGGCCACCGGCACCCGAAGCTGATCGAGGCGGCGCACGCCCAGCTCGACCGGCTCACGCTGACCAGCCGCGCGTTCATCCACGACCAGTTCGCCGACTTCTGCCGGGAGCTGGCCGCGCTCTGCGGCAAGGAGCTGGTGCTGCCGATGAACACCGGCGCCGAGGCGGTGGAGACCGGCATCAAGGTCGCCCGCAAGTGGGGGTACCAGGTCAAGGGCGTCACGCCGGGCCGGGCCAACATCGTGGTGGCGGAGGGCAACTTCCACGGCCGGACGACCACCATCGTCAGCTTCTCCACCGACGAGGACGCGCGGGCCGACTTCGGGCCGTACACGCCGGGCTTCACCGTGGTCCCCTACGGCGACCTGGCCGCGCTGACCGCGGCGATCGACGAGAACACGGTGGCCGTGCTGCTGGAGCCGATCCAGGGCGAGCAGGGCGTCGTGGTGCCGCCGGAGGGCTACCTGCCCGGCGTACGCGAGGTCTGCACCGAGCGGAACGTGCTGTTCATCGCCGACGAGATCCAGTCCGGGCTGGGGCGCACCGGCGCCACGTTCGCCTGCGACCTGGAGGGCGTCGTCCCGGACATGTACCTGCTGGGCAAGGCGCTCGGCGGCGGCATCGTGCCGGTCTCGGCGGTGGCCGCGAACGCCGACGTGCTGGGTGTGCTCCAGCCGGGTCAGCACGGCTCCACGTTCGGCGGCAACCCGCTGGCCTGCGCGGTCGCCACCGAGGTGGTCCGGCTGCTCGCCACCGGCGAGTTCCAGCGCCGCTCGGCCGAGCTGGGCGAGCGGCTGAAGGCCGGCCTGGAGGCGCTGCTCGGCAAGGGTCTGGTCGCGGTCCGGGTGCGCGGTCTCTGGGCCGGCGTCGACATCGACCCGGCGCTGATGAGCGGCCGGCAGGCGTGCGAGCGGCTGATGGAGCGCGGGGTGCTGGCCAAGGACACCCACGGCTCGACCATCCGGCTCGCCCCGCCGCTGGTGATCACCGCCGACGAGATCGACCACGCGGTGACGCAGCTCGCCGCCGTGCTGGCCGGCTGACGCCGTACGCGGAAAAGGGCGCCGGGACCACGACGGTCCCGGCGCCCTTCGCGCTCGTGGGTCAGGGACGCGGCAGCCGCATCGCCATGGTCGGCGCCTCGGCCATCACCGAGTTCGGCGTGTACGTCGCGTCGCTGGCCGTCTCGGCGGCCCGCCCGATCTGCACGCCCGGGTACAGCTCGATCAGGTCGCCCTCGCCCAACGCCCGGGACTGCTGGGGCGGCAGCGGGATCCGCTCCGTCTCGACCATCGACCCGCCCGGCCGGATGCCGGAGCCGTTGGTGCTGGTGTCGGTGACCACCACCTCGCCGCCGCGTCCCAGGTCGAACCGGACGTGGCTGCGGCTGATCCAGCGGCGGGCCTCGTCGTTGAGCCACTGGCCGAGCGTCACGCCGCCGGGGCCGTCCGGGGCCCGGCCGACCGCCACCGGCTCGGCCTCGGTGAGCACGAACCGCTTCCGCACCAGCCCGCCGATCCGCACCGCCAGCACCTCGCTGCGCGGGCGCTGCCCGGCGTCGGAGAGGCGGCTGCCGTGCCGGGGGCAGGTAGGCGCGCCGGTGCGCAACGTGGGCGGCGGCTGCTCGGACGGGGTCCGGTCGATCGCGGCCAGGTCGGCGAAGGCGCCGCCGCCCCCGCCGCCGCCGAACAGCGCGCAGCCCGGCTCGGGGCAGCGCCACTGCCGGGAGAGCAGCTTGACGCCGGCCGGTGAGCGGGTGCCGGTGACCGGGTCCTGGCCGCCGCCGACGTGCGCGATGAAGACCGGCCCGCCGGCGCCGGGCACCGGCGCGAGCACCCGGCCGGCCTGGCCGACCCACGGGTAACGGCCGACGAGCCCGTCCAGCCGGGCGCGGGTGAGCACCGGCAGGCCGAGCAGGTCGGCCACCTCCAGCATCCGGTCGCCGGGCTGGTCGAGCACCTCGACCAGGCCGTCGTCGGCCCAGCGGCGGACCACCATCCGCTCGTTGGAGGTCAGGTCGGCGTCGGACAGCAGCGCCCGGTGCACGATCGCGTAGACCTGGACGCTGTCCTCGCCGATCTGCCGGGACAACGCGTCGATCACCATCCCGAGCCGCAGCAGGCTGGCCGGCCGCCCGCCGTCCAGGTTCTGCCAGCGGATCACCTCGGCCAGGTCGACCACGGCCCGCGCCAGCAACGGGTCGGTGCAGACCCGTCCCTCGATGGCGTCCAGCACCTTGCTGATCTCGAATCTCATGCCGCGCTCCGCACCATGTCGTCGCTTGACCCGGTCGGGGCCGGTCGCCCACCGGGCCGCGCGTCACCCCGGCGACGCGCCGTCCCACCACTGCGACGACCCTACCGGCCGCGTCCGACGGCGGCGTTCCCCCGCACGCCGGAAGCGGCACACGCCACCGGCCGGGCCGGGCGGGGACACCCCTCGACGCCCCCGCCCGGCCCGCCCGGCTCAGCCCGCGCGCAGCGGTCGCCCCACGTCGTGCAGGTGGGCCAACCCCTGCCGGTACGACTCGACCAGCCCGGCCTCCGCGTACGGGATGCCCTGCTCGGCGCAGTACGCCCGGACCAGCGGGCGGGCCCGGCGCAGGTTGGCGCGCGGCAGGTTCGGGAACAGGTGGTGCTCGATCTGGTGGTTGAGGCCGCCCAGCGCCAGGTCGACGAACCGGCCGCCGCGCACGTTGCGGGCGGTGAGCACCTGCTTGCGGAGGTAGTCGAGGTCGTCGTCGGCGGTGGGCATCGGCATGCCCTTGTGGTTCGGGGCGAACGCGCACCCCATGTAGAGCCCCCAGAGTCCCTGGTGCACGGCGGCGAAGAGCAGCGCCTTGCCCGGTGACATCACCGCCAGCAGCAGGCCGACGTAGCCGGCGGTGTGCGCCGCGAGCAGCGTCGCCTCCACGGCCCGGTGCCGCACCGGGACGCGCCACCGCCCGTCCGGCTGCCGACCGGCCAGCGCCCGGACGCTCGCCACGTGCAGCGCCAGCCCCTCCAGCAGCAGCATCGGAAAGAACAGCCACGCCTGCCGCCGGGCCAGCCACCGGCTCAGTCCCCGGGTCGCCTGCGCCTGCTCGTACGTCCAGACCAACGCGCCCGCGCCGACGTCCGGGTCCTCGTCGGCGTGGTTCGGGTTGGCGTGGTGCCGGTTGTGCTTGTCCACCCACCAGCCGTAACTCAGCCCCACGGCGAGGTTGCCGGCGACCAGGCCGGCCACCTCGCTGGGCCCGCGCCGGCGGAACATCTGCCGGTGCCCGGCGTCGTGCCCGAGGAACGCCACCTGGGTGGTGGCCACCGCCATGACGGCCGCCAGCGGCAGTTGCCACCAGGAGTCGCCGACGACCGCCACCACCGCCCAGCCGGCCAGGAACGCGCCCAGGGTGAGCGCGATGCGAACCGCGTACCGGCCCGGCCGCCTGTCGAACAACCCGGCCTCGGCGACCCGGCGGGACAGCCGCGCGTAGTCGCTGCCCCGCCGGCCCTCCGGTGCCGCCACCGTCGAAGTCGTCATCCGCCATCGCCCCCGCCTGCCATGGGCCACACCCAGTCATGACCCTCGGTGACCAGTGTGTCGAAATTCGTGGCCCTGGGTGATCCCGCCATCCCCCGAACCTCAGGTGGTGCTGTCCCCACCCCGCCGACCGGACCGGTCAGGTCAGGCGGGTGACGGCGGCACGCAGGCGGGCCAGGTCGCGGCGGCGTCGCTCGTACGTGGCGGCCAGACCGATCAGCGCCAGGCCCCCCAGCGCGAGGAAGACCCAGCGGGGCAGCAGGTCCCAGCTCCGGGCCAGCTCGTGCAGCGCCAGCGGCACCAGCGTGGCCGCGCCCAGCAGGACCGGCGCCTGCCAGCGCCGGACCGCGCCGCCGAGCACCGCGCCGAGCGCCACCGCGCCCAGCGCCAGCCGGCGCAGCGGCTGCGGGTCCGGCGCCGCCAGCACCGAGACCAGGCTGGGCAGCAGCGCCGCGCCGAGCCCCGGGCCGAGCGCCAGCCAGCTCGTCAGCCCGGGCCGGTGCCGCAGCGCGAACAGGCCCGCGCCGAGGGCGAGCGCCGCCGCCGGCACCGTGTACGCCTCCAGCACCGCCACCCCGCCGGCCGCCAGCAGCAGCCAGCCGCCGAGCAGCTCGCTGCCGCCCGCGACCGCCGCGAGAGCGGCGCGCCGGCCCGGCGTCTCACCCCGGCGCAGCACCCGGACCGCCACGACGACGCCCCAGAGGGCGCAGACCGCCGCCGCGTACCGCAGCGCGCCGCCGGTGAGCAGCAGCGCGAGCAGCGCCACCGCCTGCGCCACCCCCTCCAGCACCGCCCCCGCCGCCGCCGCCCGCTGCGTCGATCTTGGAGTTGTGGCGCCCACGATGTCGGGATCGCGCCTTTTGCGAACGACCACAAGTCCAAGATCGACGATTCGGGGAGTGGTCCGCAGCGCTGGCGCGGCGTGCAGGGTCACCGCCGCGACGGCCAGCACCGCGAACCCGGCGGCGCGCAGCGGCAGGCCGCCGGCCAGCGGCGCGGTGACCGCGAAGCCGGTGGCCGCGGCCACCGCGCCCAGCCAGCCGACGAGCCGGGCCGCGCCCGACCACCCGGCCACGCCCACCACCACGCCGGCCACCACCAGCGCCCCCAGCCCGGCCAACGTCCCCGCCCGGGTGGCGACCAGCCCGCCGAACCCGAACCCGCCGAGCACCGCCCCCGACAGCACCAGCACCGGCAACCACCAACCCGGGGCCGACACCGGACCCGCCCCCACCGAGCCCGCCACCGACGCCGGACCCGCCCCCGCCGGGGCGACGCCGCCGGCACGCACCATCGACACCGGACGGTCGCCCACCGGGGCGGCCGGCCGTCCGACGCCGCCGGCACCAAACGGCGACATCGGATGGTCGCCCACCGAAGCGGCCGGCCTCGGGCCCGCCGCCGACGTCGGAGCGTCGCCCACCGGGACGGCCGGGACCGGACCCGCCACCGACATTGGAGCGTCGCCCACCGGGACGGCCGGGACCGGACCCGCCGCCGACGTCGACGCGTCGCCCAGTGGGTCGGCCGGGACCGGACCCGCCGTGGCGGCGGTCAGCAGCGCGGCCAGGCCGGTGCCGAACGCCACCGCCGGCACCACCGGCCAGGGCGCGCCGGCCGCCGCGAGCAGCACCGGCAGGGCCACCGCGCCGAACGGCAGCGCCGCCCGCACGCGCCGGCCGACCGGCGTCCCGATCCGGGCGTACGCCGCCGCGGCGACGCCCAGCAGCAGCAGGGTCAACCCGGCCCGGGCCGCCTCCGCCGGAGCCGCCGTGCCGGCCGGTGCCCCGGACCAGGGCCGGACCGGCAGCTCCCCCAGCACCGCCAGCGCGCCCGGCGCGGCGGCCAGCCCCGCCAGCCCGGCCAGCGCCGCGCCGACAACCCGCGGGGCATACGCCGGCCGGGTCGTCCCGCCACCGGCGGCCAGCGCCAGCAGCACTCCCGCCGCGGCGTAGAGCGCCACCGGTTCCCGGCCCGGCACGACAAGCGGCCCGAGGCCGAGCGCGGCGAGCGCCACCGCGAGCGCCGTCGAGGCGTACCCGGTCAGGTCGGGCCACCGGCGACGGACCGCCAGCACGGCGACCACCGGCACCACGACGGCGGTCGCCCCGCCCCGCAGTTGCCACCAGGTCGGCGCGTCCAGGCCGAGCAGCGCGACGGCCACCGCCGCCGGTACGGCGAGCAGCGCCACGGCCAGCGCCAGCCCGGCGACGACCGGCTGGGCGCCTGCACCGCGCCGGCCGAGCGCCGCCACCGCCACGCCGAGCACTGCCGTCACCGCGAGCACCGCGACGGCGCCGGCCGGCGCGGCGCAGCCGACCAGCAGCGCGTGCCCGACCAGCACCGCGCCGGCCGACGCGGCGACTCCGACGACGACCCGGCCCCGGCGCGGCCGGGCCACGGCGCCCAGCAGCAGCGCGGCAGCCACCGTGAGGTCGGCGACCAGCACCGCCGGCCACGGCGTGCCCACCACGGCCGGCGCGGCGAGGACGGTCAACCCGGCGGTCACCACCCCGACCAGCGGCCGGGCGGCCCGGGGCGTCAACAGCGCCACCGCGCCGGCGACGAGCAGCAACGCGGGCGGCAACTGCCAGCCCCAGGACGGCACGGCACCGCCCGGCCGGACCCGGACCGCGGCGACCGCGACCGCCGCGGCCGTCACCCCGGTCAGCACGACGGTGAGCTGTCCCAGCCCGGCGGCCACCGCGAGCGCACCGATCCGCGGCCCGGTCCGCAACCGTGCCGGAAGCGCCCGGACCGCGCCGGCCAGCACCGCCACCGTGAGCCCGGCCGCGAGCAGCAGCAGCCCGGGACGCTCGGCGGCGACCGGACGCACCAGCGCGGCGGCCAGCACCGGCACCAGCAGCCCGGCGGCCACCGCGCGCCACGTCCGGCCACCGGCCGCGTACGCGCCCGCGACCAGGGCGAGCGCCACCACCAACAGCGGACCGCCGGCCAGCAGTGCAGTGCCGGCCGCGCGGCCGACCGCCAGCGGCACCAGCGCGAAGCCGGCGGCCAGGGCCAGCGCCGCGCCGTGCCCGAGCCAGCCCAGCACCTGCCCGGCCCAGACCGCCCCGCCGGCCGGGCCCGTGCCGGCGCCACCCCCCAGGCGCGCGCCGCCGGCACGGGCGGTCCGGCGGCGCAGGGCGACCACCACCGCCAGGTCACCGAGCGCCAGCACGGTCAGGGCCAGCGCCCAACCGGCCGCCGCCGGCCGGGCCGCCGCCACCGCCAGCGGCAGCACCGGCTGGGCCGCCAGCCACGCCGCGAACCACGGCGCGGTCAGCCGGCTGAGTCGCCCGTAGCCGGCCGCCACGGCAGCGCCGCCGGCCGCGACCAGGGCGGCGTACCGGCTGCCCGGCCAGCCGGCCACCCCGAACAGGTCCACCGACCAGGCGGCGTACCCGTCCAGGAGCACCAGCAGCAGCCCCACCGCGGCGATCGTCTCGGCGGTGCCGCGCAGCCCGCGCGCCCGGGCCAGCAGCGGCGCGGCGAGCGCCAGCACGGTGACGGCGAGCAGGATCAGCGCCCGGCCGGCCACCCCGAACGCGGCCCAGGCGACCGCGGTGAAGACGATCGCGGCGGTGCCGAGCAGCAGCCCACCGAGCACGAAGAGCAGGCCCTGCACCGCCCGGCCGGACGTCTCCGCGCCACCGGCGCGGGCCGGTCCGGCGACGGGCGGCGCCGGCCGCACCGGCTGCATCGGCCGCGACGGCTGCATCGGCTGCGACGGCTGCGACGGCGCCCCGACGGCGGCCGGCTGGGGCGCGGGGATCTCCAGGCGGATCCGCGCCGCCAGCGCCGCCCGTCGCTGCCGGACCGTGGACAGCCGGCCGGCCAGCTCCTGGTACGCGACCCGGGCCGCGTCCACCCGCGGGGTCAGCGCGGCGATCTCCCGGTCCAGCCGGACCACCTCGGCGGCGGGCGGGTAGGGCGGGCGACCGCAGGCGCGGCAGCCGGCGACGAGGTCGGCCGGTGCGCCGCACCCGGGGCAGGGGTAGCCGGTGTTCTCCACCCGGTCAGCCTCGCCGGTGGCGGGGCGGGCGGACAGAGTAGGGGTACCTAGGGACGGGTGTGTTCGCGTACCCAGGCGGTGTAGTCCGGGTTGCCGCTGTCCTCCCGGGCGACCAGGATCTCCGGCACCTCGTACGGGTGGCTGGCCCGGATCTGGTCGACGAGCGCGTCCACCCGGTCCGGCGTGGTCTTGAAACGCACCGACCACTCGGCGGTGGTCTGGATCGCCGACTGCCACCAGTAGGTGCTGTCCACCGGGCCGCCGACCTGGGCACACGCCGCCAGACGGCCGGCGACGGCCGCAGCCGCCAACACGTCCGCCACCCGGCGGGCGTCCACCACCGTCGTCACCACGCAGATCTGGTCCACCAGCGCACCCTACGCGGCGTCCGGGCCGTCCCGCCGTATCCGGGCACGAAAGCCACTCAGGCGTCGACAGTGCCGTCCCGGGTCGCGGCGATCCACTTGTCGATCCGGGCCCACCAGTCGAACAGCCAGTCGATGCGCTCCTGCTTGCCGGCGGGGATCTCCTCCGGCGGCACGGACCAGAACCGCATCACGATCCGCTTGTCCATCGGCAGCTCACGCCACACGTCCGCGACCGTGAGCAACTGGTCCAGGCCGGTGTGCGCCACGAAGATCACCCCGGCGTCCGGCGCGGCGTCCAGCGCGGCGAGCAGTCCACCGGGCTGCGGGGCGAGCACGTGCCGCATCCGCTCGGCCCGCAGCGCCATCCGCTCCAGCCCGAGCGACCGCAGCCGGGCGATCGCCCGCAGTCGACGCGACGGGGTGAAGTTTCCGCCCTCGGGGAAGATCACGAAGGCGTCGTCGTCGTCGAGGCCGGTGGCCAGGTGGCTGATCTGCCGTACCGCCGAGTCCCGGCCGTCCGCGCCGGGCGCGATGAACCGGTTGGGCAGCCGGTTGAGCAGCACGTCGATCGCCGGGTCCCACTGGAGGCTCTCCTTGAGCACGATCCGGGGCTCCCGGTGGAACCAGTTCACCAGCGCGTGGATCAGGATGAACGAGTCACCCGGCCCGGCGTGCCGGCAGAGGACCAGCTCGGGACGGCCGGGCAGCGCGGTGTCCGGGTCGGTGCCGACCACGTCGATGCTCAGCCGCAGCGTCCACCGGGCCTGCCAGAACAACACCCGCAGGAAGCGGCCGGCGACCACGTAGTGGGCCCGCTGGAACGCCGGCGACCGCTTGTACCGGCCGAACCCGGAGGCCAGCCAGAGCACGAAGAGCGTGAGCAGCGCGGCGGCGTCCCAGACAAGGTAGACGGTGCCGATCCAGAGCAGCCGCAGCGGGCGCAGCCGTCCCGGCACCAGCGGTGACGCCGCCAACGCCAGCAGCGCCCAACCGGGCAGCGTGGTGACCACGGCGACGGCGAGCAGCACGACGCCGGGCCCGAGCAGCAGCCGGCGTAGCCAGCGGGGTGGCAGCGGCATCAACGCTCCAGCGCGGTGTCCAGGTAACGGCGGGAGGCGGTGTACGCCCGGCTGATCCGCCGCCCCACGGCCGCCATGTCCCGGTACGCCCACGGGCTGTCGTCGCGCGGCTCCAACCCGCCGGTCGGCAGCACGTGCACCTCGACGCCGTCGGGCAGCGCCGCCATCTCCCTGGCGAACCGGTGCCGGCGGGCCACCTCGAACGCGACCTGGGCGACCTCCCAGGGCCGACGCGGCGGGCTCAGCTCGCGCTCGATCCGGCCCACCTGGAGCACGAAGATCCGCGTCGCACCGGCCGCCACCGCCTCGCCGACCGGGATCGAGTTGACCACCCCGCCGTCGATGTAGTGCTGGCCGGCGATCTGGGCGGGTGGCAGCAGCCCGGGCACCGAGGCGGACGCGAGCACCGCCGGCACCACCGGCCCGTCGGAGAACCAGTACTCGGCGGCGCGCTCGATGTTCGCCGCGCAGCACCGGAACGGCACGGCCAGGTCGGCGAACGTGGTCGCCTCACCCAGTTCGCTCTCCAGCAGGCGGCGCAGCGGGCGGGGCGAGTGCAGGTGGGTCCGCGCGGCGAAGCGGCGGAGCTGCCGGGCGACCGAGTCGCCGTACACCTCGCTCGCCTCCGGGGAGGCCCAGAGCCGGACCAGCCGGTCGGTGACCGCCTCGGTCGGGTCGGCGGCGACCAGGGCGCCGTTGACCGCGCCGATCGAGGTGCCGAGCACCAGGTCGGGCCGGATCCGGGCGCGGAACAGGGCGCGCAGCATGCCGACCTCGACCGCCCCCAGCACTCCCCCGCCGCCGAGCACGAACGCCACCGGACCGCCTGCCATGCCGTTCATCCTGGCACGGGTCGCACGGTCCGGCCCGGCGTGCCCGGCCGGGCACCGTGCGCCACGGCCGACGCGCGGATCGTGACGGGCTTCCGGACGCCCGTTGACAGGCCGGACACATTCCCGCAACCTGGTAGCGCTCCCGAGCCCAGGCAGGTGCGAGGTGAAGGCGACACTCCAAGCCGGCCGTCTGCTGGCCCGGCGGTACCGGCTCATCGACCGGATCGGCGCCGGCGGCATGTCGGTGATCTGGCGGGCCCGCGACGAGGTGCTCGACCGGGTGGTGGCGGTGAAGGTGCTCGCCCCCTCGCTCGCCGCCGACGCCCGGTTCCGCGACATGGTGCGTGAGGAGGCCCGCTCGGCCGCGCAGCTCGACCACCCGCACGTCACCGCCGTGCACGACTACGGCGAGACGGTCGCGCCGGACGGCTCGATCACCTCGTTCGTGGTGATGGAGCTGCTCAGCGGCGAGGAGTTGGAGCACCGGCTGACCGAGGGGCCACTGCCCTGGACGGCGGCGGTGGAGACGGGCGCGCAGGTGGCCGAGGCGCTGGCCGCGGCGCACCGGCTCGGCATCGTGCACCGGGACGTCACCCCCGCCAACGTGATGATGACCGGCGTCGGGGCGAAGGTGCTCGACTTCGGCATCGCCACCCGGGTCGGGGCACCGGACGAGGACGAGGACGGCGGCACGTTCGGCACCCCGGCGTACGTGGCGCCGGAACGGCTGGACGGGGCGCCGGCCCAGCCCGCCACCGACGTCTACTCGCTGGGCGTGCTGCTCTTCGAGACCCTGACCGGCCAGCCACCGTACCCGGCGGACACCTGGGAGCAGCTCAGCGCCGCGCTGGCGGAGCACGCGCCGCCCACGCTGGACGGCGTACCCGGGCTCCCCCGGCCGGTCGCGGAGATCTGCCTGCGCTGCCTGGCCCGCGATCCGCGGGACCGACCCACCGCGCACCGGGTGGCGGCGGTGCTCCGCGACCAGTTGCTCCCCGCCGATCCGCAGGCCGCCACCATGCTGGCGCCGACCATGACGCTGCCCGCGCTGAGCCGGGCGGCGGCCCCGCCGACCCAACCGGTACCGGTGCCGGTCCCGCCGGCCGGCCCGGCGGCCCAGCCCGGCCCGGCGGGCGGACCCGGCCCGGCGGGCGGACCCGCGCCGGTCGGTGGGCCGGGCCGACGCCGCGTCCTCGCGCTGGCGGGGGTCGGGGTGGTGCTGGTCGCCGCCGCCGCGTTGCTGGTGCCGGCACTGACGCCGGACCGGCCGGTCGAGCCCCGGGTGCTGCCGACCGCCGGGCCGGTGGAGACACCCACCGGCGTGCCGACCGGTGGCGAGGATCCGGCCACCACGCCGCCGTCCGAGCCGACCCGCGCGCCGGCCGCCACCATCCCGGCCGCGCCGACCGACGAGCCGGCGGACGCGGCCGAGCGGGTGGACGGGCTGATCGAGGCCGGGCTGACCAACGGTCAGATCCGCAGCGACGTCGGCGTGGACCTGCGCAACCTGCTGCGCAACGCGGTGGCCGCGAGCGGCGAGGACGAGGTGACCGCCGCGGTGGAGCGACTCCGCGGCAAGATCGCCGAGCGTCGACGCGAGGGCAGCATCACCCCCGGGTACGCGCGGCAACTCGACGCCGCGGCGGCGGCGCTCGTGGTCGGGCGCACCTGACCGGTCAACCGGTGACGAGCCGCGCGACCGCCCGCGGGCCGTCCGCCGTCGCCTGTCCGGCCAGGAAGCCCCGGTACACCGCCTCGTACCCGGCGGCCATCCGCTCCACCGAGAAGCTCTCGGCGACGTGCGCGACGCAGTCGGCCGGGTCCAGGTCGGCGACCGCGCGCAGCGCCGCCGGCAACTCGTCGGCGTCGTCGCACACCAGCCCGGTGACCCCGGGACGGACCAGTTCCGGCACCGCGCCCCGGCGCAGCGCCACCACCGGCGTACCGGTCGCCATGGCCTCCACCATCACCATGCCGAACGGCTCCGCCCACTGGATCGGCATGATCAGGCAACGCGCGTCGAGCAGCAGCCGCAGCACCGCCTCGCGCTCGGCGTTCACCACAAGCGTGACGTCCTCGCCCAGCAACGGCTCCACCACCTGCTCCAGGTAGCGGCGCTCGGTCGGTTCGTTGCACTTGCCGGCCAGGGTGAGCGGCAGCCCGGCCGCCCGGCAGGCCCGGATCGCCACGTCGGGGCCCTTGTCCGGGCTGAACCGGGCGAGCCAGAGCACCGGCCCGGCCCCCGGCGCGCGCTTGTGCGGGAAGTCCCGCAACGGCATCGCGTTGTGCACCGTGCCGACCCACGGCAGGCCCGGGTTCGCCCGGCGCTGGGCGTGCGAGATCGCGATCAGGCCGACCCCCCGGTCGGTGTTGCTGAGCACGGTGCCGTACTCGCCGACCGGGTTGCCGTGCACGGTCGCCACGGTCGGCACCCGGCGGCGGCCGGCCACCATCGGGCCGATGGTGCTGTGGTCGTGCACCAGGTCGAAGTCGGCCGGGTCGACCAAGTGGTCGACGTGCGCCAGGTGGGCCAGCTCGGGCAGCGACTCACCCAACCGGTCGAACTGGAGTTCGGCGCAGGTGGAGACGAACTCGGCGGCGGTGCCGTGCTCGGTGCCCGCGCCGAACAGCGTCACCGCGTGCCCGCGGTCGACGAGCGCGTCGACCAGCCCGGCCACCAGGGTCTCCAACCCCCCGTAGCCGGGTGGCGGCACCGACAGCCACGGCGGGACCACCATCGCGATCCGGAGCGGCCCGGCCCGCGCCCGGTCCGGCGGTGGCTGGTCGACGGCCACGAGTCCCTCCCCCGCTGGTCCCCGGCGTACCCGATCGGCGGCGGGTTCCCGGCGCGGCACGCGGTAAACGGCATCCGCGCCCGGACCGGTCACCGGGCCGGTGACGGGCTCACCCGGACCGGGTGAGACACGAAGAGGGGCGGTGGGCGACGAAGCCAACCCCCTTGGCTCCGTCGCCCACCGCCCCGGGAGGGAGGTAGGTCCTGCGGACTATGACGTTTCGGCGAGCGTCACGGTTGCCGTCTCGTCGGATCCGTTTCGCTTGTACTGAAGTTCGACCCGGTCGCCGACCTTCCCGGCCTGCACGGCGCCGACCAGGTCGTTGGAATCGTTGATCACCTTGTCGCCGAACTTGGTGATCACGTCACCCCGCTGGATCCCGGCCTTCTCGGCGGCGCTGCCGGGCGTGACCGCGGCGACCATCGCGCCGCCGTCCTCCGCGGCGTTCACGCTGACCCCGAGCGACGGGTGGCTGATCTTCTCGCCGCGCTGGAGCTTCTCGGCCACGTCCTTGGCCTTGTTGCTCGGGATGGCGAAGCCGACACCGATGTTGCCGTTGCTGCCCTGTCCGGCGGTGGCGATCGCGGTGTTGATGCCGATCACCTCGCCCCGGGTGTTGACCAGCGCGCCGCCGGAGTTGCCCGGGTTGATCGGGGCGTCGGTCTGCAACAGGCCGGAGATCGAGCTGGCCCCCTGCTGCGGGGTCTGCTGCTGGCCGCCCTCACCGGCGGAGATGGTGCGGTCGCGGGCGCTGAGGATGCCGGCGGTCACCGAGCCCTGGAGGCCGAGCGGGCTGCCCAGCGCGAGCACCTGGTCACCGACCTGCATGCCGTCGCTGTCGCCGAACTTCGCCGCCTTCAGGTCGCTCACGCCGCTGGCCTTGACCACCGCGAGGTCGGTCTTCGGATCCGTACCGACGATCTTCGCCGAGGCGGTCTTGCCGTTGGCGAAGACCACCTTCACCGTGTCGCCGCTGGCGGAGGCGACCACGTGGTTGTTGGTCAGCACGAACCCGTCAGCGCTGAGGATCACCCCGGAGCCCTCACCGCTGTCCGTCATGATCGTGACGATGCTGTCCTGCACGGCAGCCGCGATCTTGGGCAGGTCGGCGCTGTTGATCACCGGAGCGGCGGAGTAGGTGCGGGTGACGCCGCCGCCGTCGTCGAGCGCGAGGGCCAACGCGCCGCCGGCCACGCCCGAGCCGAGCATCAGGGCCAGCGCCAACGCGCCGGCGCCGACGAACTTGCCGGCCCGACTGGGCCGCGCCGGCTGCTGCTGGCCCCACGGCGGGACCGGCTGCCCGGCCTGGTGCGGCTGGTGCGGGGGGTACGGCTGCGCCTGGTACGTCGGGACGGGCCCCCCGGTGTGCGACGACGGGTAGCCGGAGCCGCCCTGCTGCGCCCACCCGCCCTGCTGCGGCGACCCGTACCAGTTCTGCGGTTGCCCCGAGGCGGGGTACGGCGGCGCGGAGGGCTGGGCGTACGGGCCGCCGGACGGCTGGGCGTACGCGCCACCCGGCCCGTACGGGTTGGCCGGCGCGGCGGAGGACGGCGCGTACGGGTTGGCCGGCGTGTCCAACGACGGCGCGTACGGGTTGGCCGGCGTGTCCGACGACGGCGCGTACGGGTTGGCCGGCGTGTCCGACGACGGCGCGTACGGGTTGGCCGGCGCGTCGGACGACGGCGCGTGCGGGTTGGCTGGCGCGTCGGCGTGGGCGGTGGTTCCGGCGGCCGGGGAGTCGGCCGGAACCGACGCGGCGGCCGGAGTGGAGTCCGATGTCCCGCTCTCGACGCGGGGCAGCTCGGCGGTGTGGTGCGACGGCTGGGCGTCGGCAGGTGCCGGCGACCGCTGCGGCTCGGTCTCGTGGTCGGTCATGCCTACAGCTTTCCCCGTGGCACTGTCACCAGCCTGGAATCCGCCTGAGTGTTTTCTGTACGTCACTCGCCCGACTCCGGCGTCTCCGGCAGCAGCGGCAGTTTCACCCGGAACGTGGCCCCGCCGCCCGGCGTGGCGACCGCCTCGACGGTGCCGTGGTGCGCCGCCACCAGCGCGGCGACGATGGCCAGGCCGAGGCCGGTGCTGGTCGGCCCGGCGGCCCGCCGGGTCCGGGCGGCGTCCACCCGGTAGAACCGCTCGAAGACCCGTTCGGCCTGCTCCCGAGTCAGGCCGGGGCCGGTGTCCGCCACCTCCACCACCGCGACGTTCCCCGCCTCGGCCCGCAGCCGCAGCGTGACCGCGGCGTCCGGCGGGGTGTGGGTGAGCGCGTTGGTCATCAGGTTGCCGATCACCTGCCGCAGGCGGGCGTCGTCACCGAGCACCACCAGCGGGCCCGCGCCCGGTTCCAGCTCCAGTTCGATCCGCCGTTCCGGGTCGACCACCCGGGCCGCCTCCACCGCGTCCGAGGCCAGCACCGGCAGCTCCACCGGGGCCAACGCGATCGGCCGTTCCCGGTCCATCCGCGCCAGCAGCAGCAGGTCCTCGACCAGCAGCCCCATCCGGGACGCCTCGTCCTCGATGCGGCGCAGCAGGTCGGCGGTCTGCTCCGGGGCCCGCGCCGCGCCCTGCCGGTACAGCTCGGCGAAGCCCCGGATGGTGGTCAGCGGTGTCCGCAGTTCGTGCGAGGCGTCCGCGATGAACTGCCGCATCCGTTCCTCCGACCGACGGGCCCGCGCCTCGGACGCCTGCGCCAGGGCGGCGGCGTCCCGGGCGCCCGTCTCGGCGCTGCGCGCCGCCGCCTCGGAGGCGGCCCGCGCGGTGAACGCGGCCTCGATCTGGGCCAGCATCGTGTTCAACGCCCGGGAGAGCCGACCCAGCTCGGAGGTGGGGCAGGCCCGCCCCTCCTCCGGGTCGGGCACCCGCCGGGTCAGGTCGCCGCCGGCGATGGCCCCCGCGGTCCGCTCGATCTCCACAAGCGGCTTGAGACTGGTACGCACGATGCCCGCGCCCACCGACGCCAGGATGATCAGCACCGCGCCGCCCACCAGCAGGTCTATCCAGAGCAACTGCCGCACGGAGAGGTCGACGTCGTCGAGGTTCTGCCCGATCGCCCGGTACGAGTCCTCGCTGTCCTGCCGGATCATCATCCGCCACCGGACCTGCCGGTCCGCTCCCTCGACGGTGAACGCCTCCCCGTTGGCGTGCTCCTCGTACCAGCGCTGCTGCTTGATGCCGGCCGGCAGGTCCTGCTCGCTCAGCGCCCGGTCCCGGGCGAACGCCACCCGCTGGTACGTGCTGTTCCACTGGGCCACCATGTAGTCGGTGGGCAGCGTGTTCAGGTTCTCCTGGCTGACCGTCACACCACGGTCGAGTTGGTCGTTCAGCTCACCGTCGATCCGGCCCACCAGATAGTTGTGCAGGAAGTACGCGGTGGAGACGCTGATCACGAGCAGGGCGCCGGCGACCAGCGCGAGCACGGCGGTGACCAGCTTGAGCCGGAGCGGGATCCCGCGCAGCCAGCCCTTCGCGTCGTGGACGGCGCTCACGCCGCCGGCTTGCGCAGCACGTACCCCACCCCACGCAGCGTGTGGATCAGCCGGGGCTGGGTGTTGTCGACCTTGCGGCGCAGGTAGGAGATGTACGACTCGACGATGTTGTCGTCGCCGCGGAAGTCGTAGTTCCAGACGTGGTCGAGGATCTGCGCCTTGCTGAGCACCCGGTTGGCGTTGAGCATCAGGTAGCGCAGCAGCTTGAACTCGGTCGGCGAGAGCTGCACCCGCTGGCCGGCCCGGTGCACCTCGTGGGTCTCCTCGTCCAGCTCCAGGTCGGCGAACGTGAGCCGGGACGGCGCCTGCTCGCCGGTCGCGGTGCGCCGCAGCACGGCCCGGATGCGGGCGGTCAGCTCCTCCAGGCTGAACGGCTTCGTGACGTAGTCGTCGCCGCCGAGCGTCAGCCCGCGGATCTTGTCGTCGGTGGCGTCCCGCGCGGTCAGGAACACCACCGGGGTACGCGTACCGCCCTCGCGGAGCATCCGGATGACCTCGAAGCCGTCGAGGTCGGGCAGCATCACGTCGAGCACGACCAGGTCGGGCCGGTGGTCCTTGGCGGCGTGCAGCGCCGCGCTGCCGCTGGTCGCGGTCGCCACGTCGAAGCCCGCGAAGCGCAGGCTCGCGGAGAGCAGTTCGAGGATGTTGGGATCGTCCTCGACGACGAGCAGTCGAGCCTCGGTGTGGGTAGCCGCCATGGCCCCATCATCCGTGCTCCGGCTGCGGTCGCGCTGGGTGGCGGCTGGAAACAACCTGTGAGCTCAGCGGAGCAGTCGCCGCAGCCCGTCGAGCGCGCCGTCGAGCAGCCGGATCGCGGTCCGGAGCTGGTTGTCGCTGAGCCGCCCGGCCCGCACGAGCGCGCCGACCTCGACGGTGAACGCGGCCAGCCGCTCGTCGAACTCGACGAGCAGCGGCGCCTCCGCCGGTCGGGCCGCGCCGTCGTGGTCGCCGGGCCGGGTGGCCGGTGGCGGCGTCCAACGGCCCTGCCGGGTCTGCCGGGTCACCTCGCGCAGCTCCCGCTTCAGGTCGCGCACCGAGCCGCGTACCTCGGTGCGGATCTCCCCGGCCAGCGCGGAGAGGTCCTCGACGGAGGCGCTGATGTCGGCCTCCAGCGTGGCCAGCTCGTCGGCGCGTTGGCGCAGCTCGGTGCGGCCCGCCTCGGTGATCTCGTAGACCTTGCGCCCGCCCACCGCGGTGTGCGTGACCAACTCCTCCACCTCCAGCCGTTGCAGGCGGGGGTAGATGGTGCCGGCGCTGGGCGCGTACAGGCCGAGGAACCGCTCCTCCAGCAGGCGGATCAGCTCGTAGCCGTGCTTCGGCCCGTCGTCGAGGAGCTTGAGCAGGTAGAGCCGGAGCCGCCCGTGGGTGAACACGGCGGTCACGGCAGGTCCTCCACGTCGTCGACATCCGCCACCGGGCGGGCCAGCAGCGAGATGCTGCCGGACGTCGCGGACGCCCAGAGCTTACCCGCGCCCCCGCCCAGCACGCCGTGGCTGTCCTTGACCGCGCCGAACCCGTGCTGGCCGCCGCAGATCTGCGGAAAGCCACTGGTGATCCGGCCGGAGGTGGTGTGCAGGTGCACGCTGAGGTCGCTGTCCTCGCGGACCCGGACGGTGATGCTGCCGGAGATGGCGCTGAGCCGGATCTCACTGCCCCGCGGGTTGTCCAGGTCGCAGGTGATCGAGCCGGAGACCGCGTGGGCCCGCACCCGTTCGGGCGCGCTGTCGGCCAGGATCAGCTCCCCGGAGACCGTCTCCAGGTCGAGTTCGCCGCCGATGCCGAGCGCCTCCACCGGACCGGAGACCACCTTGGCGGTGGTGCGTCCGCGCAGCCCCATCAGGGTGACCTGGCCCGAGGTGACGTCGACCCGGGTGTCCCGGCGCAGCCCGGAGGCGACCAGCGCGCCGTCGATCAGGTGCAGGTCGGCGAGCGCCTGGGCCGGCACGGCGACCGACACCTCGGCGCGGAACCGGCGGCGGAGCTGACCGAGCCACCAGAGCACGCCCGGCCAGCGGGGCATCCGCTCGTGCCGGACGGTCAGCCGACCGTCGCGCAGCTCGACCACGATCGGCCGGCGGCTGATCCGGGTGACGTCGACCCGGGCCGGGCCGTCGGTGGCGACCACGTTGAGCCGGCCGCTGACCAGCCGCACGTCCAGCCGGGTGACCGGCTCGTCGAGCGTGAGCCGGCGCGGACTGTCGACCGTCCAACTCGCCATGGCGTCCTCCCCTCGCCGACGTGCCGGACGACACGTCGAGTGACGGGAGAAGCATAACGCGATACATCGCGACTGAACAAGACTGTGTCGCGTCCCCGACCCCATCCGCCGGTCGGTGACGGGCTGTTCAGGCGGCCAGACCGACCAGGGACGGGACCGGGGACACCACCGGGACCGGGGAGCGTCGGGGCGGGGCCGGACGGATGGCGGCCTCGGCGGCGCGGGCCAGCAGCCGCCGGTCCGCCCCGTCGGCCGGGTGCAGCGCGGCGGCCACGGTCACCGACACGGTCAGGTCCCGGGCCGCCAGCACCCGCCGCAGCGACGCCCAGAGCGTCTCCGCGCCGAGGAAGGCGGGCAGCGTGCTCGCGTCACCGGCGTGCCGGTAGCCGATGCCCAGTGGCACCACCGGCGCCCCGGCGACCACCGCGGCCTCGAACATCGCCGGCCGGAAGCCGCGCGTCGGGCGGCAGCCGGACGGCGCGCCGCACCAGGTGGTGCCCTCCGGGAACACCACCACCGGATGCCCGGCGCGCAGCGCGTCGGCCACCCGGGCAACGGTGACCGGCAACGCGCGCGGACGGGACCGGTCCACGAAGAGCGTGCCGGCCGCCGCGGCCAACGCACCCAGCACCGGCCAGCGTCGCACCTCCCGCTTGGCCAGCATCCGGGCCGGTGACACCGCGAGCACGGCGAGAACGTCCAGCCAGGAGACGTGGTTGGCGACCAGCAGGGCGCGGCGGCGCGGCGGCCGGCCCCGGACCACCAGCCGCACGCCGAGGGCGCGCAGCGTCGTACGGGCCCAGGCGCGCAGCGCGGCCCGTCGGTCGGCCGCCGGCAGCAGCGGCAGCAGCGCGGCGAGGCCGGCCCCCACCACGAGCATGCCGAGTACGCCGAGCAGCCGGCCGACCCGGCGGAGCGCGGAGACGTCCGGGGCGGCGTGGGGCAGGCACCGCGGCCCGCAGCCGGACGCGGGGCGCCACAGGTCCCCGCCGAGCGGTGTCACGACGCCACCTCGCCGAGGAAGTGCCGCAGGTGACGCGGGTTCATCCGGTCCAGCGAGAAGAGCACGTAGAAGTCGGCGCAGCCGAAGTCCGGGTCGTACGCCGGCTCGCCGCCGATCCAGGCACCGAGCCGCAGGTAGCCGCGGAGCAGCGGCGGGACCAGCGCCCGCCGCTCGGCCGGGGTGAGCGCCGCCGGCGCGGGTGCCGCCGGCGCCTCGGCGAACCAGGGCCGGCGCGGGGTCACCCGCAGCGGCGGCGGGGCGAGGTGACGCTCGGTGACCTGCGCCCACACCTCGGCGGCGGCGGTCCCACCGTCGGCGACCGGCACCGAGGCGCAGCCGCCCAGCCAGCGGGAGCCGCGCAGGTGCAGGTAGCGGCAGATGCCGGCCCACATCAGGTTGATCACGGCCCCGGTGCGGTGGTCGGGATGTACGCAGGAGCGGCCCGCCTCGACCAGGTCGTCGCGCAGCGGGGCCAGTGGGGTCAGGTCGAACTCGCCGTCGGCGTACCGGCGGTCCGTGCGGCCGGGCGGCAGCAGACGGTAGGTGCCGACCACCTCGCCGGTGTCCTCGCGCAGCACCACCAGGTGGTCGCAGTGGGCGTCGAACCCGTCGGTGTCGAGCCCGGCCGCGTCGGGCGGCAGGGTGGCGCCGAGTTCGCCGGCGAACACCTCGTGGCGCAGCCGTTGCGCGGCGGCGACCAGGGTCGGGTCGTCGGCGATCAGCAGGGTGTAACCGCTGGTCGTGATGGGTGCGCCAGCGGCGTGCAGAACAGCCATGGGTCCTGTGTAGGGGCTACGGGTTGCCGGACCCGGGGTGAGGGGTGTCGATCCGGTGAACGCCGGTCGGCGGCGGCGTGCGGACCCGGGCCGGCGGGTGTGCGAGGCTGCCGGGCGACCACCGGCGACGACGCCGGCGGACCATCATCCGGAGGTGCACGTGCTGGTCGAGGCCCGTTTCCACGGCCCGGACGGTTCCGGCAACGGCGGCTGGAGCGCCGGGATCTTCGCCGCGCTGATCGACGACCGGGGGCCGGTGCAGGTCACCCTGCGCCGGCCGCCGCCGCTGGACACGCCGCTGACCGCCGCCGACGGCGGCATCCACGACCCGGCGGGCCGGCTGGTCGCCGAGGTACGCCGGGTCGAGCCGGTGGACGCGGTGGTGCCGCCGGTGGACCCGGCCACGGCCGAGGCCGCCGCGCGGGCGTACCCCGGTCTGGTGGACCACCCGTTTCCCCGCTGCTACGTCTGCGGCCCGGACCACCCGGACGGCCTGCGGATCTTTCCCGGCCGGCTGCCGGACGGGCGGACCGCCGCGCCGTTCCGCGCCCCGGCCGACGTGGTGCCCGCGACGGTCTGGGCGGCGCTTGACTGCCCGGGCGGCTGGGCGGTGCTCTCCGCCGGCCGCCCGTACGTGCTGGGCCGGATCGCCGCGCAGGTCACCGCGCTGCCCCGGCCCGGCGACGCGTGCGTGGTGACCGGGCTCGCGGTCGGCGGCGAGGGGCGGAAGGCCGAGGTGCACACCAGCCTGTACGGTCCGGACGGCGCGCTGCTCGGCCGGGCGCGCGCCACCTGGATCGCGCTCCCGGCCGGCTGATCTCCTCCTTGAGGAGGACGGCGCGTACACATCCCGCCTGATTGACCCGGTTGCACCGGGTTGGAAGGCTGAGCGGGGCGCCTCCGCAACGGCGTCCCACCGGCGTGCGTCCAGCGCGCCGGGGCAGGAGAGGAGAATGATGTCCGACGGGCAGCCACGCCCCAGTGCCGCGACCGGCCAGATCATCGTGTCCGGCTTGACCAAGCAGTACAAGAACGTCCGCGCGGTCGACAACCTGTCGTTCACGGTCGAGGCGGGTCGGGTCACCGGCTTCCTCGGCCCGAACGGCGCCGGTAAGACGACCACGCTGCGCATGTTGCTCAACCTGGTCACGCCGACCGCCGGCACGGCCACCATCGGCGGCCACCGGTACGCCGACCTGACCGACCCGCTGCGTACGGTCGGCGCGGTGCTGGAGGCGTCCAGCGCGCACAAGGGCCGCACCGGCATCAACCACCTGCGGGTGATCTGCGCGGCGGCCGGCCTGCCGAAGTCGCGGGCGGACGAGGCGTTGGCCCTGGTCGGGCTCTCTCCGGCGGCGAAGCGCAAGTTCAAGGGCTACTCGCTGGGCATGAAGCAGCGGCTCGGGATCGCCGCCGCGATGCTCGGCAACCCGCAGGTGCTGATCCTGGACGAGCCGGCCAACGGCCTGGACCCGGAGGGCATCCGCTGGATGCGGGGCTTCCTCAAGGGCCTGGCCGCCGAGGGCCGCACGGTGCTGGTCTCCAGCCACCTGCTCTCCGAGATGCAGCTCCTCGCCGACGACGTGGTGATCATCGCGGCCGGCAAGCTGGTCCGGCAGGGTCCGGTCGAACAGGTGATGGGCTCGATGACGCACGGCGCCCGGATCCGGGTGCGCACCCCGCAGGCGGACGAGCTGGCCGCGGCGCTGCGCGAGCAGTCCGCCACGGTCGACGCCGACCCGAACGGCGCGCTGCTGGTCAGCGGCGTGGACGCGCCGACCGTGGGCCGGATCGCGCTGGCCGCGAAGGTGGAGCTGCACGAGCTGACCACCGAACGTCCCGACCTCGAAGGGGTCTTCCTGGAGCTGACGGCCGGAAAGGCGGAGATCCGATGACGCTGGTCCGATCCGAACTGCTCAAGATCCGTACCACCAGCACCTGGTGGATCTTCGGGTTGATCACGCTCCCGCTGTGGGGGCTCGCGCTGTTCTTCAACTACCTGCAGACCGACGCCTTGACCAGCGGGAACTTTGGCGAGACCGCCGGTGAGCAGGCCGACCAGCTCCAGGCGGCCGGGGCGGCCGACAACCTGGCCGCCAACCTCTACACCAACGGCCAGTTCTTCGGGCTGCTCATCGTGATGCTGCTCGGCATCGTGGTGGTGACCAGCGAGTTCTTCCACCAGACGGTGACCACCACGTTCCTCACCGCGCCGCACCGCACCGCGGTGATGCTGGCCAAGCTGGCCGCGGCCGGCGTGCTGGCGCTGCTGTTCTGGGTCGTCACCACGGCGCTCAACCTGATCTTCGCGCCGTTGATCCTGAACGCGGTGGACGTCGACTCGCAACTCGGCAGCGGCGTGGTCTGGCGCGCGATCGCGCTCAACGGGCTGGCCTACCTGCTGTGGTCCGTGCTCGGCGTCGGGCTCGGCGTGCTGATCCGCAGCCAGATCGGCGCGACCGTGACCGGCATCCTGCTCTACCTGGGCGGCACCATCGGCGCGGCGATCGCGATCGGCCTGCTGGCGGAGCGGTTCGGCGATTGGATCAGCAAGCTTCAGCTTCTGGTCCCGTCGCTGGCGTCCAGCCTGATGGTGGGCGGCGACACGGACATCCCGGGCAACCCGCCGCAGTGGGCGGGCGCGGCGGTGCTGATCGGGTACGCGGTGGTGACCGGCGTGATCGGCGTGCTGACCATCCGGCGGCGCGACATCTCCTGACCCGTCGTTTCCTGACCCGTCGTTCGGATTCGGCCCCGGCTGGTGACCCCGTGTCACCGGCCGGGACCGTCGTCGTCTAGCAGGAGTCGGAACGACACGCAGCGTTTGCCGAACTTCTGGCATCTTCTGTGAAACGGGCCACCAGCCGGAGGCGAGAATGCCGGTGGCAATCGCACGGCGTAGCCTGGGATCCGTCCCCTGTGCGCCGGAGTGCCGGGCACGGGGCCCCACCGCGTGACATTCACAACCGCGTGAAAGAGGCGATTAGCGGCCGTGTCGACCCAGCAGACATCGCAGGAGAACCCACTGGCGGGTTTCGGCCCGAACGAGTGGATCGTCGAGGAGATGTACCAGCGCTACCTCGCCGACCCGTCGAGCGTCGACTCGGCCTGGCACGACTTCTTCGCCGACTACCGGCCGGCGCCGGGCGCGGCGACCCCGCGCCCGGACGGCCAGGCCAAACCCGCCGCCAAGCCGGCCGCCCGGCCGGAGCCCGCCGAGCAGCAGGAGGCCGTCGCCACGGTCACCGAGCAGCCGGCCCCCGTCAAGGCCGAGCCCGCGCCGGCGAAGCCCGCCGCCAAGCCGGCGGCGAAGGCGCCCGAGCCGGCCCCGGCGAAGAAGGCCGCCCCGGCGAAGCCGGCCGCCGCCAAGGCGCCGGCCGCGAGCGCCGCCGGCACCACCCCGCTGCGGGGCGTCGCCGCCAAGATCGTCCAGAACATGGACGCGTCGCTCGCCGTCCCGACCGCCACCAGCGTGCGCGCGGTCCCGGCGAAGCTGGTCGTCGACAACCGCATCGTGATCAACAACCACCTGGCCCGTGGCCGCGGTGGCAAGGTCAGCTTCACCCACCTCATCGGGTACGCGATGGTCCGGGCGCTGATCGAGCACCCGGAGATGAACAACTCCTTCGTCGAGGTCGACGGCAAGCCGGCGATGCTCCGGCCGGAGCACGTCAACCTGGGCATCGCCATCGACCTGGCCAAGCCGGACGGCTCCCGCAACCTGGTGGTGCCGTCCATCAAGGGCTGCGAGCAGATGGACTTCCGGCAGTTCTGGCAGGCGTACGAGGACGTGGTCCGGCGCGCCCGCCGCAACGAGCTGACCATGGAGGACTACTCCGGCACCACCATCTCGCTGACCAACCCGGGCGGCATCGGCACGGTGCACTCGATCCCGCGCCTGATGCAGGGGCAGAGCGCCATCATCGGCGTCGGCGCGATGGAGTACCCGGCCCCGTACCAGGGCATGAGCGAGGCCACCCTGGCCGAGAACGCGGTCAGCAAGGTCATCACGCTGACCAGCACGTACGACCACCGCATCATCCAGGGCGCACAGTCCGGCGAGTTCCTGAAGGTGATGCACGAGCTGCTGCTCGGTGAGCACGGCTTCTACGACGAGATCTTCACCTCGCTGCGCATCCCGTACGAGCCGGTGCGCTGGATGCGCGACGTGGCCGTCGACAGTGAAGGCCAGATCAACAAGACCGCGCGGGTGCACGAGCTGATCCACGCGTACCGGGTGCGCGGTCACCTGATGGCCGACACCGACCCGCTCGAGTTCAAGATCCGCAAGCACCCGGACCTGGACGTGCTCCAGCACGGGCTCACGCTGTGGGACCTGGACCGCGTCTTCCCGGTCAACGGTTTCGCCGGCAAGCAGCGGATGAAGCTGCGTTCGATCCTCGGCGTGCTGCGGGACTCCTACTGCCGCCGGGTCGGCATCGAGTACATGCACATCCAGGACCCGGAGGAGCGGCGCTGGATCCAGGAGCGGGTCGAGCGCAAGTACGAGAAGCCCAGCTCCGACGAGCAGAAGCACGTGCTCAACCGGCTCAACGCGGCCGAGGCGTTCGAGACGTTCCTCCAGACGAAGTACGTCGGCCAGAAGCGCTTCTCGCTGGAGGGCGGCGAGTCGCTGATCCCGCTGCTCGGTGAGGTGCTGGAGTCCTCCGCCGAGGCCGGGCTGGACGAGGTCGTCATCGGCATGGCCCACCGCGGCCGGCTCAACGTGCTGGCCAACATCGTCGGCAAGCCGTACGAGAAGATCTTCTCCGAGTTCGAGGGGCACCTCGACCCGCGGTCCACGCAGGGCTCCGGCGACGTGAAGTACCACCTCGGCCAGAACGGCAAGTTCACCACGCCGGACGGCGACCACGCGGTCAAGGTGTCGGTGGTGGCGAACCCGTCGCACCTGGAGGCCGTCGACCCGGTGCTGGAGGGCATCGTCCGGGCCAAGCAGGACCGGATCGACCTCAAGCTGGAGGGGTACACCGTGCTGCCGCTGGCGGTGCACGGGGACGCCGCCTTCGCCGGCCAGGGCGTGGTCGCCGAGACGCTGAACCTGTCCCAGCTGCGCGGCTACCGCACCGGCGGCACCGTGCACGTGGTGGTCAACAACCAGGTCGGCTTCACCACCGCCCCGGAGTACAGCCGGTCCAGCCTCTACAGCACCGACGTGGCCCGGATGATCCAGGCGCCGATCTTCCACGTCAACGGCGACGACCCCGAGGCCGTGGTCCGGGTCGCCCGGCTGGCCTTCGAGTACCGGCAGGCGTTCAACAAGGACGTCGTGATCGACCTGGTCTGCTACCGCCGGCGCGGGCACAACGAGGGCGACGACCCGTCGATGTCCAACCCGCAGATGTACAAGATCATTGACTCGAAGCGGTCGGTCCGGAAGCTCTACACCGAGGAGCTGATCGGGCGCGGTGACATCACCGTGGAGGATGCCGAGGAGCTGCTGCGGGACTACCAGGCGCAGCTCGAACGCGTCTTCAAGGCCACCCGGGACGCGGCCACCACGCCGCGCCAGCTCAGCCGCCCGAAGCGGGAGGAGGAGCCGGAGCCGCAGGTCGACACCGCGACCGACGCCTCCGTGGTCAAGGCGATCGGCGAGGCGCACGTCAACCTGCCGGAGGGCTTCACCCCGCACAAGCGCATCCAGCAGCTCCTGGAGCGGCGCCGGAAGATGTCCGTCGAGGGCAACATCGACTGGGGCTTCGGCGAGATCATCGCGTTCGGCGCGCTGCTGCACGACGGCGTCACCGTCCGGCTCGCCGGGCAGGACTCGCGTCGCGGCACGTTCGTCCAGCGGCACGCCTCGATCGTCGACGCCCGCACCGGCGACGACTACCTGCCGCTGAAGACGTTCACCGCCGACGGCGAGCGGTCCCGCTTCTTCGTGCACGACTCGCTGCTCTCCGAGTACGCCGCGATGGGCTTCGAGTACGGCTACTCGGTGGAGAACGTCAACGCGCTGGTGGCCTGGGAGGCCCAGTTCGGTGACTTCGTCAACGGCGCCCAGTCGGTGATCGACGAGTTCATCTCCTCCGGCGAGGTGAAGTGGGGCCAGCGCTCCGCGGTCACCCTGCTGCTGCCGCACGGCCACGAGGGCCAGGGGCCGGACCACACCTCCGGCCGCCCGGAGCGCTTCCTCCAGCTCTGCGCCGAGGACAACATGCGGGTGGCCATCCCGACCACCCCGGCGAGCTACTTCCACCTGCTGCGCCGGCAGGCGCTGTCGCCCAAGCGCAAGCCGCTCGTGGTGTTCACGCCGAAGTCGCTGCTGCGGCACAAGCTCTGCGTGTCGCCGGTGGAGGACTTCACCACCGGCACGTTCCAGCCCGTGCTGGCCGACACCGCCGCCCCGGCGCCGGAGCAGGTCAAGCGCGTGCTGCTCTGCTCGGGCAAGGTCTACTACGACCTGTTCCAGGCCCGGCAGGAGCGCGGCGTCACCGACACCGTGATCCTCCGGATGGAGCAGCTCTACCCGCTGCCGGTCGAGGAGGTCCGGGCCGCGCTCGCGCAGTACCCGAACGCGGAGGACTTCGCCTGGGTCCAGGAGGAGCCGGCCAACCAGGGCGCCTGGTCGTTCGTGGCGCTCAACCTGCTGGAGCACCTGCCCGAGGTCCGGCTGCGCCGCATCTCCCGGCCGTCCGCCGCCGCCCCGGCGGTCGGCTCGGCGAAGATGCACGAGGTCGAGCAGAACGCGCTGATCGAGGCGGCCCTGCCCCGCCCGTGACACCCGACGCAGCGGCCCGTCCCTCCACCGGGGCGGGCCGCTGCCGTACGACGAGAGGACGACCGTGTACTTCACCGACCGTGGCATCGAGGAGCTGGTCGAGCGTCGGGGCGACGAGCAGGTCAGCCTGGAGTGGCTGGGCGAGCGCCTGCGCGACTTCGTCGACCTGAACCCGGAGTTCGAAACGCCGGTCGAGCGGTTCGCCACCTGGCTGGCCCGCCTGGACGACGAGGACGACGAGTGACGGTTCGCGTTTGACTAGTGCCGCTGCGTGACGTCCACTGTTGAGGTATGGAACCCGGGAACCGCAGGCCACCGCAGGACGCGGTGACCGTACGCCACCTGCGCCTCGGCATCGGATCGGTGGGCCTCGCGCTGCCGGTCGTGCTGGTGGTCGGCCACGTCGCCGCCACCCGGCGCCTCACCCTGCTGGACTCGCTCAGCGGGTACTACCACTCCGAGATGCGGGACGTCTTCGTCGGCGCGATGTGCGCCGTCGGCGTCTTCCTGATCAGCTACCGGTACCGCCGGCCGGAGGACCTGCTGGGCACCTGCGCCGGCGTACTGGCGATCGTGGTGGCCCTCTTCCCCACCGCGACGGGCGTGCCGGCCGCCACTGTCGACGGCGTCGACCGGACGGCCGGCGTGGTGCACCAGGTCGCCGCCGCCGGGCTCTTCGTCCTGCTCGCGGTTTTCTGCCTGGTCCTCTTCGTCCGCCCGGACCGGGCCGGGATGCCGCCCCGGCCCGCGGCGCAGGTCTTCTACCGGGCCTGCGGCGGGCTCATCCTGCTCGCCGTCGCGCTCGCGCTGGCCAGTACGCGGCTCCCGGCCGACGTCCGACACACGCTCAAACCGGTGCTGTGGTGCGAGACGCTCGCCGTCTTCGCCTTCGGCGCGGCCTGGGTGGCGAAGAGCGACGCGCTGCTGCGCGCCGCCGAGCCGGCCGGCGGCCCCGACGTCCCCGAGCCCCGAACGACCACGCCGGCACACGAAAAGACCCCATCTTCTCCCCCACCCCCACCCTGACCAGCCACAACAGACCCCCACCCCCACCCCCGCCCCCACCTCACGCGATCTTGCAGTTGCCGCCCCGGCAGAAGCCGCTTTCCGGTCGCACGAGGGGCCGCAACCGCAAGATCGGCGGGAGGGGGAGACGGGGGGACAAGGACCCGGGCGGGGGGATGGGCGATCTTGTAGCGTGAGGTCGTGGCGCGCAGCGTGTACCTGACCGGCGTGGGGTCCGGCGGAGGAAAGTCGACGGTGGCGCTCGGCCTGGCCGAGCTGCTGTCCCGGCAGGTCGAGCGGATCGGCGCGTTCCGGCCGCTGGTCGCCGGCGGGGACACCCCGGACCCGATCCTGGCCCTGCTCACCGAGCGCTACCGGGTGGAACTGCCCGTCGACGAGCTGCACGGCGCGACGTACGCCGAAGCCACCGCGCTGGTCACGAACGGCCGGCGGGAGGAGCTGATCTCGGCGATCGTGGCCCGCTACCGCGAGGTGGAGCGGCGCTGCCCCGCCGTCGTGGTGGTCGGCAGCGACTTCGCCGACGGGGACGGCGCCGGCCCCCGCGAGCTGGCCTTCAACGCCCGCCTGGCGATCGAGTTCGGCAGCGTCGTGGTGCCCGTGGTGGACGGGTTCGACCAGCCGCCCGAGGCCACCGCGGCGGCGATGCGCGGCGCGTACCACGATCTGGCCGACCTCGGCGCGACGGTGGTGGCGGTGGTCGCCAACCGGGTGCCCGGCCCGCTGACGCTGCCCGAGCTGCCGGTCCCCGCGTACGCGATCCCGGAGGTGCCGACCGTGTCCGCCCCGACGGTGGCCGAGGTGGCGACCGCGCTCGGCGCCACCCGGCTCGCCGGCGACCGGGCCGCGCTGGACCGCGACGTGCTCGACTACGTGGTCGGGGCGGCGCACGTGCCGACGCTGCTGGACCACCTCACCGACGGCGCGCTGGTGATCACCCCGGGCGACCGGGCCGACCTGCTGGTCGCCGCCGGCGCCGCCCACGTGGCCGGGCAGGTGTCGCTGGCCGGGCTGGTGCTCACGCTCGGCGAGCAGCCCGACCCGCGCGCCATGCGGCTGGTCGAGCGGATGAACACCGGGCTGGCGGTGCTGTCGGTGACCAGCGACAGCTACGACACGGTCGAGGCGTCCAGCCGGATCGAAGGCCGCCCCAGCACCGCCAACCCGCGCAAGGTCGAGGCGGCCCTGGGCGCGTTCGAGCGCTGCGTGGACACCGACGACCTGGCCGCCCGGCTCCGGGTCACCCGCTCCGCGCGGGTCACCCCGCTGATGTTCGAGAACGACCTCATCGACCGGGCGCGGGCCCGACGCCGCCGGTTGGTGCTACCCGAGGGCGCCGAGGAGCGCATCCTGCGCGCGGCGGAGGTGCTGCTGCGCCGCGGCGTCGCCGAGCTGACGCTGCTCGGGCGGCCGGACGAGATCGCCCGGCGGACCCGCGAGCTGGGCGTCGACGTCGGTGACGCGCAGCTCGTCGACCCGGCGACCAGCGAGTGGCGCGACGAGTTCGCCGCCGCGTACGCGAAGCTGCGCGCCCACCGCGGCATGACGCCGGAGCTGGCGCACGACATCGTGGCGCAGCCCAACTACTTCGGCACCATGATGGTGCAGGCCGGCCGCGCCGACGGGATGGTCTCCGGCGCCACCCACACCACGGCCGCCACCATCCGCCCGGCCTTCGAGATCATCCGGACCGTGCCCGGCGTCTCGGTCGCGTCAAGCGTCTTCTTCATGCTGCTCGCCGACCGCGTGCTGGTCTACGGCGACTGCGCGGTCAACCCCGACCCGGACGCCGCCCAGCTCGCCGACATCGCCATTTCCTCCGCCGACACCGCGGCCCGGTTCGGCATCGAGCCGCGGGTGGCCATGCTGTCGTACTCCACCGGCAGCTCCGGCGCGGGCGCGGACGTGGAGAAGGTCGCGGCGGCCACCGAGCTGGTCCGGAAACGCCGGCCGGAACTGCTGGTCGAGGGGCCGATCCAGTACGACGCGGCGATCGACCCGCAGGTGGCCGCCACCAAGCTGCCGGACAGCCCGGTGGCGGGCCGGGCCACGGTGTTCATCTTCCCGGACCTGAACACCGGCAACAACACGTACAAGGCGGTGCAGCGCTCGGCCGGCGCGGTGGCGGTCGGCCCGGTCATGCAGGGCCTGCGCCGGCCGGTCAACGACCTGTCCCGGGGCGCGACCGTGCCGGACATCGTCAACACGGTGGCGATCACCGCCATCCAGGCCGCCACGGAGGCGTCGGAATGAGCCGCATCCTGGTCCTCAACAGCGGATCCTCGTCGGTCAAGTACCGGCTGTACGACGGCGACGAAGTGCTCGACAAGGGCACCGTGGAGCGGGTCGGCGAGCCGGGCGGCGGGCCGGCCGACCACGAGAGCGCGGTCCGGGAGATCATCGAGCGGCTCGACCTCGGCGGGCTGGCCGGCGTCGGGCACCGGGTGGTGCACGGCGGACAGCGGTTCAGCGCCCCGGTGCTGATCGACGACGCGGTCGTCGCCGGGATCGAGGACCTCGTCCCGCTGGCCCCGCTGCACAACCCGGCCAACCTGGCCGGCATCCGGGTCGCCCGGGAGGCGCTGCCGGACACCCCGCAGGTGGCCGTCTTCGACACCGCGTTCCACCACACGCTCCCCGAGGCCGCCGCCACGTACGCGATCGACCGGGCCACCGCCGAGCGGTACGACGTGCGCCGCTACGGTTTCCACGGCACCTCGCACGCGTACGTGTCGCGACGGGCCGCCGAACTGCTCGACCGGCCGTACGCCGAGCTGAACACCATCACGCTGCACCTGGGCAACGGGGCGAGCGCGTGCGCGGTGCGGGGCGGTCGCAGCGTGGCCACCTCGATGGGCATGTCCCCGCTGGAGGGGCTGGTAATGGGCACCCGCAGCGGCGACCTCGACCCGACAGTCATCTTCCACCTGCGCCGCGAGGCGGGGATGGGCGTGGACGAGATCGACGACCTGCTCAACCACCGCAGCGGCCTGCTCGGCCTGACCGGTGTCAACGACATGCGGGAGGTGCTGGCCCGCCGGGACGCCGACGACCCGGCCGCGGCGCTGGCGTTCGACGTCTACTGCCGGCGGATCACCGGCTACGTGGGCGCGTACTACGCGCTGCTCGGGCGCGTCGACGCGATCGCGTTCACCGCCGGGGTCGGCGAGCACGCCGCCGGCGTGCGGGCCGCGTCGCTGGCCGGCCTGGAGCGGCTCGGCATAGCCGTCGACCCGGCCCGCAACGACGGCACCGGTGACCGGCTGATCTCGCCGACCGGTGCCGAGGTCACGGTGCTCGTGGTGGGCACCGACGAGGAGCGGGAGATCGCCCGGGAGACCCGCGAGGTGCTCGCCGCCTGATCACGGTCGGCGCCACCGCGCCGAGGTGCCCTCGTCCCGGCACGTCCGACCCCACGCCGACCTCCCGCCGCGTCCGACGCCACGCAGGCATCCCTGCGCGTCAGGCGTCACGCACAGGCATCCTGGCGCGGTCAGCGCCACGGCGTGCCGGCGTGGACCAGCGCCACGGCTCACCGGCTGTGGGGCCGGGTCAGCCCAGGGCGACCCAGGCGACCAGGGCGACGACCACCACGGCGGCGACGGCGAGACCGGCGATCAACGGCAACCGGGACGGCGCGGGTGCCGCCGCGGCCGGCTCGGGCGTGTCCACGAAGGCGCGGAACTGCGCGGTGTTGCCGCTGGGGTCGGTGTAGTTCTCAGCCATGCGGGTGACCCTAGCGAAGCCCACCGCCCACCCGTGTCCCGCCGGGCCGGAGTCGGCCTGCCCGGGCAGCCGGGACGGGCAAACCCGGCCGGGTGGTGGAGGCGTGGCCCGGCCGGGTGGTGGAGGCGTGGCCCGGCCGGGTGGTGGAGGCGCGGCCCGGCCGGGTGGCGGGGGCAGCCGCCCGGACGGCGGGCGCGGTCGGCCCGCTCGGCTGCCTACCGTGCAGGCATGACGGGGCGGCGGCTGGTGGCCGTGTTGACGACGGCGCTGCTGGCCGGCTGCGGGTCGGCGGTCGCCACCACCGGCCCGGTCCCGGCCGGCGTCCGGACCGCGCCGGAGCACCCGTACGCGGTGGGGGTGCGGCAGTTCACCATCGACCCGGACGGCCCTCGTCCCCTGCCGGTCACCGTCTGGTACCCGGTGGACCCGGCCACCTTCCCCGACCCGGTCACCTTCCCCGAGCCGGCCACCTTCCCCGAGCCGGTCACCGCCCTCCCCGCCACGCCGCACCCCGCCGACACCCCGAGGCCGCGCTCCCCCGGACCGCACTCGCCCGGACCGCACTCCCTCGACTCTTCCGGAGCACGCTCCCCCGACCCCTCCGGGCGGGGCCGGGGAGCCGTTCCACCGAGCCCCGGTACGGAGGCCGGGCCGATGGTCCGGACGCGGGCGCCGGTGGCCGCCGGGCGGTTCCCGGTGGTCGTCTTCAGCCACGGACTGCGCAGCCTGCCCGCGCTGCACGCGCGGCTGACCACCCGCTGGGCCGCCGCCGGTTTCGTGGTGGCGGCACCCACCTACCCCCGTACCAGCCTGCGCGCCCGCGCCTTCGCCCGCGACGACGTCCGCAACCAGCCGGCCGACGCCCGGCGACTGGTCCGTCACCTGGTCCGCCTGGGCGCCCGCCCCGGCGACACGCTCGGCGCGCACCTGGCCGTGGACCGGTTCGCCGCCGCCGGGCACTCGGCCGGTGGCCACACCACGCTCGGCATGTTCGTCCCCGGGCGACGGTCCCCGCTGCGGGCCGGGATCGTGATCGCCGGTGGCCGGCCGGTCGCCGGCATCGCGCGACCGTCGACGCCGATGCTGTTCGTGCACGGCGCCGCCGACCGGATCGTGCCGGAGTCGATCGGCCGGGCCGCGTACGCCCGCTGTCTCGGGCCGGCCGCCTTCCTCAGCCTGCCCGGTCAGGGCCACGGCGAGTACCTGAACCCGGGCCGCCCCGGCTTCACCGAGGTGCTCGCGACCACCACGGACTTCCTCCGCTGGACGCTCTACGCCGACCGGACGGCGCTGCGCCGCCTCCCCGCCGACGCCACCGCCCCCGGCGTCACCACGTTCACCACCCGCGCCCTCCCCACCTGACCTCCCTCCCTCCGTCCCTCCCCTCCTCCCGACCACCTCTCGGTTGACCAAGGAGTTGGCGTCACCCGGGCTGGCGATCGCGTACGCCAACTCCTTGATCACCGGGGCGAGGCGGTCGGGGACAGAGGGGAAGGGGCGGAGCGGGGGTAGGTTCGGGCGGGTGGACGGGCTGGTGGAGCGGCAACTGGGCGCGATCGGCGAGGTGGTCGAGCTGGCCGGCGCGAACGGCATCGAGGTGTGGCTGCGCGGCGGCTGGGCGATGGACTTCCACCTCGGGGCCGTGAGCCGACCGCACGTCGACGTCGACTGGTACTGCTGGCGGCGCGACGCCGACCGGTTGGCCGTCCGGCTCGGCGGGCAGGGCTGGCGAGCCGACCCGCGGATGCCGGCCGCGCAGCAGCTCGACCTGCTCCGGGGCGACGTCGAGCTGAGCTTCGCCTACCTGGAACGGGACGCCGCGGGCCGGGTGGTGGTCGGTGCCGGGCCGTGGGCGGGCACGCCCCTGCCGGCGGGGATGCTCGACGCGCCGGCCGGCCGGGTCGGGTCGCTCACCGTACCGGTGATCAGTGTCACCGCGCAGATCGAGTTCAAGGAGATGTTCCCGGTCTGGATGCCGGAGCGACCCCGCCGCGCGAAGGATGCCGCCGACCTGGCCCGCCTCCGGGCCTCGGTCGACGACCGTCCGGCGGGCTGACCCAGGCCGCCGCCCGCCGCCCGCCCAAGGTGTTAAGCGGGGGCCCCTCCTCTACCGCAGGCGTTAACAGGGGGCCCCTCCTTACCCGCCAGTCCGTCGGTGGACGCGAGGCACAATCGAGGGCATGCGCTGTCGTACCGCCGCTTTGGCCACCGCCGTTGCCCTGCTGGGTGCCGGTCTGGCCGGCTGCTCGGAGCCGACCGCCCCGACCGGGCGGCCCGCCCCCGAGACGTCCCCGAAGAGTGCCACCCCGACCCCCCGCGTACCCGCCGGCAAGGCGCCCGCGACGAGCT
Organism: Micromonospora sp. NPDC049201; assembly: GCF_055586805.1. Classification (NCBI taxonomy): domain Bacteria; kingdom Bacillati; phylum Actinomycetota; class Actinomycetes; order Micromonosporales; family Micromonosporaceae; genus Micromonospora; species Micromonospora sp. NPDC049201. The sequence goes on along the minus strand of NZ_JBVJHM010000012.1, from coordinate 100,312 downwards.
TCGCGGTCGGCGTACGCCAACTGAAGCTGAACCGCGACGGTGATCGACCGTTGCCGGTGTCGCTCTGGTATCCGGCGGCGGGACCGGCCGGCGGCGCGGCGAAGCGGTCCGGCCCGGCGGCGGCCGGGCGGTTCCCGGTGGTGGTGTTCAGCCACGGGCTGGGCGCCCGGCCGGAGGACTACCAGGTGTTGCTGACGCGCTGGGCGGCGGCCGGGTTCGTGGTGGCCGCGCCGCGCTTCCCGCACACCGGGCGGGGCGGCGACGGCAACCCGCTCGACGTGCTCAACCAGCCGGCCGACGTGTCGTACGTGCTGACCCGGGTGCTCGCGCTCGACGCGACGGCGGGCGATCCGCTGCGCGGCCGGCTGGACCCGGAGCGGGTGGCCGCGACCGGGCACAGCGCCGGCGGGGTGACCACCATCGGGCTGTTCACCACCGGCCGGGACGAGCGGCTGGACGCGGGCATCGTCTTCGCCGGTACGGCGCTCGGCGTGGGCACCGCGTTCGCCGGCGCCGCCGCACCGCAGTTGTTCGTGCACGGCGAGGCGGACGAGGTGGTGTCGTACGCGGCGGGCAAGGCGGTCTTCGACGCGGTGCCGTGGCCGAAGGCGATGCTCAGCCTGCCGAAGGGTGACCACGGCCGGGCGCTGCTCGGGGACGGGAAGACGCTGCGGGTGGTCGCCGACACCACAGTCGAGTTCCTGCGCTGGACGCTCTACGGCGACCCCGCGGCGAAGGACCGCCTCCCCACCGACGCCACCCGAGGCAACCTGGCCACCCTCAACGACCGGCTGTAAGGAGGGGCCCCTTCTTAACGTCTCCGGTAGAGAAGGGGCCCCTTCTCACCACGCCGGCATCACGCCGTGTGGTCGACGACCACCTTGCCGAAGACCTCGCCGGAGTGCAGCCGGGTGAACGCGTCGGAGATGTCGCTGAACGGCACCACCCGGTCCACCACCGGCCGGACCCCGTGCTCGGCGCAGAACGCGAGCAGCTCGGTCAGCTCGTCCGGGGTGCCCATGGACGTGCCGAGGATCTCCAACTGCATGGCGAAGACGCGGCGCAGGTTGACAGTGGGCTCGTGCCCGGCGGTCGCGCCGGAGACCACGATCCGGGCCATCGGCGCGGCCGACTTCAGCGAGTGGTCGAACGTGGCCGCGCCGACCGTCTCGATCACCACGTCGACCCGCTCCGGCAGGCGCGCGCCGGGCTCCAGCGCGGTGGCGCCCAGCTCGGTGATCCGCTCCCGCTTGGCGGCGTCGCGGCTGGTCGCGTACACCCGCTTGCCGAGCGCGACGGCGAGCGCGACCGCCGCGGTGGCCACGCCCCCGCCGGCGCCCTGGACCAGCACCGACTCGCCGTCGGCGACGCGGCCCTTGGTGGTGAGCATCCGCCACGCGGTGAGCCAGGCCGTGGGCAGGCACGCCGCGTCGGTCGCCGCCAGGCCGTCGGGCAGCGGCAGCAGGTTCATCCGGGGTACGGCGACCAGCTCGGCGAACGTGCCGGGGAAGTGCTCGGAGAGGATGGAGACGCCGCGCGGGTCGCCCGGGGTGGGCACCACCGGGTAGATGACCACCTCGTTGCCGTCCGGGTCGGTGCCGACCGCGTCGCAGCCGAGGATCATCGGGAGCTGGTCCGCGGTCAGGCCCACGCCACGCAGCGACCAGAGGTCGTGGTGGTTGAGCGAGCTGGCCCGCACCCGCACGGTGACCCAGTCGTCCTGCGGGTGGACCGGCTCGGGACGGTCGCCGACGGCGAGCGCGGCGAGCGGGTTGTCGGCGTCGAAGGCCGAGGCATAGGCGGCACGCATGATCGGCACGGTAACAAGCTGAGCGGGCGTTAAGAAGGGGCCCTTCCTATGCGAAATGCGATAAGAAGGGGCCCTTCCTTACACCTCAGCGGCGGGCGACGCCGTCGCGGCGCGCGGCTTCGGCGACCGCGTCGGCGACCGCCGGGGCGACGCGCGGGTCCAGCGGGGACGGCACGATCGCGTCCGCGGTCAGCGACTCGGCCACCACGCCCGCGATGGCGTCGGCGGCGGCCACCTTCATCCCGTCGGTGACCCGGGTGGCCCCGGCGTCCAGCGCGCCCCGGAACACGCCGGGGAAGGCGAGCACGTTGTTGATCTGGTTGGGATAGTCGCTGCGCCCGGTGGCGACCACCGCGACGTGCCGGGCGGCCACCTCGGGGTGCACCTCCGGCGTGGGGTTGGCCAGCGCGAAGACGATGCCGCCGGGGGCCATGCCGGCCACCGCCGCCTCCGGGATCTGCCCACCGGAGACGCCGACCAGCACGTCCGCGCCGCGCAGCGCCTCGGTGACGTCGCCCCGGCGGCCCTCGGCGTTGGTCAGCTCGGCCAGCTCGGCCTTGGTGCCGGTCAGCTCGCGGTGCCGGCCGATGATGCCGCGCGAGTCGCAGACCACCACCCGGGCCGGGTCGACCCCGCCGGCGATCAGCATCTTCGTCACCGCCACGCCGGCCGCGCCGGCGCCGCTGACCGCGACCCGCAGGTCACCGAGCTTACGGTTGAGCAGCGTCGCCGCGTTACGCAGCGCGGCCAGCACCACGATCGCGGTGCCGTGCTGGTCGTCGTGGAAGACCGGGATGTCGAGCGCCTCGTCCAGTCGGCGCTCCACCTCGAAGCAGCGCGGCGCGCTGATGTCCTCCAGGTTGATGCCGCCGAACGAGGGCGCGAGCGCCTTGACCGTCGCCACGATCTCGTCCACGTCCTGGGTGTCCAGGCAGACCGGTACCGCGTCCACGCCCCCGAACTGTTTGAACAGCACCGCCTTGCCCTCCATCACGGGCAGCGCGGCGCGTGGGCCGATGTTGCCCAGGCCGAGCACGGCGGAACCGTCGGTGACCACGGCGACGGTGTGCGACACCCAGGTGTAGGTGTCGGCGAGCGCGGGGTCGGCGGCGATCGCCTCGCAGACCCGGGCGACCCCCGGGGTGTACGCGAGGGAGAGGTCCTCCCGGCTGGTCAGCGGCACGGTGGAGGCGACGGCCATCTTGCCGCCGAGGTGGAGCCGGAAGACGGGATCAGCGGGGTCCGGGGTGGACGCAGACATGGTGACTCCAGGATCTGTCGAGCAGACGGACCGGCCGGCGCGGTCAGCGGTGGTCAGCGACCGGCGGGGCGGCGGTGCGGGGGTCACCCGGGCACGTTCCGAGCATAGCCACGCACCGGCTCCCAGGATGTGAGCGGGGTCATATCCACGGCTACCCCTGCCGGCCCCTGATCCGTCCCGGACGCGGCCACCACCGCGCCACCACCCGGCCCTGGACGTCGGCCACGCCGTACGCCCGGGAGTCGTCGGTGACCAGGTCGTTGTCGCCGCGCAGCCACCAGCCACCGTCCCGTGGCTCGACCGCGCGCTTCACCACCAGCAGGTCCGGCCGGCTGCGGAAGACCGCGACCACCACGTCGCCGGCGCGGACCGGCCGGCCACCGGTGCGGACCAGCACCGCGTCGCCGTGGCGCAGCGTCGGGGACATGGACGGGCCGGTGATCAGCACGGGCAGCACGGGTTTCACCTCCCGCCCGCTGGAAAGCATCTCCAGGAGTAATGTCGTCTTGGATCATCGCAAACATCCCATGGAGGACCCTGATGCGCCTTCCCCGCATCCTCACGCCCCGGGTGACCGCTAGTGCCCACTGTGACCTGCCCTGCGGCGTCTACGACCCGGCCCAGGCCCGGATCGAGGCCGAATCGGTCAAAATGATCTGCGAGAAGTACCAGGCGAACACCGACCCGGAGTTCCGGACCCGCGCCATCCTGATCAAGGAGCAGCGGGCCGACCTGGTCAAGCACCACCTGTGGGTGCTCTGGACCGACTACTTCAAGCCGGCGCACTTCGAGAAGTACCCGCACCTGCACCAGCTCTTCAACGAGGCCACCAAGCTGGCCGGCGCGGCCGGCGCCAAGGGCGGCACCGACCCGGCCAAGGCCGACGAGCTGCTCTCGAAGATCGACGAGATCTCCAAGATCTTCTGGGAGACCAAGCAGGCGTGACCTCGCCTGGCACGGCACCGACGATCCGGCCGGTACGTCCCGAGGACGTACCGGCCGTCGTCGCGATGGTGCACGAACTCGCCGCGTACGAGCGCGCCCCGGAGCAGTGCCATCTCACCGTCGAGCAGCTCCACGCGGCGCTCTTCGCGCCTGCGCCGGCGTTGTTCGGGCACGTCGCGGTGGACGCGGCGGACGCACCGGTGGGCTTCGCGCTCTGGTTCCTCAACTTCTCCACCTGGGCCGGTGTGCACGGCGTCTACCTGGAGGACCTCTACGTCCGCCCGGACGCCCGGGGCACCGGCGCCGGCCGGCAACTGCTGGCCACGCTGGCGGCGATCTGTGTGGAGCGCGGCTACCAGCGACTCGACTGGTGGATGATCAACTGGAATCCGGCGGCCCGCTTCTACGCGTCCATCGGGGCCACCCCGATGGACGAGTGGACGCCGTACCGGCTGGCCGGGGCCGCGTTGCGCGACCTCGCCGCGCTGGCGACGCCCGCGCCCACGCGCCCGGCCGCCCGACCGGGTAGAGTCCCGCACCGGGGGGATGAGGCGTGACTCAACTGACCGGGCAGCCGACGACGGACGACGACGTCGTGCACCTCACCGTGCCCGCCGACGGTGGTTACCTCGGCGTGCTCCGCACCGCCACGGCCGGGCTCGCGGCCCGGCTCCAGTTCGCCCTCGACGAGATCGAGGATCTGCGCATCGCGGTGGACGAGGCGTGCGCCATGCTGCTCGCCATCGCCACCCGCGACGCCGAGCTGGAGTGCCGCTTCGCGGTCACCGAGGACGCGCTCACCGTCGAGGTGACCGTGCCGACCGTGCGGGGCGCCACGCTGCCGTCCGAGTCGTCCTTCGCGTGGAAGGTGCTCACGGCGCTGACCACCGGGGCCGGCGCCAAGGCGGTCGACGGGCGCGCCACCATCTCGCTGCTGACCCGTCGCGCCGGCGGCTACTGAGCGTCCGGCCGCGCGCCGAAGCCGAGCGCCCGGTTGGTGGGACCGCTCACCAGCAGCGCGACCATGCCGATCCCGAGCGCCATCAGCGGCAGTCCGAGCCAGCCCAGCCCGCCGGAGATCATGTACCACCCGATCGGCAGCAGCATGAGCTGGAGCACGATGGCCGGTGCGCGGGCACCGGACCGACGCCGGGACAACGAGCCGCCGAGCGCCCAGAGCACGACGGCCCCGGCCACCGCGAACGCCGTGATCAGCAGCGCGGAGGTGAGGTCCGTGGTGCGGGCGGTGAGGTCGGACCAGATCAGCCACACCGCGATCAGCCCGAGCGCCACCGCCTCGACGCGCAGCACGAGCACCGCCGCGCGGAGCGGGCCGGGGACCGGGTCCGAGTCGATCGTCACGGCCGCCACGATACCGGTGGGTAGTCGCGGTAATGTGCCGCCCATGCGGGCCGTCCTGGTGGTCAATCCGAAGGCCACCACCACGAGTGAGCGCAGCCGGGACGTACTGGTCCGGGCGTTGCGCAGTGAAGTCGACCTGTCGGTGCGCTACACCCGCCGGCGGGGCCACGCCATGGATCTGGCCCGGGAGGCCGCCCAGGAGGGCGTCGACCTGGTGGTCACGCTCGGCGGTGACGGCACCGTCAACGAGGTGGTCAACGGGTTGATGGCGGCGGAGCCGCCGACGTTCCGCACCGGGCCGACCTCGGCCGAGCGGTTGCCGGCGCTGGCCACCGTGCCGGGTGGTTCGACGAACGTCTTCGCCCGCGCGCTCGGGCTGCCGCGGGAGTGGCCGGACGGCACCAGCATGATCCTGGAGGGGTTGCGCCTGGGTCGGTCCCGCACGATCGGGCTGGGCCGGGCGGACGACCGCTACTTCACGTTCTGCGCGGGCTTCGGGTTGGACGCGGCGGTCATCCGCCGGGTGGAGCAGGCCCGCAAACGGGGCCGGGTGTCCACTCCGGCGCTCTACTTCCGGTCCACGGCGAGCCAGTACTTCGTCGGCTCGGACCGCCGCCACCCGTCGATCACGTTGGAGCGTCCGGGTGAGGCGCCGGCGACGGAGCTGTCCACCGCCATCATCCAGAACACCGCGCCGTGGACGTACCTCGGCGACCGGGAGATCAACCCGAACCCGGAGGCGTCGTTCGACCTCGGGCTGGATGTGCTCGCGCTGCGACAGCTCAAGGTGGCCAGTACGGCACGGACAGTGACGCAGTTCTTCTCCCGGCAACCCGATCCGCACGGCAAGCAGGTGCTCCGCCTGCACGACCTGTCGGAGTTCACACTGCTCACGGCGCGTCCGCTGCCGTTCCAACTGGACGGGGACTACCTCGGCGAGCGGGAAAAAGTCAGATTCACCTCCGTACCCGCCGCACTGAGAGTAATCTGCTAGGCCTCGGGTATCCCCGTCGGTTGACGCGGACCGCACCGCGAGGGTGAGGGCCGCCACGCCGAGGAAGGATGCCGGAAATGTCAGCAACGTCACGCAGACCGTACTATATTGATCCTCGACTGTGGCACGCCGGGTAACGAGAGCCCTCGCAAACCGGGACAAACGGGTGGTGAGGCCGCTCACTGTTCGGAGTTTTTCCGAGCGTCACCCTTGACATCGCTGTAGTTCGTGAAAGTATTCACAAGCGAACTCGTGTTACCGGGACATTGCCTGGATATGCTCGTCAGGTTGAGCTGTTCCAGCAGGTCCAGGGGCCCGCAGCCTGCTCACGCAGAGCCGAATTGACGGATGCTGACCGTCACCGATCGGTAATGCGGATGCATATAGGAATAGCAACGAAGCGTTTTCTGGCCACCACTAAGAATGAGGAGTGTTGCCGCCATGGACTGGCGCCACGATTCGGTCTGCCGCGACGAGGACCCGGAGCTGTTCTTCCCGATCGGGACGTCCGGCCCGGCTCTCCTGCAGGTGGAGCAGGCCAAGGCCGTCTGCCGGCGCTGCCCTGTGACCGACCAGTGCCTGCAGTGGGCGCTGGAGTCCGGTCAGGACGCCGGCGTCTGGGGCGGGATGAGCGAGGAGGAGCGCCGCGCGGTCAAGCGCCGCGGCGGTCTCCGGGTGCTGCGCGCTCACTCCGCCTGACCCACTCACGCCGCACGCCCCGGCCGGGATCCCGGCCGGGGCGTTCTGCTGTTCGGAGAAGCCGGTCAGGCCGGGGCGGCTGCTCTCCGGGCCGCTCGACGGGCGCGCCGACGACGGGCGCGCCGACGACGAGTGCCGGTCAGGCCGCCGCCGTCACCCGCCGCCACACCAGTTCGGCAAGCTCCGGGAGGTCGGTGAGCGGGTCGGCGACCGCCACCGCGCCGGCCGAGCGGGCCGCCGCGCGTACCCCGTCGTGGAACCGGCCCGGCGCCAGGAAGTAGGCGGCCACCGCGACCCGGCGGGCGCCCGCCGCGCGCAACCGCCGCACCGCGCCCCCCACCTCCGGAGGCGCCGCCGAGGCGTACGACACCCGGCAGGGCACGCCCAGCCCGGTGCCGAGCGCCGCGGCGACCCGGCCCACCGAGGCCCGCGCGGCGGGATCCCGGGTGCCGGCCGCGGCCAGCACCACCGCGTCCGCGTCCGTCCCGGCGGCCTCGCCCAGCCGGCGCCGCAGGCCGGAAAGAAGCCGACCGTCGACCACGCCGCCGGTCGGCCCCAGCACCTCGGTCACCCGCACGTCGAGGCCCGCGCCGGCCGCCGCGACCGCCGCCGGGATGTCCACCTTCCGGTGGTACGCGGCGGTCAGCAGCAACGGCACCAGGACCACCCGGGAGTGCCCGTCGGCGGCCAGTCGCCGCAGCACGTCGGCCGGCCCGGGATCGGTGTGGTCGAGCCAGGCCGGCAGCACCGGCCGGCCGGGACAGCCGACGCCCACCGCCCGGGCCAGCGCCCGCGTCGCCTCCGCCGCGCGCGGGTCACGGCTGCCATGCGCCACCAGCACCACCGGTGACGCGTCGGTCAGGTGTGCAGGCCGCACTCGGTCTTCTCGAACATCGCCCAGCGCCCGGCCCGCGGGTCCTCCCCCGCCTTCAGGCGACGGGTGCACGGCCAGCAGCCGATCGAGCCGTAGCCCTTGGCGAACAGCTCGTTCACCGGGATGTCGTGGCGGGCCACGTACGCGTCCACCTCACGCTGCGTCCAGGCGGCGATCGGGTTCACCTTGACCTTGCCGCGACGCGGGTCGAACCCCACCACCGGCGTGTTCGCGCGGGTCGGCGACTCGTCCCGGCGCAGCCCGGCGGCCCAGGCGTCGTACCCGGCCAGCGCCCGTTCCAGCGGCTCCACCTTGCGCAACTGGCAGCAGTCGTCCGGGGACCTGTTGAACAGGCGGGGCCCGTACTGGCCGTCCTGCTGGCCGACGGTCATCCGGGGGCGGATCGAGCGGACCCGCACCGGCATCCGCCGGGCCACCTCGTCACGCACCCGGAGCGTCTCCGGAAAGTGCAGCCCGGTGTCGAGGAACACCACGTCGACGCCGGGCGCGACCCGGGAGACCAGGTGCGCCAGCACCCCGTCGGCCATCGAGCTGGTCACGCAGAACCGCTCGCCGAACGTCTGCACCGCCCAGCGGGCGATCTCCAGCGCGGGCGCGTCCGCCAGCTCCCGCCCGGCCTCCTCGGCCAGCGCGCGCAGCTCCGCCGGGTCCCGCCGGGCCGGGTCGGCCGGAGCGGCGCCGCCGACCAGACCCAGACCGGCGGCGGAGACCAGGCCGGTCACCGGGCCACCGCCCGGCCCAACAGCCCGGTGAACTTCACCGAGAAGACCCGCGCGCAGGCGTGGCACTCCCAGGCGCCGTGCCCGGCCTCGTGCGGTCGCAGGTCCTCCTCCCCGCAGTACGGGCAGTAGAGAGGCGCAGATCGAGCGTCACTCACCGAAGCTCCTCCTCGTCGACTCTGATGACCCAGTTGGCGAAGCTCTCGCCGTCGGTCCGGCCGGCCAGGTAGCGGCGGGCCAGCCGTTCCACGTACTCCGGAAGCTCGTCGGCCGTGGTCTTCAGGCCGCGCAGCTTGCGGCCGAAGCCGGCGGTCTGCCCGGCGGCCATGCCGAGGCCGCCGCCCAGGTGCACCTGGAAGCCCTCGACCTGCCGCCCGTCCGGACCGACCACGAGCTGGCCCTTGAGCCCGATGTCCGCGACCTGGGTGCGGGCGCAGGCGTTCGGGCAGCCGTTCAGGTGGATGGAGATGTCCGCGTCGAAGTCCCGCAGCCGCTCCTCCAGCCGGGCCACCAGCTCCTCACCGCGCCGCTTGGTCTCCACGATGGCCAACTTGCAGAACTCGATGCCGGTGCAGGCCATGGTGCCGCGCCGCCAGGCCGACGGCCGGGCCTCCAGACCGATTCCGCGCAGCGCCGTCACCAGCTCCTCGGTCCGCTCCGGCGCGACGTCCAACACCAGCAGCTTCTGGTACGGGGTGAGCCGCACCCGGCCGCTGCCGTGCGCCTCGACCACGTCGGCCAGCGCGGCGAGCTGGGTGCCGGACACCCGGCCCACCACCGGGGCCGCGCCGACGTAGTTCGCGCCGTCGCGCTGCGGGTGCACGCCGATGTGGTCGACCGGCTTCGCCGGCAGCTCCGCGGCCGGCCCGTCCAGCAGCGCCCGGCCCAGGTACTCCTTCTCCAGCACCTCGCGGAAGTGCTCCACGCCCCAATCTGCGACCAGGAACTTCAACCGGGCGCGGTTGCGCAGCCGGCGGTAGCCGTAGTCACGGAAGATGCCGACCACGCCGGCCCACACGTCCGGCACCTCGTCCAGCGGCACCCAGACGCCGAGCCGCTTGGCCAGCATGGGGTTGGTGGAGAGCCCGCCGCCGACCCAGACGTCGAAGCCGGGGCCGTGCTCCGGGTGCTCGACCCCGAGGAGCGCGATGTCGTTCGCCTCGTACGGCGTGTCGACCAGCCAGGAGATCGACGTCTTGAACTTGCGGGGCAGGTTGGAGAACTGCTTGTCGCCGACGTACCGGCGGACGATCTCGTCGATGGCCGGGGTCGGGTCGAGCACCTCGTCCCGGGCCACGCCGGCGACCGGGCTGCCGAGCACGATCCGGGGGCAGTCGCCGCACGCCTCGGTGGTCTGGAGGCCGACCGCCTCCAGCCGACGCCAGATCTCCGGCATGTCCTCGACCCGGATCCAGTGGTACTGGATGTTCTGCCGGTCGGTGATGTCGGCGGTGTCCCGGGCGAACTCGCGGGAGATCTCCGCGACCACCCGGAGCTGGGCGAGGCTGAGCTGACCGCCGTCCACCCGCACCCGGAGCATGAAGAACTCGTCCTCCAGCTCCTGCGGCTCCAGCACGGCGGTGCGCCCGCCGTCGATGCCGGCCTTGCGCTGGGTGTAGAGCCCCCACCAGCGGAACCGGCCGCGCAGGTCCTGCGGGTCGATCGAGGCGAAGCCCCGGTGGGCGTAGATGTTCTCGATCCGGTCCCGCACGTTCAGCGGGTCGTCGTCCTTCTTGATCCGCTCGTTGGGGTTGAGCGGCTCACGGTGCCCGAGCGCCCACTGGCCCTCGCCGCGCGGCCGGCGGGGCGCCCGGGCGACGGGAGCCGAAGCGTCCGAGCGGGTGGGGGTGTTGCTGACCGCCATCGCGGCGTCCTCCGTTGTCTGCTGCGGTGCCTGGGAGCGCGGACGCGGCGGCCGGCCCTGGGGAGGGCCGTGGACGGCGGTGTCGCTGACGGCCGGCGCGGAGCGCCCGAGACAAATGGGTCGGGCGTCGTCAGTGGGCCGGACAGATCGCGCTGCGCACGCGGCCGTAGTCAACGTGGCGACGGGCCACGAAGCGGCGGACGACAGCGGCGGTCATGTGCATCATGCTGCCACACCCGCCGGACCACCGGCTAGCGGCCGACCCGCTGATCCCACATCACGGGCGTCCCATCTCAATCGACACCCGTCCACCCCTTACCCCCCGTGACCAGCATCACTTCCGTCAACCCGCGCTTCTCCCCACCCCGACCCACCCCGTGCCGCCGCCCCGGCCGCCCCCGGCCCGTCGATCATGAAGTTGGCGGCGACAAAAGGGCCGGCGGGAGCGGTCAACCTCATGATCGACGAGCCGAGGGCCCTCGGTGGGTGGCCCGACCCGGGTGGAATCGGTGGAGCGGGACGGCGGGGGCGGGCGGGCGTGTGACGCTGCGGAGTGTGAGCGTGTTCACCGAACCTGCGCCGGGCCGGGCCCGACCCGGTTGGCCGGTGTGGGCGGTCCCCGGGTTGGTCACCCTGGCGATCACGCTTTTCGGGCTCGGGCACGCGCAGCCCTGGCGGGACGAGTTGGCCACCTGGAGCACCGCCACCCGCCCGCTGCCGGACCTGGTCCGGCTCACCCGCACCATCGACGCCGCCACCGGGCCGTACTACCTGCTCATGCACGGGTGGACCGCGTTGGCCGGCACCTCCCCCACGGCGCTGCGGCTGCCCTCCGCGCTCGCCATGGGGGCCGCCGCCGCGCTGACCGCCCGGCTCGGCGCGCGCCTCGCCGGCGACCGGGCCGGGCTCCTGGCCGGGCTGCTGTTCGCCGTCCTGCCGGCCACCTCGCGCTACGGCCAGGAGGCCCGCCCGTACGCGCTCGCCACGCTGCTCGCCGTGCTCGCCACGCTGCTGCTGGTCGACGCGTTGCGCCGCCCGTCCCGGCGGCGCTGGGCCGGGTACGCGGTCGCGGTCGCCGCCCTCGGTCTGCTCCACCTGATCGCGCTCACAGTGCTCGCCGCGCATGCCGTGGCGGTGCTGCCGACCGCCGCCCGCGGCCCGGCCGCCGCCGGCCTCGGCCCGGCCGACCAACCCCGACCCGACCCCCTCGACGCGCCCCCGCCCGGCGACCCGGGAGCGGAGGCGACGCACCTGGCCGGCGGGGCGGCACCGGCGCCCGGCCGGCGGGTGCTCGCGTGGTGGCTGCTGGCGCTGCTCCCGGCCGTCGCGCTCGTCACCCCGCTGGCGTCGATCGCCCGGGGCCAGCGCGGCCGGCAGCTCGACTGGGTCGATCCGGCCCGCCTGCCGGACCTGGTGTCGCTGCCGGGCGGGCTGGCGCAGAGCGGCGTGGTGGGCGGGTTCCTGCTGGGACTCGCCGCGCTCGGGGCGGTTCGGCTCGGTCGGCGGGCGCTGTTGCCCGGGGCGGCGGCGCTGCTGCCGGTGCTGCTGCTCTTCACCGCCGGCACGCTGGTCCCGCTCTGGGTGACCCGCTACCTGCTCTTCATCGTGCCGTTCGGCTGCCTGCTGGCCGGGGCCGCACTGGCCGCGGCGACGCCGGCCGGCAGCCGACCGGCCGTGGCGGGACCACTCGAGTCAGAGCCGCCCGAAACAGCTCCGCGCGGAACAAGGCCGGGCGGAGCAGCCCCGCCTGGGACCGGGCTCGGGGCGGCGCTGGCCGTGATCGTCCTGGCCGGGCTGCTCGGGCTGCCCGATCAGGCGGCGCTGCGGCGTACCCACGAGTGGCCCCGCAGCGCCCCGGTCGACTACGCGGGCGCGGCCGGGATCGTCGCCGCCGGTGCACGGCCGGGCGACGCGATCGTGTACTCCCCCCGGGACGGCTGGCTGTTCCCGGATCTGGGCCTGGCGTACCACCTGGGGTCGCGGCTGCCCCGCGACGTGCTGGTGGTCCGCGACCAGCGGGCGGACGCGAGCCTCTGGGCCACCGAGTGCGGCGACCCGGCGCGCTGCCTGGCCGGCGTGGACCGGGTCTGGCTGGTGGTCACCGGCCGCCGGGCGGACCCGCTGGCGGCGGTGCCCGGCGCGAAGGGCGAGGCGTTGCGGGACGGCTTCCCGGTCCGCCAGGTCTGGCCCCGTCCGGGGCTCACGGTGGCGTTGCTCGCCCGGTGAGGCGGTCGCGCGGGCGTCAGGGCGGCCCCGCCCGGCCGGTGAGACGGTCGGTGGTGCCGCGGGCCAGCGGGACGACGAGCACCGCCTCGGTGCCCCCGGTGGTGCCGTTGCGCAGCTCGATGGTGCCGCGCAGCTCGCCGGTGACGAGCGCCCGGACGATCTGGAGCCCCAGGTTGCCGCCGCGCTCGGCGTCGAACTGCTCGGGCAGGCCGCGACCGTTGTCGGTGACCGAGACGTGGAGCTGCTTGCGGTGCCGGTGCACCGAGACCACCACCTCGGGTCGCGGCGCGTCCGCCGGGGCGGGGGCGGCCTCCTCGTCGGCCGGCGGGAAGCCGTGTTCCACGGCGTTGAGCAGCAGCTCGTTGAGCACCATCACCAGCGACGTGGCGATCTCGGCGGGCAGGACGCCGAAGCTGCCCCTGCGACGCATGCCGACGGTCACCTCGGTGGCGGCCACCTCGGTCGCGGCGCTGGCCACCCGGTCCACGATGCCGTCGAACTCGACCGCCTCGTCGCTGGACATGGAGAGCGTCTCGTGCACCAGCGCGATCGAGGCGACCCGGCGTACCGACTCCTCCAGCGCGACGCGGGCCTCCGGCATGGACACCCGGCGAGCCTGGAGGCGCAGCAGCGCGGCGACGGTCTGGAGGTTGTTCTTCACCCGGTGGTGGATCTCCCGGATGGTGGCGTCCTTGGTGATCAGGGCGCGGTCGCGGCGGCGTACCTCGGTGATGTCGCGGACCAGGACCAGCGCGCCGATCGGCACACCGGCGGGCATCAGCGGCAGCGCCCGGGTGAGCATGGTGGCGCCCCGGGCGTCGATCTCGCGGCGCGGCGGGGCCTCGCCGCGCAGCGCGGCGAGCACCGCGTTGCCGGCGTCGGTGCCCTCCAGGGGGTCGCCGGCCAGGCGGCGGTGCAGCTTGGCCAGGTCCTCCCCGACCAGGTGGGAGGCGAAGCCCAACCGGCGGTACGCGGACTGCGCGTTCGGGCTGGCGTAGGTGACCTTGCCGTTGGCGTCGAGCCGCACCAGCCCGTCGCCGACCCGGGGCGCCGAGGTGGTCTCGCCCGGGTGCCGGGGCGGCGGGAACGTGCCGTCGGCGATCATCTGGGCCAGGTCGTCGGCGGTGGTCAGGTAGTTGAGTTCGAGCTGGCTCGGGGTACGCGCGGTGGAGAGGTTGGTGTCCCGCCCGACCACGGCGACCACCTCGCCGCTCTCCCCGTCGCCGGTGCGCAGCCGCACCGGGATGGCCTCGTGCCGGGCCGGCACGTCGCCGTACCAGACCGGGTCGCCCTCCCGCCAGATCCGGCCCTGCCGGTGGGCCACCTCCAGGTGCGCCACCTCGGGCCCGCCGACGATGCGGCCGACCTGGTCGTCGAGGTAGGCGGTCGGGGCGGTGGTGGGGCGGACCTGCGCCACGCAGAGGAAGGTGCCGTCGCCGTCCACCGGCACCCAGAGCAGCAGGTCGGCGAAGGAGAGGTCGGACAGCAACTGCCAGTCGCCGGCGATCCGGTGGAGGTGGTCGATGTCGGCCGGCCGGAGCGTGGTGTGCTCCTCGGCGAGGTCACGGAGGGTGGACACGCCCCACAGCGTGCCACGCCCGGCTCACATCGTGGTCGTGACCTTCTTCAACCCGCGCGGCGCGTCCGGGTCCTCGCCGCGGGTCAGCGCCAGCGCCAGCGCGAGCCGTTGCAGCGGCAGGATGTCGAGCAGCGGCGCGTACCGCTCGTCGACCTCCGGCACCGCCATCCGGGTCTCCCCGACGTCGGCGGAGCCGACCACCACCACGTCGGCCCGGCGTTCGCCCAGCCGGGGCAGCACCTCCCGCATCGACGTGCCGCCGGGGCCGGAGCCGACCACGGCGAGCACCGGCACGTCCGGGTCGGTCATGGCGAGCGGGCCGTGCAGCAGGTCGGCGCCGGAGAAGGCGAGCGCCGGCAGGTACGACGTCTCCATCAGTTTGAGCGCCGCCTCCCGGGCGGTCGGGTACGCGTAGCCCCGGCCGGTGGTGACGAGCTGGGCGGCGAACCGGTAGCGCGGGGCGAGCCGGGCCGGGGTGTCGTCGGCGAGCGTGCGCGCGGCCAGCTCGGGCAGGCGGGCCAGCGCGGCCCGCTCGTCGGCGGGCAGCACGCCGTCGCCGGCGCGTACGCCCTCGATGAGCATGAGCAGCGCGAGCAGCTCGGCGGTGTAGGTCTTGGTGGCGGCGACCGCCCGCTCGTGGCCGGCGGCCACGTCGACGCTCAGCTCGGCGGTCTCCACCAGCGGCGAGTCGGGGTTGTTGGTGACGGCCAGGGTGAGCGCGCCGGAGGCGCGGGCCACCCGGAGCACCTCGGCGAGGTCGGGCGAGCCGCCGCTCTGGCTGACGCCGACGACGAGCGCGTCGGACAGGTCGGGGCGGGCGCCGAAGACGGTGATCGCGCTGGGCGAGGCGAGCCCGGCGGGCAGGCCGAGGCGGATCTCGGTGAGGTACGCCGCGTAGAGCGCCGCGTGGTCGGAGGTGCCCCGGGCGGTGAAGACCACGTGCCGGGGTCGTCGCTCGGCGACGGCCGCCGCGACCCGGGCGATGGCGTCCGCGTGCTCGGCGGTGAGCAGACGCTCGTAGCCGGCCGGCTGCTCGTCGATGTCGGCGGCCATGCCGGCCCCTGGACGTGTCACCCCACACCCCCTTCTGCGCGATTGCCGCGCGTTCGATGCTCAGTCTTGCACGTTTGCGCCGCAACCAGCAAAGCAATGAGCAGTAGTGCGCAGTGGATCACCACTCGTCGACAAGATCCCCTAGGCTTGCCCGGCTGACCGACCCGCCGGCGAGAGGACGACGTGCCCGAGGACGACGCCGCG
The DNA here is from genome assembly GCF_055586805.1 of Micromonospora sp. NPDC049201. Classification (NCBI taxonomy): domain Bacteria; kingdom Bacillati; phylum Actinomycetota; class Actinomycetes; order Micromonosporales; family Micromonosporaceae; genus Micromonospora; species Micromonospora sp. NPDC049201. The sequence goes on along the minus strand of NZ_JBVJHM010000012.1, from coordinate 84,701 downwards.
CTCTCCGCGGAGGAGGAACTCGCGCTGGCCCGGCTGGCGCTGGGCGAGGGCGACCTCCGGCACGCCGCCGACCACGTGGCCGCCGCGCTGGTGCGCTCCCCCACGCTGCCCGAGGCGCACGAGACGCTCGCCCGGCTCGCCGCGGCCAGCGGCGGCGACCTGGATCTCTTCCCGCTCGGCCAGCACGCCTTCGTCGGCGCCGTGGTGGCCCGGGCGCACCTGCTCGCCGCCGCCGGCCGCCCCGCCGAGGGGCTCGACCTGCTGGCCGCCGCCACCGGCTACGCGCCCGGCGCGCCGTGGGCCGCCGTGCCCTGGGTGACCGCCGCCGACCTGCCGGAACGGCTCGACCCGGAGCGCGCCGCCCGGATCCTCATGCAGGTCTGCGCCGCCGCGCCCGACCCGGTCCCGCGCCGGCTGCGCGAGCCGCTCCAGCCGTACCTCACGCTGGCCCGCAACGCGATCACCGTGCATCCGGACCACCCGCTGCTGCTGGGCGCGGCGTCCGCGCTGGCCCGGCGGCTCGGCGAGGTCGCCCTCGCGGTCACCTGGGCCACCCGGGGGGTACGCGCGGAGCCCACCAAACTCGGCGAGGTGTGGCTCGGGTACGCGTACCGCAGCGCCGGCCGGACCGCCGACGCGCTGGCCGCGCTGGAACGTGCGGTCGCGCTCGACCCGGACGACCTGGCGGTCTACGCCGACATCGCCGGCACGTTGGCCGACCACGGCCGGCTCGACGCGGCGCTGGGCTGGGTCGACCGGGCGCTGGCCAAGGACCCGACGTTCGACTGCGCCGTGCACACCGCGTACCGGCTGCGTTTCCTGCGCGACGGGAACGTGGACCACCTGGTGGCGCTCGCCGACTTCGTCCGCGACCACCCGGACGACACGCACGAGCACGGCGACCTCGCCGAGTGCTGCCGTGGACGCCCCTGGCTCGGCCAGGTGACCCCGGCCCCCGCCGACCGGCCGCCCGCGCCGGACGACGCCACGCGCCCGTCGGACGACGCGGTGCTGCGGCTCCAGCAGGTGGCGCACCCGGCGTGGCCGCATCCCCCGGCCGCGTACGACGCCGCGGTCGGGCTGGCCACGCTGGACCTGACCGATCTGCTCGGCCTGCTGGCGTACCCGCCGGACGCGCCGCCGACCGCGCTGGGCCGGGTGCTCGGCGCTCAGGACCCGGCGCTCTGGGCCCGGTGCGCGCAGGTCTGGGCGTGTCTCGGCCTGCTGCACCACCGGACCGACGAGCCGTGGGCGGAGTCGACCCGCCGCCGGGTACTGCGGGACCTGGCCGGGGGCGAGCCGGGTGCGGTGGCCGAGGCGGCACTGTTCGCCCTGATCACCGCCGCCTGGGTGGACCCCGCCGTACGCGCCGACGTGGCCGGCCTGGTGGCCGGGCGGCTCGCCGGGGTGGCGGCCGGTCGGGTCCGTCGCACCCCGGCGGCGGTGGCGCTGGCGCATCTGGCGCGGGCCACCCCGGCCCTCGACGCGCCCGCCCGCGCGACGGCCGACGCGCTGGTCGCCGCCGCCGACGCCGGCCCGCTGCGCCGGTTGTGGCGACGCCTCACCGGCCTGTTCCGCCGCGCGGGGCGTTAGGAGGGGCCCCTTCACATCGCCAGGCGTTAACCGGGGCCCCCTCCTTACACCGGGGCCTTGCCGAGTGCGATCTCGGCCTCGTCCTCGGGGGTGGCGCCGGGGGGCGGGGTGTCGTTCGTCGCGCGCAGCGGCACCTCCTTGATGAACCAGGCGAGCACCGGGACCGCCACGGTGATGAAGACGGCCCAGAGGAACACGTGCGAGATGGCGTCGGAGAGCGCGCCGAGCACCAGTTCCCGGGCCGGGCCGGTGAGCTTCTTCAGCGCCTCCAGGTTCATCGCACCGCCCTCACCGCCGCCGCCACCGGCGAAGGCCGGACCGGCGGCCGAGTCGGCCAGCCGGTTGGCGAAGACGGCGCCGAAGAGCGAGACGCCGAACGAGCCGCCGATGGACCGGAAGAACGTGGCCGCGCCGCTCGCCGCGCCCAAGTCCTTCTGCTCGACGCTGTTCTGCGCGATCAGCATCGACGTCTGCATCAGGAAACCCATGCCGACGCCGAGCACGACCATGTAGAGCGAGGACTGGGCCTTGCTGGTGTCCAGGGAGAGCAGGCTGAGCAGCCCCATGCCGACGGCCATCACCACGCCGCCGACGATCGGGAAGGCCCGGTAGCGGCCGGTCTTCGTGATGGTGCGGCCGACCACCAGCGAGACCACCAGCATGCCGAACATCAGCGGGAGCAGCAGCAGGCCGCTGTTGGTGGCCGAGGCGCCCTGCACGGTCTGCTGGTAGAGCGGCAGGAAGTTCATCGCGCCGAACATGGCGAAGCCGAGCAGGAAGCCGATCACCGAGATGAGCGCGAAGTTACGGTTGGCGAACAGGCCCAGCGGCAGGATCGGCTCGGGCACCCGCCGTTCCACGAGCGCGAACGCGACAAGCGCGACCACCGCCAGCGCGGCCAGCCCGAGGATCTGCGGCGAGGACCAGTCGTACTCGTTGCCGCCCCAGGTGGTGACCAGCACGATCGCGGTGATGCCGACGGAGAGCAGCGCCGCGCCCAGCCAGTCGATCTTGTGCTCGGTGCGGTACTTCGGCAGGTGCATGGTGGTCGCGAGCAGCAGCAGCGCCACGCCGCCCAGCGGCAGGTTGACGTAGAACGCCCAGCGCCAGGAGAGGTGGTCGGTGATGAAACCGCCGACCAGCGGGCCGGCCACCATGGCGATGGCCATGATGCCGGCGATCATGCCCTGGTAGCGACCCCGCTCACGCGGCGGGACCAGGTCCCCGATGATCGCCATGACGCCGACCATCAGGCCGCCCGCGCCGAGGCCCTGGACCGCCCGGAAGGCGATCAGCTCCATCATCCCGCTGTCGGTGCCGCCGAAGACGCCGGAGCCGGACATGCCGCAGAGCGCGGAGCCGATCAGGAAGACGACCACCGCGGTGAGGAAGACCGCCTTGCGGCCGTAGAGGTCACCGAGCTTGCCCCAGATCGGGGTGGAGACCGTGGTGCCCAGCACGTACGCGGTGACCACCCAGGTGAAGTGGTCGGCGCCGCCGAACTCGAACACGATGCGCGGCAGCGCGGTGCTGACGATCATGTTGTCGAGCATCGCGAGCATCATCGCGATCATCAGGCCGAACAGGACGACGCGGACATTGGGTCTCGCGATGTCCGGGGCTGGTTGACTCATCGGTAGGCTCCCCCGCGGATCGGTGGTCGACTTACTTGCCGCCCGGCTAGTTAACTTACTAGCCGCACGGTAAGCTGCCTACCGGACGAACGTCAAGCGGATAGGAAGGTGTCGGTCGGGTGAGCGAGAGCACAGGCGGCACGCGGCAACGGATCCAAGCCGTCGCGCTGGAGCTCTTCACCGAGCAGGGTTACGAGAAGACCTCGCTGCGGGAGATCGCCGAGCGGCTCAACGTGACCAAGGCCGCGCTCTACTACCACTTCAAGAGCAAGGACGAGATCGTCACCAGCTTCGTCGACGACCGGCTGCGCCGGATGGACGAGCTGATCGCCTGGGCCGCGGAACAGCCCGCCACGCTGGCGACCCGACGCGCGCTCATCGCCCAGTACGCCGACGCCATGTTCGCCGGCGAGCTGCCCAAGGTGATGCGGTTCTTCGAACAGAACCAGACCGTGCTCAAGAGCCTCGCCGCCGGTCAGCAGATGCGGGACCGGATGATGCGGCTGGCCGGCGAGCTGAGCCGCGGCGACGACTCGCCGGCCGCCCAGCTACGCGCCGCGCTCACCCTGTTCGCGGTGCACAGCAGCTGGTTCGCGGTGCGCGCACCGGGCGTCACCGACGAGGAACGCAAAAAGATCGCCCTCGAGGTGGCCGAGGAACTGCTCGCCAAGATCGGCGACAAGGGCTGACGGCGCCGCCCCGGCGGTCAGGGCGCGTCGGTGAGGGCGCGGCGGTCGGCGGGGGTGGTCAGCACTCGGCGCAGGCCGAGCAGCTCGATCCCGGGCTGCGGGGCCCAGTCCTTCTCCGGCGCGCGGACGAACCCGAACCGGTCGTAGAGGCGCCACGCGGTCGCCGCCATGCCGGCGCGTACGCAGATCACCACCGCCGAGCAGCCCAGCTCGGCGGCACGCGCCACGCACGCCTCGACCAGCGCCACGCCGGCGCCCCGGCCCTGCGCGGCCGGATCCACCGCGAGCATCCGGAACTCCGCCTCACCGGGCCCGGCGAGTTCCGCGTACGGGGTGCCCGGCAGCACGAACGTCACCGCGCCGAGCACCACGCCGGTGCCGCCGTCCACGGCCACCAGCACCTCACCGGTCGCCGCCCGGCCGGCCACGTCGGCGAGCACCGGCGCGTACCCGGTCTCGCCCTTGAGCTGGCCGTCCGCCTCGTACGCGGCCACCGTCAGGCGGGCCACCGCCGGGAACTCCGCCGGCTCGGCGCGGCGCACGAGCGGGCGGGTCAACCGATCACCGCGATCAGGTCGCCGTCCTGCACCACGTCGCCCTCGTTGACCGCCAACTGCTGCACCACGCCGTCGGACTCGGCCACCACCGGGATCTCCATCTTCATCGACTCCAGGATCACCAGCGTGTCGCCCTCGGACACGGTGTCCCCGGCCGACGCGACGACCTTCCAGACGTTCGCCACCATCTCGGCGCGGATCTCCTCGGCCATCTTCCGGCCCTCCCTCTCCCCGACAGTCCTGCGAACGGTCATCCAATCATGACGCCGGTCACGTCGAATCTCGGACCACCGGCGCTCCGACTCGCCCCACCCCGTCCCGGGCAGGGTCGGCGGCACTAGCATCGTCCGGGTCGGCACCCGGGGTGACCCGGGGACCGTACGCGACCTCCGCCGCGCTCGCCCGCGGCCGGACCGTGACCAGCACTAGGAGGCAGAGCATGGCGAAGAAGGCCCGGAAGAAGAAGGCCCGGAAGAAGAGCAGCGCCAACCACGGCAAGCGTCCCAACTCCTGATCACCCGATCAGCGCGAGGGCCGCATCGGCTCTCAACCGGCCCGTGGGCCGGACACACCGGTGGCCCGGGTCCGTGCGGACCCGGGCCACCGGCGTGTGGTCGGTCGTGCTCCTCAGTCGGCCAGCTCGCGGGACTCGGTGGTCTCGAAGACCACCAGCTCGGTCAGCCGCAGCCGCAGCCGCTCGCGCAGCTTCTCCGGCGCGGCCTCGTTGCCGCAGCAGCGGGCGACGAGCGCCTTGACCTCCTGCTCGATGCCGTACTCGCGCAGGCACGGCCCGCACTCCTCGAGGTGGTGCCGGATCAGCGTCCGGCGCTCCTCGGCGCACTCCAGGTCGAGGTAGAGGTAGACCTCGGCGAGCACCTCGTGGCAGTCCGTCTCATGCGGTTGTCCACAGCTCACGGTCACACCTCCCGGCCGGCGGCAGCGGTCGAACCCTTCGACGGCGACGCACTGAATCCGCGCTCCGCCGCGTATCGCTCGAGCAGCTTCCGCAAATTGCGTCGGCCACGGTGCAGGCGGGACATCACGGTGCCGATCGGCGTGCCCATGATGTCGGCGACCTCCTTGTAGGAGAAGCCCTCGACGTCGGTCAGGTAGACCGCCAGGCGGAACTCCTCCGGCAACTGCTGGAGGGCCTCCTTGACGTCGCTGTCCGGCAGCCGGTCGAGCGCCTCGGTCTCCGCCGAGCGCAGACCGCTGGACGTGTGCGACTCCGCCTCGGCGAGCTGCCAGTCCGTGATCTCGTCGGTCGGCGCCTGCACGGGCTGGCGCTGCCGCTTCCGGTAGGAGTTGATGTAGGTGTTGGTCAGGATCCGGTACAACCAGGCCTTCAGGTTCGTGCCCTGCTCGAACTGGTGGAAGGCGGCGTACGCCTTCAGGTACGTCTCCTGGACCAGATCCTCGGCATCCGCCGGGTTGCGGGTCATCCGCAGCCCGGCAGCGTAGAGCTGGTCGACGAAGGGCATCGCGTCCCGCTCGAAGCGGGCCCTCCGCTCGTCCGTCTTCTCGGTGGTCAACCGCACATCCCCTCGCCTCGGATGCTTTCCCGCCGAGGATACGCGTACCCGCCTGGCGGCAGATTCACTTCCCGAGTGTGTGCCGGTGCTCACGGCCGACACCGACGCGGGCCACTCCGGCGCGTCGAGCAGCCGCCTGAGCTGCCGTTCGTCCCGTTCGTCCCGCTTCCGGCTCCGTGTCTCGATCGGCACCGGTCACCCCCCTCACGCTGGCGATGTCTTCCAAAGGGCTCAACGCGACCCACCGCCCCCGACATTCCGCCGCCGTCCCAGCGCTGCGGTGATCATGGAGTTGACCTGGCGATTCGTCCGCTGAGCGCACGCCAACTTCATGATCGACGCGGCGGGACAGGGGGCGGGACAGGGGTGGGTCGCCGTTCCTGGTCCCAGCTTCGGCCGCGACCGGGAGCTGGGACCAGGAAGGGCCTGGGAGGTGGCCCCGGGCCGCCCGGGTCGGGCGGCCGGCGCCACCCGGTGCAACGATCACCGCCGGGCCGGGTCACGCGCCACGGCCGGCGCTCAGAACAGCCAACCCCGGGCGGTGAGCCAGTCCCGGACCACGGCAGCCGTGCCGGCCGGGTCGGTCCGCAGGTCGTGCCGCTCCCCCGGCCGGATCACCACGTCCACGCCGGGCCCGGAACCGGGTACGCCGAACGGATCCCGGTCGCCGTTGACCACAAGCGTGGGCAGGCCGGTGCCCAGCTCGGCGGCCCGCGACCGGTCCGGCCGGCCGGGCGGGTGCAACGGGAACGCCAACGCCACCACGCCCACCGCCCGGACGGCGCGGGCGGTCCGGCAGGCCACCCGGGCGCCACTGGACCGACCACCCACCGCCCAGCGGCCGGCTTCCGGCAGTCGCCGGCGCAGCTCGGTCAGCACGGCGGTCCACGCCTCGTCGAGGTGCCCGGCCGGCGCCGGCGCGCGCCGGCCGGCGACCCGGTACGGCTGGGTGACCAGGACCACACCCGCTCCGGCGGCACGGACCGCGTCGCGGACCGCCACCAGATCGGGCGCGTCGACGTCGCCGCCCGCGCCGTGGCCCAGCACCAGCACGGTGCCGCCGACCCTGGCCGGCGGGTCGAGCCGGACCCGGGCCGGCCCTCGGGGCGTGTCGATCTCGTCGTCGTGCGGCACCGGCCCATTCTGCGCACACCGGTCCGCCCGGCGAGAGCCCGACGGGCGAGACGCCGACACGACAGCGTGTCGGCGGGCGCCGCACACGTGCCGTCGCCCGCGCTCCGGGAGGACCGGACCGCGGGCGACGGTCGACATCAGCTCAACGGCACCAGCGTGAGCAGGCGGTCCCGGACCGGCGGCCCGGGTTCGTCGGCCGCGTCCGGATCCGGCTGCACCTCACTGCGCCAGGCGACCAGCATGGCTCGTCGCTCACGCGGCGTGGTGCCGCCCCAGACGCCGTGGCAGTCGCCCACCTCCAACGCCCAGGCCAGGCAGGAACCTTGGACGTCGCAGGTGCGGCAGAGCGCGACCGCCGCATCGGCTGGTTCGTTCGGGGCCGGAAAGAACGTCTCCGGATCGACGCTCTGGCAGGTGCCCCTGGTGCGCCACGCCTCATCCTGTCGTCGCTCGCGCAAGGCCCGCAGCAGTCGCGGATCACGCCGCGCGGCGGCCACCTCGTGCGGGCGTGGCATGCGTGCCCGTGTCAATACACCCACCTCCCCCGTGGGACCGGCGAAGATCTTTCAGAGATCGATGGTTGTCATTCGCCCCGTGCGAACAGACACCCATCACCGGCGCTGTGTTCTATCGCATTCGTACACGCGGGGACAAGGGTCTTCGGTAAACATGACTAAACGGCCGGGCGACGTTTCAGGCGCAACCCCGGCAAATCAGCACTCGACAATGTGCTGGACGCGGTCAGAACAGCGTCGGCTCGGCGTCCGCCTCCGCACCCTCCGGAACGACCCGGGCGATCAGCTCGGGACCGTCGTTGCGGACGTCGCCGACCGCCGGGGAGACCGGACGGATCTCCAACCCGGCGAGTTGCCCGGCGTCCGGCGGGACGAGCAACGCGGCCGGCTCGTCGGTCGGGCCGAGCCAGGCCGCCCAGCGCTCCCGCGGCAGCAACAGCGGCATCCGGTCGTGCACCTCGGCCAGCTCACCGAGCGCCGCGGTGGTCAGCACGCTGAACGTGAGCCGGGCCGAACCGGCCGACTCCCACACCGACCAGATGCCGGCGAGGGCCAGCACCGAGCCGTCCCGCGGGGTCATGAAGTAGGGCTGCCGGCCGCCGTCGGGACGGCGGACCCACTCGTACCACCCGTCGGCCGGCACCAGGCAGCGGCGGCGGGCGAAGGACGGCGCGTACGCCCGGCTGGTGGCGATCGTCTCGGCCCGCGCGTTGATCATGCGGGCGGCGCCGGACGCGCTACGGGCCCAGGACGGGAGCAGCCCCCACCGGCCCAGCGAGAGCAGCCGGTGCCCCTCCGGCGCGAGCCGGACCAGCGGCGCCCGGTCGGTCGGGGCGACGTTGTAGTCGGGCTCGACCTCGCCGGTCGAGTCGACGGACTCGAACAACGCGCTCAGGTCGCCCGCGCTCCGGGTCGTCGCGTACCTCCCGCACATGGCGCCCACGCTAGCCCCACCCGGCCGTTCCGGCTGTCCCGCCCAACGGGAGCCAGCCCGCGGGCCGGTCCCACCGGGCCGCCGGCTTGGCAGAATGTGAGCGTGGGGAATCTGACCGCTACGCGTCCGCCGCAGCCGTGGACCGCGCCGACCGCGAGTGACCCGGTCGCCGCGACGCTGCGCCTGCCCGGCTCCAAGTCGATGACCGCCCGGGCGTTGGTGCTCGCGGCGCTGGCCAGCGGGCCGTCGACGCTCGACCGGCCGCTGCGCGCCCGGGACACCGAACTGATGGCCGGCGGCCTGCGCGCGCTGGGCGCCCACATGTCGGTCTCCGACGACGACCGCTGGCTGGTCCGGCCGCACCAGCCGGTCGGTCCGGCGCACGTCGACGTCGGCCTGGCCGGCACCGTGATGCGCTTCCTGCCCCCGGTGGCCGGGCTGGCCGCCGGACGGGTCACGTTCGACGGCGACCCGCACGCCCGCACCCGCCCGCTCGGGCCGCTGATCGGCGCGCTGCGGGCGCTCGGCGTCCGCGTCGACACGCCGCCGACCGGCAGCCTGCCGCTCGTCGTCCTGGGCACCGGCCGGGTGACCGGCGGCGAGGTGGTCATCGACGCCTCCGCGTCCAGTCAGCTGGTCTCCGGGCTGCTGCTGGCCGCGCCCCGCTTCGATCGGGGCGTCGTGGTCCGGCACCAGGGCCCGCCGGTGCCGTCCGCGCCACACGTACGGATGACCGTGCAGATGCTGCGTGCCGCCGGGGCCGCCGTGGACGACACCACCCCCGACGTCTGGGTGGTCGAGCCGGGCCCGCTCACCGGCCGTGGCTGGGAGATCGAGCCGGACCTCTCCGGCGCCGCGCCGTTCTTCGCCGCCGCGCTGATCACCGGCGGCGAGGTCACCCTCCAGGGCTGGCCGCGCAGCAGCCTCCAACCGGTCGAGCGGCTGCGCGCGCTGTTGCAGCGGATGGGCGCCGAGGTGACGCTGGGCACCGGCGGGCTGACCGTGCGGGGCACCGGCACGGTGCGCGGGCTGGACGCCGACCTCTCCGACGTCGGCGAGCTGACCCCGGTGCTGACCGCGCTCACCCTGCTGGCCGACGGCCCGTCCCGGCTGACCGGGATCAGCCACATCCGGGGCCACGAGACCGACCGGGTCACCGCGCTGGCGACAGAGTTCACCACGCTCGGCGCCGACATCACCGAGACCCGCGACGGGCTGGAGATCCGGCCCCGCCCGCTGCGCGGCGGGACCTTCCGGACGTACGCCGACCACCGGATGGCGCACGCCGCGGCGGTGGCCGGGCTGGCCGTCCCCGGCATCGAGGTCGACGACGTGACGTGCACCTCGAAGACCATGCCGGAGTTCCCGGCACTATGGTCGGGGATGGTGACCGGCAAGAACTGACAGTGGGGGGACGCCCTGGCGACCAAGCGGCGGGAGTACGACGAGGACGACGTGCGGGTGCGCCCCGGCCGGTCGTCGCGCCCGCGCACCCGCACCCGGCCCCGGCACGCCGACGCGGTCGACGGGTTCGTGATCGCGGTCGACCGGGGGCGCTACACCTGCGTCCGGCCGGACGCCGGCCCGGACGACCCGGTCGTCACCGCCATGCGCGCCCGCGAGCTGGGCCGCAAGTCGGTGGTGGTGGGCGACCGGGTGTGGCTGGTCGGTGACGTCACCGGCGCGCCCGGCGCGCTGGCCCGCATCGTGCGCATCGCCGAACGCACCTCGGTGCTGCGACGTACCGCCGACGACGACGAGTCCACCGCGGAGGGGCGGCTGGAGCGGGTGGTGGTGGCGAACGCCGACCAGCTCGTGATCGTCAGCGCGCTGGCCGACCCGCCGCCGCGCACCGGGTTCATCGACCGCTGCCTGGTGGCGGCGTACGACGCCGGCATCGAGCCGCTGCTCTGCCTCACCAAGGCCGACCTGGCCGGCCCGGAGGCGGTGGTCGGCTACTACACCGAGCTGGAGCTGCCGTACGTGCTGATCCGGCCCGGCTCCGACCTGGCCGACCTGCGCACGCTGCTCGCCGGCCGGGTCTCGGTCCTGGTGGGGCACTCCGGGGTGGGCAAGTCGACGCTTGTCAACCGCCTGGTCCCGGCGGCGGAACGGGCGGTCGGCACGGTCAGCGCGATCGGCCGGGGCCGGCACACCTCGACCAGCGCGGTGGCGCTGCGCCTGCCCGCGGGCCCCGACGCGGGCCCGGGGTGGATCGTCGACACCCCCGGCGTCCGCAGCTTCGGGCTGGCGCACGTGTCCGCGGAGAGCCTGCTGCACGGCTTCGCCGACCTGGTCGAGGCGACCGTGGACTGCCCGGCCAACTGTCCGCACGGCACCGACGAGGCGGACTGCGCGCTGGACGCCTGGGTGGCCGCCGGCAAGGCAGACCCGCGCCGGCTCGCGTCGTACCGGCGGCTGCTGGCCTCGCGGCTCGGCGAGGGCGACGTGCGGGAGCCCGAGCGCAACCCGGGTGATCCGCTCGCCGGGTCCTGACCGGCGGGCCGGCGGCCACCCGCCGGCACCGGCCGCGCGCGCCGCACTACCGTGTCGACCATGACCGGGTACGCCGACGACCTCGCCCTCGCCCACCTGCTCGCGGACGCCGCGGACGCCGTCTCGGCGGCCCGGTTCCGCGCGCTCGACCTGCGGGTGGAGTCGAAGCCGGACCTGACCCCGGTCTCCGACGCGGACACCGCCGTGGAGCGGGAGATCCGGGCCCTGCTGGCTGCCCACCGACCCGCCGACGGCCTGCTCGGCGAGGAGTACGGCGAGCAGCCCGCCGCCGGCCCGGACGGGCGACGCTGGGTGGTCGACCCGATCGACGGGACGAAGAACTTCGTCCGGGGGGTCCCGGTCTGGGCCACGCTGATCGCGCTGCTGGAGCACGACCGGCCGGTGCTCGGTCTGGTCTCCGCGCCGGCGCTGGGCCGGCGCTGGTGGGGCGCGCTCGGCGCCGGCGCGTTCGCCGGTACCGGCCCGGCGGAGGCCACCCCGATCCGGGTCTCCGGCGTCACGGCGCTGGCCGACGCGAGCGTCTGCTACTCGTCGCTGACCGGTTGGGAACAGGCCGGGCGGCTGGACGCGATGCTGCAACTCATGCGGGACACCTGGCGCAGCCGGGCGTACGGCGACTTCTACGGCTACATGCTGTTGGCCGAGGGGGCACTGGACGTGATGGTGGAGCCGGAGCTGTCGCTGTGGGACGTCGCCGCGTTGGTGCCGATCGTCACCGAGGCCGGTGGCCGGTTCACCGACCTGGCCGGGCGCCCCGCGCCGGCCGGCGCGGACTCGGCCGACATCAGCGCCGTGGCCAGCAACGGCCCGCTGCACGACGACATCCTGGACCGGCTCGGCCGGCCAGCCGAGCGCTGACCGGGCCCGAGCCTCTATCCTCGCCAGGTGGTCTCCTCCGGTTGGTGCTTCCTCGCGGCGATGATCGTCGCGTACGGCTTCGCCAACCTGCTCCAGTCGGTGGCCGCCGCGCGGACCACCGTGCACCACACCTTCGACCCGGGGCTGCTGCTGCGGCTGGCCAGCCACCGGACGTACCTCATCGGGTTGACCTGCCAGATCGTCGGTTTCGTGCTGGCCTTCCTGGCCCGCCGGGACCTGCCGCTGTTCCTGGTCCAGGCCAGTGTGGCGGCCGGGCTGGGGGTGACCGCGGTGCTCGGCGTGCTGGTGCTCAAGTGGCGGCTGCCGGCCGCCGAGGTCGGGCTGCTGGTGCTGCTGTTCGGCGGGATCACCGCGCTGGTGCTGTCGGCCGAGCCGGCGCCGTCCCGGCAGCTCGGCACCGCCGGGCTGGTCGGCCTGGTGACGGCGCTCGGCGCGATCGCCGCGTCCGGTTTCTTCGCCGCCCGGCTGCACGGCGCGCCCGGGTCGGTGGTGCTCGGGTCACTGGCCGGGATGGCGTTCTCCGCCGCCGCGGTGGCGGCCCGCCCGCTGGCCTCCGCCGAGTCGACCGAGGCGTTCGTCCGTGATCCGCTGCTCTACCTGCTGATCGCCCACTCGCTGGTCGGCCAGCTCCTGCTCGGTCTGGCCATGCAGCGTGGTTCGACCACCGCGGCGGTGGCCGCGATGGACGCGGCCGGCGCGGTGCCCGCGGCGATCATCGGGGTGCTGCTGCTCGGCGACAAGATCTGGCCCGGCCGGGAGTGGCTGGCCGGGCTCGGCTTCCTGGTCACCTTGGCCGCCGTGGTCGGCCTGACCCGGTACGCCCAGCCGCAGCACCACCACCCGGCCGTCCGGGACCGGGGGCCGGCGATGATCGGTGTCGGGGTGGTGCCGGCTCAGGCCGCCTCGACCGGCCCGCGTTCGGCGACCACCTCGACCGGCGGGGTCGGCTCCACCGGGGTGGCCGGCCGGCGACGCCCGATCACCCGCTCGTAGAGCCGCTCCAGCGCCGCCGCCGTCCGCTCCCAGGTGTAGCTGCACCGCACCCGGTCCACCGCGGCGTGCCCGTACGCGAACCGCCCGGCGTTGTCGGTGAGCACCCGACGCAGGGTGACCCCGAGCGTGCGGATGTCGCCCGGCGGCACCAGCTTGCCGGTCACCTCGTCGACCACCGCGTCGGCGATGCCGCCCATGGCGTAGCCGACCACCGGCACGCCGCAGGCCATCGCCTCCAGCGACACCCGCCCGGCGGACGAGTAGTGCGGCGTGCAGGCCACCACGTCCGCGGAGCGGTACCAGGTGGCCATCTGGTCGTGCGGGACGGCGCCGACCAGGTGGATCCGCTCCGCCACGCCGGCCCGCTCGGCCAGTTGGCGTAGCCGGCGCGCCTCCGCGTGCCCGGCCAGCCGCTCGGCCGGCGGCCCACCGGCGATCACCAGCTCCGCGTCGCCGACCAGCCGCATCGCCCGGATCAGGTCGTCCTGGCCGTGGCCGGGCGTGAGCCCGCCGACGGAGAGGATCCTCGGCCGCTGGTCCCGGGGCGCGGCCTCACCGTCCGGATGGAAGTACCCGGTGTCCACGCCGGTCGGCACCATCGCCACCGAGGTGCGTTGCAGGCCCATCCGGGTCAGCTCGTCGACCTCGTCGTTGCACTGGGCGACCGCCACGTCCACGGCCCGGGTCAGCGCCCGTTCCAGCGGGATCCGCTGGCCCGGCCCGGCGTAGCCCCGGCCGAGGTGGCGGAGCTGCTCGACGCCGAGCGAGTGGAAGGTCTGCACAACCGGGATGTCGGTCGCGCGGACCGCGTGGGCGGCGGCCAGGCCACCCACCCAGTAGTGCCCGTGCACCACCTCGGGCGTCCAGTCGCCGGACCACTCGCCGGCCAGCCAGCGGCCGAACTCGGCCACGTACGGCACCAGCTCGACGGTGGGCAGCGGATCGGGCGGGCCGACCGGGACGCGTTCCAGGCGGTAGCCGTCCAGCTCGGCCAGGGCCGGTTGGGCGGCGGCGTCGCGGCGTTCGTACACGCGGACCTCATGGCCTCGGGCGGCGAGTTCCGCCGCCACGCGCGCAATGTGCTCCTGAGTCCCGACGGTGGGACCGTCGGTGGACGAGCCGGCGTGCGCACAGACAAGGCCGACGCGCATGGTGCACCTCCATGCGTTCTAGCTGGCGGGGTCTCCCGTTCAGAGCGTCCCATTAACCCGGGCCCGGTGCCCGCAAACCTGGCAGATCGGCACCGCGAGCCGGCGTCGCGTGGACGGGACACCGGTTCCGACCGAACCTGATCAGCGCGGTCCGGTCGGCATGACCGGCCGGCTGCGGGGTACCGCTCGGGAATGCCGTTGACCCGCAGTCTCGCCGAAGCCACCGTCGTCCTCACCGGTGCCTCCAGCGGGATCGGCGCGGCCACCGCCTACGCGCTGGCCGGGCGGGGCGCCGCCGTGGTGCTGGCGGCCCGCTCCGAGGACGCGTTGCGGCGCGTCGCCGCGCACTGCCGGGAGCTGGGCGGGCGGGCGCTCGTGGTGCCCACCGACGTGACGGACGCGGAGGCGGTGGAACGGCTGGCCGCCCGCGCGGTGGCCGAGTTCGGCCGGATCGACGCCTGGATCAACAACGCGGCCGTCGGCACGGTGGGGCTGTTCGACGAGATCCCGGTGGCCGAGTTCCGCCGGGTGGTCGACGTGAACCTGCTCGGCACCGTGCACGGCACGCGCGCCGCGCTGCCCCACCTCGCCGCGGCCGGCGGCGGGGTGCTGGTGAACAACGCGTCGGTGCTGGCCGAGGTGGCCATGCCGTACCAGTCCGCGTACAACGCCACCAAGCACGCGATCCGCGGGCTGACCGACACGGTGCGGCAGGAGCTGCGGGTGACCGGACGCGGGCACATCTCGCTCTGCACGGTGCTGCCGGCCACCATCGACACGCCGTTCTTCCGGCACGCGGCCAACCACACCGGGCGGGAGCTGACGCCGCCGCCGCCGGTCTACCCGCCGGAGCTGGTGGCCGAGACCGTGGTCCGGCTGCTGCGGCGGCCACGACGCGAGGCGTACGCGGGCGGCGCGGCGCGGTTGATGGGCCTCCAGTGGCGGCTCGCACCGGCGTTGGCCGAGCGCGCGCTCGGCTGGTACACCGCGCGCACCCAGTTCGGCCCCGGCGTACGCCGGGACGCCGACGGCAACCTCTTCACGCCCGACGCGACGGGGGCCCGGACCGACGGCTGGTCCGGCCGGCGCGGCCAACTGCTGCGGCTGACGGCAGCCTTCGGGCTGGCCGCCGCCGGCACCGCGGTCGGCACCGTCGCGGCGATCAGTCGCCGGTCCCGGACGGAACGATCATGAGTCCCGTCGACCGGACCGATGCGCGTACGGCGACCGGCGTGCACAATGGGACGATCATGCCGACGGACGCGCGTTGCCTGGTGGAGCCCGACGAGTCCTCCGCGACAGTCAGGCTGACCGGCGTGCTCGACCGGGCCGGCGTGGAGGCCGTGCGCGGCGCGCTGCTCGCCCGGTGCTGGCAGCGACCGGGCCCGGTGCGCGTCGACCTGTCCGGGGTCCGCATCCCCGACCCGGGGGTCCGTGACGTGCTCGACGGGGTCCGCGCCGAGGTCGCCGACTGGCCGGCCGCCGAGCTGCTGCTCGATCCGACCGGGCCGCCGAGCCCCGAGCCCCCCGAGCTGCTCGACGCCGACCTGCCGCCGGTGGCGGAGTCCGCCCGCCAGGCCCGGGCGCTGGTCACCGACGGGTGTGTCCGGTGGGGCCTGCCGGAGCTGGCGGAGCCCGCCTGCATCGCGGTCACCGAGATGGTCAACAACGTGGTCGCGCACGCCGCGACGCCGATGACGCTCCGGCTGGCGCCGCGCGGCGGCGCGCTGCACGTGGCCGTCCGCGACCACTCCGCCGGGCGCCCCGCGTTCGCCGGGTCGGCCCCGGTCGACTCCGTCGGCGGCCGGGGGCTGCTGCTCATCGACACGGTGGCCCGCCGTTGGGGCAGCACCGCGCTGCCCGACGGCAAGGTGGTGTGGTGCGTGCTGTACGCCGAGGACGAGGCCGCCTTCCGCAACTGAGGCGCGGTTTCGACCTGTTCCTCCCGATCCACCCCGCCGCTCGCGGTTAATGCGGCAAGGGCAGTGGGTAGTTCACCGACATGCGCGACGACGAGTACCCCACCCCCGTTTCCGACCCCGAGGCGGAGGGCCTGCCCGACACCGCCGACGACGACTCGACAGCCAACGACGACGTGCTGACCGGGCGCGAGGCGGACGGCCCGGAGCCGGCCCAGATCCCCGGCGATCGCACGCCGGTCGCCGTGGACCGGTTCGGCACCACGGCCGAGGAGCAGCTCGACGGCGAGTCGCTGGACTACAAACTCGACCGCGAGCAGTACGAGCGTCCCGCCGACGACCCGCTCGCCGGCCCGGTCGACCCGGCCATCGCGGCCGAGGCGGACAGCGAGGAGGCCGCCGCGCAGGCCCAGCTCGACGCGGACGTGATCGACCCGGGCCCGGTCTCCGACCCGCACTCCCCGGTCTCGGTCTACGACCACGGCCAGCTCGGCACCGTGGCCGACCACGAGGTGGGCCGGCTGGTCGAGCCGGACGAGGGCGCACACACCGACCAGGAGACCGACAACGTCGCCTACGACGCCGGCGCGGCCGGCGGCGGGGCGAGCGCGGAGGAGCTGGCGGTGCACGAGACGCAGCCGCCGCCCGCGCACTGAGTCACTCGTCCAGGCCCCGCTCGATGGCGTACCGGGTCAGCTCGACCCGGTTGTGCAGTTGGAGCTTGCCGAGGGTGTTCTGCACGTGGTTCTGCACGGTCCGGTGGGACAGCCGGAGCCGCTCGGCGATCTGCTTGTAGGACAACCCCTTGGCGACCAGCCGCAGCACCTCGGTCTCCCGATCGGTGAGCCGGGGTGCGTCGTCGTGCGGGGCCGGCGGCGCGGCGGCCAGCCGGCGGTACTCGCCCAGCACCAGCCCGGCCAGGCCAGGCGTGAACACCGGCTCGCCGGCCGCGGTGCGGCGCACCGCGTCGAGGAACTCGGCCGGGGCGGCGGACTTGACCAGGTAGCCGGTCGCGCCGGCCTTGACCGCGTCCAGCACGCTCTGCGGCTCGCCGCTTGCCGACAGCATGAGCACCCGCACCTCGGGCAGCGCGGCGCGCAGCCCCCGGACCACCTCCACCCCGGAGACGTCCGGCAGTTGCAGGTCGAGCACGACCAGGTCGGGACGGGCCGCCGCGGCCACCCGGACGGCCTGCCGCCCCTCGCCGCTGGTCGCCACCACGTCCAGGCCGGCCTCGGTGAGATCGCGGGCCACCCCCTCGCGCCACATCGGGTGGTCGTCCACCACCATCACCCGGATGCTCATCGGCGACGGCTCCTCGGCACGGTCAGCTCGATCTCGGTCCCGGTGCCCGGGGCGGAGACGATCCGCACCTCGCCGCCCAGGTCCGCCACCCGGCCCCGGATGGACTGGGCCACCCCGAGCCGGCCCTGCGCGGCGGCCTCCGCCAGCCGCCCCTCCGGGATCCCCGGCCCCTCGTCGCGTACCGAGACGGTCACCGTCTCCTCCTCGTCCTCGATCAGCACCCAGGCCCGCCCGCCGGCGTGCCGCGTCACGTTGTCCAACGCCGCCCCGACGGCCGCGGCCAGTTCCCCGGCCGCCTGGGCCGGCAGCGGCACCGGCGTGGCCGGCGCGGCCACCTGGACCTCGGTCGAGGCGTACCGGTCGAGCAGGTCACGCAGGTCACGGTCGGCGCCGGCCTGCTCCGGCACCGCGTCCACCCGGCCGATCAGCGCCCGCAGCGCGGCCTCCTGCTCGCCGGCCAGCCGGGCCAGCTCGGCCGCCTCTCCGTCCAGGTCGGCGCCGCGTCGCCGCACCAGCGCCAGCACCTGGAGCACCGAGTCGTGGATGTCGCGGGCCAGCCGTTCCCGCTCGCGGGTGGCCGCCTCCAGCTCCACCGCCCGCTGCAACCGGGCCTCCGCCTGGACCGCCAGCCGGGCCACGTGCCCGACCACCACGCCGGCCAGCAGCAGCAGGATCGCCCCGGTGAACGCGGACGGGTTGATCGGGTCCCGGGTGGCCAGGTCCGCACCGCCGAGCACCAGCGCGGCCACCGTGCCCCGACGCCGCCCGCCGGCGACCGCCCAGGCCAGCACCGGCCCGGCCAGCCAGGCGGAGGTCAGGACCGGCACGCCGGCGGCGAGCGCCGGGCGGCCGACCACCCACGGCGTGGCCAGGATGATCCCCAGCACCACGCCGAGGTCGGCCAGGAGCAGCGGCCAGCGCCGCCCGGCCGGACGCCGGTAGCCGGCCGTGGTCACGCCGCTCCAGGCCAGCATGCCCAGCAGGACGCCGCCGGCGGCCACCGGGTGCGCGTACTGGCTGCCGTCGCGCAGCACCAGCACTCCGACGTACGCCAGCGAGGCGAAGCGGAACACCGCGATGGACCGCCACAGCGGGCCGACCAGGCCGGGGGACGACGGCATGCGCGTCACCCTGCCACAGCCGGTCACGCGCGGGCCGCCGGGTGCGGGCCGAGAAACCCTGACGTACGGTGGAAAAGCCGCGAAAGTTGTCGAGGAGCACTGCCGGGACGGGGTCATGACAAACGCAGAACTCCCCGCACCGCGTACGGTTGTGCCCATCGAACCTTCCCTTCTGATCGCCGAAGCCTTCGACCAGGCTCAGGTGACCGAGCTGCGGCACTCGGTCACCTCCTGCGCGCACGCCGCCGGGCTCGCCGGCCAGCGGCTGGACGACTTCGTGCTGGCGGTCAACGAGCTGATCACCAACGCGGTCCGGCACGGCGGCGGGCGGGGCCGGCTGCGGCTGTGGCGTCGCGGCGGCGACCTGGTCTGCGAGGTCGCCGACCACGGCCACGGGATCAGTGAACGACGGTTGCACGACCGCGACCGGCCGGCCCCGGAGACCGCCGGCGGCTGGGGCCTCTGGCTGGCCCGGGAGCTGAGCGACACCATGGAGGTGGAGACCGGCGACGCCGGCACGGTCGTCCGGATCACCGCCGCGTTGAGCACCCGGCAGCCCGCCACCCGGCCGCTGGACGGCTGACCGGCCGGCTGATCTTCCCGGCCCGCCGCAGCGGCGGTGGACTACCGTCCGGCCGCGGCGCGGTCAGCCGAAGAGCGCGGTCAGCCGAAGAGCGCGCTCACCGACTCGCCGTTGTGGATCCGCCGCATCGCCTCGGCCAGCGCCGGCGCCACCGAGAGCACCTCCAGCTTCGGCACCCGCTTCTCGGCCGGGATCGGCACCGTGTTGGTGCAGACGATCTCCAGCACGCCGTCCTGCGCGCTCAGCCGCTCCAACGCGCCGCTGGAGAAGAGGCCGTGCGTGCAGGCCAGGCGGATCGAGCGGACCTGCCGCTCGCGCAGGTGCGAGATCAGTTCGATCACGGTGCTGCCCTTGGCGATCTCGTCGTCCAGCACGATCACGTCCCGGTCCGCCACGTCCCCGATGATGGTGCTGATCTGCACCCGGTCGTCGCTGAACCGCTGCTTCGCGCCGGCCGCCACCGGGGTGCCGAGCATCCGGGCGAACGCCGCCGCCTCCTTGGCGTTGCCCAGGTCCGGCGAGACCACCACCGCGTCGCTCAGGTCGTACCCCTTGAAGTGGGCGGCCAGCTCGCGCAGCGCGTGCAGGTGGTCCACCGGGACGCTGAAGAAGCCGTGCACCTGCGGCGAGTGCAGCGTCATGGCCAGCACCCGGTGCGCGCCGGCCGAGGTGAGCAGGTCGGCGACCAGCCGCCCGCCGATGGAGATGCGCGGCGCGTCCTTCTTGTCCGACCGGGCGTACGCGTAGTGCGGCAGCACCACGGTGATCCGGCCGGCCGACGCGCCCCGCGCCGCGTCGATCATGAGCAGCAGCTCGACCAGGTGCTCCTGCACCGGCGGCACCAGCGGCTGGATGAGGAAGACGTCCCGCTCCCGGCAGTTCGCCTGCAACTGCACCTCAAGGCAGTCGTTGGCGAACCGGGACACCCGCACCGGGTGCAGCGGAACGGCGAGGTGGGCGCAGATCTCGGCGGCGAGGTCCGGGTGGGCGGTCCCGCTGAACACGGCAATGTCACGCACGTCTGGTGATCGTACGGGCCGCCCGGTGGGAGACGGGGGACGTACCCGGCGGGTACGGTGCCTGCGTGACCGGAGAGTTCGTCGCCGCCATCGACCAGGGCACCACCTCCTCGCGGTGCATCGTCTTCGACGCCGACGGCGAGATCGTCGCCATGGCCCAGCGCGAACACCGGCAGATCTTCCCGCGACCGGGCTGGGTCGAGCACGACGCGGAGGAGATCTGGACGAACGTGGAGCACGTGGTCCGGGAGGCGCTGGCCGGCGTCGACCTCGGCCCCGAGCACCTGGCCGCGGTGGGCATCACCAACCAGCGGGAGACCACTGTGGTCTGGGACCGGGCCACCGGCCGGCCGGTGGCCAACGCCATCGTCTGGCAGGACACCCGCACCGGCCCGCTGCTGCGCGAGCTGGCCGAGGCGTACGCCGAGGAGCGACTGCGCGCCCGCACCGGCCTGACGCTGGCCACGTACTTCGCCGGCCCGAAGCTGCGGTGGCTGCTCGACCACGTCGACGGGCTGCGCGAGCGGGCCGAACGCGGCGAGGTGCTGTTCGGCACCATGGACAGTTGGCTCATCTGGAAGCTGACCGGGCGGCACGTCACCGACGTGACGAACGCCAGCCGCACCCTGCTGATGGACCTGGAAACGCTCGACTGGGCCCCGGAGCTGCTCGACGCGCTCCGCGTCCCGGCCGCGATGCTGCCCGAGATCCGCTCCTCGGCCGAGGTCTACGGCACCGCCGAGGGGGTGCTCGCCGGGGTGCCGGTGGCCAGCGCGCTCGGTGACCAGCAGGCCGCGTTGTTCGGGCAGACCTGTTTCCGCCCCGGCGAGGCCAAGTGCACCTACGGCACCGGCAGTTTCCTGCTGCTCAACACCGGTGCCAGCCCGGTGCCGTCGCGGCACGGTCTGCTCACCACGGTGGCCTACCGGATCGAGGGCCAGCCGGCCGCGTACGCGTTGGAGGGCGCCATCGCGGTCACCGGCTCGCTTGTGCAGTGGCTGCGCGACAACCTCGGCCTGATCTCCACCGCGCCCGAGGTCGAGGAGCTGGCCCGCACCGTCGACGACAACGGCGGCTGTTACGTGGTGCCGGCCTTCTCCGGCCTGTTCGCGCCGCACTGGCGCAGCGACGCGCGGGGCGTGATCGCGGGCCTGACCGGCTACATCACCAAGGGGCACCTGGCCCGGGCGGTGCTGGAGGCCTCCGCCTTCCAGACCCGCGAGGTGGTGGACGCCATGAACGCCGACTCCGACGTGGCGCTGCGCCGGCTGCGGGTGGACGGCGGGATGACCGGCAACGAACTGCTGATGCAGTTCCTCGCCGACGTGCTCGACGTGCCGGTGGTGCGCTCCCGGATCACGGAGACCACCTGCCTCGGCGCCGCGTACGCGGCCGGTCTGGCGGTCGGCTTCTGGCCCGACCTGGACACGCTGCGGGACAAGTGGCGCTCCGACGCCCAGTGGGAGCCCGCCATGGACCCGGCCCACCGCCGCCACGAGCTGCGCCAGTGGCACAAGGCCGTCCAACGCACCCTGGACTGGGAAGACTAGGTGTCCGCCCCGGAGAGGTCGGGCGCACGGCTGACGGTCAGGCCGGCGAGCGGGGCGGATGTCGCCTCACTGGTGGAGTTGCGCCTGGCCAACGCTCGGGCGCACCGTGCTCTCGACGCCGGCACCTACCGCGTTCCACGGCGTGCCGCCGTGGTGCGCCACTTCGCGGCCGTGCTGGCCGACGCGGCCGGACGGGACGCCGTCCTCGTCGCCGAGACCCACGACCGCCGGGTGGTCGGAATGGTCGAGGTGCTGCGGTGCGCCGATCCGCCGGACCACCAGATCCTGCGTCCGGAACCTTCGGCGCAGGTACACACCGTCGTGCTGCCCGACGCCAGAGGGCTCGGGGTGGGAACGGCGTTGGTGGCGGCGGCCGAACGGTGGGCACGCAGCCAGGGGGTCACGTACCTGTCGGCCGGCATCCACCACCGCAACGCCACCGCAATGCGCTTCTACCGCCAACACGGCTACACCGACGCCGGCCTCTCCCTCGGCAAGACCGTGCCCTAGCCCTTCTCCCCGCGATCTTGCACTTGCTGCCCCGACTTTCCGGCCATTCCGGACAGGTCGCGGGCCGAAAGTGCAAGATCGCGGGGTGGCGGGGGCGGGCTGGGTCAGGCCGGGGTGAGGAGGCAGAACTCGTTGCCCTCGGGGTCGGTCAGGACCGTCCACGGGATGTCGGCACGGCCGAGGTCGACGCGGGTCGCGCCGAGCGTCTCCAGGCGGGCCGCCTCGGCCGCCAGGTCGGCGCCCGGGTAGGGGCGGACGTCGAGGTGCACCCGGTTCCACCCGGTCTTCGGGTCGGGATTGCGGACGAACTCCAGGTAGGGGCCGACGCCTGCGGCCGAACGCAGTGAGGCGTGCTGGTCGGTCACCTCGCGCACGGTCCAGTCCGTCGCCTCGCCCCAGAAGCGGGCCATCTCCCGCGGGTCGGCGCAGTCGACCACCACCGCCGCGATCGGGCCGGTGTCCCGGTAGACGGTGCGCGGCTCCAGCACGCAGAACTCGTTGCCGTCCGGGTCGGCCAGCACCGTCCACGGGACGTCACCCTGGCCGATGTCGACAGGCGTCGCGCCCAGCTCCGTCAGGCGCGCGACCAGCTCCGCCTGATGCTCCGGCGACGCGGTGGCCAGGTCGACGTGCACCCGGTTCTTCACGGTCTTGGGCTCGGACGAGACGACGAGGTCGACGCAGACGGCGGACGGGTCGGGATAGCCGAAGCCCTCGGGTTCGAGGTTGGTCACGCCCGGCCCTTCGCTGGCGAGCCCCCAGCCGAGCGCCTTCGCCCAGAACGCGCCCAGCGCGGCGTCGTCCCGGGCCTTCATGGTGATCTGCACGAGCCTCGTCGACATGCCGACGAGACTAGACCGCCCGCACCTGGGCGACGAAGGCCCGCCAGGCGGCCGAATGGCGGTGTCGCGGTCAGTCCCAGCGGTTGCCGGTGAGCTTCTCGTACGCCTCGACGTAACGGGCGCGGGTCGCCTCCACCACCTCCGCCGGCACCTCCGGCGCCGGCGGGAGCTTGTCCCAGCCGCTCTCGACGGCCCAGTCCCGCACGTACTGCTTGTCGAAGGAGAACTGGACCCGACCCGGCTGGTAGGACTCGGCCGGCCAGAACCGGGACGAGTCGGAGGTGAGCAACTCGTCGCCGAGCATCAGCGTGCCGTCCGGCGTCCAGCCCAGCTCCAGCTTGGTGTCCGCGATGAGGATGCCCCGGTCGGCGGCGATCTCCGCACCACGCCGGTAGACGTCGATGGTGATCTCCCGCAGCCGTTCCGCGGTCTCCGGTCCCACCTTGTCGACCACCTGGTCGTAGGTGATCGGCTCGTCGTGCTCGCCCTTGGGCGCCTTGGTCGACGGCGTGAAGATCGGCTCGGGCAGGATCGACGC
This sequence comes from Micromonospora sp. NPDC049201, assembly GCF_055586805.1. Lineage (NCBI taxonomy): Bacteria > Bacillati > Actinomycetota > Actinomycetes > Micromonosporales > Micromonosporaceae > Micromonospora > Micromonospora sp. NPDC049201. The sequence continues at coordinate 61,186 of NZ_JBVJHM010000012.1, read as the reverse complement.
CTCCACCAGTCCTCGGGGCAGCGGCACGCCGGAGACCGCGCCGGTGCGCTCGTACTCGGCGAGGCCGCCACCGGTCAGGTAACCCCGGGCCACGCACTCGACCGGCACCATCTCCAGCCGCCGGCACCGGATCGCCCGGCCGGCGAACTCCGCGGGCACCTCGGTGGCGGAGACGACATGGTTCGGCACCAGATCCGACAGCTGCTCGAACCACCACAGCGAGAGCGCGGTGAGCAGGCGGCCCTTGTCCGGGATCGGGGTCGGCAGCACCACGTCGTAGATGGAGACGCGGTCGGAGGCGACCAGGATCAGGTCCGCGCCGTCGGCGTAGACGTCCCGGACCTTGCCCGAGTGCAGAAGTTCCACGGCGCTAAGTACACCATGGCGTAGTGCGCCGACCGGCGTGCCCACCGGCCGTCCCGCCCGACGTTGACACCCCCGGCCAGGGCCGGTGGAATGATCCGTCCACCCACCTTCGGAGAGACCGTGCGCGCTCAGTGGTCCGTACCCCGTCCCGGCCTCGACCGGCGGCGGTTCCTCGGCGCGCTCGTCGGGCTGCCGCTGCTCGCCGGCGGGCTGAGCGGCGGGCTGGCTGGTTGCAGCCCGGCGGAGGACGAGGCGGTGGCCGACGACGACCCGATCGAGCTGTCGGTGTTCTGGTGGGGCGGCAACCGCCGGGCCCAGGCCACCGAGCAGGCGTTACGCCTCTACACCCAGCAGAATCCCCGGGTCAGCTTCCGGATCACCTGGCAGGGGCTGAACGGCTACTACGACCGGCTCGCCACCCAGGCCACCGGCGGCAACGTGCCGGACCTGTTCCAGATCGACGACACGCTCCTCACCGAGTACGACCGCCGCGACATCCTGCTCGACCTCACCCGCCACACCACCGACGATCGACTCGACCTGCGCGGCCTGCCGGAGCAGTTGGCCCGGTACGGCCAGGTGGACGAGCGCACCGTGGCGGTGCCCGCCGCGCAGACCAACGCGGCGCTGGTGTTCAACCGGGACCTGCTGCGCCGACTGGACGAGCCCGAGCCGCGCACCCGCATGTCCTGGGAGGAGTACGCCCGCTGGGCCGCCCGCGTCACCCGGGCCTCCGGCAACCGGGTCGCCGGCACCATGGATCCCTCCGGCGACTACCGGGCGCTCTGGCTCTGGCTGCGCGGGCAGGGCAGCGAGCTGTACCAGGGCCGGCAGCTCGGCTTCAGCTCGGCCGAACTGCTCGACTGGTTCGAGTTCTGGGAGGTCGCCCGCTTCGACCGGGCCACCCCGAGCGCCGCCCTGGTCGAGCAGGCGGACAGCGGCGAGCTGGCCCGGCAGCTCGTGGTCACCGGCCACGCCGCGGCGTCCTTCGCCTGGTCGCACCAGTTTCCGGAGCTGCAACGGCTGACCCAGGACGAGTTGGGCGCGGTCGCCTTTCCCGGCACGCCGGCCGCGCAGTGGCCCCGCGCGTCGATGTACTGGGCCGGCTTCCGCGGGACCCGCCACCCGGGCGTGGTGGTGGACGTGCTCAACTTCCTGACCACGAACGTGGCGGCCGGCCGGGTCCTCGGCTTCGAACGCGGCCTCAGCCCCGGCACGCAGGTCCGCGCGTACGTCGCCGCCGACCTGACCGACCGGGCCGAGAAGCGGGTGGCCGCCCTGGGCGTGGAGCTGGACGGGCTGGCCGGCCCGGCGCCCGCGCCGCCGCCGAAGGGGCACGCCACGGTGCGGACCCTGCTGATCGACGCGGCGGAGAGCATCCGGGGCAAGCGGGCCGGGGCCCGCACCGCGACCTCACGCTTCATGGCCCGGGCGAACGCCGCCCTCGCCGGAGGGTAAGGCGGGGCCCCGCTCAACGCATTCGCTAGAGGAGGGCCCCCGCCTGACACCGGGAGCGGCGTCAGCGCGGCGGACGGTTCCGCCGGTTCCGCATCAACATGAACACCAGCAGCACGATCCCGCCGACCACCACCAGGCAGCAGAGCAGGCCGAGGACGCCGAAGCCACCGCCCCGGGAACGCCGTCGTGCGGCCTCCACCACGACCTCACCGGTCCCGGTCGACGCCCAGGCCGCAACCGGTACGAAGACCGAGAGCACGACCGTACCGATGACCGCGCTCAGGCGGCCCCACCATCTGTTCCATCCAGCCATGCCCCCATCCTCGCCGAGGCGCGCAACCGGGGCACGCCGGACGGGACGGAAAGATCCGGATACGGCGAAGGCCCCGGAGCGAACTCCGGGGCCTTCGCGTTGCGAGTAGCGGGGACAGGATTTGAACCTGCGACCTCTGGGTTATGAGCCCAGCGAGCTACCGAGCTGCTCCACCCCGCGTCGGTATGTGTACAGCCTATCGCATCCGGATCGCGGAGATCAGCCGGGTCCCCGATCCCGCCGGAGCCCGCGCCGGACCGCCGAGCCCGGGCACCGGCACCGGCACCGGCACCGGCACCGGCACCGGGGAAACGGCGAAGGGCCCCGGAGCGAACTCCGGGGCCCTTCGTTGCGAGTAGCGGGGACAGGATTTGAACCTGCGACCTCTGGGTTATGAGCCCAGCGAGCTACCGAGCTGCTCCACCCCGCGTCGGCTCGTTAACCCTAGCGCACCGTCCCGACGAGGCGCAAAACGGGTGCCCGACACGACCCGGGCCCGGGTTCCGGTGACCGTCAGGGCCACCGGACCACGGGCCCGGAGTGTCGTCGCGCGAGGTCAGCCGCTCGGCGACGGCGACGGCGAGGCCGAGGCCGGTGCCGACGGCGAGGCGCTGCCCGAGGGCGCCGGGTTGCCGGATCCCTTCGCCGCCGCCTGGGCCTGCTGGAACGCGGTCATCGCCTCGTCCAGCGCCTTCAGCGCCCGCCCGTACCGCTCGAAGTCACCCGACGTCTGCGCGGCCTTGACCTCGGCGATGGCGGTCTGCACCTTGCCGGCCGCGTCGGCCAGTTCGCCGGTGAGCGGCGGCGGGGTGTTGGTGCCGCCGGTCGGCGGTGGGGTGTTGCCGTCGTCGCTCGGCGGCGGGGTGCCCGAGCCGGCCCGCTTACCCTGCTCGACCAGCTGTTTGATGCCGTCGCTCAGGTTGTTGGCGAGCACCACGTACGAGCCGCCGTCACCGTACGAGAGCAGCACCTTCTGCAACAGCGGGTACGCGTCCTGGCTGCTGCTCTTCACGTAGACCGGCTCGACGTAGAGCATTCCGTCGGCGAACGGCAACGACAGCAGGTTGCCGTACTGCACCTGGGCCTGGTTGGAGGAGAGCAGGTTGAGCTGCTGACGGATGTCGCCGTTGTTGGTCATCTGTTGGTGGACCTGGGTCGGCCCGGAGATCCGGGTCTGGTCCGGCAACTCCAGCACCTCCAGGCGCGGCTGCCCGTCCACGTACGAGCCGGAGACCAGCGCGGCCAGGTTCTGCCGCCCGTTCGGGGTGACCGCGGAGGTCAACTGGAACCGTGGCCTGTCCTGCCCGGGGAACTGCGTGAACAGGTAGTAGGGCGGCTGCTTCTGCCCACTGTCCGGCGCGTCCGGCACGTTCGGCACCTGCCAGAAGTCCTGGCCGGAGTAGAAGTCGCCCGGGTCGGTCACGTGGAACTTGGTGAGCAGGTTGCGCTGCACCTTGAACAGGTCGGCCGGGTAGCGGAAGTGCTCGGCCAGCTCCGGCGGGATGTCACCCTTCGGCAGCACGACGTCGCCGCCGAAGGCCTTGTTCCACGCCTTCAGCACCGGGTCGGTGTCGTCGTACGAGTAGAGCTTGACCGTGCCGTCGTACGCGTCGACGGTCGCCTTCACCGAGTTGCGGATGTAGTTGACGTTCTCCCGGGCGAGTTGGAACGTGCCCCGGCCGGTCAGCTCGTCGGCGGTCTCCGACTGGAGGTTGACCCGCTCGGCGTACGGATAGGTCGCCGCCGTGGTGTAGCCGTCGATGATCCACAGCACGCGGCCGTTGACCACGGCCGGGTACGGGTCGCCGTCGAGCGTGAGGAACGGCGCGACCTTCTCCACCCGGTCGCGCGGGTTACGCACGTAGAGCAGCTTCGAGTTCTCGTTGACCGCCTCGGAGAGCAGGAAGTTCGACTCCTGCTCCTTGATCGCGTAGAGCAGCCGCCGGGGGAACGAGCCGATCTTGACGCCGCCCTCGCCGGTGTAGGTGTAGTACTGCTCGCCGCCGGTCTGGGTGGGCCGGTCGAACTCGACGTTGCGTTCGCCCTTCTGCCCCACGATCGCGTAGTCGTCGGGCTCCATCCGCTCGCCGTAGTAGATCCGCGGCTGCTGGGCCGGGATCTCCTCGGTCGGCGAGGAGCACGCCTCCTGCGCCTTCTCGCCGAGGAAGCCGGAGACGAAGTACGGCTGTCCGCCGCAGACCACCTGGTTCGCCGGCGCGGCCACCAGGCCGTACCCGTGGGTGTAGACGGTGTGCCGGTTGATCCAGTTGCTCTGCTGGTCGGTCAGCTCGCCGTAGTTGATCTCCCGGACGCCGACCACGTAGTCGGAGGTCTTCTCCTTGACCGCGTACCTGTCGATGTCCAGCTTCGAGCCGAAGTCGTAGAAGCCACGCACCTGCTGGAGCTGCGTGTAGGTCTCGGAGACGAGCTGCGGGTCGAGCAACCGGATGTTCGACACCACCGAGGTGTCGGTGGACAGGCTGGCGGGTGGCACGAGGTTGCTGGCCGCGTACGGTGTGGTCTTCGTGCCGTCGAGGCTGAACGCGGACCGGGTCGCCTTGATGCTGCGTTCGATGTACGGCGCCTCCTTGTCCCGGGCGCTCGGCTTCACCTCGAACGTCTGCACCGCCCACGGGTAGATGCCGCCGATCGCCACCGCGGAGACGCCGAGCAGGGCCAGCGAGATGCCGGGCCAGACCAGGTTCCGCATCACCGCGTTGGAGAACACGATGATCGCGACGGCCACCAGGACGGAGATCCAGGCGAGGATCTCCTTCGCCGGGAGCAGCGCGTTCACGTCGGCGTAGCCGGCGCCGTAGAGCTTCGCGCCCTCGTTGTACTCGAGCAGCATGGCGCGCCGGTCCAGCACGTACGCGACGGCCTTGAGCAGGACGAAGACGGCGACCAGCGTGCTCAGGTGGGCGCGGGCGGAGTTGGTCATCCGGTCCCCGACGCCCTGGAGGCGGACCCCGCCGAAGACGTAGTGCACGGCCAGCGCGCCGAGCAGGGCCAGCACCACCGCGGTGAAGCCGACGCCGAGCACGTAACGCCAGAACGGAAGCTGGAACACGTAGAAGCCGACGTCGACGCCGAACTCCGGGTCCTTGACGCCGAAGTTGCCGCCGTTGCGGAACAGCAGCCACTGGGCCCACCGGGTCTGCGCGGAAAGCCCGGCGAAGAGCCCGACGACGGCGGAGACCAGCGCGATCCAGGTGCCGAGCCGAGGGCTCAGCAGCATCCGGTAGCGCTCCAGCGTGGCCTGCTCGGCCGAGTGCGGACGCATCCGGGGCCGCAGCCGGTACGCCAGCCAGAGGTTGCCGGCGATGATCACCGCCATCCCCACGCCGACCACCAGGAACAGCAGCAGCCGGGTGGCGAGCACGCCGGTGAAGACCTGGGTGTACCGGACCTCGTCGAACCAGAGCCAGTCGGTCCAGGCGTTGACCCCCCACCCGAGCAGGGTGAACAACACGAACACCCCGACCAGGACCCCGATGGTGACGCGTCCGCGTCGGCTCATCCTCGGCAGGGGACTGCTACGCATGACCACTATTGGCTCCGCACGGTTGATGTGATCGGCTCCGACCAGGCACCCAAGAGTACGGGGTGTTCCTGAACACGTCGGGTCAAGGTCACGTCACGATCGCCCCGGGGCCGGTGACCGGTCCTGCTCAGCAGCGTGTCGGCTGCCCCCCGGCACGCAGCGTCTCCAGCGCCTTGAGCGCGTCGTCGAGCGTCGCCACCCTGAGCAACGGCAGATCCGGTTGCGGGTTACGGACCGCCTCGGCGCAGTTGTCCGCCGGGACCAGGAAGACCTTCGCGCCGGCGTCCTTCGCGCCGACCAGCTTCTGCGCGATGCCACCGATCGGGCCGACCCGGCCCTCGTCGTCGATGGTCCCGGTGCCGGCGACGATCTTCCCACCGGTCAGGTCGGCCGGCTCCAGCTTGTCGATGATGCCCAGCGTGAACATCAGGCCGGCGCTCGGCCCGCCGATGTCCCCGAGGTCGATCTTCAGGGTGAACGGGTGCGGCTGCTGCTGGTCGATCTCGACTCCGATGCGCGGCCGGCCGTCCTGCTCGCGGCTGGTCACCGTGGCGGTGCCCGGCGTACCGCCCCGGGTGTAGCCGATCGTCAGCGCGGTGCCGGCCGGCTTGGCCCGGATCAACTCGGTGAGCTTGGCCGCGCTGGTCACCGGCGTCCCGTCGACCGAGGTGAGCACGTCGTCCGCGCGGAGCACGTCCGTCGACGGCCCACCCGGCGTGACGGTCTTGACCAGCACCCTGATCGGGTAGCCCAGCTCGCGCAGCGCCGCCGTCTCGGCGCTGGTCTGCGAGTTCTGGAAGTCCTCCGCGTTGCGCTTCTCGACCTCCTCCTGCGACTCCCCCGGCGGATAGACCAGTTCGCGGGGCACCACCGCCTCCTCGGAGGAGAACCAGCCGGCCAGCGCCGACCGCAGCCGGACGGTGGGCTGCACACCGACCGTGGTGAGCCGGAGCTGCCCGGCGGAGGTGGACGTCGCGCGGCCGGAAACCTGGATGATCTCCTTGCCGTTCTCACTGCCGAGCGTGTTCACGGTCGGGCCGGGGCCGAGCACCACGTACGGCAGGGGCACGCTCAGCACGCCGACGCTGAGCAGGGCGGTGAGCAGGGCACCGAGAAGGACGGTCATGCCGCGACGTCTCATGCGCCAGAGCGTACCGATCCGTCCCCCACCGTCCGGCGCGGTGACCGGCGGACTTCGCCCTCAGCGCAACGCCGACGGGCCCGACCTGCGGCGGGGCCCGCGTACCGTAGACGTCGTGCCTGATATTCCGTTCGGCTTCGCGCTCCCGGGTGGGCAACCACCAGACCCCAACGATCCCGCGCAGATGCAGCAGTTCATGTCGCAGTTGCAGCACCTGCTGTCCGCGCCGGGCAGCGGGCCGGTCAACTGGGACCTCGCCCGACAGGTCGCCGCGAGCCAGCTCGCCGCCACCGGCGACCCGGCGGTCTCGCCGTTCGAACGCAACGCGGTGGAGGATGCGCTCCGCATCGCCGACCTCTGGCTGGAGCCGGCCACCTCGTGGCCCTCCGGCATCCGTTCGTCGGTCGCCTGGAACCGCAATGAGTGGATCTTCAAGACGCTCGACGTGTGGCGCAAGCTCTGCGACCCGGTGGCCAGCCGGATGGTCGGCGCGATGGGCGACCTGGTGCCGCCGGAGGCCCGCGCCCAGCTCGGCCCGATGCAGTCGATGGTCGCCACGCTGGGCGGCGCGCTCTTCGGCGGCCAGCTCGGCCAGGCCCTCGGCTCGCTCGCCGCCGAGGTGCTCTCCGCCGGCGACATCGGCCTGCCGCTGGGCCCCGCCGGCGCCGCCGCGCTCATCCCCGCCAACATCAAGGCGTACGGCGAGGGCCTGGAGCTGCCGGAGGACGAGGTACGCCTCTACGTGGCCCTGCGTGAGGCCGCCCACCAGCGCCTCTTCCAGCATGTGCCGTGGTTGCGCGGGCACGTGCTGACGGCGGTGGAGAACTACGCCGCCGGCATCCGGGTCAACCGGGAGGCGATCGAGGAGGCGATGGGCCGGGTCGACCCGACCGACCCGGAGTCGATGCAGGCGATCGCCCTGGAAGGCATCTTCACCCCCGAGGACACCCCGGCGCAGAAGGCCTCCCTGGCCCGGCTGGAGACCGTCCTCGCCCTGGTCGAGGGCTGGGTGTGCCACGTGGTGGACAGCGCGGCCGGTGACCGCCTGCCCAACGTCGTACGCCTCGGCGAGGCGTTCCGCCGCCGCCGCGCCGCCGGTGGCCCCGCCGAGCAGACGTTCGCCGCCCTGGTCGGCCTCGAACTGCGACCGCGTCGGCTGCGCGAGGCGACCGTGCTCTGGGCGGCGCTGACCGAGCAGCGCGGCATCGCCGGCCGGGACGCGATCTGGGGCCACCCCGACCTGCTGCCCTCGGACGACGACTTCGCCGCCCCCGAGGCGTTCGCGGCGACCGGCAGCGACCTCGACGAGGAGCTGGCCAACTTCGACTTCTCCGCGCCGGGCGCGCCCGAGGAGCCGACCCCGGGCGAGGACGACGGCAGGTCCTGACGCCACACGTCGACAGGGGCCCGCACGGACGTCCGTGCGGGCCCTTGCCCGTCCTGCGGGTCCCCCGCCGCGCCTCACCGTGCGCCGTCCGCCACGCCTCACGTGCGCCCGCCTGCCACGCCTCACCGCGCACCGTCGGAGCGCGCGGCGCAGCCGTCGCGGACGGGTGTCCGGGGCGCGTCCCGTCGACGACCTCGACCGCTGCCGGTCGAGTGGAGATACCCCGGGTGCCTACGGACCTGATGGCGTAACCGACTCACCGTGGCAGCGGTCGCGGAGGCCGCTGTCGATCCGCGAGCCGGCCGGGCCGCGACGCGCCCTCGCCACCACGCTTGACCCGTCCACGCCCTCAAGGTGGTAGGTGCGGAGAAGGGATGCTCCGACCGCTCAGGCACCGTGCGGACGACGCCCAGAGCCCCGGCCCGTTCCGGCCACCAAGCGAGGCCGGCTGGCGAGGTCCAGAGCAGGGCGGGCCGGAGCAAGGCGGGGCGAGCGGGCGAGCGGGCCCGAGCAGGCGAGCCGAGCGGCAGGCGAGCCGAGCAGGCAGGCGAGCCGAGCGGCAGGCGAGCCGAGGGGGCAAGCGGGCCGGAGCGGGCGGTCAGCTCGGGTGGCCGGAGAGCAACGCCCGGGTCGCGTCCCACCCCTCGAACGCCGGATCCAGGGCGCCGAGGTCGGCCGGGCCGCGCAGGCGTCGCCAGCCGGCGGTCACCGCCACGTCGCCGGGCCGGGGCGCGGCGGCCCGCACCTCGCCCGGCACGGTCGTGTCGAGGTCCAGCGCCGGCACCCACTTCGGTACGGGCAGGCGCGCGGCCACCCCGAGCAGGCCCGGCCCGATCCCCTCCGCCGGCGCGACGGCCACCGGCCGACTGGACAGCGGCCGGAGCAGCTTGCCGAGGGTCAGACCGGGCACGTCGGGCGCGTCGGCGGCGACCACGGCAGCCTGGTCGTAGCTGGTGAGCGCCGCGAAGACGGCGTTCGGGGTGGGCTCGGGCACCTCGTGCACGGAGGTGCCGGGCCAGACCACCGCGTCGGCCAGCCAGCGGTCCGCCGGGGTGACCGCCACCGCGGTCTCCACCTCGTTCAGCGTGGCCAGTAGGTCCACCACGTCCTCGGCGAGGGCGGTCCGCCACCGGGCCGGCTCGATTCCCGGCGGCGTCCAGGTCACCGGACCGAGCAACGCCACCACCACACGTCGGACCATTCGCCGACCCTAACCCCGCCCCCCACCATCCCGCCCCCACCACCTCTCCGCAGCGCGGCACATCCCCCACCACGCCCCTCACGCCCACACCGCCGCCGCGCGACGCGCCGGGCCGCACTTTCACGGAAAGTGGGGCTATCCGGGCCTGGATAGCGCCACTTTCCGTGAATCAGGGCGCGGGGCGACGGAGGGCGGGGCGGCGGGCGGCGGGGCGGGGCGGCGGGCGGCGGCGGGGTGGGGCGAGGGAGGGGCGGGTCAGGGGAGGCCGGCGGTGGCGGCGACGCCCTCCAGGTAGCCGCGCGCCCGTTCGGCGCGGGGATAGCGGGCGACCAAGGCCCAGAACTGGGCGTTGTGGCTGGGCACGATCAGGTGCGTCAACTCGTGCAGCAGGACGTAGTCGATCACCCAGTCGGGCATGTCCTGGATCCGGTGGGAGATCCGGATGGTGCGGTCGGCCGGGGTGCAGGAACCCCAGCGGCCGTTCTGGTTGGTCACCCAGCGGACGCTCGCCGGCTCCGCGGCCGACCCGTGTTCCGGCAGGTAGAGGCCGATCAGGCGGGCGGCCCGGGCGAGCAGTTCGGCGTCCGAGCGGGCGAACCGGCCCTCCCGGGCGGCCAGCCGGGCCAGCATCCGGTCGACCCACTCGCTCTCCTCGGCCCGGGAGAACTGGTCGGGGATGAGCACGACGACGCGCTCCCCGTCCCGGTACGCGGACACCGTGCGTCGCCGGCGCTGGCTGCGCCGCACCTCGACGACGGGCTTCCGCGTCCCGGCCATTACCGGGCCGCGCAGCCTCGGTTGACTGTCACGAGGGAAAGGTAATGCGTACTGACCAGGGCTCCGCAAGAGTAAACAAGACGACACGCGCCCGGAAAATGGCGATTGGTTGTCAGGAGTCCTGAAAAATTTCTTTGCGACGGTAGGTAACCATCACCCGCCGGCCGTCGCTCACGTTAGGTGATCTACGACGGGCCGGTGGCGGCGGGGGCGCTCGAAGGGGATCTGAGCGCATTTACCCGGCGTGTCCCCCCGAAACTCACTTATCAGACGTTACTCGACGTGCACACTCTCGTCGTCGACTTGCTCACAGAGTCGGCGTACAGCTGACATGGAACCACCCAGACCTGGGTAGGGTCCGCCAACCAGTGATCAGGAGACTGATCACGGAGAACCCCCGGCGCCGGTCCACGTGTGGTCCGTCGCAGGGATAACCCGCCGGGACACCTCCGGCGGACGAGACGAGGAGGCTACCGTGGCCGAGCAGGCCCAGACCTACAACGGTTACTGCGTCAAGTGCAAGGAGAAGCGGGACTTCGAGGGGCACGTGGAGGTCTCGAAGACCGGCATGAACATGGCCAAGGGCAAGTGCCCGGTGTGCGGCACAACAGTGAACCGCATCCTGGGCAAGGCGAAGGTCTGACCCGTCCGGGTCGTCCGGGGAGGGGTGGCCACGGCCGCCCCTCCCCGTCGCGTATCCGACATCACTACCGGCGAGTTGTGGAAAACCGGCGCACTCCTGTGGACAACGCTGGCCGCGGCACGCCGAGCCTGTGGACAACGAGCGACTGAGCGCACGGACACGGTCACCATCCGTGGCGTGACGCATCCAACTCCACTCCCCCGCCCCACGCTGCTACCCGGCCTGACCAGGCTGTGGCGTGACCGGCGCACGCTCCAACTGGGCCTGGAGCCCGGCCCGGCGGTGCTGGTCGAGGTGGCCACCCCCGGGACCACCCACCTGCTCGACCTGCTCGACGGCACCCGCAGCGAACGCGCCGTCCTGGCCGCCGCCACCGCCGCCCGGGTGCCGGCGGGCGAGGCGCGTGCCCTGCTCGACGCGCTCCGGGACGCCGGCCTGGTCGTACCCGCGCAGACGCTCCTCCCCCGCGACCTCACCGGGCCGGTCCGGGCCCGGTTGACCGCGGAGGCGGACGCCCTGGCCCTGGCCGCGCGCGACCTGCCCGGCACGCCGGCGCGGCTGCTGCGCCGCCGCCGGGCCGCCCGGGTGCTGGTGACCGGTGCGGGCCGGCTCGGCGCCGCGGTCGCCGTGGCGCTGGCCCAGGCCGGGGTGGGGCACGTCGTACCCGAGCTGTCCGGCCCGGTCCGCGCCGGCGACCTGGTCGGGACCGGCCTGCCCGGCGCGGAGCTGGGTCGACCGCTGGCCGCGGCGGTGTGCGCGGCGCTGGGCCGCTGTGCGCCTGGCACGGCCACCGGACCGCTGCGGTCCGGCCGCCCCGACCTGGTGGTACAGCTCGGCGTCGGTCGGCCGGCCGAGGCGCTCGCCATCGGGTACGCCCACCGACGACAACCCCACCTCCTGCTCGACCTGCGCGGCGGCGTACCCGTGGTCGGGCCGCTGGTCCGCCCGCCCGCCGGTCCCTGCCTGCGCTGCCTCGACCTGCACCGCGCCGACCGCGATCCGGACTGGCCGGCGCTCGCCGCCCAGCTCGCGACCGACCGGGGCGAGCCGGGCTGCGCGGCCACCACCCGGCTCGCCGCGGTGGCGTTCGCGGCGGCCGAGGTGCTGGCCCAGCTCGACGGCGGCACCCCGGAGACGCTCGGCGCGGCGGTGGAGGTGCGGGGGGCCGGTCGTCTCCGGCACCGCCGGTGGCCCCCGCACCCCTCCTGCGGCTGCTGCGGGCGTCGCCCGATCCGGTCGGCCCTACCCGCTCCCGGGCGCACGGCAGCAGCGAGCCCCTCGCGTCGGTAACAATGGCCGGGTGACCGACATCCCGCGCCGCGCCGTGTCCCGCACCGCCAAACTCGCCGCCCTGCCGCTCGGATTCGCCGGTCGAACCGTCCTCGGCATGGGCAAGCGGGTGACCGGCCTCGCGTCCGACGTCATCTCCGCCGAGATCCAGCAGCGCACCGCCGAGCAGTTGTTCAGCGTCCTCGGGCAGCTCAAGGGCGGTGCGATGAAGTTCGGTCAGGCCCTGTCGGTCTTCGAGGCGGCGCTGCCCGAGGAGGTCGCCGCGCCCTACCGGCAGGCGCTCACCAAGCTCCAGGAGGCCGCCCCGCCGCTGCCCGCGGCGACCGTGCACAAGGTGCTGGTTGAGCAGCTCGGGCCGGACTGGCGGGACCGGTTCGTCTCCTTCGACGACACCCCGGCCGCCGCGGCCAGCATCGGCCAGGTGCACCGGGCGGTCTGGCGCGACCCGGGTTACGGGCCGGACGGCGGCCCGCTGCACCGGGACGTGGCCGTGAAGATCCAGTACCCGGGCGCCGGCGAGGCCCTGCTCGCCGACCTCAAGCAGCTCTCCCGGCTGGGCGGCATGTTCCGGGCGATCCAACCGGGCCTGGACGTCAAGCCGCTCCTGGCCGAGCTGCGCGAGCGGATCACCGAGGAGCTGGACTACGAGCTGGAGGCCGAGTCGCAGCGGGCCTTCGCCGCCGCGTACGCGGACGACCCGGACATCTTCATCCCGGAGGTGCTCGACGCCGCGCCCCGGGTGCTGATCACCGAATGGGTGGAGGGCATCCCGCTGTCCACGATCATCCGGGAGGGCACCGAGGAGCAGCGGAACGAGGCCGGGCGGCTGATGGCCGAGCTGCACCTCTCCGCACCGGAGCGGGCCGGGCTGCTGCACGCCGACCCGCACCCGGGCAACTTCCGGCTGCTGCCCGACGGCCGGCTCGGTGTGATCGACTTCGGCGCGGTGGCCCGGATGCCGGAGGGCACGCCCGAGCCGATCGGCCGGATCGCCGCGCTGGCGCTGCGCGGGGACGCCGACGGGGTGGTGGACGGGCTGCGCGACGAGGGCTTCGTCAGCCGGACCGAGCCGATCGACGCCCAGGGGGTGCTCGACTTCCTCCGCCCGATGCTGGAGCCGATCGCCGCCGACGAGTTCCGCTTCACCCGGGCCTGGCTGCGGGGAGAGGCAGGTCGGCTGGCCAGCCCTCGCTCCCCCGCGTACCAGCTCAGCCGGCAGCTCAACCTGCCGCCGTCGTACCTGATGATCCATCGGGTGACGCTGGGGTCGATCGGGGTGCTCTGCCAGTTGGAGGCGAAGGCGTCCTACCGGGCCATCCTGGAACGCTGGCTGCCCGGCTTCGCGGCGGTGGCCTGACGACTCGGGTACGTCGAAGGGGCGGTGACCATCGGGTCACCGCCCCTTCCTCAGTTGTTCGATCTAGAGAACGCCCAGGTCGCGAGCCGACTGGCCGCGACTCCGCATGGCGACGGTACGGGCGGAACGGGCTGCCTCAGTGCTCGTGGTGGTGCGACCGGCCTGAGGCCGGCGCATTCGAGCCCTGGACAACGCTTCGTGGAGTAGTTGCATCTCGGTTCCGTTCGGCAGGTGCAGCACTGGTTTCTCTCTCTCGTTCGGCCGGTGGAGGGACACCGGCGTCGGTCGGCTTCGGAACGTAGGTGTGTCAGGCTGCCAGCCGGACGGCGCTACGCGACTCGGACAGCCCGCTGGCCGCCAGTCGCGCCTCCGCCTCGACCCGGAGCTGGGCGTCGCGGGCGAGGTCCTCCTTACGCGGACGGCCACGGGGCCGCTTGCGCGGGACGACCGCGCCACGCTCGAAGATCTCGCCGCCCCAGACGCCCCAGGGCTCGGCCCGCTCCACCGCCCCGGCCAGGCACTCGACGCGCAGCGGGCAGTCCCCGCAGAGCGACTTGGCCAGTTCGAGTTCGGCGGGCTGGTCGGAGAACCACAGGTCGGGGTCGAACTTCCGGCAGGGCAGGTTCGCCTCCACCTCGACGCTCACGTCGAGTGGGGCCAACGCCAGACTCATCCTCCGGTCACCTCTCTCTCACTTCGATCTCGTGGATCGCATTCGGTACTTCGGCGGGGCAAAAAACTGAGGCCGCGGATCCCGGTAGCGGGTTCCGCGGCCTCGAGGTGAGCCGGTGTCTGATGGATCAGACCGGTCTACCTCGAGGTGGAACGCCGCGGACATCGGTGCGCTTCTTGCCGCCATCGATGCCCATGCCCGTGAAGCCACTGGTCCCCTCGACTCCGCGCAGCGGTGCAACGGTCAGGTTCAGCTCGGCCTGAACCTGGGCCTGGTGCACCTGCGGAGCCGACGGTCGAGCGGCAAGGGCCACCCGGACGGCCGACAGCGGAGCGCAGGCAGCTGGCATCGCCGCCGGACGCTCGTAGGTGTAAATCTCCATTGGTGCCACCTCCCTGACTCTCCTCGTGCCGACCATGGACTCATCCCCCGTGAGCAGCCAGAACGGCGCCGCTCGCGTGGTGTGTCCTGAGGCTATTCCTCGCCCTCGGGGGAGGGCAAACGATTTACGGACTGATTTCCAAAGTTTTCTGCGGGCAGAACGTCGTCCACGGTGGCGCCGGCCACCAGGGCCAGCACCGGGTCGCCGTACAGCCCCACCTTCCGGGGCCCGATCCCGGCGATCGCGACCAGGTCCTCGGTGCGTCCCGGCTTCCGCTCCGCCAGCGCGGTGAGCGTGGCGTCGGTGAAGACCACGTAGGCCGGCACCCGCTGCACGCCGGCCACCCGCTGCCGCCAGTCGCGCAGCCGCTCGTACAGCTCCTCGTCCAGGTCCGACGGGCAGGTGGGGCAACGGCCCAGCTTGCGGTCCGCGCCGGCGAGCAGCGTGGCGCCGCAGATCCGGCAGGAGACCACCTGCGGTCGTCGCCGCTCGGCCCGCCGGGCCGGGCCGGCGGCGCCGGCCCGCTCACCGCCGCCCGAGCGGTCGAGCTGCGGCAGGAAGCGGGACGGCCGCCGGGCCCGGCCGCCGGGCGAGCGCGCCGCCGCGTACGACAGCCAGAGCCACTCCCGGGCCCGGGTGATGCCCACGTAGAGCAGCCGCCGCTCCTCCTCGACCTGCTCGGGCGTCTTCGCGTACGTGGTGGGCAGCGTGCCCTCGGCCAGCCCGACCAGGAACACCGCGTCCCACTCCAGGCCCTTCGCCGAGTGCAGTGAGGCCAGCGTCACGCCGTCCACGGTGGGCACGTGCTGCTGGGCGGCCCGCCTGGCCAACTCCTCGGTGAAGTCGGCCAGCGTCACCTGACGTTCGACCGTGGCGGCCTCCCCGATCGGCAGCACCTCGGGCGTGGCCGCGTACTCCTCGGCGAGCTGGAGCAGGGCGGCGAGCGCCTCCCAGCGCTCGCGGGCGGCGCCGCCGGCCGGCGGTGCGTCGGGTGCCCAGCCGACCGCGGCGAGCCCTTCCACCACGGCGGCCGGCAACGGCGTCTCCCCGGGGATGGACCGGGTGGCGGCGCGCAGCGCGATCATCGCCTGGCGCACCTCGGGCCGCTCGAAGAACCGCTCCGCGCCCTGGAGCACGTACGGCACCTCGGCCTCGGAGAGCGCCTTCTCGTACGCCTCGGACTGCGCGTTGGTGCGGAACAGCACCGCGATCTCGCGGGCCGGGGTGCCGCCGGCCACCAGCGCCCGGCAGCGGGCCGCGACGGCGGTGGCCTCGGCCGGCTCGTCGGTGAAGATCCGCAGTTCCGGCTCGGGGCCGGGCCGGCGCTGGCCGTGCAGCTCCAGCCGCAGCCGCGCCTCGGCGCCCCGGGCCTGCGAGATCACCGCGTTGGCCAGGCCCACCACCTGCGGGGTGGAGCGGTAGTCGCGGACCAGCCGCACCACCGTCGCGCCACGGTGGTGGCGGGGGAAGTCGACCAGGTACGACGAGGTCGCGCCGGTGAACGAGTAGATCGTCTGGCTGGCGTCGCCGACCACGGTGAGGTCGTCGCGCCCGCCGAGCCAGACGTCCAGCAGCCGCTGCTGGAGCGGGTTGACGTCCTGGTACTCGTCGACCACGAAGTGGCGGTACTGGCTGCGCACCTGCTCGGCCACGTCCGGGTGCTCCTCGATCCCCCAGACCGCGGCGCGCAGCATGTCCTCGAAGTCGATCACCCCGTTGCCGCGCTTGAGCCGCTCGTACGCGACGAACACCTCCGCCACCCGCGCCGGCTCGTACGGCGTCTCGCGCCGCGCCTTGGCCGCCGCGACCACGTACTCGTCCGGCTCTACCAGGGAGGACTTGGCCCACTCGATCTCGGCGGCGAGGTCCCGCGCGGCGGCCCGGTCGGTGCGCAGGCCCAGCTTGGCGGCGGCCAGCGTGACCACCCGCACCTTGCTGTCCAGCAGCTCCGGCATGGCCCGCCCGGCCAGCAGCCGGGGCGCGAAGTAGCGGACCTGGCGCAGCGCCGCGGCGTGGAACGTGCGCGCCTGCACCCCCTGCACCCCGAGCACGCCGAGCCGGCTTCGCATCTCGGCCGCCGCGCGGGCGGTGAACGTGACCGCCAGCACGTGCCGGGCGGAGATGTCGCCGGACAGCGCCCGGTAGGCGATCCGCGACGTCACCGCCCGGGTCTTGCCGGTGCCGGCGCCGGCCAGGATGCAGACCGGGCCGGCCGGGGCGGTCACCGCCGACCGTTGCTCCGGATCGAGCCCGGCCAGCACCCGTTCCGCCGCTGAGTGAACCCCCACGACAGGGAATCATCCCAGCCCCGTCCGACGTTGCAGCGATTAGCCTGGCCTGATCGGACCGGGCGCGGGCCCACTCTTGGAGGACCAGACCATGTTGACGATGTATTCCACCACGTGGTGCGGCTACTGCCACCGGCTGAAGTCGCAGCTCGACCGGGAGGGCATCGCGTACGAGGTGGTCGACATCGAGCAGGACACCACGGCGGCGGAGTTCGTGATGGGCGTCAACGGCGGCAACCAGACCGTGCCGACGCTGCGCTTCGCCGACGGCAGCGCCCTGACCAACCCCTCGATCAACCAGGTCAAGCAGCACCTCGCCGCCCTGCCCGGCTGACCTGCCCGCACCCGCCCCGGTCGGCCGTGCCCGGATTCCGGGTGCGGCCGACCGGCGCCGGTCAGGGCGTCCGGCGCCGGCGGCTGGCGGCGAGCAGCTCGTCGTCGAGCGGCCGGCGGGGCGTCGGGACGCGGGCCGGGCCGGCCGGCCCCGGCGGGGTGAGTCGACGACCCCGCCAGAGGTAGAGTCCGCCGCCCGTGGTGACGGTTCCGACCAGCACGAACAGCAGCCGGTAGTCGAAGACGCCGACGAGCAGCGCGCCGGTGCCGATGGAGACCGCCTGCGGCCCGCTGACCAGCGCCCGGGACGCTGCGGTGACCCGGCCCAGCAGCCCCGGCGGGGTCCGTCGTTGGACCAGCGTGTACAACCCCACCATGGTCAGCGGCAGCGAGACGCCGGCCAGCAGCAGCGCCACCACCCCGAGCCAGAGCCGGGGGTACGCCAGCGCCAGCGCGGCCGGGCCGAAGAACGTCACGCCGGTGGCCAGCGCGCCCAGCTCACCGAGCCGGCGGACCACGGCGGCGGAGAGCAGCCCGCCGACCAGACCGCCCACCCCCTGCACCATGACCAGCACACCGACGAACGCCGCGTCGCGGTGCAGGCCCAGGTCGACGTACGCGAAGATCAGCGACTCGGTGAAGCCCATCACCAGCGAGGCGACGCCGTAGCCGACCAGGGCCCGGCGCAGCGCCGCCTCCCGGGCCAGGTGACGCAGCCCGGCGCCCAGTCCGGCCGGCCAGCGGCTCCCGGGCCCGGTCGGTGCGCTCTCCTCCGCCCGGAGCAGCCCGACCACGGCGGCGGCGACCAGGAAACCGGCCATGGCCAGGAGCACCAGCAGCCAGCCACCGACGGCGGCGTAGATGCCGGCCCCGGCGAGCGGCCCGACCAGCCGCAGCCCTTGCCGGACGGTCTGCAGGGCCCCGTTCGCGTCGGCCAGCAGGTCGGCCGGCACCAGGTGCCGGATCAGCCCGTTGAGCACGGCGGTCAGCGTGATCGAGGAGAGGCCGTAGAGCGCCGCGACCAGGTAGATCACCCAGACGTCCCGGCGGTCGCGCACGGTGAGCAGCGGGCCGAGGAGCACGGCGGCGAGCAGGTTGGCGGCGATGAAGAAGGGCCGGCGGCGGTAGCTGTCGACCACCCAGCCGACCAGCGGGGCGAGCGCCATCGGCGCGATCACGGCGAAGATGGTGGCTCCGGCCATGCTGTCCGAGCCGGTCAGGTCCTTCACCCAGACGGCGAGCGCGAGCAGCAGGATCGACTCCGCCGCCAGGCTCGCCACCATCGCGGCGAAGAGCAGGCGGAAGTCGGGGCGGCGCAGGACGGTGCGCATCGGTTTCCCTCCGGCAGGTGCGCCCGTGGGCGCGTCGGGGCGGGCGCCGGCGAAGGCGCTCTCCACAGTCCTCTTTTTGTCTCTCGTGACACGCCCTCGCCGGACCTGCCGACACCGGTCGCGCCGTCCATACTGACCGTGGGGGGCGAATTCCATACAGTTACCGTCGCGTCTCGCGACGGTCGACGGAAAAGAGGACGCCGTGCCTCCTGCCGCGCCAGGCCCGTTTCTGCGCCGCCGCCGCCTCGGCATCGAGCTGCGCCGGCTCCGCGAACAGGCCGGTCTCACCGGTGACCAGGTCATCGAGGGGATCGGCTGGGCCTCCGCCTCCAAACTGTCCCGCCTGGAGAACGGCCGCAGCCGGCCCGACCCGGACGACGTGGACGCGCTGCTCACGCTCTACGGTGTCGCCGCCGGGCTGCGCGCGGAGCTGACCGCGATCGCCCACGAGGCCGGCGACATGCGCGGCTGGCTACGCAACTTCCCGGTGATGACCCAGCAGCAGCGCGCCTTCGCCGAGCTGGAGGCGGGCTGCGCGGAGATCTCCGAGTACAACCCGGTGCTGGTGCCGGGGCTGTTGCAGACCCCCGGCTACGCCCGGCACCGGATCCTGTCCGCGGCCCGGGTGGCCGAGGAGGCGGGCGATCCGGAGTCGGAGAACCCGGAGGCCGAGGTGGGTGCCCGGCAGGCCCGCCAGTCGCTGCTGGTCCACGTGCCCCGGTACACCGCCGTGTTCGAGGAGGCCGCGCTGGACCGGCGCGCCGGCCCGCCGGACGTGCTGCGGGACCAGCTCGTCCACCTGTGCGAGCTGGCCGACATGCCGAACGTGGAGCTGCGCCTGCTGCTGCGGGACACCCGGGTCGGCGACTGGTACGTCCCGCCGACCGCGTTCTCGCTCTACCGGTTCGCCGACCCGCTCGATCCGGAGACGCTGGCCATCGAAAGTGGGTTCACCGACGTCATGTCGACCGAGGTGAACACCCTAAATCGCTATAAAGTGGTGTTCGAGTGGCTATGCAAGTCGGCACTCTCCGCATCGGACACCCTCTCCTGGCTGACCGAGGCGACCGGACGGCCGACCGGCACGGCAGTCGAGTCCACCGCGGCGTACGGGCCGGCAACGGCGCCGACCCAGCGCCGCCGTGACTCGGGGCACCTCACGTCGGAACGGTGATCCCCGCGCCGACGTCGGCGTCGCTCGTCCCCATCGGAGCACCTCACCAGGAGCAGGACACCATGAACCAGATCCACACCAGCACGACCTCTCTCGCCGGCGCCGCCTGGCGCAAGAGCACCCGCAGCCAGACCTCGAACTGCGTGGAGGTCGCGCCGCTCGGCACCGGGCCGGCGACCATGGCGTTGCGGGACAGCAAGGACCCGAGCGGGCCGGTGCTGCTGTTCAACCGGGCCGGCTGGCTCGGCTTCATCGCCGGCGCGAAGAACGGCCAGTTCGACCTGAACTGATCCGGCGAGGGCCCGGGGGCCGTCGGCGTCACGCCGGCGGCCCCTCGCACGTCCACCCCGGACAACCGTCCTGACCTGCCATCCTCCGAACGGTTGAGCCGCCTCGTTTCACTTGCTGGGACGACCTGCCGGCGTACGATGTCGCTTGAGTGACGTGGAAGTTCCACCGCGTATCCGTCCACTTCCGGGGGACACCATGCGGTTCCTGATCGTCCGCACCGAGATCCGCAGCGCCGGCGACGCCGACATCGCCGCCGCCTGGGCCGGCGGGGGACGGCTGCGGGACGAGACCCGTACGCCGGAACCACGTCGTCAGGTCGTGCACGCCGAGAACCGGGACGCCGCCCTCCTGCTCGCCCGCGCCCTGTCCGCCGTCGGGGCGGTCCGCGCCGGCCGGCACCGGGTCAAGGTGCTGCCCATCGAGGAGCCCACCCCCGGCCGCCCCTACCGGTGGGACGGCGGATGACCGTCCGCTGCTGACGTCCGTCGTGGCCGGACCGGCTCCCCCGCCGTGCTCCACGCCTCACCCGGCCACGACGGCCCGTGTTCCCGGCCCCGGACCGCCGCGGCAACGACGGTCCGGGCCCGGGACCGCGTAAGGAGGGGCCCCCGCTCAACGCCTACGGCACAGGCGGGGCCCCTTCCCAACGCACCGGCTCGGGGTTGGCGGCTCGCCGCGGCGGGGCAGCGTCCGGGTCCGGCCGCCCCGGTCAGCAGTGGCCGTCGAGCCAGCGGTGCACCAGGAACAACGCGATCGACGACGGCGGGGGCAGCAGCAGTCGGTCCCCGTCGTCCAGCCGGACCGGCTCGCCGGCCAGCGCGGCGCCGATCTCCCGGCGGCTGAACCACCGCGCGTGCGCGATCTCGGTCGGGTCGACCCGGATCGGCTCGTCGGCGTCGGCCCGGGCCAGGAAACCGAGCATCAGTGAGCCGGGGAACGGCCAGGCCTGGCTGGACACGTACGCGATCTCCCCGACCGCGACGCCGACCTCCTCGCGGACCTCGCGCAGCACGGCGGCCTCGGCCGACTCGCCGGGCTCGACGTAACCGGCCAGGCAGGAGTAGCGGCGCCGACCCGGGGTGCTCGGCCAGGCGGCGTTGTTGCCCAGCAGACAGCGGCCCTCCGGGCCGTCCACCCCGTCGTGCACCAGCACGATCATGGCCGGGTCGGTACGCGGCCAGGTCCGGTGGCCACCCGGGTCGACCCGGGACCAGCCGGCCTCGTCGACCTGCGTCGGCTGCCCGGTGGACGCCGAGTAGCCGTGCCGCAGGTGCCAGTTGAGCAGCGCCAACGCGGTGGTGAAGAGGCCCGCGTCCCGGTCGGTCATCAGGTGACCGACCTCACGCAGGTGCGCCCGGCGGGTGCCGGGCAGCGCGGGCAGCGGGCTGTCCACCGCGAACACCGGCACCCCGTCCGGCTCCACGCCGAGGAACATCGGCACCGAGCGGGGCACCTCGGGCAGCTCACCGGCGCCGACCAGGACCAGCTCCGGCGGGGCCGCCTCGCCCCGGACCAGGGCGCGACCCTCGTCGGTCGAGTCCAGCACCAGCACCCGGGCCTGCTCCCACGCCTCGGCCAGCCAGGCCGGGTCGGTACGCCGGTGCGCGGCCCGGTCCACCGTCGACCGGGCCAGCGGCGGCGCCGACTCGCCGCGGGCCGGACCACCGCTCATCGGGGCCCCGCCCTCACGCGGACTCCGTACGCACCGGCGTGAGCGCGGCGAGCGAGTCGGCCACCCGGGCCGCGTCGCCGAGCACCACCGTGACCGCCTTCGCCGGGGCGAGGTACCGGGCCGCCACCTCGGCGACGTCGTCCACGGTCGCGGCGGCCAGCCGGGCGGCGTGCTCGGCGAGGTAGTCCAGCCGCAGCCCGTTGCCGGCGTACGCGCTGGTCAGCGACGCCAGGCCGGCCTGGGTGGACATGCCGAGCTGGAGCGTGCCGAGCGCGTACTGGCGGGCCTGTTCCAGCTCGTCCGGCTTCGGCGGCACGGTGGCCAGCCGGCCCAGTTCGTAGCTGGTCTCCAGCAGCGCGGGCGCGGTCACCTCGGTGGCCACCTCGGCGCCGGCGACCAGCACCGACCCGGCCACCGAGTGCTCGACCACGGAGTGCGGCCCGTACGTGTAGCCCTTGTCCTCCCGGATGTTCTCCACCCAGCGGGACGAGAAGTAGCCGCCGAAGAGCAGGTTGGCCAGTTGCAACGCGGCGTGGTCGGGGTGGGTGCGGGGCACCGCCGGCAGCGCGAGGCGCAGCGAGGACTGCACCGAGCCGGGCCGGTCGACGAGCAGCAGCGGGCCGGGCTCCAGCGGCGGCGCAGGCGGCAGCTCGGCGACGTGACCGTCGCCCCGCCAGCCGGCGAGCGCCGCCTCGGCCGCGTCCAGCGCACGCGCCGGCTGCACGTCGCCGACCAGCACCAGCACCGCCCCGGCCGGGTGCACCCGCTCGGCGTGCAGCCGACGCAGCGCGGCCGGGCGGACCGCCCGGACCTGGTCGGGCTCGGGCGTCTGCGTCGCGTACGGGTGGCGGCCGTAGACGCGGGTGAGCAGCGCGGTCCGGGCCAGGTGGGACGGCTGGCTCTGGGCGACCTGGATCCGGTCGACGAGACGGTCCCGCTCGGTGGCCACCCAGTCGGCCGGGTAGCTGGCGCCGGTGAGCACCTCGGCGAGCAGCTCCAGCATCCGGTCCAGCCCGGTCACCAGGCCGGCGCCGGAGAGCATCAGCCGGTCCGGGTCGACGCCGGCGGAGAGCCCGCCGCCGACCTTCTGGAGCTCGGCGGCGATCTCGGTGGCGCTGTGCGCCTCGGTGCCGGCCAGCACGGTCTGCGCCAGCATCGCGCCACGGGCCAGGTGGGCCCGCCCGAACGGCATCCAGAGCCGCAGCTCGACCAGGGGTACGGCGGGCCGGCGTACCGCGATCACGGTGAGGCCGTTGCCGAGCGTGCGTTCCGCCTGCTTCGGCACGGTGAGCCGCCGGTTCGGGCCGAGCGCCGGCAGCGGACGGACGGTGGTGGTGGTGGTGGTCATTTGGCACCTCCGGCCACGACCTCGACGGATGCGCGACGCTCGGGCCGCAGCGTGGCGGCGGCGGCGCGGACCTGCTCCTCGGTGACCGCGCCGACCAGTCGGGGCAGTTCGTTGAGCAGCCCCGGTTCGCCGCGTTGCTGCTCCAGCACGGCCATCCGCAGCGCGCGGCCGAGCACCGCGTCGGTTTCGCGCAGCAGGTGGGTGGCCATCCGGGCCTGGGTACGCGCCAGCTCCCCGTCGGCCAGCCCGTCGGTGGCCAGCCGGTCCAGCTCCTCGTCGATCGTGCGCAGCACCTTGTCCACGTCGCCACCGGGCGGCAGGTGGGCCTCGAGCAGCAGCGCGGTGGGATCGCGCACGTCGAACGGGTCGCCCATGAAGCTGAGGTAGCCGCCGAGGCCGGTGACCGAGCGGTCGCGCTGCACCAGCCGCTCGACCAGCCGGGACGCGTCGCCGTCGGTGAGCACCTCGGCGAGCACCACGAAGGGCAGGTAGCCGGCGAAGTCGGTGATCGGGTCGGGCACCCGCCAGGCGCTCGCCACCGCCGGCAGCGGGGCGAGCGCGTCGGTGTAGGTGCAGCGCCGCTCGGTGGTCAGGTCCGGCTCGGCGAAGTCGGGTCGCTCCGGGGCCGGACGGGCCGGCACGTCGCCGAAGTGCCGCTCGATCAGCGCGGTCGCCTCGGCCACGTCGATGTCGCCGCTGACCGCCAGCACCGCGTTGCCGCTGGCGTAGTAGTGGCGGAAGAAGTCGGCGGCGTCGGCCACCGTCGCGGACTCCAGGTCGTCGAAGGAGCCGTAGCCGTCGTGCGCGTTCGGGAACGTGTCGAACATCACCGGAGGCAGTGTCAGCCAGGGGAACCCGCCGTACGGCCGGTTGAGCACGTTGACCCGGATCTCCTCCTTGACCACGTCGACCTGGTTGCGCAGGTTCTCCTCGGTCAGCCGGGGGCCGCGCATGCGGTCCGCCTCCAGGAAGAGCGCCCGCTCCAGCGCGTTGCTCGGCAGCGTCTCGAAGTAGTCGGTGTAGTCGAAGTGGGTGGAGCCGTTGAACGTGCCGCCGGCGCCCTGCACGTGCCGGAAGTGGGCGAGCTTCTCCAGGTTCTCCGAGCCCTGGAACATCAGGTGCTCGAAGAGGTGGGCGAAGCCGGTGCGGCCCTCCGGCTCGGATCGGATGCCGACGTCGTAGACCACCGCCACCCCGATCACCGGGGCGCTGCGGTCGGGAGTGAGCACCACTCGCAGGCCGTTGTCGAGGGCGAACCGCTCGACCGGGTATTTCGTCGCTGGGATCTTCGCTCTCCTGGTCGGCACGAGATCGACACTAGCGCCTCCGTACCGGCCACACCGGCGGTGTGCCGTGGCCGAACGGTGGACAGATGCGGGACGGGTCTTGACGCCGCCCGGCACCCTGCCCCACTCTTCCTACCAACTAAATAGGAATACTGCGGATTGGACTTTCGATGAGACGGCTCCCCCTGCGCCGCCTGGTCACGCTGGCCACCCTGGCCGTGGTCGGCGCGGCCACGCTCGGCACCACCGCCGCCTGCGGCGACGACAGCGACGCCGCCGGCGACTCCGGCCCGGTGACGCTGCGCCTGGGCTACTTCCCCAACCTCACCCACGCGCCCGCCGTGGTGGGCGTGGAGAAGGGGATCTTCAAGGAGAAGCTCGGCGGCGACGTGACGCTGGAGACGAAGACGTTCAACGCCGGCCCGGCAGCCATCGAGGCGGTCTTCTCCGGCGCGCTGGACGCCACGTACATCGGTCCGAACCCGACCGTGAACGCCTTCTCCAAGTCGAAGGGCGAGGCGGTCCGGGTGGTCTCCGGCGCCGCGTCCGGCGGCGTCGCGCTCGTGGTCAAGCCCGGCATCACCTCGGTGGAGCAGCTCCGCGGCAAGAAGATCGCCACGCCGCAGCTCGGCAACACCCAGGACGTCGCGCTGCGCTACTGGCTCAAGGAGAAGGGCCTGGCGACCACCAAGGAGGGCGGCGGCGACGTCAAGGTCGTCCCCCAGGAGAACGCGCAGACCGTCGAGACGTTCGGCAGCGGCGCCATCGACGGGGCCTGGGTGCCGGAGCCGTTCGTGTCCCGGCTGGTCAACGCCGGCGGCAAGGTGCTCGTCGACGAGCGCGACCTCTGGCCGGACAAGAAGTTCGTCATCACGAACCTGCTGGTCAGCACCAAGTTCCTCAAGGCGCACCCGGACGTGGTGAAGAAGCTGGTCGAGGGTCAGGTCGCGGCGAACGAGTTCGTCAACACCAAGCCGGACGAGGCGCAGCAGGCCGTCTCCGAGCACATCGGCAAGATCACCGGTAAGCCGCTGGACATCAAGCTGATCAAGCAGGCCTGGCCGACGTTGGAGTTCACCAACGACCCGATCGCGGCCTCGCTGAAGGCCGGCCTGGACCACGCCGTCGCGGTCGGGCTGACCCAGCCGGTCGACCTGAACGGCCTCTACGACCTGAAGTACCTCAACGAGGTGCTGAAGGCCGAGGGCAAGCCCGAGGTCACCCAGCCGTGACGTCGACCACGACGACCCCGCGCAGCGCGACCGGCTCGGTCGCGCTGCGCGGCGTGACCAAGGTGTACGGCCAGGGCGAGCAGGCCGTCCTGGCGCTGGACGGGGTGTCGCTGGACGTCGCCCCGGGCGAGTTCGTCTGCCTGGTCGGCGCGTCCGGCTGCGGCAAGAGCACGCTGCTGAACCTGGTCGCCGGCCTGGACCGGCTCAGCGGCGGCGCGATCGAGCTGGGCGAGGGGGTCAACCCGGGCCTGATGTTCCAGGAGCCGGCGCTGTTCCCGTGGTCGACCGTCGAGGGCAACGTCGAGGTGCCGCTGAAGCTGCGCGGGCTCCCCCGCGACCAGCGTCGGGAGCGGGTGGCCGAGCTGCTGCGCACGGTCCACCTGTCCGACTTCGGCCGTAAGCGCCCGCACCAGCTCTCCGGTGGTATGCGGCAGCGGGTCGCGTTGGCCCGCACGCTCGCGCTGGACACCCCGGTGCTGCTGATGGACGAGCCGTTCGGCGCGCTCGACGCGATGACGCGGGACATCCTGCACGACGAGTTGGAGCGGATCTGGGGCGAGCGCAAGCTCACCGTCCTGTTCGTCACGCACAACGTGCGCGAGGCGGCCCGGCTCGCCGACCGGATCGTGCTGCTCTCCAGCCGGCCCGGCCGGATCATCTACTCCACCCGGGTCGACGTGCCGCGACCCCGGCGGATCGACTCGCCGGAGGTCTCGGCCATCGCCGCCGAGGTCACCGACCGGCTGCGCAAGGAGGTGGGCCGGCATGGCCAGTGACACCCTCACCGGGTCGGCGCGTACCGACGCGGAGATCTCCGGTCTCGACGCGCTGGAGATCGCCGGCCAGGAGAAGGGCCCGTCCCGGCTGCGCCGGCTCTGGTCCGCCACCTGGCCCAAGTTCGCCGCGCTCGCGATGGCCATCGCCCTCTGGCAGGCCGTGGTCTGGAGCGGGTGGAAGGAGCCCTGGGCGCTGCCCGGCCCGATGGTGGTCTTCGGCGATCTCGGCCACTACCTGGTCAGCTCCGCGCTCTGGGAGGGCCTGGCCACCACCGCCCGCCGGGCGGCGGTCGGGTTCGCCGCCGCGGTCGCGGTGGGTCTGCTGCTCGGCCTGGGCGTGGCCCGGGTCAAGGTGCTCCGCGCCGCGCTCGGCTCGATGATCACCGCGTTGCAGACCATGCCGTCGATCGCCTGGTTCCCGCTGGCCATCCTCCTGTTCCAGCTCAGCGAGCAGGCCATCTTCTTCGTGGTGGTGCTCGGCGCCGCGCCGTCGGTCGCCAACGGCGTCATCCACGGCGTGGACTACGTGCCGCCGCTGCTGGTCCGCGCCGGCCGCAACCTCGGCGCCCGCGGGCTCAACCTCTACCGGTACGTGATCGCCCCGGCCGCGCTGCCCGCCATCGTGGCCGGGCTCAAGCAGGGCTGGGCGTTCGCCTGGCGCAGTCTGATGGCCGGCGAGCTGCTGGTGGTCATCGCCACCCGCACCTCGATCGGCGCGCAGCTCACCTACGCCCGCGAGCTGAGCGAGGCGCCCCGGCTGATGGCCATCATGATCGTGATCCTGGTGGTCGGCCTGCTGGTGGACACCGCGTTCGGCGCGGCCGACAAGGCGATCCGCCGCCGCTGGGGCGTGCTGGACCAGGCCGGCAACTGACCTCGTGTACATCTCCGCGCGCGCCGACTACGCGCTCCGGGCCATGCTCGCCGTCGCCGACGCCGGATCCACCGGCGACGGGGACCCCGGCGGCGAGCTGGTCAAGGCCGCGAGCCTGGCCGAACGCCAGGACATCCCGCTCAGCTTCCTCCAGGGCATCCTGCTCGACCTGCGGCGGGCCGGACTGCTGCACAGCCACCGCGGCACCGAGGGCGGGTACGCGCTGAGCAGGCCCCCGGCCGAGATCAGCGTCGGGGACGTGCTGCGTGCGGTCGGCGGCGCGCTCACCAGCGTCCGGGGCATGCCCGCGGACCGGACCGGCTACCACGGGGTGGCCACCGGGCTGCGGGACGTCTGGCTGGCGGTGGACGGCGCGATCGCGCTGGTGGTGGACCGCACCACGCTGGCCGACCTGCTGGCGGACCGCGCCCCGGCGCCCTGAGTCCGCCGGCCGGTGGCTCGGGCCCCGTCACCCGAAGGCTGGTGCGGGGCGCCCGAGGCCGGGCGGGGCCCGGTGCCGGGGCCCCGCCCGGCTGCTCGCGCCCGGGCGGTGATGGCGGCTGGTGCCGAGAGCCGACCGAACGGCTCGGTGGGGGCCCGGCCGAGAAGGCATCCCTGAAGCAATATGACCGAGCGGCATATTTATACCGCTGAGGTATATCCGTCTGCGCCGCACATCGATCAGCCGACGTCACCCTGCGTGACCCCGTCGGGCCCGGCGAGCGTACGGATCAGCCGGGGTTGAAGGTGCGGGCCGCGCCACGGTCCGGCGGACCGCCCGCCGCCGGATGCCAGGGGCCGAACGCGGCCACCACGGCGAGCGCCAGACCGGCACCCGCCACCGCGAGCACCAGCAGCACCTCCCGGGCCCCGTCACCCGGGCCGGCGTCACCCGCCATGGTCGCCCCTCCCGTGTCCGGCCGGTCCCCCGACCGGCCCACGGACCCCAGCATCGTCGTCCCGACGACAGCGGACAGTCGGCCACCCGACTGAACGTTCGCTGATCCCCGACTCAGCGAGGCGCCGCATGACGGCCGGTCAGCGGCCCCGCACGGAACGTCCGGTCAGCGGCGGCGCGGGCGACGGCGGGGACGGGTCCCCGGGGCGGGGTGCGCGGCGACCGGCGGCGGGACGGCGATGGTCACCGGCGTACCGGAGGGCTCGCGCGCCCCGGTCAGCCGGCCCAGCTCCGCGTCGCCGGCGCGTACCCGGGTGGTCTGCGCCTTGATCCCGGCGGTGGTCATCAGCCGGGCTACGTCCCGACGCTGCTCCGGCAGGACGAGCGTGACCACGGTGCCGGACTCCCCGGCCCGGGCGGTCCGGCCGCCCCGGTGCAGGTAGTCCTTCGCCTCCGTGGGCGGATCGGCGTTGACCACCAGGTCAAGCCCGTCGACGTGGATGCCGCGGGCCGCCACGTCGGTGGCCACCAGCGCGGTGACCTGGCCAGTGCGGAACTGCTCCAGGATCCGGGTGCGCTGCGGCTGCGACTTTCCGCCGTGCAGCGCGGCGGCGCGAACGCCCTTGGCGAGCAGTTGGCGGGCCACCCGGTCGGCGCGGTGCTTGGTGGCGATGAAGACGATGGTGCGGCCCTCCCGCGCGGCGATGTGGGCCAGCGCGGCCGGCTTGTCCTCCGCCTCCAGGTGCAGCACGTGGTGCGTCATCGCGGTGACCGTGGCGGTGCCCGGGTCCACGGAGTGCGTGACCGGCTCGGAGAGGAACCGGCGGACCAGCCGGTCCACGCCGCGGTCCAGGGTGGCCGAGAAGAGCATCCGCTGCCCGCCCGGAGCGACCTGCTCCAGCAGCTTCGTCACCTGCGGCAGGAAACCCATGTCGGCCATCTGGTCCGCCTCGTCGAGCACGGTGATCTCGACCTGGTCCAGCCGGGCGGACCCGCGGTCGATCAGGTCGTGCAGCCGGCCCGGCGTGGCCACCAGGACCTCGGCCCCGGCCCGCAACGCGTCCGCCTGGCGGGTGAGGGAGAGCCCACCGACCACGGTGGCGCAACGCAGCCCGAGCACGCCGGCGTACGGGGTGAGCGCGGCGGTCACCTGCGCGGCCAGTTCCCGGGTGGGCACCAGCACCAGCGCGAGCGGGCGGCCGGGACGCGCCCGGCGGCCGGCCGTCCGGTGCAGCAGCGGCAACCCGAACGCGAGTGTCTTGCCGGAGCCGGTCCGCCCGCGGCCGAGCACGTCCCGGCCGGCGAGCGAGTCGGGCAGGGTCGCCGACTGGATCGGGAACGGCGCGGTGATGCCCTGCGCGGTCAGCTCGGCGACGAGCGCCGGCGCCAGACCGGTGGCGGCGAAAGTGGGCATGGTCGTGGTCATGCGGAAAGCCTTCCTCGAGGCGGCACGTGTCGAGGAAGGGCGCCGAGCGACGGCGCGTCACCGGCGTGGCCGGTGATCACAAGCACGAACCGAAAGGGACGGGCCGGCCCGCCTCGGCGCGCCAGCTCCCGCGTACGGGAGGGCGGCGCGGCGGGCCGGCCCGTGCACCACGCCCGGCGGGGCGCGGTGGTGGTGCCGGTTGATCCGAAGATCAGAGCGGGCGGATGTTCTCCGCCTGCGGGCCCTTCTGGCCCTGGGTCACCTCGAACTCGACCCGCTGGTTCTCGTCCAGGCTCCGGTAGCCGGAGGTCTGGATCGCCGAGAAGTGGGCGAAGACGTCGGCGCCGCCGTCGTCCGGGGTGATGAAGCCGAAGCCCTTGTCAGCGTTGAACCACTTGACGGTGCCAATTGCCATGTGTTTCGTCTCCTTGACGGAACGGTCGGCCCGCACGTGTTGCGGGCCGGAGAGGAGCCCACCACGCATGGGCTGCGTGGCGTGCCTGTCGCTGCTGGTCGCCCCGCCCGGAGAACTCCGGACACAACAAAGAGCGCCTGGGGCCACAATCCGCCAGGCGCACACAGAGTCTCTGGAAACCAAAACTGCAACGAGACCAACGTACCACGGATCTCGCCCGGCGGGGAGATCACGTCGAAATTTCCGGCACGGCGGCCACCAGCTCGGTCAGCCCCTCGACGTCGAGCAGGTCCGCCGGGCGGACGGTCACCGCGTCCCGCACGTAGTGGAACGCCGCGCCGACCCGTTCCACCGGCACGCCGGCCAACTCCGCCCAGGCCAGCCGGTAGACCGCGAGCTGCACCGCCGCCGCCTCGGCCTCCGGGCCGGTGGGCTGGCGGCCGGTCTTCCAGTCCACCACGTCGTAACGCCCGCCGGGGCGGGCGAACACGGCGTCCATCCGGCCCCGGACCACCACGCCGGCGATCACTGTGGCGAACGGCACCTCGACCTCCACCGGCACCCGGTCGGCCCACTCGCTGGCCAGGAACCGCTCCTGCAACTCGGCCAACGCCCCGTCCGGGGCGGCGCCGTCGTCGGCGGCACCGGGCAGCTCGTCGACGTCCAGCAGCCGGTCGGCGCCGAAGCGCTGCTCCAGCCAGACGTGGAAGGCGGTGCCCCGCCGCGCGTACGGGCTGGGTGCGCTCGGCATCGGACGACGCAGCGCACGGGCCAGTGCCTCCGGGTCCCGGCGCAACGCCACGAGCTGGGTCACCGAGAGCTGGCCGGGCAGCTCGACCTCGACCGCCTCGGCCCGGCGGGCCAGCTCCGCCCGCTCGGCGAGCAGCAGGTCGGCCTCCCGCCGCCAGCGCTCCACCTCCGCGTCGGCGTCCTCCGGCGGGGTCGCGGGTGCCCCGACGGCGGTCGACCCGACGGTGGCCAGCAGCGCGGCCTCGCGACGGGCCGCCTCTGGGTCGGCCAGGTGACGACGGACCAGCGCCGCCGCCTCGGTCAGCGCCGGCCGACGCCCGCCCAGCGGGTCGGCCGGCCACTCCGCCCGCAGCACCGTCTCGGTGGTCGGGTTCACCGCGTCCCCGGCCGGCTCCGGCGCCCACGCGTCGACCACGTGCCCGTCCGTCCCGGCCAGGGCGACGTCGTACACCTCGCGCAGGAACAGCGACGGGCCGCGGAACCGCTTCGTCCCCTCCCCCCACCAGTAGCCGGAGCAGAGCAGCAACCGGCGCGGCCGGGTCACCGCCACGTACGCCAGCCGGCGCTCCTCCCGCTCGTCGTGCGCCCGCCAGTCGTCGGTGAACCCGGCCACCGCACGGGCCACCGCACGCTGGTCCGCCGCCTCCGGCAGGGCCAGCTCGGGCAGCCCGTCCGCGTCGCCGCGCAGCGGGAACGGCAGCACGCCGAGCCCGCCCAGCCAGTGGTCGGAGTTGCGCACCGGCCCCGGCCACCCGCCCCGGGTCAGCCCGGCCACCGCCACCACGTCCCACTCCAGGCCCTTCGCGGCGTGCGCGGTGAGCACCTGCACCGCGCCGGCCACCACCTCGACCTCGCCCGGGGCCAGCCCGCGCTCCTCGTCCTCGGCGGCGGCCAGGTAGGCGAGGAAACCGGCAAGCGTGGCGCCGGGCGTCTCGCCGCTGAACCGCGCCGCGACGTCGCCGAGCGCGTCCAGGTGGGCGCGGGCCAGCCCGGCGTCGCCGGCGCCGTCCCGGCCGGCCCGGACCGCCACCTCCACGTCCAGCCCGATGGTCCGTTCGATGTCCGCGATCAGCTCCGGCAGCGACTGGTCCAGCCGGTACCGCAGCAGCGCCAGCTCCATCCCGTACGAGCGCAGCCGCGCGAACCCCTCCGCCGAGTACGCCTGCGCCGGCCCGAGGTCGGCCAGCGCCTCCACCAGCGTCGCCTCGTCCAGCACGTCCACGGTGATCTCCGGCCCGTCGTCGCCGATCAGCTCGCGGCGGCTGCGGGCGATGGCCCGGGCGCGCCGGTGCAGGGCGACCAGGTCGCGCGGGCCGATCCGCCAGCGCGCGCCGGTGAGCAGCCGCAGCAGCGCCGCCCCGTCGGTCGGGTCGGCCAACACGCGCAGCGTGCAGACCACGTCCCGGACCTCCGGGGTGTCCAGCAGGCCGCCCAGCCCGACCACGTCGACCGGCAGGCCCCGGGCCCGCAGCGCGGCCTCGATCGCCGGGATCTGGCTGCGCAGCCGCACCAGCACCGCGGTGGTCGGCCGACGGTCCGCCGGAATGTGCTCGGGCAACGCGCCCGGCATCCCGGCCGCGCCCCGCCACGCCGCCAGCACGCTGTCCGCGATCCAGTCGGCCTCGTCGGCGTACGTCGGCAGCAGCGCGCAGTGCACCGTGCCGGCGGCCCGACCGCCCGGCGTCCGGTGCGGGATCGGCTCGCGGACACTGAGCGCGGCGTGCAGCTCGGGCACCCGGGCGCCGGCCGCCCGCAGCGGCACCGAGAGCGCGTTCGCGACGCCGAGGATCTCCGGCCGGTTACGCCAGCTCGTGGTGAGACCGAGCACCTCGGCGGGGGTGCCGTCGGCGCGGGCGAACTCACCGGGGAACCGGTCCAGCGTGCCGGCGCTCGCCCCGCGCCAGCCGTAGATCGACTGGCACGGGTCCCCGACCGCGGTGACCGGGTGGCCGCCGCCGAACAGCGCGTTGAGCAGCACCACCTGCGCGTGGCTGGTGTCCTGGTACTCGTCGAGCAGCACCACCCGGAACCGGTCCCGCTCGATCACGCCGACGCCCGGGTGGTCCCGGGCCACCCGGGCCGCGCGGGCGAGCTGGTCGGCGAAGTCCATCGCCTCGAAGTCGTCCTTGCGCCGGGCGTACGCCCGGACCAGCGGCAGCAGCTTCAGCCGGGTCCGCTGGAGCTGGAGCGCCTTGCGCACGTCGGCGTAGACCCGCCCGGGGCGGGACTGCACCTCGGCGAAGAACCGGCCGGTCCAGCCGGCCAGCTCGTCCGGGTCGACCAGGTGCTCGTCCAACTCGCCGGCGAGCGCCAGCACCGCGTCGGTGATGGTGGACGGCATCCGGTCCACCTCGGACATGTCGCCGTCGTAGTTGCGCACCAGCAGGTCGACGAGCTGCCAGCGGGACGCCTCGGTGAGCAGCCGGGTGGTCGGCTCGTACCCGGCGCGCAACCCGTGCTCGGTGACGATCCGCCCGGCGTACGAGTGGTACGTGGAGACGGTCGGCTCGCCCGCGAACGGATCCTCACGCGGGTCGCGCCGGGGTCGCCCCAGCCGACGGACGAGCTGGTCGAGGCGGGTCCGCACCCGGTGCGCCAGTTCGCCGGCCGCCTTGCGGGTGAAGGTGAGCCCGAGGATGTGCTCGGGGCGCACGTACGCGTTGGCGACCAGCCAGACCACCCGGGCGGCCATCGTCTCGGTCTTGCCCGAGCCGGCGCCGGCGACCACCAGCAGCGGCTCCACCGGCGCCGCGATGATCGCGGCCTGCTCCCGGGTGGGCGCCGGCAGCCGGAGCAGCCGGGCCAGCTCGACGGGCGTGTAGCGGGGCCCGGCGTCGGCGGACCGGGGCGTGGGCGGCGGCATGCCGGTGGCGCCGAACAGCGCCGGTTGGATCGTCACCGGCCGGTCCTCGTCCGGCTCCGCGCGGTCACGCCTGATCCTCCGGGGGCGGCTCGACCACCTGGCGGCCCTGGCCGGAGACCGGGCAGCTGGTGCGTACCGGGCAGACCCGGCACTTGGAGTTGGCGACGGCGGCGAACGTGGCGGCGGCCATCGTGTCGGCGGTCCGGCGGACCAGCGCGGTGGCCCAGCCGGCCTCCGGGCCCTCCCCGGCCGCGGCCTGGGCCTGCTCCTTGGCGTCCCGGGCGCCGGTGCCGAGCTGCACCAGCGCGGCCCCGCCGGACTCCGCGCCGAACTCCGCGAACCCACCCGCCTCCACGGCCGCCTGGTACGCCCCGAGCTGCGGGTGCTCGGCGACCTCCCGCTCGGTGACCGCGGTGGACTTGCCGGTCTTCAGGTCGATCACCACGAGCCGGCCCTCGGCGTCGACCTCCAGCCGGTCGACGCGGCCGGTCAGCTCGACCGGCCGGGCCGGATCGTCGAGGCGGACCGCGAACTCGTGTTCGATGGCGAGCAGCCGACGCGGGTTGCCGGCCAGCCAGCGCAGCAGCTTGTCGACCATCGCCTCGGCGCGCTGCCGTTCCGGGCCGACCATCCACCGGGCGGCAAGCTCGATCGCGTCGAACCGGGCGGCAACGTACTCCAGCAGCGTCTCCCGGTCGACGCTCGCGTCCTCGGCCAGCATCGCGGCGGCGTGCACCAGGTTGCCGACGCCCTGCGCGGCGCTGGCCGGCCCGCTGCCGCCGTGCCGTTCCAGCAGCCAGCGCAGGCTGCACCGCAACGCGCTCTCCATGGCCGACGGGGTGACCCGCACCGGCTCGCCGTCGTCGACGAGCGGCCGGTCGTCGGAGAGACCGCGCAGCCCCCACCAGTCGTCCGGGTGCGCGCCGGGCACCCCGGCGGCGGCCAGCCGGGCCAGCTCGCCCGCCGCCGCGCGCCGCCGGCTCACCGGCACCGCCGGGTCGGTGATCGCGGTACGCAGCTCCGCGACCAACGCGGACAGGGTGAGCCCGCGCGGCGGCAGCGTCACCGGGAGCGCGCCGGACGGCGCGTCCGACGGGTGGTCGTCGCCGTGCGGCACCGGCCCGTCCGGCGCCGGTCCCCCGCCCGCCGGTCCGTCACCGGGCGGCTCGCCGTCGGGCGGGGCAGTGCCGCCGGCGCCGGTGGCGGGCGGATCGCCGGCGGCCAGCTCGTGCAGGAAGCGGCTGGGCTGCTCCTCGTGGTCGTCGCCACCGACCGCCGCCGAGGCGACCGCGGAGACCAGCAGCCGACGCCGGGCCCGGCTGACCGCGACGTGGAACAGTCGCCGCTCCTCGTCCAGCAACGCGGACGTCTGACCGACCAGGCTGGCCCGCAGCCCCGCCCCGTCGGCCCGGCCGGCGAGCACGTCGACCAGCCGCTCCGAGCCGAGCAGGCTGCCGCGCAGCCGCAGGTCGGGCCAGACGCCCTCCTGGACCCCGGCGACGGCGACGAGATCCCACTCCAGTCCCTTGGCGGCGTGCGCGGTGAGCAGGCGGACCGCCTCGCCCCGGTCGGCGGCGGCGGCGAGCGTGTCCGCCGGCAGCTCCTGCCCGAGCACGTGGTCGAGGAAGACCTCGGTGCGCGCCCCCGGCAGCCGGTCGGTGAACCGGGCGGCGGCGTCGAAGAGCACCAGTACGGCGTCCAGGTCACGGTCGGCGGCCTCGGCCCGCCACCGCCGGGCGGTCTCGTGCTCGCCGGTGGCCTCCCGCCCCTGGGTGATCGTCCCGGCCCAGCGCTCGGCCAGCCCGCTCTCCCGCCACACCGCCCAGAGCACGTCCTCGGCGGTGGCGCCGGGGGTGGCGGCGGCCTCCCGGGCGGTCGCCAGCAGATGCGCGACGGCCTGCGCGGGCGCCGCCCAACGGCGCTCGACGGCGGCCAGCTCGGCCGGGTCGCGCAGCGCCTCCACCAGCAGCTCACCGGAGGGGCGGCGGTCACCGCCGGCCAACGCGAGCGCCCGCATCCCCTGCCGCAGTCGTCGCTCGGCCAGCGGGTCGGCACCGCCCAGCGGCGAGTGCAGCAGCGCCACCGCCGCCTCCTCGTCCAGCCGGTCGGGTTCGAGCGCGCAGCGGAGCAGGAGCAGCAGCGGGGCCACCGCCGGTTGGAGGTGCAGCGGCAGGTCCTCGCCGTGCACGACGGTGGGCACCCCGGCGGTGTGCAGGGCGCGCCGCAGCGACGGGAGCTGCCGCCCGGTGGACCGGACCAGCACCGCCATCCGGGACCAGGGCACGCCGTCGAGCAGGTGCGCCTCGCGCAGCGCGTGGGCCAGCCAGGCCGACTCGCTGGTCGCCGAGCGGAACGTGCGCACCTCGACCGTCCCGGCCGGCGCGTCCGGAAGCGGACGCAGCCGCCGGTGCGCCGCCGGGCCGCGCAGCCGCCGGGCCAGCCGGGCGGTCGCCGCCAGCAGCTCCGGCCCGGCCCGGTAGGACGTGGTCAGCGTGACCTGGGCGGCCGGCGCGCCGGACGCGGTCCGGAACCGGTGAGCGAACGTGCTGACCACGGCCGGGTCGGCGCCGCGGAACGAGTACGTGGAGGAGTCCGGGTCGGCGAAGGCGACCAGGGACCGGCCGCCACCGGCCACCACCGCGAGCAGGTCCACCTGGGCCGGGTCCGTGTCGGCCAGCTCGTCGACGTAGATGTGGGCCAGGCGGCGGCGTTCGGCGGCGAGCAGTTCGGGATCGTCGAGCAGCATGCCGGTGGCGGCCCGCACCAGCTCCGCCGGGTCGTACGCGACCGAGCCCCGGTTGCTCACGTCGCGCAACGCGAGGACGGCGACGTACTCCCGGAGGAAGCGGGCGGCGGCCGGCCAGTCGGCGCGGCCCAGCTTCTCGCCCAGCCGGGCCAGCTCGACCGGGCCGACGCCCCGCTCCGCGGCCCGCATCAGCAGGTCGCGGAGCTGCTGGGCGAACGCCCGGGTCCGCAACGCGGGACGCAGGTCCTCCGGCCAGCCGACCGGGTCGTCCGCCGGCTCCTCGCCGACCACGTCGAGCAGCTCCCGGATGATCAGATCCTGCTCCGGGCCGGTGAGCAGCCGGGGCGACGGCTCGCCACGCTCGGCCGCGGCGCGGCGGAGCAGCCCGAACGCGTACGCCGGGAACGTGCGGACCAGCGGCTCGCGCACCGCCCGGTGGCCGTCGCCGGCGATCCGCGCCTCGATGCGCCGACGCAGCTCGGTGGCGCCGCGCCGACCGAACGTGAGCACCAGCACGCGTTCCGGGTCGACGCCCTCGGCCACCCGGGCGGCGACCGCCTCGACCAGGGTGGCGGTCTTCCCGGTGCCGGGCCCGCCGACGACGAGCATCGGCCCGTCGGTGTGCGCGACCGCCTCGGCCTGCACCGGGTCGGGATGCCTGGCTGCCGTCCGGCGCGGGTGCGTGGCATCGACCGCCGACCCCCCGGATCGCGGCTCCGACACGGCCGGCCCGTCGGACCGGCCCACCCCCTGCCCCGCCCCGGCGTCGTGGGTGACCCCCGCCCCCGCGTCGCCGGGCCGGCGCACCAACCGGTACGCCTGCATCACCGACATCCCACCACGCCGGTACGACACCCGGAAATCGACGCCGCCCCACCGCGCGTACGCATCGGTACGGGTGTGTGGGCGCGGGCGGTCAGGTGAGGCGGGCGTCGATGAGGTCGAGGGCCGCGGGCACGCTGTCGGCGACCATCAGCAGGTCGAGGCCGGCCGGCTTGAGGAAGTTGCGCTCGGCCAGCGTGCCGAGCCAGTCGAGCAGCGGCCGGTAGAAGCCGTCCGCGTCGACCAGCACCATCGGCTTGGCGTGCAGGGCGAGCGTGGCGGTGGTCCAGACCTCGAACAGCTCGTCGAGCGTGCCGAGCCCGCCGGGCAGCGTGACGAACGCGTCGGACCTGTCGACCATCAACGTCTTGCGGCTGGCCATCCCGTCGGTGACCAGCAGCTCGTCGGCGGCCAGGTCGGCGACCTCCAGGTCGACCAGGGTCTGCGGGATGATGCCGAGCGTGCGACCACCGGCCGCCCGCGCGCCGTCCGCCACCGCGCCCATCATGCCGACACAGCCGCCGCCGCTGACCAGCGTGTGCCCGCGCCGGGCCAGCTCCGCGCCGGTCTCGGTGGCCAGCGCCAGCCAGCGGTCGTCGAGGGTACGCGAGGACGCGCAGAACACGCAGACGTCGGCCATGTCAGCGCGACCCGGCCGGGCCCTCGGGCGCGGCCTCGGCGGCGGCCTGCTGGTCGGCAGCCGCCCGGGCGACCGCCTCCTCGCGTACCGCCTCCTGCTCGGCGGAGAGCACCGCCTCGGCCTCCACGATGTGCCGGACCGCCTCGTTGACGTCGTCGGTGACGCGGATCAGGTCGAGGTCGCTCGGGCCGATCTTGCCGTCCGCCGCCATGGTGGCGCGCAGCCAGTCGAGCAGGCCGCCCCAGTAGTCGGCGCCCATCAGCACGACCGGGAACCGGGTCACCTTGCCGGTCTGCACCAGGGTGAGCGCCTCGAACAGCTCGTCCATGGTGCCGAAGCCGCCGGGCAGCACCACGAACGCCTGGGCGTACTTGACGAACATGGTCTTGCGGGCGAAGAAGTAGCGGAAGTCGATGGCCAGGTCGACCCAGTCGTTGAGGCCCTGCTCGAACGGCAGCTCGATGCCGAGCCCGACGGAGAGGCCGCCCGCCTCGCCGGCCCCCCGGTTGGCGGCCTCCATCACGCCCGGACCACCGCCGGTGATCACCGCGTAGCCGGCCCGGGCCAGCGCGCCGCCCAGTTGCTCGGCCAGCCGGCACTCCGGGCTGTCCGGCTTGCTGCGGGCCGACCCGAAGACGCTGACCGCGGGCGGCAGGTCGGCGAGCGTGTCGAACCCCTCGACGAACTCGGACAGGATCCGCAACGCCCGCCAGGCGTCCTTGGTCTTCCAGTCGCTGCGCCCCCGGGAGTCGAGCAGCCGCTGGTCCGCGGTGCTGCTCGGGATCGCCCGGTTGCGGAGCGTGACCGCTCCCCGGTGGCGTTCGACGCGCGGCCCCTGCTCAGCCGGCCTCCCGGTGCTCTCGCTCATGGGGCCACCGTAGTGGAGCGACGGCGACGCGGCGCGGAGGCCGGCGAGCCGGAGAAAATCTTTGCGATCAAGGCAACTAATTCGCTCGCTCGTACGTCTTACTATTCACATACCCGGTATGCCCGGGGGACGCGCCTTCGGGGGAGGAGCCAGCGTTTGATCAGCAACAGCGAGATGATCCGGATCCGCCGGCAGATGCAGCGGCGGATCCACGACGTGGTGGCCGAGCGCCGCCGCGCCCGGATGGTGGAGGCCCACCGCTCCGAGCCGGCCGCCGACACCGACGAGGCGGACGCGCCGCTGACCACGCGCGCCTGACCATCCGCAGGCCCGCGACGTCGGGCGCGGGCCTGCGGATCTTCGGTACGTCAGGCCGCGAGCCAGCGGTGCAGGGTGGCCGCGCCGTCCCGGATCTTGGTCAGCTCGACGTGCTCGTCCTTGTGGTGCGCCAGGTTGGGGTCGCCGGGGCCGAAGTTGAGCGCCGGAATGCCCATGGCCGCGAACCGGGCCACGTCGGTCCAGCCCAGCTTGCCGATCGGGGCGGCGCCGACCGCGGCCAGGAACTCCTGCGCGGCCGGGTTGTCCAGCCCCGGGGCCGCGCCGGCCGCCGCGTCGGTGACCGTCAGCTCGAAGCCGTCGAAGACCTCGCGCAGGTGGGCCTCGGCCTGCGCCGGGTCCCGGTCCGGGGCGTACCGGTAGTTGATCTCGATGTCGCAGCGGTCCGGGATGACGTTGCCGGCCACCCCGCCGTGGATCCCGGTGGCGTTGAGCCCCTCGCGGTAGTCGCAGCCCTCGATGGTCACCCGACGCGCCTCGTACGCGCCCAGCCGGCGCAACACCTCACCGGCGCCGTGGATGGCGTTCACCCCGTGCCAGGAGCGGGCGGCGTGGGCCCGCTCGCCGTGCGTGGTGACGACGGCCCGCATCGTGCCCTGGCAGCCCGCCTCGACGATCCCGTACGTGGGCTCCAGCAGCACCGCGAAGTCGGCCGTCAGCCACTCGGGGTGGCTCTGCGACACCAGCGTGAGGCCGTTGTAACGGGACTCGATCTCCTCGGCCTCGTAGAAGAAGTAGGTGACGTCGTAGCGCGGGTCGGGCAGCGTCACGGCCAGGTGCAGCGCGAAGGCCACCCCGGACTTCATGTCGGAGGTGCCGCAGCCGTACATCAGGTCGCCGCGCATGCTCGACGGGAAGTTGCCGTTGAGCGGCACGGTGTCCAGGTGGCCGGCGAGCACCACCCGCTGCGGGCGGCCCAGGTCGGTACGGGCCATCAGCGTGTTCGAGTGCCGTTGGGTGCTCAGGTGGGGTACGCCGCGCAGCACCTCCTCGACGCAGTCGGTGATCGCCTTCTCGTTGAGGGAGACCGACTCGATGTCGACCAGGGCACGGGTCAGTGCCACCGGATCGGCCAGGACCTCGGGGGTCAACGGGTTCTGCATGTCTCGCACGGTACCGTCATCCTCGGTGGGTGCGAGGGACACGTTCCGCGCCCGCGGCCGCGAGCAGCGGCGGACGCCGCCGCCGGAACGAGAGGTGACACCGTGACGTCCGCACCATCCGCCTGGGGCATCGGCCTGGCCACCGTCACCGCCGACGACCAGGTGCTCGACACCTGGTACCCGACCGGCAAGCTGGGCCTCGGCGAGCTGCCCCTGGTGCCCGGGGAGGACCAGGCCGACGTGCTCGACCTGCCGCCGGGCGCGGTCGGCGAGCGGGCGCTGCCCGGCCTGCGTACCGTCGAGGTGACCACGGTGATCGGCTCGCTCGACGACCCGATCAAGGACGCTGCCGACGCGTACCTCCGGTTGCACCTGCTCTCCCACCGCCTGGTGCGGCCCAACGAGCTGAACCTCGACGGCGTCTTCGGCAAGCTGGCCAACGTGGCCTGGACCTCGGCCGGGCCGTGCCCGCCGGAGCGGGTGGACGAGCTGCGGGTGATCGAGCGGGCCGCCGGCCGCCACCTGGTCGTGCACGGGGTGGACAAGTTCCCCCGGATGACCGACTACGTGGTGCCGGGCGGGGTGCGGATCGCCGACGCGGACCGGGTCCGGCTCGGCGCGCACCTGGCCGCCGGCACCACGGTCATGCACGAGGGCTTCGTCAACTTCAACGCCGGCACGCTGGGCACCTCGATGGTCGAGGGGCGGATCGTGCAGGGTGTGGTGGTCGGTGACGGCTCCGACATCGGCGGCGGCGCCTCGCTCATGGGCACGCTGTCCGGCGGCGGCAAGGACCGGGTCCGGATCGGCGAGCGGAGCCTGGTCGGCGCGAACGCGGGCGTCGGCATCTCGCTCGGCGACGACTGCGTGGTGGAGGCCGGCTGCTACATCACCGCGGCCTCCAAGATCACCCTCCCGGACGGCCGGGTGGTCAAGGCCCGCGAGCTGTCCGGCGTGGACGGGCTGCTGTTCTGGCGCAACTCGGTGACCGGCGCGCTGGAGGCCCGACCGCGCACCGGCCGGGGCATCGAGCTGAACGCCGCCCTGCACGCCAACTGACGTTCGCCGCGAGCTGACGTTCGCCGCGAGGAGTGAGCCGGGTCTGCGAGCCCCGCAGTCGCGAACAGAGTCGGCACTGAGCCACCCCGTCCGGGTCCATGGCGCGACCGCCACGGACCCGGACGGCCGGCTCACCGCAGGCGGTACGCCTGGATGATCCGCTGGGTGACCGTGTTGCCGGCGTCGTCGCGGGCCGTGGCCCGCAGCGACGCGTAGCCGGGACCGGCCGGGTGCACGACCGTCGCCGTCCACCCGGTGCCCTGCTTCTTCAGCGGCGCCTTCCGCCACGTCTTCCCGCCGTCGTAGGAGACGTCGACGGTGAGCGCCGCGACCGTGCCGGCCGGTGCGCCGGGCTGACGCTGCACCGCCACCGGGACGGCGAACGTGCGGCCGGCCGGCGCGGTGCCGTCCGCCGTGAGCGACGGGGTGAACCGGACCGCCATCGCCGGCAACCGGGCCGGCTGCTCGCCCGGCACCCGCTTCGAGCGGAACGTCCAGCTCGCCGAGACCTCGGTGCCGAGGTCGGTGAAGGAACGCTTCGCGACGGTGTCCAGCCGGTAGTTCGCGAGCCCCGGGGGCACCTCGAACTCGCCGTACCCGGGTGCGGCGACCTCGCCGACCAGCTTGCCGTTGCGGTAGAGCGCGGTGCGTTCGGTGTCGTTGAGCGAACCGCCTCCGTGCCCGGCCGCGTCGCTGTGCAGCGGCAGGGAGACCACCACGGTGTCACCGGTGCGGGTGATGCCCTGTTCGGGCCAGCGCGGCGGGGGGAA
Source organism: Micromonospora sp. NPDC049201 (assembly GCF_055586805.1). Lineage (NCBI taxonomy): Bacteria > Bacillati > Actinomycetota > Actinomycetes > Micromonosporales > Micromonosporaceae > Micromonospora > Micromonospora sp. NPDC049201. Next base: position 19,353 of record NZ_JBVJHM010000012.1, on the reverse strand, counting down.
GGACGGCCCGTACGGCGCCGCGTTCCACGTCTCGGCGTAGCTGTGACCGGCCCGGTAGCGGGTCGGCCCGGACTCCAGCACCGCCTGCGTGTTCAGCCAGCCCTCCTCGTCGCGCTTGCCGAAGTCCAGCTCGAAGTTCCAGCGGGTCCGGGCCGTGCTCAGGTGCTCGATCCGCCGGCCGGGCACCTGGACCGGCACGACGACCGCCGAGCCGCCCATGTTGTAGTCGGGCTCCGGGTACACGATCCGCTCGTTCTCCAGCCCCGCGTAGCCGTTCGCGAAGCGGCTGGTGACGTGCGCCAGGTCGGCCGGCTGGTAGTGCCGGACGAAGCCGGTCGGGAACCGGCCCGGGAACACGTCACTCAGCCCGTAGAAGTACGGGCTGCGCTCCGGCGCGGTCGCTTCGGTCCACTGGCTGGCCAGCGAGCCGACGAAGACCTGGTCCGAGACGCTGCGACCGAGCTGGGCCGAGTAGAGGCCGTCGAAGCGGTCGGTCCAGAGCCCGAAGCTGGCGTAGTAGTCACCGAAGTTCCAGGCTGCGGTGAAGTCGATCAACAGCGGGGCCGCGCCGCGCTGCGGCACGGTGGTGCGGACCGGCTTCGCCCGCCGGGCGTCCAGGGTGAGCCGCTGGTTCCCGGTCACCACCAGCTCCGGCTGGGTGAGCATGGAGATCTCCGACCAGCCCTCGTCGCCGTCCACGAAGAGCAGGCTCTGCACGCCGTACCGGCCCTTGGGCACCCGGATCGTGGCCTCGCCGTCGGCGTCGAACACGTCCCGGGCCGCGCCGTCGTCGAGCCCGATCAGGGTGGTGTAGAAGTCACCGGTGAGCGCGCCGGCCCGGTTGCGGTGGGTGAGCGTCAGGTCGTAGCTCTCCACCTCCCGGTTGACCGCCAGCGGGGTGACCGCGACGGTGTCGCCGGACCGGGCGGTCAGCCGGCCGGTCCAGTACCCGTCGGCGCCGCCGAGCCGGGTGTCCACCACGACGGTGACCTGGGCGGTGCCGCCGGCCGGGACGGTGAGCCGGGAGGCGCTGAGGGTGAGCATCCCGGCCGGCGCGGACCGCCCGCCCGGGCCGGTGAACCCGGCGCTCAGCTCCAGCGTGAGCGGGGTCGTGCCGCCGTTGCGGTAGGTGACGGTCCGGCTGATCGGCTTGTCGTCGGCGTGCGGCCAGACCGCGACGCCGAACGAGACCGAGGACGGTTCGCTTGTCACCTGCTCGGTGATCGCGTGCGCCACGTCGACCCGGCCAGCGCCCTGCTGGAAGGCGGTCTGCTCGGGGTGCGGCCGGGCCGAGGCCATCAGCGTGGCCTTGTAGCGGCCGGCGTTCCAGCCCGGGTGCTGCTGGGCGATCAGCGCCACCGCGCCGACCACGTGCGGGGTCGCCATCGAGGTGCCGGAGAGGGAGACGTACCGGTCCCCCACCGGGTCGCCGATCTGGCCGTGCGCGGCGCGGGCGGCCACGATGTCCACGCCGGGCGCGGTGATGTCCGGCTTGATCGCCCCGTCGCCGACCCGAGGCCCGCGGCTGGAGAAGTCGGCCAGGTCGTCGTTGCGGTCGACGGCGCCGACCGACAGCGCGGCGTCGGCGGTGGACGGCGAGCCGACCGAGCCGTCGGCGCCGTCGTTTCCGGCGGCGACCACGAAGAGCGAGCCGGTCTGCGCGGTGAGCGACTCGACCGCCTGCTCCAGCGGGTCGACCTCCGGGGTGTCGAAGCCACCCAGGCTCATGTTGATCACGGTGGCGTGCTGCTCGGCCGCGGCCCACTGCATGCCGGCCAGGATCGCCGACTCGGTGCAGCCGTACTGCTCGCAGACCTTTCCGGACAGCAGCGTGGCGTCCGGGGCGACGCCCCGGTACTTCCCGCCGGAGGCGGCGCCGCTGCCGGCGATGATCGAGGCGACGTGGGTGCCGTGCCCGACGATGTCGTCCGGGTCCGCCTCCTCGCTGAAGTTGCGCGACTCGGCGACCTTGCCGGCCAGGTCCGGGTGGGTGAGGTCGACGCCGGTGTCGAGCACCGCGACCTTCACGCCCTTGCCGGTGTATCCGGCGGCCCACGCGGCCGGCGCACCGATCTGCGGCACGCTGTGGTCCAGCGTCAGCCGCCGCCGCCCGTCGAGCCAGATCCGGTCGACACCCCCCGCCGCGTCGAGCCGGGCGCCGGAGCGGTCCGCGGCGACCGCCCGCCAGAGCGAGCCGGTGTCGGCCTTGGTCGCGGTGAGCGCCGCGCCGCCGATCGCCGGCAGGTCGCGGATCACCCGGGTGCCGGCGAGCGGGGCCGCCGCCCGCCGGGCCACCCCCGGCCGGTACGACACCAGCAGCGGCACGGTGTCGCGGTGCGCGTCGTCGTAGCCGGCCGCGATCAGGCCGGTGACGTCGAACAGTCGCCGGTCGAGCCGGCCGGAACGGATCAGCGCCAACGCGTCCTGGGGGATCACGCTGAGGCCGGTGTGCTCGCGGCGGACCACGAACTGGAGCTTGGCGCGACCGGCGCCGGGGCGGACCGCGGCGCGACCGCCGGCGGCGACGGTGACCCGGTCACCGGTGATCAGGGTGACGGTGGCCGGCCGGGTCGACGACCCGGCCGGGGCCGGCGTACCGGTCGGGGCCGCCGACGTGGTGGCGTGGGCGGGCACGGGCAGGCCGAGCGCCAGGCCCAGGGTGAGGCCGAGCGCGGCCAGTCTTCTGCGGTTCTGGGGCAACCTTTTCTCCTCGGTGAGCGTTTCATCGACAGGAAGCACATCGATGCGGGTTATCAGAATTGCATACCGCGTATGCAATCGGAAGTCGCTTATCCGACCGAACCGGTTCCCCTCGGGTGGCCGAACCGGGGATGATCCACCGATGAGCGCCATGAGGGACCGAATGCTGGCCGGCGAGCTGTACCTCGCCGACGACCCCGCGATCGTCGCCGACCTGGACCGCGCCGCCCGACTCACCGAACGCTTCAACCGCAGCGACGCCGACGACCCGCAGGGCCGCCTCGCCGCGCTGCGCGAACTGCTCGGCACGCTCGGCGAGGACGCCTGGATCCGCCCCCCGTTCCACTGCGACTACGGCTTCCAGACCCACCTCGGGCCGCGCACCTTCGTCAACTTCAACGCGGTCTTCCTCGACGTCGCCCGGATCACCATCGGCGCCGACGTCCAGATGGGACCGAACGTGCAGCTCCTCACCGCCACCCACCCGGTGGAGCCGGAGGCGCGCCGGGCCAAGTGGGAGGCGGCGAAGCCGATCACCATCGGCGACAACGTCTGGCTCGGCGGCGGCGTGATCGTGCTCGCCGGCGTGACCATCGGCGAGAACACGGTGGTCGGCGCCGGCGCGGTGGTGACGCGGGACCTGCCGGCGAACGTGGTGGCGGTGGGTAACCCGGCCCGGCCGATCAAACCGGTGGCCTGAGCCCTGAGCTGCCGAAACAACCCCTCGGGGGGATGCGGATTCCAGAATGAGCGAGCACTCTGGGTAGTGAGATGCTCACTCTGGGGAGGCCCCGATGGAGCGCGTGCTGGAACTACGGGTGCACGGGGTGTCCAACACCCCACCGGATCAGTTGCTGGGCCTCGGCCCCGGGCCGGGCGATGACGGCCCCCAACCGGAGCTGGTCGCCGGCGGACAGGTGACCGGTTTCTACCGTTCGTCCCGGGCCGCGCGGGACGACCCGATCAGCGTCGAGGCGTACAGCTGGGGGAAGTTGACCTCCGGCGCACGGACCCGGCGGGACATCGAACGCGCGCTCTGGACGCTGCTGCTGCCCTTCGCGCTGGCGAACGTCGCGCTGCACGCCCGGGCCGGCATTCCGGCGGACCCGGACCGGGAGCGTTGGGCCAGCCGCTCCGGCATCACCGCCTGGCTCATCCGGCTGTTCTGCCTCAGCCTGACCTGCACCCTGGTCATCGCCGTGACCGGGATCGGCGTCGACCTCATCGGCTGGCAGTGCGTGGGCCGGGAGTGCCTGGGCCAGCTCCCCGGCCCGTGGGAGTTCCTCGGCAACGCCTGGTGGCGCCGGGACACCCGGGCGCTGGCCCTCGGGCTGCTGCTGCCGCTGCTCGTGCTGGGCGCGATCGGGCTGGTCGCCTGGCGCACCTACCAGTACGAGGCGGAGATGCCGGCCGACCCCCGCGCCCGCCCGGACCGGGCCGAACCGCCGGAACCGCTGGAGAACCCGTTGCAGGACCCGACGTTCTGGAACGGGGAGGGGCAACTGCGCCGCGCCGCGGTGCTGCACCTGTGCACCGGGGCGGTGACCGCCGCCGCCGTGCCGGTCGCCGCGGTGCTGCTGATGGACCCGCCGCGCGGACTGCGGGCCGCGGTCGCCTGGCCGACCGTGGTGCTGTTCGTCGCCGTGGTGACGATCGCCGTGGTCGCGGTCGGTCGCCCCTGGCTGACCCGTCGCCAGGGCGCCACCCCACTCGGCCGGTGGAGCATCGCGGTGGCGGTGCTCACCGCGCTCGGGCTGCTCGGCACGTTCGTCCTTCTGCTGCTCCCGGACGGCCCGGCCGGCCGTCCACTGGCGACGTACCGGCCACCTGTCGGCTGCCCGGCGGTCCCGGACCTCGCCGGCTGCCGCGCCGCCCGCCCGTTGCCCGGCTACGAGACCGCGCTCGCCTGGCTCGTCACCTACCAGGTGCTGCTGCTGGTGGCCATCGGCGCGGCGAACCGCTCCGGCCGGCGGGCCCTGGCCGGGCCGGCCGCCGCCGGCGTGCTGCTGCCGCTCGCGGTGGCCTGGATCGAACGCGGCCTGCCCGGCCTGCCGGCCGCGCCGGTCGGGCTGCACACCTGGATGCTCGTCGGCCCGGCCATCGCGCTGGCCGTCGCCGGGCTGGTCATGCCGCGCCTGCGGCCCGCCGTGCCGGCCCAGCCGCTCGGCGCGTACACCGGGCTCGCCTGGCACGGCTGCGCGCCGGCCGTCATCGCCGGGTTCGGCTGGATGATGGCGGTCGCGTACTGCGCCGGACTGCTCTACTGGGTCAGTGAGCGGCTCGACGGTCCGGTCGACCCCGCCGGCCCCGGGCGCGTGGTGCCGCCACTCGCCGTCTTCTGGGCCGGGCTGGCCTGCGTCATCGGGCTGGCCCTCCTGCTCGGGCTGCTGGTCCGCGCCGCGTACCTGCTGCACCGGCTGCGCCGCGCCGAGTACGCGCGACTGACCTCCGCCGACGGCCTCTCCGCGCACGACCTGCGCCGCTGCCGCGACGTCAGCACCTACCGGGCGCTGCACCGCCTGGTGGGCGAGCACGCGGTCCGGCTGATCGGCTGGTTCGCGGCCGGGGCCGCGATCCTGATCATCCTGTGCTGCACCGCCGCGCTCTCCGGCCACCGGCCCAGCCCGCTCTCCCCCGCCGGGTGGCAGACCGCGATCCACTGGGCCGCCGAACTCGGCGACGCGGTGCTCGGCTGGCTGCCGGTGGTGACGAGCGCGCTCGGGCTGATGGTCTACCGCACCGACTCGGTCCGCCGCTCGGTCGGCGTGGTCTGGGACGTGTGCACGTTCTGGCCGCGGGCCGCACACCCGCTCGCCCCGCCCAGCTACGCCGAACGCGCCGTACCGGAACTCCAGACCCGGGTCGCCGGGCTGCTGGCGCTGCCGCCCCACCACCCGGACCGGATGGACGGCGTGATCCTCTCCGGGCACAGCCAGGGCACCGTCATCTGCGCCGCGGTGCTGCTGCACCTGCCCCGCCGGTGGCGGCGGCGGACCTGGTTCTTCTCCTACGGCTGCCAGCTCACCCGGCTCTACGGCCGGGTCTTCCCGTCCTACTTCGGGCCGGAGCGGCTGCGCACGCTGGCCCGGGCGGTCACCTGGCCCGGCGGCCACGTCGCCTGGACGAACTTCTGGCGGGACACCGACCCGCTCGGCTGGCAGGTCAGCGCCGGGCAGCGGGACGTGGCGGTGGCCGACCCGGAGGCGCTGCACCCGACCGGCGGCGAGGTGGCCGACCCGCCGATCCGCAGCCACAGCGGCTACCCGGAGGCGGTCGAGTTCGCCCGCGAACGAGCCGTGGTGGCCCGCCTGCTGCGCCGGAGCGTGCCGTCACCCCGGCCCGGCGTCGGCTGACACCACGGCCCGCCGTCGTCACCCGACCGGCGTCACGCCGGCGGCGGCTCGGCCAGCCGGACCACCAGGTCGGCGTGCCCGGCCGTGCCGGCGACCAGCCGGGCGTTCTCCTCGTCGCTGCCGAGCGCCCAGGCGCGGGCCTGCTCCGCGGACCTCCCGTACGCCTGGTGCCGGGCGGTGAGGCGGCGCAGCCGCAGCTCGGCGTCCAGGTCGAGGAACCAGGCCTGGTGCAGCAGCGACCGCACCTCCTCCCACGGGTCGTCCCGCAGCAGCAGGTAGTTGCCCTCGGTGACCACCAGCCGCACCTCGGGCGGTACCTCGATCGCCCCGGCGACCGGCTCCTCCAGGTCGCGGCGGAACTCCGGCGCCCACACCGAGGTCGGCTCCAGCCGCCGCAACCGGCGCAGCGTGGCGACGAAGCCGTTGACGTCGAAGGTGTCCGGCGCGCCCTTGCGTGCCGCCCGGCCCAGCCGGTTCAACGCCGCCCCGGCCAGGTGGAAGCCGTCCATCGGCACCAGCCGGGCGGTCGGGCCCACCTCGGCGACGATCCGCTCCGCCAGCGTGGACTTGCCCGCGCCGGGCGCGCCGGCGATGCCGAGCAGTTGCCGCGGGCCGTCCCCGGCGAGCGCCCGCGCCCGGGCGACCAGCTCGGCCAGCGGGAACACCTGGGCCGGCGGCATCAGCCGAGCACCGGGTCGCTGATGGTGAACCGCGCCTCGACCGCCGCGTGCACCGGCTGCGGCGCGGGATCCAGCTCCAGCTCCGGCGCGGACTCGCCGGACCGGGCGTACGCCGCCTTGGCCAGCATCGGCGGGGACGCGGTCAGGCCGGTGTCGGCCAGCTCCCGCAGTGCGGTGACGCGGGCGCCGAGGGCCTCCGCGTACTCCCGGGCCCGGGCCAGCGCGTCCGCGATCGCGGCGTGCCGCACCTCCCGGTACGCCGGACTGTCCGGCCGCAGCGACCACACCGGACCGGCCACCTCGACCTGCTCGTGGTCGGCCAGGCGGAGCATCAGCTCGCCGAGCGCGCTGAAGTCGGTGACGGTGACCGTGGTGCTCACGCTGCCCTGGTAGGCCACCACCCGGTCGCCCGAGCGCCTGGTCACCGGCCAGACGTTGACCTGACCGGTCTCCCGCCGCGCCACCGTCGGCCCGGCGGCGTCGAGCAGCGCCCGCACCGCGGCGGCCCGCTCGGCCAGCCGGGTCAGCGTGGTCTCCCGGTCGCGGTCCCGCACCGCCGCCGTCACCGTGAACCGGGCCAGCTCGGGAGCGACCTCCCGGTACGCCTCGCCGCGTACCGCCACGACCGGTGCGTCCGCCATGCCGCTCAGCCTAACCGCGGGGTGGCCGGCAGGTGCGCGGTGTACCCGACCGCGCCGGCCGTCACCAGGCACCCGGTCAGATGGCCGCCCGCCGCGCCCAACTCCCGCAGGTAGGCCAGCTCGCCGGCGTGGTCCGCATCGGCCGGGAACTCCCGGCGGTGCGTGCCGAACTCCCGGCCGCGCAGCGCGGCGCGCGCCGCCCGCCCCTCGGCCAGCCGGCCGGCCAGCGCCTCGGCGTCCCCGGCCCGCAGCGCGGCGGTCAGCTCGGTCAGGAAGTCACCGACGCCGGTCAGCTCGGCGAGCACCCGGTCCCGGTTGCCGAGCAGCATGTTCGCGGTCCGCTCGGGCGGCCCCCCGGCGACCCGGGTGCCGTCGGAGAAGCTGCCGGCGGCCAGCGCCAGCACCGCGTCCCGCAGCGCCGAGCGCTGCACCGTGCCGGCCAGCGCGCCGGCGAGCACGTGCGGCACGTGTGACGCGAGCGCGGCGGCGGCGTCGTGCTCCGGCGCGGACATCGGCACCACCCGGGCGTGGAAGACGTCGACGAGCAGCTCGGCCAGCCGCCGGAACGCGGTCAGCCCGGTCGGCCCCGGGCAGAGCACCCAGGCCGCGCCGTCGAGCAGTTCCGGGCCGGCCGCGCCGAGCCCGGCCCGATCCGCGCCGGCCATCGGGTGACCCGGCACGAACCGGTGCCCGAGCCCCTGCGCGGTCGCGGCGGTGGCCACCTCCGCCTTGACGCTGCCCACGTCCGTGAGCACGCACCGGTCGTCGGTGGCGGCGGCCACCCGGGCCAGCGTGGTGGGCAGCGTGGGCAGCGGGCCGCAGACGAACACCACGTCCCGGCCGGCCACCGCCTCCTCGACGGTGTCGGCGACCGCGACGCCCCGCTCGCGTAGCCGCCCCCGGACGGCCGGATCCGGATCCCAGCCGGCGACGCCGAGGCCGGTGTCGCGGAGCCGGAGCAGGATCGAGCCGCCGATCAGCCCGGTGCCGACCACCGCCGCGCGTGCCAGCCCGCCCGCCTCGCCCACCATCGGTGCACCTCGGGTCCGCGTCGTCGGCGGAGCCCGGGTGGCCCCGCGGGAAGTCCCGCCGAGGATATCGCCCGGCACGCCAGCGGGGCGCACGGTGTCAAGCGGGGGCCCCGCCTCTACCGGAACCGTTAAGCGGGGGCCCCGCCTTTCAGGCGGGCGGTTACGGCGTTGATGTTCGCGTCGGACTCCGTCAGGGCCACGCGGACGTGTTGGGCGCCGGCCGGGCCGTAGAAGACGCCGGCGGCCACCAGGATGCCCCGCCGGGCCAACCAGTCGACCGTGTCCCAGCAGTCCTCGTCGCGGGTCAGCCAGAGGTAGAGCCCGGCCTCGGAGTGCTCGACCGTGAAGCCGGCGCCGGTGAACGCGGCCCGCAGCTTCTCCCGCCGCACCCGGTAGCGCTCCCGCTGGGCGTCGGCGTGCGCCTGGTCACCGAGTGCGGCCACCATGGCGGCCTGCACCGGTGCGGGCACGATCATCCCGGCGTGCTTACGCACCTTGAGCAGCTCGGCCACCAGCGCCGGGTCACCGGCCACGAACCCGGCCCGGTAGCCGGCCAGGTTGGAGCGCTTGGAGAGCGAGTGCACCGCCAGCACGCCCGTGTAGTCCCCGCCGCACACCTGCGGGGACAGCACCGAGACGGGCTCGGCGTCCCAACCCAGCGGCAGGTAGCACTCGTCGCTGGCGACCACCGCGCCGCGCTCCCGGGCCCACTCGACCACCTTGCGCAGGTGGGCGGCGGGCAGCACCCGCCCGGTCGGGTTGCCCGGCGAGTTCACCCAGACCAGGCGGACCCGGGGGTCCGGGCCGAGCGCGGTCAACGAGTCGCTGCGCACCGTCGTGGCGCCCGCCAGCCGGGCCCCGTCCTCGTACGTCGGGTACGCGACGGTCGGCACCACGACCACGTCACCGGGGCCGAGCCCGAGCAGCGTCGGCAGCCAGGCCACCAGCTCCTTGGAGCCGATGGTCGGCAGCACACCCAACCCGTCGACGCCCGCGCCGCAGGCCCGGGCCACCCAGGCCGCGATCGCGTCCCGCAGGGCGGGCGTGCCCGCGGTCAGTGGGTAGCCGGGTGCGTCCGACGCGTCGGCCAGCGCCTGCCGGATCAGCGGTGGCACCGGGTCGACAGGCGTACCCATGGAGAGGTTGATGAGACCGTCCGGGTGCGCCGCGGCCGTGGCGGCCGCGGCGTCCAGCGTGTCCCAGGTGAACTCGGGCAGCCGTGCCGAAACCGGCGCGGACCGGCTCAGTGGTCCTCGCCGCGCGGTGGCTGCGCGGCGACGAAGGTGGCGTCCTTCTCCACCTTGCCGACCTTGGAGGCGCCCCCGGGCGAACCCAGATCCTCGAAGAACTCGTAGTTCGCGCCGGTGTAGTCCTTCCACTGCTCCGGCACGTCGTCCTCGTAGAAGATCGCTTCCACCGGGCAGACCGGCTCGCAGGCCCCACAGTCGACGCACTCGTCGGGGTGGATGTAGAGCATCCGGTTGCCCTCGTAGATGCAGTCGACCGGGCACTCCTCGATGCATGCCTTGTCGAGCACATCCACGCACGGCTCGGCGATGATGTAGGTCACCGGTCTTCTCCTCCGCAAGACTCGTCGCGATCATCCGCAACGGTAAGAGCCTAGTATCTCGCCGGGGAGGAGGTCGATCGTGCTCCGACAGCAGGATGTGGGACACCGGATCGTGGTCCGCCGAATCGTGGGGATCCGGGAGGGCCGGCCGCTGTTCTCCGACGCGCTCGGCGATCTGGTCGAGCTGAGTGAGACGCACATTACGCTGGTCACGGACGGTGGGCCGCTCCGCGTGCCGGTCGGTGAGGTGCACCGGGCGAAGCGGGTGCCACCGGCTCGCCGGCCGACCGCCGTCGCCGTGGTCGACCTGGAAAGCGCAAGCGATGAGGCGTGGCCGGCCCCGATTCGCGGCCGGCTCGGCGACTGGCGGCTGCGTTCCGCGGCCGGTTGGACCGGCCGGGCGAACAGCGCGCTCCCGATCGGCGACCCCGACCGGCCCCTGCCGGCGGCGCTGGACGCGGTGCAGCGCTGGTACGCCGACCTCGGCCAGCCGGCCCTGGTGAACACGCCGCTGCCGCTGGCCGCCCCGGTCGGCGCGGAACTCGACGCGCGCGGCTGGACGGCCCGCCCGCCGGTGCTGGTCCAGACCGTGCCGCTCACCACCCTGACCGCCCCGCCGGCCGCCACCGACCTGCCGCCGGTGGCGCTGGCCGTCGCGCCCACCGACGACTGGCTGGCGATCGCCGCCGACCGCAAGGGCGGGCTCCCGGAGGCCGCGCGGCACGTGCTCACCGCCGTGGACCGGATCCGCTTCGCCGAGCTGAGGGTCGACGGCCGACTGCTCGCGGTGGGGCGCGGCACCGTCACCGGCGGGGGACGATGGCTCGGCGTGAGCCTGCTCGAAGTGCTGCCGGAGGCCCGCCGGCGCGGGTACGCCGCCGCGGTCGTCCGCGCACTGGCCGGCTGGGCCTCGGCCGAGGGGGCCACCCGGGCGTTCCTCCAGGTCGAGCAGCGCAACGTCGGCGCGGTGGCGCTCTACCACCGGCTCGGCTTCACCACCCACCACACCTACCTGACCCGGGTGGCGCCCTGACGTCAGCGGCGGACGATCCGGCGGGGCCGGGACGCCTTCAGCTCGGCGTACCGCTTGAGCTGGCGGGAGCGGAAGTCACGGCCCAGCGCGGTGAGCGTCAGGTAGCCGACCAGCACCCCGGCCGCTGCGGCCGCGAGGTAGAGCCAGATCTGGGCGAAGAACAGGCCGGCGCCCCCGCCGAACGGGTTCTCGCCGACCAGCAGCGGGCCGACGAAGACGGTCAGCGCCAGCGCCGCCACCACCGCGACGGCCAGGTCACCGGCCCAGTGCCCGACCGGCCGGCCGGCACCCCAGCGGAACGACACGCCGGCCAGGATCAGACCGATCGCCAGGAACATCACCAGCGAGACCCGGCTGGCGGCGGTGTCGTCGTCCGGGAAGGCGAACCTGAGGACCAGCCGGGCCACCACGTTGACCGCGAACAACGCGGCCGTCAGTACCCCGACCGCACGCCACCGCTGACCCATCGCACGCCTCCCGCACGTACCGCCCGCCCCGGCGGCGAGCCTCTGGCAGGAATGTCTACCACCGCCGCCGGTGCGGCGTCAGCACCTCAGCGGTCCACCGGTGGCGGCGTCACCACGTGCCGGAAGCCGAGCACCGCGAAGGTGACCGCCCCGGAGACGATCAGCGCCAGGCCGAGCACGTTGTCGCCGGCGAGCGCCAGATCCCCCTCGGTGGTCCGGAACCCGCCCACGACGATCACCAGGAACCACGGCAGCGCGGCCAGCGCCACCCCCCACCGGCTGCCCGTCGACAGGTGCGCGAACCAGCCCAGCAGCACCGTCGACGCCGCCACCGCGGCGATCCCGGCGACCGCCAGGCCGATGCCGACGAGCGCCTGCGCGCCCCCGGACCGGCCCTGCACCGCCGCCCAGGCCCAGGTGGCGAAGATCAGATCGAGCAGCGCGAACAGCGCGCCGGCCCAGACCGACACCACGCCGCCGGCCACCCGCAGCGCGCGGTCCAGCGCCCGCTCCACCGCGCTGGGCGGTGCGGGCGGCTGCTGCTCAGGAAGGACCGACACGGGCGCGGCGGGCGACGTCACCGGACGCCGGCCGCGACCGGGGCACGGTCCGACCCGTCCAGCGCCAGCCCGGCGAAGAGGTCGTCCTCCCAGCCGTACCGGCCGCCGCCGGGCCCCTTCTCGCCGACCGCGAGCGTGAAGTACTCCACCCCCATGAACTCGGCGCCGAAGTTGCCGGCGATCGCGTAGAGCCAGGAGTCGGCCGGGATCTGCGTGGCGTGGGCGCGCATCGCCGCCTCCTTGGCGGCGTGCTGCTCGGTGGCGTCCACCCGCGCCGCGATCTGCGCGTCCGGCGTGCCGAACGGCAGCTCGTCGGCGCTGGAGATGCCGGCGAAGGGATTGTCCGACGACTCGGTGAACGTCTCCAGGCCGGCGTCGAGCACGCTGCGCGGCATGGCCGTCCAGTAGACCTTCGCCGGGGCGGTCCCCTCGGCCGCCGCCAGCTCCACCGCCCGCATCGTCACCCGGTGCGCCTGGATGTGGTCGGGATGGCCGTAGAAGCCGTTCGGGTCGTACGTGACCACGACCTGGGGGCGGACCTCGCGGATCACCTCCAACAGGTGCCCGGCGGCGGCGTCCAGGTCGGCCCCCCAGAACGCCCGCGGGTGCTCGTTGGTGGCCATCCCCATCATCCCGGAGTCGCGGTAGCGGCCCGCGCCGCCGAGGAACCGGTGGTCGGTGACGCCGAGCGCGGCACAGGCCGCGGTCAGCTCGCCGATGCGGTAGCCGCCGAGCTGGTCGGCCTCGGCCGCGGCGAGCCCGGCCAGCGCCGGCACGTGGATCTCGCCCTCCTCACCCAGCGTGCAGGTCACCAGCGTGACGTGGGCGCCGGCGGCGGCGTAGTGCGCCATCGTCGCGCCGGTGCCGATCGACTCGTCGTCGGGATGCGCGTGGACCAGCAGCAGGCGTCGGTCGGGCAGCGTCGTCACGCCCGTCACTCTAACCGGCGGTCCTGCCCGTCCGACGGTCATGCGTCCGCCCAGGTCGGCCACATCACGCCCGGTGCCCGCCTACGATCTGCAGGCGTGGACTTTCCCGAGCTGGCCGCCCGTACCCGTCGGTTCAGCCTGGGGGCGCCGCGCGCCGTGACCGTCGCCGGTGACGGCTCCCGGGTGCTCTTCCTGCGTTCCGCGGGCCCGGAGGACCCGGCCGACGCGCTCTGGCTGCTCGACGCCGACACCGGCGAGGAACGCCTGGTCGCCGACCCGGCGGTGCTGCTCGGCACGGACGCGGAACCGGCCCGACCGGCCCCCGGCGAGCGGGCGCTGCGCGAGCGGCTGCGGCTCAGCGCCGGCGGCATCGGCGGGTACGCGCTGGACGCGACCGGCCGGGTGGCCGCGTTCGCGCTGGCCGGGCGGCTGTTCCGGGCCGACCTGCGGCATGGCGACGTGGTCGAGGTGGCCACCGTCGGGCCGGTGATCGATCCGCGTCCGGACCCGACCGGTGAGCGGCTGGCCTACGTCACCGACGCCGCCGACGGCGTCCGCCGGGGTCAGCTCCGGGTGGTCGAGCCGGACGGCACGGACAACCTGCTCGCCGGCGAGGACAGCGGCGTGACCTGGGGGCTGGCCGAGCACATCGCGGCCGAGGAGTTCCACCGGTACCGGGGTTACTGGTGGGCCCCGGACGGGCGCGCGGTGCTGGCCGCCCGGGTCGACGAGTCCCGCCTGCCCCGGTGGTACCTGCACGACCCGGCCGAGCCGGCGACCCCGCCGACGTCGCTGGCGTACCCGGTGGCGGGTGGCCCGAACGCGGAGGTCAGCCTGCACCTGCTCGACCTCGACGGCGGCTGGGTCGACGTGCACTGGGACCGGGAGACCTACCCCTACCTGAGCGCGGTGGAGTGGGCGGACGGCGGGCCGCTGATCACGGTGCTGCGCCGCTCGCAGCAGCACGGGCTGGTGCTCGCGGTGGACCCGCGGACCGGGGAGACGCAGGTGCACGCCGAGCTGGCCGACCCGCGCTGGGTGGAACCGGTCCCGGGCACCCCGGCACACCTGCCCGACGGGCGGGTGCTGGTCGGCGGCGAGCTGGCCCACGACGGGTACGACGCCCGCTGCCTGTTCGCCGACGGCACGCTGCTGACCCCGCCCTCGCTGTACGTGCGGCGGGTGGTCGGGCGGCTGCCGGCCGGCCCCGACACGGCGGCCGACCTGCTGGTCGAGGCGAGTGAGGGCGAACCGAGCCAACGCCACCTCTACCGGGTGCGGACCACCATCGGCGGTGGGATGGACGCCCGCCGGATGGGCAGCGACCCGGGCTGGCACACCGCCGCCATCGGCGGGGCCACGCTGGCGGTGGGGACCGCCTCGCTGGAGTACGCGGGGGTCCGCTGGCGGGTGTGGCACGGCGACCGCGAGGTGGGTGAGCTGCGCTCGCTGGCCGCCACCTGCTCGTACGCGCCGCGCCCGACGCTGGTGCGGGTGACCGACCGGCGGCTGCCCAGCGCGGTGCTGTACCCGGCCGAGCACGTCAAGGGCACCCGGCTGCCGGTGCTGGTGGACGTCTACGGCGGGCCGGGCCACCAGGAGGTGGTCGCGGCGCGCGGCGCCTGGCTGGAGCGGCAGTGGTGGGCCGAGCAGGGCTTCGCGGTGGTGACCGTGGACAACCGGGGTACGCCCGGCATCGCGCCGTCGTTCGAGAAGGCGATCCACCGCCGGGTGGCGGACGTGATCCTGACCGACCAGGTGGACGCGCTGACCGCGCTCGCCGGCAAACACCCCGACCTGGACCTGGACCGGGTGGCGGTGCGGGGCTGGTCGTTCGGCGGCTGGCTCGCCGGCCTGGCGGTGCTGCGCCATCCGGAGCTGTTCAAGTGCGCGATCGTGGGCGCGCCGGTCACCGACTGGGCGCTGTACGACACCGCGTACAGCGAGCGGTACCTGGGCATGCCGGAGGACGGCATGGACGTCTACGCGCATCACTCGCTGGTGGAGCTGGCCGCCGAGCCGCTCGGCGCCCCGGCCGACGCCCGACCCATGCTGCTGGTGCACGGCCTGGTCGACGACAACGTGCTGGCCGCGCACACGCTGCGGCTCTCCGCCGCGCTGCTGGCCACCGGCCGCCCCCACGCGGTGCTGCCGCTCACCGGCGCGACTCACCTGGCCGCCGGCGGCGCATCCGAGCGCCTGCTCCGCCTGGAGCTGGACTTCCTCCGCCGCTACCTGGTGTAAGGAGGGGCCCCCTGTTAACGCCTCAAGTAGAGAAGGGGCCCCCTCTCACACTCACGTGTTAAGAGGGGGCCCCTCCTTACTCAGGGCCGAGGGCTACTGCTTGACGTACGCGTTGACGAAGTTCGGGTAGCCGAAGACGGAGGAGATGAAGACACCGCCGGCCTTCGAGCCGTGCACGTTGTACGCCACGTCGACGAAGAGCGGCACCACCGGCGCGAACTCCTTCATGATCCGCTCGTCGAGCTTGCCCCACTCCGGGCCCTGCTCGGCCGGGGGCATGGCCTGGATCCGGTCCATCTCGGCGTTGATCGCGTCGTCGTTGAAGTACGACTGGTTGCTGTTGCCCTCGGCCTTGATGGTGCGGCCGTCGTAGAGCACCGGCAGGATCGACGCGCCGCTGGGCCAGTCCGCGGCCCAGTTGCCGATGTAGAGGTCCCAGGGGTTGTTCTTCTTCTTGACCTCGTCCAGCTTCGAGTCGTCCGGGATGTTCCGCACAGTGATCTTGAAGCCGGCGCGCTCCAGGTTTCCCTTGAGCTGGACCGCGATCTGCTGCTCGTTGGTGTTGTCGGCGACGCCGAGGACCAGCTCGGGCGTCTGGCCGCCGAGCAACTCCTTCGCCTTCTCCGGGTTGCCGTTGGCACCCGCCGGGTAGGCGTCGTACGCCTTGTAGCCGATGGTCGACGACGGCATCAGCGTGGTCATCGGCTGGGCGATGGTCTGGCCGCCGAGTGCCTTGACCAGGCCCTCACGGTCGATCGCGTAGTTGAGCGCCTGGCGGACCTTCAGGTCCTTGACCCGCTGCGTGTTGATCACGAGCTGGTTGGCGCTCGGGGTCGGGGAGAGCAGCGTCCGGGACTTCAGCGCCGGGTCACCGGCCACCTTCGCGACCAGCGAGGGCGGCACCGAGTTGAAGGCCAGCGCGCTCTGGTCGGCGCCGTTGTCGGCGATCACCCGGTTGTTCGCGGCGTCCTGGGTCGGGCCGAAGGTCCACACGAACTGGTCCGGGTACTGGTGGCGGACCGGGTCGGTCTTCGCGTCCCAGTTCGGGTTGCGGTCCAGCGTGAGCTGGACACCCACCTGGTTCTTGGCGATCTTGTACGGGCCGGACGAGAACGGCTTCTGGTCCAGGTTGACGCCGGTGTCCTTGTCCGGCCTGAGCGGCGCGGTGGTCGGCAGCGAGACCGCGAACGGCAGGTCGCAGCGGGGCTTGGCGAACTCGAAGCGCAGCGTCTTGTCGTCCGGCGTGGTCAGGCCCGGCGGCAGCGACGTCTTGTTCTTCTTGAAGTCCCACTTGGTGTCGAACTGCGGGGTGTCGGCCAGCCACTCCTGGAGGTAGGTCGGGCCGCCGGTGAGGTCCGGGTCGAACGAGCGGGCGATGCCGTACGCGATCTCCTTGGCGGTGATCGGGCTGCCGTCCTCGAACTTCACCCCGTCCTTGACGGTGAATTCCCAGACCTTGCAGTCGTTGTTGACGTTCTTGCCTGGGGTCTCGGCCAGGTCGCCGACCAGCACCAGGCCGCCCTTGCCGTCGTCCTTCCAGGTGGTCAGGTAGCGGGCGAAGAGCGGGTTGGCCATCAGGCCGGCGAACGAGTACGTCCGCTGCGGGTCCAGGTGGGAGATGGGGGTCTCCCGGATGATGGTGAACGTGCCACCCTTGGCCGCGCCGTCCACCTCCGCCGCGGGCCCCTGGGAGTCCTTCGGGTCGGTCGCGATGACGCCGGTCTGCTGCCGGTTGCCGTCCACCTTGGTGCCTTCGCCCGTGTTCTCCGAGCAGGCGCCCAGCCCCACCACCAGTGCGATGGCGCCGCCGACGGCGGCCGCTGCACGTGGTCGCATCTTCTACCTCCTCCACCCGTACGCCTGGCGCATCGCCCGACGTCCCGAGGATCGTAAAGAAAAAAAACTACGAGTTGTGTAACAGTTCTCGATAAATTTCGTCGGCCCGGAGGCTCAGCCCGGAGGCTCAGCCCGGAGGCTCAGCCCGGAGACTCAGCCCAGCCGCACCCGGGGATCGATCACCGCGTAGAGCAGGTCCACCACCACGTTGGCCAGCACCACGAAGACCGCCGCGATCAGCACGGTCGCCATGATGGTCGGCAGGTCACCGGCGCGGACCGCGTCCACCGCCGTCCGGCCCATCCCGTTGAGCCCGAACGTCGTCTCGGTGATCACGGTGCCGCCCAACGCCCCGCCCACGTCCAGGCCGGCGATGGTCACCACCGGCGTGATCGCGGCGCGTAGCGCGTGCCGCCCGTAGACGGTCCGTTTGGCCAGGCCCTTGGCCCGCGCCGTGCGGACGAAGTCCTCGGACAGCGTCTCCAGCATCTGTGCCCGGGACAGTCGGGCGTAGATGGCGGAGAAGAGGAAGGCCAGCGCCAACCAGGCCAGCACCAGCCCACTGCTCCACCTGAGCGGATCGTCGAACAACGAGGTGTAGCTCGGCACCGGCAGCAGCCGCAGGTTGTAGACGAACACGATGAGCAGCACCGCGCCGACGAAGTAGAGCTGCAACGAGGCGCCGGTCAGCGAGAAGCCGATCGCCGCCCGGTCCAGCCAACTACCCCGGCGCAGCGCCGAGAGCATGCCGAGGCCGACGCCGAGCAGCAGCCACAGGACCGCCGCCGGGATGACGATGCTCAGCGTCACCGGCAGCACCCGGGCGATGGTGTCCGAGACCGCCTCGTTGGAGACGTACGACCAGCCGAGACAGGGCGCGTCGCACCGGCCGCCCTGGGCGCTGCCCAGGTCCCGCCCGGTGACGATGCCCTTCATGTAGCCGGCGTACTGGCTGATCAGCGGGTCGCGCAGGCCCAACTCCTGGCGGACCCGCTCCAGCCGCTCCGGGTTGCAGTTCTTCGGGCACATGCCGGTCACCGGGTCACGCGGCAGGGCGAAGAACATCAGGAAGCTGAGCACGCTGACCGCGAAGAGCGTGAGCGCGGCGGACAGCAGCCGGCGGATGAGGAAACGCGTCATGGCCGGCCTCCTACCGGGACGACTTCGGGTCGAGCGCGTCGCGCAGCGCGTCGCCGAAGAGGTTGAAGGCGAACACGAGCGCGAAGATCGTGATGCCGGGGAAGAAGACGTACGCCGGGTCGGTCTGGAGGTAGTCGAGGCTGCGGTAGATCATCCGCCCGAAGCTCGGCGTCGCGTCCGTCAGCCCGACGCCGATGAACGACAGCGCCGCCTCGCTGGTGATGTACTGCGGGACCGCCAGCGAGAAGGCCACCAGGATCGGTGCCCAGACGTTCGGCAGCAACTGGCGGAACAGCATGTGCCCCAACCCGGCGCCGCTGGCGCGCGCCGCCTCCACGAACTCCCGCTCGCGCAGCGCGATGATCTGACCCCGGACCAGCCGGGCCGTGCTGGTCCAGCCGAACAGCGCGAAGATCGCGATGAGCACCCCGATCTGGAAGTACGCCGGCACGGCCTCCCGCTGGCCGTAGAAGCGCAACGCCACGGTCGGCATCAGCGCCAGCGCGATGATCAGGAACGGCATGGCCAGCGTCAGGTCGGTGATCCAGTTGATCACCGAGTCGAGCCAGCCGCCCAGGTAGCCGGCCAGGGTGCCCAGGGTCACGCCGATCGCGGCGGTCAGCACGGCCGCGGCGAACGCGATGAACAGCGACGTGCGCAGTCCGTGCACCATCCGGATGAAGATGTCCCGGCCGAGACCGGGCTCCAGCCCGAACCAGTGCTCGCCGGTGACGCCGCCGGCATAGCCCAGCGGCATGCCGTAGCCGTCGAGGCGGCCCTGGAACTGCTCCTTCGGCCCCATCCCGTACAGCGCCTCGATCAGCGGCACGGCCAGCGCGACAAGCACGAAGAAGACGAGCAGACCGCCGCTGACCAGGGCGGTACGGTCGCGGCGCAGCCGTGCCAGGGCGAGCTGGCCCGGCGAGCGGCCGACGAACTCCTCGTCCCGCCGCTCGCCGCCGTCGGCGGGCGTCTCGATCTCGGCGAGGGCCACGCCCTCGACCGGGGACAGACTCATTCCGTCACCTCCTGCGCGTGTTCGGCGTCGGCGACGCCGACCGCCACCGGACCCGCCTCCGGGTGGTGGCAGGCGGTGAGTTGGGTGCCGCCGTCGCGGGTGGTCAGTGCGGGTGTCTCGGTGGCGCAGCGGTCGGTGGCTTTCCAGCAGC
>NZ_JBVJHM010000011.1:299787-313301 GCF_055586805.1 Micromonospora sp. NPDC049201 | reverse complement strand
CCGCTGTTCACCGGCAGCATCTCCGGCTCCGGCACCGGCCCGATCGACCAGACCATCATCGGTGACGACCAGAACATGTACCTCTTCTTCGCCGGCGACAACGGCAAGATCTACCGGGCGAGCATGCCGATCGGGAACTTCCCCGGCAACTTCGGCTCGAACTACACCACGATCATGAGCGACAGCACGAACAACCTGTTCGAGGCCGTGCAGGTCTACAAGCTCCAGGGCCAGACCCGCTACCTCATGATCGTCGAGGCCATCGGCGCGCAGGGCCGCTACTTCCGGTCCTTCACCGCGACCAGCCTGAACGGCTCGTGGACGCCGAACGCGGCCACCGAGAGCAACCCGTTCGCCGGCAAGGCCAACAGCGGCGCCACCTGGACCAACGACATCAGCCACGGCGAGCTGATCCGCACCACCGCCGACCAGACCTTCACCGTCGACCCCTGCAACCTGCAACTGCTCTACCAGGGTCGGGCCACCAACTCCGGCGGCGACTACGGCCTGCTGCCGTACCGGCCGGGTCTGCTGACGCTCCAGCGCTAGTCGGACGAGGAGAGATTAGATGAGGAAACTCAGACTGCCCCGTACCGCGCTGGTGACGGCCGGCACGGTGTTGCTCGCGTCGGCGGCGGCTGCCGTGGCGATGCCGGCCGGGGCCGCCGCCGCCGGTTGTTCGGTGAACTACGCGGTGGCGTCGCAGTGGCAGGGCGGCTTCGGCGCCAACGTGACCATCACCAACCTCGGTGACCCGGTCTCGGGCTGGACGCTCACCTGGTCCTACGGTGCCGGCCAGACCGTCACCCAGGCGTGGAGCGCCACGGTCACCCAGAGCGGCGCGAACGTCACCGCCCGAAACGTCGACTACAACGGTTCCATCCCCACCAACGGCACCGCGTCGTTCGGCTTCAACGGCGCGTGGACCAGCAGCAACCCGGCCCCCACCAGCTTCGCGCTGAACGGGGTCACCTGCACCGGCGGCACCGCTCCGACCACGTCGCCGACCAGTTCGCCCACCCCGACGCCGACGCCGACGTCGTCGCCGTCCACGCCGCCCCCGAACGGGCCGGCGGACATCACGGTGAACACCGCCACGAAGTACCAGACCGTGGACGGGTTCGGCGCGGCGGTGTCGATCTGGGGTGGCGCGTGGTCGACGGCGGAGACGCAGACGCTCGTCGGGTTGGGCCCCAACCAGCTCGGCCTGTCCATCGTGCGCACCGGCCTGTCGCCGGTGTCGAGCGAGTGGGGTACGCAGGTCAGCGCGCTGAAGACGGCGAAGTCGTACGGGTCGAACGTGAAGATCATGGCGTCGCCCTGGACGGCGCCGGCGGCCTGGAAGACGAACAACAGCCGGACCAACGGCGGCAAGTTGAAGACCGACTACTACGACGACTACGCCAACCACCTCAACAGTTACGTCCAGTACATGCGCAACCAGGGCGTGACCATCGACGTCACCTCGGTGCAGAACGAGCCGGACTGGCACCCGGACTACGACTCGATGGACTGGAGCGGCACCGAGTTGCAGACCTTCGTGCGCGAGCAGGGCGCGAAGGTGCAGAACACCAAGCTGATGGTCGCCGAGGCGGTGAACCTGAACTACAGCTACACCGACCCGACGCTGAACGACGCGGCGGCCCGCAACAACATCGGTTACATCGGCGGGCACCTCTACGGCACCGAGGCGTCCGGCCGGCTGAAGCCGTACCCGCTGGCCCAGCAGTACAACAAGCCGGTGTGGATGACCGAGTGGAACCTGCACGAGGCCGACGGCAGCGGCTCCAACATCTGGGGCAACCCCAGCAACGCGGCGGCCTGGAACGAGACCCTGGACGACATCATGCGCACCGTGCACAAGTCGATGGAGTCCAACTGGAGCGCCTACGTCTGGTGGTACGGCAAGCGCTACTACTCGTTCATCGGTGACGGCGAGGCCGCGTACGGCACGACGGCGGGCGCACCGCTGAAGCGCGGGTACGCGTTCTCCCAGTACGCCAAGTACGTCCGTCCCGGCTACCAGCGGGTCGCTCTGACGAAGAGTTCGAAGGCGTCCCCGCTGGAGGTGACCGCCTACCAGGGCGACGGCAAGGTCACGCTGGTCATCCTGAACCGCTCGACCAGCGCGGTGAACAACGCCGTCATCCAGGCGCCGCAGAACGTGTCGAAGGCGGAGTACGTCGCCACCTCGCAGAACGCGAGCGCGGCGAGCCAGTCGGTCGGCGTGAACGGGAACCAGGTCTCCGTGAACGTCGGCGCCCGCAGCATCTCCACCGTGGTGCTGACCCTCTGAGAAGGTGGGGGGCGGGGAGCGGCTGCGCCGCTCCCGCCCCCCACGCCGGGCTCAGCTCGCGTACGTCTCGAACTCGCCGACCCTCGGCGTACCGTTCGAGCTGTTGATCTTGAAATTGATCTTCTGGAGCGACGTGGCGGCGAAGCTGATCGCTCCCGCCCCGCTCCCCGAGGCGAGGACCGCGCCGGTGTCGTTGTTGACGAGCTGCCAGGACCCGATCGAGCCCTGGGTGCCGGACGGTTCCCGAATGATCACCCGGGACACCCGGGTGGCCGAGCCCCACTTGATCGAGATGGTGCCGGTCGAACCGGACGGCGACCACCAGGTGCCCAGGTTGGCGTCGCGCACGTTGCCGTAGCTGGTGCCGTCGGCCTTGCTGGAACCGTCCGCGCCGGCGCCGGACGCGAGGCTCAGGTTGGTCCCGCTGGGCGGCGGCGGGGTGGTGGTCGTCGGCGGCGGGGTGGTCGGCGCGGGCGTGGTCGGCGCCGGCGTGGTGGGCGGCGGGGACTGCGGCGTGCAGTTGCCGTCCGACGTCCGCAGGCCGGTGTTGGCGCCCGCCGTCTGGCGGACGATGTCCGGCACGCAGCTCGCCCCGTCGAGACGGTACGAGTAGGGGATGGCGACCGTGGTGGTGGACGTCGGGTTCGGCCCGGCCGGGTAGTTCTCGTTGCCCGGGGCCGACCAGGTCACGTTGTCGAAGATGTTGCCGCCGACCTGCCAGGTGCCGCGCTCGTTGGTGTAGAACGTGCCGAGCACGTCCTTGGAGTTGCGGAAGTAGTTGTTCTCCACCTTGGCCCGGGCGCCGGCGCGGGAGTTGATGCCGGACTCGTGCAGCCCCGAGTAGTGGTTGTTGTACATGTGCGCGACCCCGCCGCGCAGCAGCGGCGTGCGGGAGTCGATGTTCTCGTAGAGGTTGTGGTCGAACGTGATGAAGCTGTTCGACCGGTCGCTCTCGCTGGAGCCGATGAGCCCGCCGCGGCCGGAGTTGCGCAGGATGCTGTAGGACAGCGTCACGTACTGGGTGTCGTCCTTCATGTCGAAGAGGCCGTCGAAGCCCTCCGCCTCCCCGCCGGACGCCTCCAGCGTGACGTGGTCGACCCAGATGTTGCGGACCGTGCTCTCCATGCCGATGGCGTCGCCGCCGTTGGAGGTGGGCGAGCCCGACTTCTTGACGTTCCGCACCGTGACGTTCTGGATGATGATGTTGCGGGAGTCGCGGATGTGGATGCCGAGCTGGTCGAAGACCGCGCCGCCCACCCCGATGATGGTGACGTTGCTGATCTGCTTCAGCTCGATCACGCCGTCCGCGGTGTTGCAGCTCGAACCGGACACCTTGCTGGTGTTGCCGTGGTTGATGGTCCCGGAGACCTCGATGGTGATCGGGGTGCTGCTGCTGGCCCGGTTGCAGAGTGCGGCGTGGATCGCGGTCCCGGTGGTGGCGCGCACCGTCTGCCCGCCCGCGCCGCCGGTGGTCCCGCCGTTCTGGGTCGCGAAGCCGGTGGCGGTCCCGGCCGCCGCCGACGCCTGCGGGGTCGGCATGGCCACGGCGACCGCGACCCCCACCGCCGCCGTGGCCAACGTGGCCTGCATTCGCCGTGTGACTGGTCGTTCCATGGACGCCTCGATTCGTTTTCGCGCATGCCGGACCGACCGGCTGCCGCCGAACAGGAAAGGTGAATTGCGGCGACACGATCGACCGCGTCACCAGCGATTTCCATCCATTCGCGGCGCCCGGCCCGCGAATGAAACATCGATGTGACGCAATCGTAAGAAAGCGCTTTCGCTCAGGGCAAGGGCTGGCGTTTGCAGGTTTTTTGCACCGCTCCTAGGCGGGAGCGCAGCAGGAGTCCTCGGCGGGCTTCTCCAGCCGCGGCGAGTCGGCCTTGACGGTGTAGACCTCCCAGCGCTCGTCGCCGGGGCCGCGCACCCACACCTTGTCCTGCAACGCGTAGCAGCACTCGGTGTCGTTCTCGGCCAGCGTGACGAGGCCCGAGTCGGTCAGGCGGCGGGTGGCGGCGTCGACCTCGTCGGTGCTGGGCACCTCGACGCCCAAATGGTCCAGCGCGGTGGGCTGCTCGGCCTCGCCCTCGAGGAGGACGAGCTTCAGGGGCGGGTTCTCGATGGCGAAGTTGGCGTAGCCGGGGCGACGCTTGGCCGGCTCGACGCCGAACAGCTTGGCGTAGAAAGCGATGGAGCCTTCGAGGTCGGACACGCGCAGGGCGAGCTGGACTCGGGACATGGTGACTTTCTCCTTGTCTAGATGACTGTCGAAGCAGACCCCAGGTTGCCGCTTGTTTTGACATCTGTCAAGCTAGACGCATGTCAAAACAAGCGGCCCGGGACGCGGTCTCCTGCTGCGCCCCGATCGCGGCCCGCCCCCTGGGGCCCGACCAGGCCGCGGTGATCGCGCCCCTGTTCAAGGCGCTGGGTGACCCGATCCGGCTGCGGCTGATGTCGATGATCGCCTCGGTGCCGGAGATCTGCGTCTGCGATCTCACCCCGGCCTTCGACCTGTCCGGGCCGACCATCTCGCACCACCTCAAGGTCCTCCGCGAGGCCGGCCTGGTCGACGCCGACCGGCGCGGGACCTGGGTCTGGTACCGCGTCCGGCCCGAGGCGCTCCGGCAGCTCGGCGCGCTGCTGGAGATCACGGCCGCCGCCGGCGACGGGCACCCGGCGTGAGCCTCCCCCTGTCCCGGCGGGCATCGGCCGAGTTCGCCGGCACCGCGCTGCTGGTCACCGCCGTCATCGGCTCGGGCATCGCCGCCAGCCGGCTCTCCCCCACCGACACCGGGCTGCAACTGCTGGAGAACGCGATCGCCACCGCCCTCGCCCTGGGCGCGCTCATCCTGACGTTCGGCCCGGTCTCCGGCGCGCACCTCAACCCGGTCGTCTCCGCCGTCGACTGGTGGCTCGGCCGCCGCGCCGGCACCGGCCTGACCGGGCGCGACCTCGCCGCGTACGCGATCGCCCAGACGGCCGGCGCGACAGCCGGCGCCGTCCTCGCCCACCTGATGTTCGACCTGCCGGCGGTGGCCTGGTCCCGCACCGACCGGAGCGGCGGGCACCTGTGGCTGGCCGAGGTGGTCGCCACCGCCGGCCTGGTCCTGCTGATCTTCGCGCTGGCCCGCTCCGGCCGCACCGCCGCCGCGCCGGCGGCGGTCGGGGCGTACATCGGCGCGGCCTACTGGTTCACGTCGTCGACCTCGTTCGCCAACCCGGCCGCCACGGTCGGCCGGGCGTTCTCGGACACGTTCGCCGGCATCGCCCCAGCCTCGGTGCCCGGCTTCGTGGTCGCCCAGGTCGTCGGCGGCCTGGTCGCCGTCGCCGCGCTCGCCCTCTGGTACCCCCACGCCGGCGACGACGCCGACGCCGTGGTCGTGCCCCACCCCACCCCGGAGACCGAAGCCCGATGAGTCACAAACCCACCGTCCTGTTCGTCTGCGTCCACAACGCCGGCCGCTCCCAGATGGCCGCCGGCTGGCTGCGCCACCTCGCCGGGGACGCCGTCGAGGTGCGCTCCGCCGGCAGCGAGCCCGCCGACCGGATCAACCCGGTCGCCGTCGAGGCCATGCGCGAGGTCGGCATCGACATCACCGACCGGACGCCGGCCCGGCTCACCTGGGACGCCGCCGAGGCCAGCGACGTCATCGTCACCATGGGGTGCGGCGACGCCTGCCCGGTGTTCCCCGGAAAGCGCTACGAGGACTGGCAGCTCACCGATCCGGCCGGCCGGTCGCTGGACGTCGTCCGTCAGGTCCGCGACGAGATCCGGCAGCGGGTGGCGCACCTGATCAGCAGCCTCGACGCTCCGGCGTAGCCGACCCCACCGGCCGCGGGGCCGGAACGCGGCGCGGGCACTACCGCTGGACGGCCTGTTCGGGGTGGGGCGGGGTGTAGTCGCGGGGGCGGGCGGCGCCCCGGGTGCGCTGGATGAGCACCACGCAGGCCAGTACCGCCCCGGCCACGGCGGCGGTGGCCGGGGTGATCGCCTCGCCGAGCAGCAGCGCCGACCAGACCAGCGTGAGCACCGGCTGGACGAGCTGGATCTGCCCCACCTTGGCGATGCCGCCCCGGGCCAGCCCCGCGTACCAGGCGAAGAAGCCGAGGAACATCGAGACCAGCGTGAGGTAACCGAACGCGGTCCAGCCGGCGGCACCGGCCCATGGGTGGTGGGCGGCGGCGGCCACAGCCGTGACCGGGATCGTGACCGGCAGCGAGAGCAGCAACGCCCAGCAGATCGTCCGCGCGCCACCGAGCTGACGGGCCAGCACGCCGCCCTCGGCGTACCCGAGGCCGCACAGCACGACGGCGGCGAGCAGGAACAGGTCCGCCAGGGAGAGCGTGCCGCGCATCGAACCGCCGGTGGCGAGGAACGCGAGCACCAGCGCCAGCCCGGCGGCACTGGCGAGCCAGAACAGCGGTGGCGGTCGTTCGCCGGCCCGGAGCACCGCGAAGACCGCCGTCATGGCGGGCAGCACGGTGACGACGACAGCGCCGTGCGCGGAGGTCTGCGTGGTGAGCGCGAGCGACGTGAACAGCGGGAAGCCGACGACCACGCCGAGCGCGACGACGGCCAGTCGCCGCCACTGGCCCGGGGTGGGGCGCGGGGCCCGGGTCAGGCGGAGGTACGCCGCCGCGAGCAGCGCCGCGCCGACGGCCCGTCCGAACGCGACGAACCACGGGTCGAGCGTGTGCACGGCGACGCGGGTGGCCGGGAGCGACATGCTGAACGCCAGCACGCCCAGCGCGCCGAGCGCGACACCGGCGCCCGGCCGGGCCGTTACCTTGGTGGGTTCAGTAGCGCTACTCTGTTCCGTCATGAACGATGGTAGCGCTACCGACCGCGTTGTCCATCACCTGCGGACGCTGGTGCGGGCCGCCACGCCCGGGACGCGGCTGCCGTCGGTGCGGGAGCTGACCGCCCACCACCACGCCTCCCCGGTGACGGTCGCCGAGGCGACCCGGCGGCTCGTCGCGGAGGGGCTGGTCGAGACGCGGTCGGGGCGGGGCGCGTTCGTGGCGGCCCGGCGCGTCGAGCCGCCCCGCCCGGACCTGTCCTGGCAGACCGTCGCACTGGGCTCCCGGCGCTCCGGCGGCGAGGAGATGCAGGCGCTCCTGGCGTGGCCGCCGGCCGGGGCCATCCCGTTGACCGGCGGCTACCTGGACGCGGAACTCCAGCCGGCCGCCGCGCTCGGCGCGGCGCTCGCCCGCGCGGCCCGCCAGCCGGCGGCCTGGCAACGCGGCCCGGTCGAGGGGCGGACCGACCTGCGGGCCTGGTTCGCCCGGGAGACCGGCGGCGGCCTGCGCGCCGAGGACGTGGTGATCTGCCCGGGCGGGCAGGCCGCGCTCGCGTCCACCCTGCGGGCGCTCACCGGGCCCGGCGACACGTTGCTCGTCGAGTCCCCCACCTACCTGGGCGCGCTGGCCACCGCGCACGCCGCCGGGCTGCGGGTGGTGCCGGTGCCCGCCGACGCCGACGGTGTCCGCCCCGACCAGCTCGCCGCCGCGTTCGCCCGCACCGGCGCCCGGTTGTTCTACTGCCAGCCGCTGCACGCCAACCCGCACGGCGCGACGCTCGGTCCCGCCCGGCGGGCCGAGGTGGCGACCGTGATCCGCGAGGCCGGCGCGTTCCTGGTCGAGGACGACTACGCCCGGGACCTGACCATCGACGGCGAGGCGCCGCCACCGTTGGCCGCCGACGACCCGGACGGGCACGTGGTCTACCTGCGCTCGCTGACCAAGCCGGCCGCGCCCGGCCTGCGGATCGCCGCGCTGGGCGCGCGCGGGCCGGCCGGGGAACGCCTGCGCGCCGCCCGGCTGCTCGACGACTTCTTCGTGGCCGGGCCGCTGCAACAGGCCGCGTTGGAGTTCCTCGCCGCGCCGGCCTGGGACCGGCACCGCCGTACGCTGCGCAAGGAGCTGCGAGCCCGCCGGGACGCGTTGCTCGCGGCGCTGGACCGCCACCTGCCGGCGCTGACCCCGCCCGACGTCCCCCGCGGCGGCCTGCACCTGTGGGTCCGGTTGCCGGACGGCGCCGACGACGTCGCGGTGACCGCGCGGGCCGCCGCCGAGGGGGTCACCGTGTTTCCCGGGCGACCCTGGTACGCCGCCGAACCGCCCGCGCCGCACCTGCGCCTCACCTACGCCGCCGCCCGGCCGGAGATGATGGACGAGGCGGTCCGCCGGCTGGCCGTCGCACTCGGACGCTGACGGCCAGGCCCGGCCCGGCCCGGCCACGCCCGGCGGCAACCACATGGCGGGATCGCGCCGGAAACGC
This sequence comes from Micromonospora sp. NPDC049201, assembly GCF_055586805.1. NCBI lineage: Bacteria > Bacillati > Actinomycetota > Actinomycetes > Micromonosporales > Micromonosporaceae > Micromonospora > Micromonospora sp. NPDC049201. The sequence goes on along the minus strand of NZ_JBVJHM010000011.1, from coordinate 304,725 downwards.
ACAGCACAGGGGGTGACCGGTTACGGTGTGTCGGGCAGAGTAGTCCCGTGAACGATACTCGTAGCGAATCGGCAACCGGCCCGACACCAGCGATCCGGGTCGCCGTGCTCGGCGCACCCAGCCTGTGCCGGACGCTCGTGGCCGGGGTGGTCGCGGCGGCAGCCGGCTTCGAGGTGGTGGCCGAGGGCGCCACGGACGCCGGCGGCCTGTGCCGCCGCGCCGACCTGGCGTTGCTCGACCTCAACCCGGAGGACGAGCCGGCGACGGTGGTCGCCGCGCTGCGCGCCGCCGCGCCGGACTGCGCGGTCGTGGTGCTGACGAACCGGCCGAGCGCCCGGGTGCTGCGACTGGTGCTGCAACTGTGCGTGCGTGGGGTGGTCGCCAAGGACGTGCCACCGGAGGAGATGCTCGCCCAGTTGCGGACCGTCGCCCAGGGGCGCCGCGCGATCGACCCGCTGACCGCCGTCGCCGCGCTGGACACCGTGGTCAACCCGCTGAGCGAGCGGGAGCGGGAGGTGGCCGCCACCGCCGCGAAGGGTCTGCCCAGCCGGGAGATCGCCGCGGTGCTGCACCTCGCTCCCGGGACGGTCCGCAACCATCTGTCCAGCCTGCTGCGCAAGACCGGCGGGCGGAACCGCTGGGAGGCGGTGCAACGCGCCCAGGAGGCCGGCTGGATCTGACAACAGGCCGACACCTGGTGTCGTCGGCACAGTGACTTAAATAAGATTCCTGACGGCTGGTTATCAGTTGTTCACGATAGGTCAGGAAGACGGGGGTCATGGCAGGGAGTCGACATGGTCCGCACGCTGCTCGCGCTCAAGGGACGGCTGGTCCGGGGCGCGCTCGCCCATCTGCTGACCGCCCAGGGCGACATCGACGTGGTCGCTGAGGCGGACACTCCCCACGCCGTCCGGGCCGCGCTGCTCGGCGAACGCCCCGACGTCACGGTGGTCGACGTCGACGTCGTACCGGTGAACCAGCTCGCCCGGCTCGCCGCCGCGGCCGACGGCAGCCACGGTGGCCGGCTGCTGGTGCTGGTGGACCAGCGGCGGGCCGGGCGGCTGCGCGCGATGCTCGCCGAGCATCGCGGGTGGATCGGTTTCCTCAACCACGACGTGCCGCCCGACCGGATCGCCGAGGGGGTCCGGCAGATCGCCGACGGTCAGGTCGTGCTCGACCCGGACCTGGTCGTCGCCGCGCTCGAGGTGGCCGACAATCCGTTGACCCCCCGGGAGCGGGAGGTGCTGGACGTGGTCGCCGAGGGCCTGCCGGTCCGCGAGGTCGCCCAGAAGCTGGGCGTCTCACCGGGCACGGTCCGCAACCACCTCTCCCACATCATGGCCAAGACCGGTGCCCGGACCCGCTGGGAAGCGGTGCGGACCGCCCGGGAGTCCTGCTGGATCTGACCGGTCGCCGCCGCCCTCCCAGTAACCCACCATCTCCCGGTACGCCGCCGAACCGGCCAGCAGCCCGTGGTGACTGTCCAGGTGGGCCTGCCCGCCGTCGAGCAGCAGCACGCGCCGGGCCCGCACCGCCGAGCTGATCCGGTGCGCGATCACCACGAGGGTGCCGGGCCGGGCGGCGAACGCCAGCTCCAGGCGTGCCTCGGTGGCCGGGTCCAGGTGGCAGGTCGCCTCGTCGAGGATGAGCAACGGCGCCGGCGACAGCCAGGCCCGCAGCAACGCCACCTGCTGGCGCTCCCCGGCGGACAGCCCCGCCGGCCGCAGCGTCGCGTCGAGGCCACCGAGCCGGGCCACCAGCTCGGCCAGGCCGAGCCGGTCCGCCGCCCGGCTGATCGTCGCGTCGTCCAGGTCGGGCCGCAGGTAGCGGACGTTGTCCCGGACCGTGCCGGTGAACACGTACGCCTCCTGCGGGATAAGCACCCGGCGGGCGGCCAGCTCGGCCGGGGTCGCCGCGCCGGTCGGCGTGCCCGCGACGCGGACCGTGCCCGAGTCGGGGCGCAGCACGCCGGCCATCAGCCCCGCCAGTGTGGACTTGCCGATCCCGCTCGCGCCGACGATCGCCAGGTGGTCGCCGGCCGGCACGGTCAGGTCGAAGCCGTCGAGCACCGGCGCGGCGTGCGGCCCGTACCGGAAGGTCACCCCCCGCAGCGACAGCGCGGGCGCGGCCGGGTCGGGCGGCGACGCCGCCGTCGCCCCGTCGCTCTCCCCCGGGGGTACGCAGGTGCGCAGCAGCCGGTCGAGGGTGACCACGAAGCGCAGGCCGCCGGCCGCCACGCCCTGGAACAGCGTGTGCAGCGCCGGCTGGATGCCGTGCACGACGTAGACCAGCGCGCCGAGCAGCGCGCCCGCCCCGAGACCGCGCCCGAGCAGCCACGGCGCGGCCAGCAGCAGCACCGGCACCGGCAGCCACCCGCCGACGGCCAGACTCAGGCTGCGCGCGGCGGCCATGGTCGCCAGCCGCCGCTCCACCCGCGCCTGCGCGTCGACGTGCCCACCGAGCCAGTCGACGACCCGGTCCCCGGTGCCGCTGACCAGGACGTCACGATGGCCGCCCACCGCGACCACCGCGTCCCGGCCGAGCCGCTCACCGGCCCGGACGTAGTCGCGTTGCCGGGCCACCATCGCCGGCAACGCCGCGACGAAGAGCAGCAGGCCGGCGAGGACCGGCACGGTCACCAGCAGCGCGACCGGGACCGCCAGGGAACAGAGGCCGACCACGGCCGCGCCGGCGGCGAACACGAAGCCCCGGACCACCATCAGCAGGCCGGCCCAGGTGTCCCGGACCATCTCCACCTGGTGGGTCAGCCGGGTCACCGCCGCGTCGTCGACCCGTCCGTCGCTCGCGCCGGCCAACGTGCCCGCGACGACCCGCCGCAGCAGGTCGTCGCGGAACGGCTCCACCACGTCGCCCAGCAGCCCGTACGCCTGCCGGGTGCCGAGCGCGCCGACCAGCACCGCGAGCGCCAGCAGGCCCAGCCAGAGCAGCCCGACACCGGGCCGGCCGGCCAGGAAGCCGCCGTCCACGGCCCGGGCGGTCAGCAGGCCGCTCAACGCCGCCGGCAGCGCCTCGGCCAGCGACCAGCCGGCCAGCCGCAGCAGCGGACGGCGTCGCGTGGACAGCTCCGCGCGGACCACCGCGCCGACGGGGGTCACGACCGGAACACCGCCCGGTATGCCGGGTCGTCCCACAACTCCCGGTGCGGGGCGACCGCGCGTACCCGGCCACCGTCCACCCAGGCCACCAGGTCGGCGCGGGCCGCGGTGCCGACCCGGTGGCTCACCACCACCCGGGTACGCCTGTCGTCGCGGCCGGTGAGCGTGTCCACCACCCGGTGCTCGGTCACCGTGTCCAGGCTGGACGTGGCGTCGTCCAGGATCAGCAGCCGTTCGGCGCGCAGCGCGCGGGCCAACCCGAGGCGCTGCCGCTCGCCGCCGGAGAGGGCGAGCCCGGCCAGCGGGGTGCGGTACCGCTCGGGCAGCCGCTGCACCACGTCGTCGACCTCGGCGGCGCGGGCCAGCGGCACCGGGTCGCCGCCGCAGCCGACCGCCGCGCCGACCGTGTCACCGACCAGCACCGGCCGCTCGAAACCGTAGCCGACCGCCCGGCCCAGCGCCGTCGGCGTCAACTCCGGCAGCGGCACGCCGTCCAGGCGTACCTCGCCGGCGTCCGGGTCACGCAGCCGGCCCGCGACGGCCGCGAGCAGCGACTTGCCGGCGCCGGACGGCCCGACGACGGCGAGGAGCGTGCCGCCGGGCACCCGCAGGTCGACCCGGTCGAGCAGCGGACGCCCGTCGTCGTCGCGGACCTCCACGCCGCTCAGCTCCAGCCGGCCCGACCCGGGCGGCAGGTCCCGGCCGCCGGGTGGGCGGAGCGGCTCGTCGAGGATCTCGGCGGCCCGACCGCAGCCGGCGCGGACCCGCACGGCGGTGTTGACGGCGGCGATCGCGGCGCCCAGTCCGGCGCCGATCGTGGCGTACTGGAGGGCGGCCAGCAGTTCCCCGGGCGTCAGCCGACCGGCGGACAGGGACCAGCCGCCGACGGCGACGACCGCCAGTTGCAGCAGCGGGTTCAGCAGGGCGCCCCGGGCCGCCGCGCCGGCGAGCACCCGCCAGGTACGCAGGCCGTGGCGGCGCAGCTCGGGCAGCGGCGCGAGCACCCGCTCGACCTCGTGCCCGGCGGTGCCGGCGGCGGTGATCGTCCGTGCCCCGGCGAGCGCCTCGACCAGTCGACCGGCCAGGTCGCCCTGGGCCCGCTGGTAGCCGGCGACCGCGCCGGACGCCTCGCTGACGAACCGCCGCAGCAGCACGGCCAGCAGCACCAGCCCGACCACGAACGTCAGGCCGAGCCAGGGATCGAGCAGGGTGAGCGCGACCAGGCTGCCCAGCGGTGGCAGCAGCACGCTGCCGGCCAGCACGGCTGTCGGGGCGGCCTGCCCGGCGTCGGCGACCTGCCCCACCAGCCGGCCGACCAGGTCACCCACCGGCCGGCGGCCCACCGTGCGCGGATCGAGCGCGAACAGGTGACGGACCAGGGCGTGCCGCAGCGCGGCGACCGAGCGGGCGCCGGCCGCGCCGGTGCCGTAGTCGTGGGCCGCCCGCGCGCCGATCAGCACCAGCACCAGGGCGACCACCACCGCGAGCCACCGGCCGGGCGGGGACTGCGGCGCGGCGCCGACGGCGGCGTCCACCGCCCGGCCCAGCACGGCGGGAAGCGCGAGCTGGGCCGCCGTCTCCACCACGGCGAGCACCGCCAACACCGGCGTCCACCAGCCGGCGAACGCCACGGCGCGCAGCGCGAGCCGGTCGGCGGGGGTCATCGGGCCTCCCACGGGCGCGGGCCCCGGACCGGCGTGAGCCGGCCCGGGGCCAAGCGACTGATCGTCAGTTGCAGGTGGTGACGCTCAGCGAGCTGTCGCCGCAGAGCAGCAGGCTGGCCTGGCTGCCGCCACCGGTACGCTCGGCGGCCGGCAGTTCC
>NZ_JBVJHM010000011.1:0-299687 GCF_055586805.1 Micromonospora sp. NPDC049201 | reverse complement strand
GTCGGTTCCTCTTTCTCTCGTGACGTCGATGATCGGATGGGTCAGTTGCAGGTGGTGACGCTCAGCGAGCTGTCGCCGCAGAGCAGCAGGCTGGCCTGGCTGCCGCCACCGGTACGCTCGGCGGCCGGCAGTTCCATACCCTGGAGGTCGAGCAGAGCCATGTCGGTTCCTCTTTCTCTCGTGACGTCGATGATCGGATGGGTCAGTTGCAGGTGGTGACGCTCAGCGAGCTGTCGCCGCAGAGCAGCAGGCTGGCGTTGCTGCCACCGCCGGTACGCTCGGCGGCCGGCAGCTCCATCCCCTGGAGGTCGAGCAGAGCCATGTCAATTCACCTCATTCCACGTCTCGGGTGGTGGCTTCGGGTCACCCCGGGGGAACCGGGGGGTTCGGTGGCCGTTCAGTCCGCGCCCGCGACGCGCGTCGCGCCGGGCAGCGGGGTCAGGAACGGCAGGTGGAGCGCGTCGTCCGGCCGGGTGGCGGTGAGCGCGGCGAGCACGCCGGCGGTGCCGGTGGCCAGGTCCATGGAGAGTCGCAGCAGTTGGTCGCCGGGGAACGCGGTCCGGTCCCGGTACGGCAGCGCGTGCCAGCCGAGCAGCCGGGCCTGCTCCCGGGCCGCGTCCCGCTCCCCCCGCTCGGCGAGGTACGCGACGATCCCGGCGCGGCCGGCGAAGAGCCCGGACTGCGCGTAGAACGGGAAGTCGGCGCAGCGGCGGATCGCGGTGGCCTGGTCGCGCAGCTCGTCGTCGGGCCGGTGCCGCAGATAGTTGTCGAGCACCAGTCCGATGCCGACACTGCCCTCGGCCAGGTAGGGCATGGTCCGCCAGCCCTCGTTGACCTCCAGGTGCCCGGCGTCGCGGCGGACGCAGCGGCGCAGGTCCTGACGCAGCGCGGTGCGCGCGTGGTCGAGCAGTTCGGCGTCGCCGTGCCGCTCGTACATCCGCAGCAGCATCAGCGCCACGCCGGCCCCGCCCCGGGCCAGCCCGGCGTACGGGTGCCGCCCGCCGCTGATCTCGGCGACCGAGTCGACATCGCCGAGCCGGCCGACCACCACGTCGACGGCCTGCCGGGCCGCGTCGGCGTAACGCCGCTCGCCGGTGAGCGCGCCGAAGTGGGCGAGGTTGAGCGCGATGCCGGACAGCCCGCCGGTCAGGTCGTCGCGCAGTTCGGTCCAGGGCTGGTCGAGGCAGAGGTCGAGCAGGCGCAGCGCCTCGTCCCGGTGACCGAGCAGGTCCAGCACGTACGCGATGCCGTGCAGCCCGTCGTAGAAGCCGAGCCGGCTGCCGGAGGCGGGTTGGCGGACCCCGTCGATCAGCCACCGCTCGTGCGCCGGGTCGGTGCCGGCGCCGCTGACGTGCAGCGCCCAGAGCACCCCGGCCGCGCCGTACGCGAGGTTGAGGCCGCCGTCGGCGCCGGCGAACTGGCGGATGTCGCCGGGGAAGAGCCGGTCGTCGCGCTCCGGGGTGGCGCTGGCGGTGATCGCCTCGGCGAGCCGGTCGCGCAGGCCCGGCCAGTCGTCCGGGTCGATCGTGACCGCGCGTCGCAGGTCCGCCGGTCGGCCGCCCCCGATCACCTCGACCGACTCGTCCAGCAGCTCGCGCGGCACCGGGAAGTTCTCGGCGACCACGTCGGCCAGGTGCGCCGCCTTGGCCGGAGCCAGCCGCAGCATCGCGGTCAGCGGCAGGAACAGGGCGAGCCGCAGGCAGGCCAGCGCGTACCTGTCGACGTCGACGCCGGTGCGGTCGCGGGGCGCGGCGAACGCCTGGTTGCGCAGCGCGGGCCGGGTCGCCTCGGCGACGTCGGTGGCGACCTCGAAGTCGATGAGCGTCACCGCGCCGTCGTCGCCGACCATGATGTTGAACATGTGCAGGTCGCCGTAGACGACGCCGTGCGCGTGGATGGCGGCGACCGCCTCGGTGACCTGCCGGTGCACGTCGAGCGCCCAGCGGGTGTAGTCGGCCCGGTCGGCGTCGAGGTGCACCAGCGGGTACCGCTCGACCACCACCTGGTTGAGCGGCCGACCCTCGACGAAGGCCAGGGCGAGGAACTCGTGCCCGCCGAACTCGAACTCGTCGTGCACCCGGACCAGGTGCGGCACGTCGGCCAGCCGGCGCAGCGTCTGCGCCTCGCGGCGCAGCCGGGTGACCGCGTCGGTGCCGGTGGCGTCCAGTCCGGCGTGCGGCCGGGCCTCCTTGAGCACCACCCGCTGGTCGGTCCGCGTGTCGCGGGCCTCGTAGAGGCCGCCGCCGTTCGAGAAGTGGATCACCTTCTCGATCCGGTACGGCAGGTCGGTGGTGCTTGCCGCGTTCCGGGTGGCCAGGTGCGGGGCGAGGAAGTCGGGCAGCGTCACCCACTCCGGCACGTGGAAGACCGGGTCCCGCCGGTCCGGCACCAGCGTGCCGTCCGGGGTCTCGATCGCCGGCACGGTCTGCCCGTCGTCGGAGACGCAGTAGCGGGCCGCGAAGCCGCCGTAGCGCAGGTGCACCGGGCCGTCGCCGTAGCGCAGGTCACTGAGGATGTACGGCCCGGTCTCGCCGTCGAGCAGGTCGGCGAGTTCCTTGGCGGTCAGCTCCAGCTCGGCGTCGTCACGCGGGTAGACGGTGACGAACTTCCCGCTGGCGCCGCGCCGGGCGTACTTGCTGTTGCGCATGAGCAGCAGCCGAGGGCCGCGCAGGTGCTTGAACGCGATGCCACGGGGCCGGCAGTAGTCCGCCACCCGGGCCAGCACGCGCTCCGCGTTGTCGAGCCGCGCCGACACGTGGATCTTCCAGCCCTGCGCGGGGAGGGTCCCGCCGACCGGGCCGTGGATCAGCCAGTCGTCCTTGACCTCGCACTCCCAGCCGTCCGGCACCGGGCCGGTCGGGTAGGCGTCCGCGTCGGCCGTGGTGCCGGCCAGCGAGTCGTAGAAGAGCGGATCGACCGCGCAGTACGAGTCGTACCGTTCGTCCATTTCGGTTGCCTCCACCGGCTGATCGGTTGACGTCAATCCTGCGGATGGCGGAGGCGCAGGCCCAGTGCGACAAGTCACGACCGACCGATGAGTTTCACCCTCCGAAGTCGTGACAACAGCGGAGTTTGAACTCACGAATACCGCGTGACCAGTCCCGGAGCGCGCCCGCGCCGCCCCGTTCTCGTCGATCTTGGACTTGTGGTGCCACGGTATGCCGGTTTCGCTCCTTATCGGAGGTGCCACAACTCCAAGATCGGCGCTTCGGTCGAGAGCTGGGCGGTCAGGGCGCGTGCGGTGGGGCGGTGGCGGACCTCGGCGGGCGCGAGACGCTCCGCCCGGGCCAGGGCCTTCGCCGCGCGCTCGGCGTCACCCACCATGAGGTACGCCCGCGCGGCGTCCACCAGATGCGCGGCGCGATGCTCCAGCGGCAGCCACCGCCACCCGTCCCCCGCGATCGCCGCCTCGTGCCGGGCCACCGCCTCCGCACCGTCGCCCCGTTCCACGGCGGCGACCACCCGCGCCACGTCCACCGCCGCCGGCCCGAACGCGGTCCGACAATGGTCGTGCCCGTCGCCCACCCGGACGGCCATCTCCGCCGCCTCGTCCAACAGCTCACCGGCGGCACGCCCGTCGCCGGCCCGCGCCGCCGTCAACGCCGCCTGCGCCAGCAGCGTCCCGCACAGCGACAGCTCCTGCGGCGTACCCGAATCGCTGTCGCGCGGCGCGACCCGGTACGCGGCGGCCAACAGCACCGACCGGGCCCGCGCCGACGCCCGTAGCACCGGCCCGAGCTGCACCGCCGCGCAGGCCGACAGGACCCGGTCCCCCGCCGCTGCCGTCATCGCCCGGTCGGCGGCCAGCCAGGCGAGACTCACCTCGTCCAGCTTGGTCAGCAACGCCGCCGCGACCCGGTACGCGTCCACCACCACCGCCCGGCCCGCCTGTGGATCCCGCGCCTGCCCGCGTTGGACGTCGGTCAGCAACGCCGGAAGCTGCTCCATGAGCTGCGGATAGCGGGCGTGCCGGTAGGTGTCCCAGGCGTGCGCCACGGCCCGACCCCACCGGTCCGGCGGCGTGCCCCGGCCGGCCGTCATCCCGTACGTGGACAGGGCCGCCCGGATGCGCGCCACGCCCTCGTCGCGCTCGGCCACCTCGGCGGGGCGGGCATCGTCGCCGAGCAGCGTCGCGGCATCGACCCGCAGCACCGCCGCGATCTCCCGGATCGTCGACACCCGCTCGAGGGACCGGACGCCGCGCTCCACCTTGTCCACCCAGCTCTTCGACTTGCCCAGCCGATCGGCGAACGTCTGCTGCGACAGCTTGCGGCGCACCCGCAGGTAGGCGACGCGTCGACCGATCGGCACCCGCTCACCGGTCACGACGCCACCGCCGGTCCGGCACCGCCCGAGTGGTGTCGTCGACAGGTGTTCGGTCCGCCTCGGCCTGCGCGATGATCCGCTGTCGAGCCGCCTCCTGCTCGGCGGCCTCCGCCTGCTCGCCTCGGTTGTCTCCCTGGTCACGCCGGTTGCCCATCGATGGTCCCTTCGACGAAGGCACGGCGATGGGCTCGCCACCGTCGCGCCGGAAGGAGACGCGATCGGATCACCGCATCCCTGTGATCGGGACGCTACGCAATGTGTGCGGATCGACTGGAACGCCTACGCACCACTACTGCGTCGTGAGGCTCATTCGTTCACAGAGGCCCCGCAGTTCCGGTGACACCGATCCCCTGCGCAGCATCGACCGCGCCGTTTCGCGGGCCGCGACCGACGAGCGGGCGTGCTGTGGGCCGATACGCTCGGCCGCGAGCAGCATCCGCACCGCCTCGCGGTCCCGGCCGACCGCCTCGGCGGCGCGTCCCATGTCGAGCCAGAAGTACACCTGCCGCACTGCCGGCAGGCCGGTCAGGTCCACTCCGGCCGCCGCCGCCATGGCCGCCTCCGGCCGCCCCGTGTCGAGCAGGAACGCCATCCGCCACAGCGCCACGTTCCGCGGCCCCCAGGCGAGATCCCAACTCTCCGTCTCTCCGGTGTGCGCGGCGATCAACGCCGCCTCGGCGAGATGCTCCTCCGCGCCGACAAGGTCACGAAGGCCGGCGAGGTGCAGCGCCCGCGCCAGGTGCAGAAACCCCAGCACGTCCAACGCTCCCTGCGCCGCGCTGCCCGCGAGGTCGGCCGCCGCCGCGTCGCACCACGCCCGTGCCGGCCGGTACGCCCCCGAGTGGGCGGACACCCGCGCCCGGTTGGCCGCCGCCACGCCGACAGCGACAGGGGCGTCGAGCAGCCCGGCCGCCTCGGCGCAGCGCTCCGCCGCCAGCCAGGCATGGGCCGGGTAGCTCACGTTCAGGAGCGAGCCCATCGCGACGCCGTACACCGGCACCATCTCCGCCAAGGCGGCCCGGCGGTCGGTCAGGCCGTGCATCGCCGGCACCAGATCGACGAGCCGCCGCAGCGCGCCCGCGTAGTCACACCGCCCGTACAGGTCCCGCACCAGAGTCGCCTCACGGTGCACCTGCTCGACCGTGGCAGCCGCACCGGATCGCGCGTCCATGGGCGAGTCCATCATGGCCCGCCAGACCCGTTCGGCGTCGATGCGGGCGGCGTCGAGCTGCCGATCCGCCGGTGTGTACGCCTGCCCGGTCAGGTCGACCACCGAACACTCAAGCGCGGCGGCCAAGTCCACGATCATGTACCGGTCGGTGCGCTGTTGACCGCGCTCGATCCGCGACCAGGATGTGTGCGAGATGCCGGCGCGGCTGGCCGCGTACCGGATGCTCCACCCGCGCAGCTCGCGGCGGGCGCGGATGCGGTCACCGATCGACGGATCGGCGGGGACCGGACGGCGAGGCATCAGCGGCGCTCCGATACGACAGGAGGAGCCTGCTCGAACACGCTGCGGCAGGTTGTCATAGCGAACGGTACACGCATGGGGTCCGCTCCCTCGCTAGGCTCCGGCGGAGGTGTCCGAGCCGTACGCGGCGTCGTACATCGTTCCCCTGTCACCACCGCCGCCGCCGCGGATCGTGCCTCTGCCGGAACGCCGACGCCGGTTGTCCATCTCGGCCATTGCCCGCCGCGCCCGTGCCGCAACCGCGTCCCGCCCCGGCTCGGCATCGACCATCCGACGTCGGCGCCTCAGAAGGACGACGGCTGACGTGGCGACGAGCGGCAGTGATGTGCCACAGGCGATCCAGAACCAGGTCATGGTGATCAACCTTCCGGCGGTGTGTCAGCTTGGGATTGCCGCATCGCGAGGTACGCCGCAGGATAGGGCGGGTCTCTCGCGCACTCCCGAATTATCCGTCAGCCCGGACAATTGCCGTCAGGCTGCCGCACGCTGATTCAACTGACACCATGAGACCAAAAATCGCTCCTTAAAAGAGCGGTCCCGCTCGGCTGAACAACGGCCGACAACATTATTCAGCGGATTTCTGACGCAGCCGTACCGATCAGCATCTATTGCTTTTTCGAGAAAGGCGGCGATAGCCTACGTCTCCGATCACGCGCCGCGGGGGTTGATTTTTCTCGGGCGTCCACTGACAGGAGACAACGTGCTCAGACGCTTTGCAACCGCCGGAATCGCCCTGTTGGCCTGCCTCGCGGCCACCGGCGCGGTGACAATGCCGGCGCACGCCTCGGAACCCGACTGTTCTCTCAATTGTGACGGCGGGGGCGGGGATGGGGGCGGTGGTGGGACCGGCGACCCCGGCACGCCACCTCCGTCAACGCCGGCGTACAACCTCCAGGGTGTCATCCAGTTGGAGAGCGTCGGCCATGAGGGAGCCTGGCCGTTCCGCGTCGGCGGCATCAAGGTCCGTGGCTACTCGCGGCTCGCCACCTGGAGCAACGACCGGGTGGACGCCAACTACATCAACGTCCGGTGCTCGGCCACCGTGCTCAACTACTCCACCAACGACTACGACTCGGAAAACAACGGCGCGCTCGTCGACGTGACCTTCTGGTCGCCGACCGTCCCGGTCAGTGGCGTCCCCGCCCAGTCCCGGACGGTCACGGTCACCTGCACCCACCACGCCGAGAAGAACGGCGTCACCTACGACACCACCAGCGCCGCCCAGTTCGTCATCCCCGAGTGATTCGCCGGGGTGGCCCGGTCCGGGCCGGGCCACCCCGCCGTGCTCGCGCCCGAGCGGGCGCCGCGCCCTTCAGGCAGCCGGGTTCAGTGGCAGATGCCGCTGCCACCGTCGGTGAAGGTCTGCCCGGTCACCGGCAGGAAGCGCCAGTCGTATCCGCCCTCGTAGACAGTGAGTCTCAGGACGCCGTAGGTGGTGCCGTTGCGTACCTCGCTGTTGGGCACCACGGTGCCGAAGTTTGACTGGAGGGAACGACCGCCAGTGCCCACCACGAACTCGCGGATGCCTCGGACGGGGTCGGCGGTCCGGTCCGGGGACTGGGGGGCGAACCGTTCGTACTGGTGGGCGTGCCCGTTCAGCACGATCTCGGCGCCGGCGTCGTAGAGCGCCCGGAACAGCGGTAACACGTCGGGCGCCTGCCGTTCGCCGGAGCTGAACAGGGGGTGGTGCCAGTAGGCCAGGGTGCAGCGGCTGGGGTGGGCCGCGAGGTCGGCACGCAGCCACCGCTCCTGGGCCGAGCCCGCCTGGCAGCCACCCACCTTGGCGCAGTTGGAGTTCAGCACGACGATGTGCCAGTCGGAGGAGCCGGGTAGGTCGTACGAGTAGTAGCCGAGTCCGGCAGGCCCGGCCGCCGCCCCGAAGTAGGCGAAGTAGGGGGCGGCGTTGGCGGTGAGGTACTCGTGGTTGCCGACCGCGGGACGGGTGCGGGCCTTGTGTCGCCCCCAGGTCGGCTGGTAGCAGTTGGCGAACTCGGCGGTGGTGCCGGACTCGTAGACGGAGTCGCCGAGCGTCGCCACGGTGCCCGGCTGGCTGTCCAGGATCCGCGCGGTCTCCTCGTCCCGGTCGGTGGCGCAGCTCGCGATGTCCCCGGCGGCCAGCAGGATGTTGTCGGGGCTGGGGGGCACGCCGGTGTCGACGGCGAGACGAGGCCAGTTCTCGGCGCCCTCCCGGGCGTCGTAGTAGGCACCGTCCGGGTCGGTGGAGGAGATGGCGAAGCTGACCACCATGTTGCCTGTCACCGCGGCGGTCACGTCGGCCTGGTACCAGCGATCGGGCTTGACTATGCCGAACTTCGACAACGGCCCACCGATCGTGGCCGGACGGTTGGCGTAGGTCAACGTCGTCTCGACCCAGTTCGCGCCGGTGCGCTCGATCGTGCCACCGGTGAGGCTGCCCGAGTTGCTCGCGCTGTTGGTGTGCATCTGCAGCCGGGCGTGCACCACGGGTCCGGTCAGGCCGGTGACCGTGAAGCTCACGTACGAGATCCGGGTCGAACCCGCGGCCACCGCCAGCTTCGGCGACGTGTCGTAGTTGGTGGTGGGCGCGGCGGCGTTGACGTAGCTGTCGTTGGTGGCGGCGAAGACATAGGTCGTGATGGCGGCCTCGGCGGGCGAACCGATGGTCAGTGCGGCACCGACCATGACCGCGCTGAGGATCGCGGCGAGCAGGGCGCGGGTGGTCCCGGAGGTCCGGGACGGAACGAGCCGGGTACGCAGTCGCATCCGTGGAGTACACCCGGACCGCCGTGAGCGGGCCGTCACCACGTCGACCGGCCCCGGTGACGCTCGAGTGAGTCCCGCTGGGCGTGTGAGAAGGGGCCCCTTCTCTACCGGAGGCGTTAAGAAGGGGCCCCGCCTTACATCAGTTGCGGGTGATGGTGAACGTGCTGGTCGTGTTCTTGATGTCCTGGTAGTTGTCGGTCAGGCGGAGGTTGGTGAAGGTGGCCGAGCCGACGGCCGGGCCCTGCCCCGCCTCGGGCATCTCGTTGACCCAGATGCCGAAGCCGGACTTCGCGTCGAACGCGTCACCGCTGCGCCGCGCCCCGGAGATGGAGACGTTGGTGAGCACCGTGTCGGTGATCGGGTTCTCCGGCTGGCTGCCGGTGTACTTGGTCTGGAACATGATCCCCGAGTACGTCGGGTCCACGATGTCCACGTCGCTCACCCGGATGCCCCGGAACTCCTTGGACGCGGAGAACAGCCACATCGCCGGGAACGTCTGCGCGCCCCAGAAGTGGCCGCCGGAGCGGATCAGCGAGATGTTCTCGAACCGGGTGGGCGGGCTGGCGCCGAACCCGACGAACGGGTAGCCGAAGTCCAGCGAGCTGATGGTGATGCCCGAGTACGTCAACTGGTCGGCGATGTAGAGGTTGCGGAAGATGTTGTCGTAGCCGCCGTACACGGCGAGGCCGGCGGCCCGCCAGGTCAGCGTGGCGGTCAGGTTCTCGAACACGTTGCCGTGGTTGCCGCCGGAGGCACCGGCGTCGGTGGCGGAGAACAACGCGAACGCGTCGTCACCGTTGGAGCGGCCCTCGGTGTTGGTGACCAACGCGTTCGTACTGCCGTTTGTCATGTTCACCCCGTCGGCGAACGTGTCGCGGAACCGGCTGTCCCGGATGGTCAGCCCGTCCACGCTCACCCCCCAGTACGCGCAGACGGTGTGCTCCACCCAGACGCTGTCCAGGGTGAGGTTGTCGACGTCCTTCAGCTCGCCCCACACCTTGCCGGGTCCGTCGATCCGGTTGGTGTAGTTGCCGAAGAACGCCAGGTGGGCGAAGGTCGACCCGCTGGCCGAGGACTCGACCCGGAACCCGGCGTCGGTGTTCTGCTGGTTCGTCGGGGTCTGGAAGCGGGTGTACCACATGCCCGCGCCGACGACCTTCACCGCCTTGCCGTACACCTGGAGCTTCTGCGCCGTCTCGTAGGTGCCGGCGGGCAGGTAGACGCCGACAAGCGTGCCGGTGGTGTCCATCCGCACCGCGTCCAGCGCGTTCTGCACGTCCTGGTGGCTGAAGCCGGTGGGCACCTTGTACCGGGTCGGGTCCGGGTTGGCGCGCGGCGACACCAGTTCGGTGTTGACGAAGTCGATCGCGTACGTGGTGCTGTTCGCCGGGTCCTTCTGGAGCCGGATCCGGCTGCCCGCCGGGACGGTGGAGTTCAGCAGCACGTTCGCCTCGTCGTACAGGTGCCGGGGCGCGCCCGCGCTCGGCGAGTCACTCGGGCCGGCCTCGGCACCGTAGAGCCAACTGTGCTTCGAGGTGAGGCTGATCGGCTTGTGCAGCACCCCGTTGACGTAGACGTTGAGCGTCGAGTCGATGCCGCCGCCGCCGGACGCGTCCGGGATGGAGAAGCGGGTGACCAGGGCGTTGGTGGCCGACTTGGTGGTCCACTCGACGTACGCGCCGGTGGTGTTCAGCGTGACCGCCCGACGGCCGGACGCCTCACCGGCGAGGTCGCCGATGGTCCGGTTCGGCCCGACCACCTGCGCGCCGCCGCCGACGGAGCCGTCCTCGGCCTCGTACATGTCGTACGCCAGGTTCGCGCCCCGGCCGACGAACAGCGCCCGGTCACTTGTGTTGTTCTGCCGCTTCACCGGCAACTCGTTGGTGTCGTCGGCGAGCACCACCCGGACCGTGTAGCGGCCGTTGGCGGCGGTCCAGGTGCCGAGCGACACCGGGCCGGCGGTGGCCCCGGCGGCGATCGTGCCGGAGTACGAGCCGGTCAGCGTACGGACCACGGAACCGGAGTCGTTGAGCACGGTGAGCGTGATGCCGTGCGCGCCGCTCGCCGACGCGATCGTGCCCTGGTTGCGCAGCGTCACCGCGAAGCTGACCGTGGCGCCGGCGGCCGGCGTACCGGGCGACCAGGTCACCGCGGACGCGACCAGGTCGGAGCTGGCCACCGGGCTGACCGTCAACGCGGTCGGGCTGGTGTAGGAGTTGTTCGCCTCGTTCTGCTCGATCACCGTGTTCGACTCGTCGACCTTGGCGGTGAGCTGGTAGCTGCCGGCGTCGCGCGCGCCGATGCTCGCCGAGACGGTGGTGGACGCGCCGGCCGCGAGCGCGCCGACGGCGGCGGTGCCGACCTTCGTCGTACCCAGGTAGAGGTTGACGTTCGTGGCGGCGGACGCGGCGGTGCCGGCGTTGCGCACGGTGGCGGACAGCGTGATCGCGTCGGTCTCGACCGGCGCGGTGGGCGAGGCGGTCAGGGCGGTGACCGTGAGGTCCGGGTTGGCCGCCGGCACGCCGATGACCTGGAACTCCGCGACCTGGCCGTTGGACGAGCCGGAGTTCGCGGTGAACTGCAACCGGACGTCCGCGGCGGTCGCCGAGACCGGGACGGTCACCGTGTTGCTGGTGTTCGGGTTGAAGGAGTACGTCGCGGAGCCGACCAGGCTGGTGAACCCGGACGCGGACTGCTCCCGCCCGAGCACCTGGAACGTCTGGGTACGCGCGCCCCACGCCGGATCCGGGTTGAGCTTCACCACCACCGCGCTGATGCTCGCGTTCGCGCCCAGCGCCACGGTCAGCGTGCTCGGGTACGCGCCCGGCGCGCCCTCCCAGTAGGTGGTGACGTCGTTGTCGACCGCGTTGGCGGCGTTGAACACGTGCACCACGGAGGAGGCGGTGGCCGGCTTGCCGACGGCCAGGTTGGTGCCGCCGGCGGTGCTGCCGGTGCGGGTGACCGTGTTGCTGTTGGCGGACACGTTGCCGGCGGCGTCGCGGGCCCGCACCTGGTAGGAGACGGTGGCGCTGTCCGGCTGGCTGTCGGTGTACGTCAGCGTGGAGCCGCCGACGGTGGTCCGCAGCGTGCCGTTGGCCCACACCTCGTAGCCGGTGACGCCGACGTTGTCGGTGGACGCGGTCCAGGTCAACCGGATCTGGCCGCTCGCCGGCTGGGTGTAGGCGAGGCCGCCGGGCGCGGTCGGCGCGGTGGTGTCCCCGGTGTTGCCGGTGCGGGTCACCGTGTTGCTGTTGGCGGACACGTTGCCGGCGGCGTCGCGGGCCCGCACGTAGTACGACACGGTGCTGCCGGCGGGCTGGGTGTCGGTGTAGGTCAGCGTGGTGCCGCCGACGCTGGTGCGCAGCACGCCGTTGGCGTAGATGTCGTAACCGGTGACGCCGACGTTGTCGGTGGACGCGGTCCAGGTCAACCGGACCTGGTCGGTGGCCGGCTCGGTGAACGCCAGGCTGCCGGGCGCGCTGGGCGCCTGGGTGTCTCCGGTCGCCGCGCCGTAGATCTCCAGCTCGGAGAGCTGCCCGGCGGGCCAGGCGCTGTTCGCGGTGAACAGCAGCCGCAGGTAGCGGGTGGACGCGGTGGGCACCGTGACGGTGACTGTGTTGCCGCCGGCCGGGTCGAACGCGTACGACGCGGACGCGACGAGCGTGCCGAACGTGGAGCCGTTGGTGCTGCCCTGCACGGTCAGCGTCTGGTTGCGCGCGCCCCAGCCGCTGGGCAGCCGCAGCACCAGCCGGTTGACGCTGGTGGTGGCGCCCAGGTCGGCCTGGATCCACTGCGGGAACGCGTTGTTCGGGCTCTCCCAGTAGGTGCCCGCGTTACCGTCGTTGGCGTTGCCGGCCCCGTACACGTCGGAGTGGCCGCTCTCGGCCATCGTCTTGCCGAGCGCCAGGTTGGTCGAGGAACTGGCGGTGCCGTAGACCTCCAGCTCGGCGAGTTGGGCGGCGGCCCAGCCGGTGTTCGCGGTGACGACGACGCGCAGGTAGCGGGCGTTGGTGGCGCTGAAGCCGAGCGACACCGCGTTACCGGCGGCCGGGCTGAACGAGCGGGCGGCGGACGCGACGACCGTGGTGAAGCCGCTGCCGTCGGCGCTGGCCTGCACGGACAGCGTCTGGTTGCGGGCCTCCCAGGCGGCGGGAAGCTTGAGCACCACCTGGTCGACGGCGCGGCTGGTGCCGAGGTCGACCTGGGCCCACTGGGGCAGCGCGCCGCTGCTCTCCCAGTAGCTGCCCTGGTTGCCGTCGGTGAGGTTGGCGGTCACGAACGAGCCGTTGACGCTGCTGGCGGTGGCGGGCCGGCCGGCGGCGAGGTTCGGGCCGCCGGCGGCCAGGGCCGGTGGGGCCGGCGCCGCGGTGACGGCCAGGCCGACCGCGGCGAGCACCGCGACCATTCTGGTACGGAGTCTGGACATGGTGAACGGACACCTTCTTCCCGGGGGAGGTGGAGAGGCGTTGACGGGGTGGGGGATGTGGTGCGGCGGGGACCCGGGCGGGTCCCCGCCGCGCCGGGTCAGGAGGCGTAGACCTCGAACTCGGAGAGCTGGCCGGCCGGCCAGCCGGTGTTGCCGGTGAACGTCAGCCGCACGAAGCGGCGGTCACCGGAGGGCAGCGCGATCGACACGCTGTTGCCGGACGCCGGGTCGAACGTGTAACCGGCCGCCGACTTGAGCGTGGTGAACGACGAGCCGTCGGTGGAGCCGAGCACGGCCACCGTCTGGGTCCGGGTCTGCCAGGCCGCCGACGGCGGCAGCTTGAGCACCACCCGGGCCACCGGCCGGGCGCTGCCCAGGTCGACGGTCACCGACTGCGGGAAGGCGCTGTTGGCGCTCTCCCAGTAGGTGTTGGCGTTGCCGTCGACCGTGTTGCCGGCGCCGTAGACGTCGGCGTGGCTGGTCTCCGCGACCGGCCGGCCGGCGGCCAGGTTGCCGGTCGGCGGCGCGGTGGTCGGCGGCGGGGTCGACGGCGGCGGGGTGGTGGTGGGCGGCGGGGTGGTCGTGCCGCCGCCGTACACCTCCAACTCGGAGAGCTGGGCCGCCGGCCAGCCGGTGTTGCCGGTGACGGTGACCCGGATGTACCGGCGGGCGCCGGACGGCAGCGCGATCGAGACGCTGTTGCCGGCCGCCGGGTCGAACACCCGGCCCGCCGACGAGGCGAGCGTGCTGAACGAGGAGCCGTCGGTGGAGCCGAGCACGGACAGCGTCTCGGTACGGCGTTCCCAGCCGGCCGGGAGCTTGAGCACCACCCGGTCGACCGTGCGGGACGCGCCGAGGTCGACGGTCACCGACTGCGGGAACGCGTTGTTGGCGCTCTCCCAGTAGCTGCCCGCGTTGCCGTCGACCGCGTTGCCGGCCGCGTACGTCTGGTTGACGCTGGTGGCGGTCGCCGGCCGGCCCAGGGCCAGGTTCCCGCCGGTTGGCGGCGGGGTGGTCGGCGGCGCGGTGGTCGGCGGGGCCGTGGTCGGCGGGGCCGTGGTCGGCGGCGCGGTGGTCGGGGGCACGCTGGTGGGCGGCGGGCTGGACGGGCCGTTGCCCCACTGCGGCTGCGGCCACGGCCCGCAGTACGGGGTGGCCGTGTACCAGCCGGAGTTGCCGCTGCCCTGGGTGATCTGGAAACCGCTGCCCACGCAGTTGTGCATCGGGTTGGCCTGGGCGATGTTGGTGGCCCGCACGTTCGTGAAGCTGACCTGGCTGGGCGCCTGCACCTGGAGCGCGTACGTGCCCGCGCCGTCGATCCGGACGTTGGTGAACGAGATGCCGCTGGTCTGCCCCTCGATCCAGTGCAGCGCCGCGTACGAGCTGTCGAGGATGTCGGTGTCGGTGACGTTGATGGCCGCGCCCTGGATCGGCTCGTTGAGCGCGGAGAACCAGATCGCCCCCACCCCGAACTGCCAGTTGTAGTCGGAGTTGCCGTTGCGGATCAGCGTGTTACGGGCGACCGTGATGGTGCCGGCCACCGCCGTCGACCCGGTCACCCCGGGATAGCGGTTCGCGACGTGGATGCCGCCACCGTTGGTCACCGAGTCGGCGGTCACGTTGTCGGCGATGGTGATGTTCCGCCCGCCGTACGTGACCAGGTGGTTCGCCAGGATCGTCACGCCGATGGTGTTGTGGGTGAACGAGTTGCCGACGTTCGGCACGCTCTGCGCCCACATGGCCAACGCGTCGTCGCCGGTGTTGCGGACGAACGTGTTGGTCACCGTGGAGTTGGTGACGCCCCAGTGGAAGTTCACCCCGTCCGCGGTCTGGTCCAGGATGCGGCTGTTGCGGATGGTGAAGTTGTCCATCGGCCCGTCCATCCAGGCGCCGACCTTGGTGTGCTGCAACCACAGGTTGTCCACCACCGAGTTCGACATCGCGCCGCCGAGCGCGTTGACCTGGTCGTCGTCGATCCGCTCGCGGATGTCGCCGATGATGGCGAAGTCGCGCAGCGTGACGTTGCGGCTCGGCCCGCCGGCCTCGTGCGAGCGGATCTCCCCGGAGTAGCCGCCGCCGGGCACGTACTTGCCATAGATGCCGGCGGCGCGCTTGCGGTCGGTGGGGTGCCGGCCGCCGAGCACCGAGTACCACGGCCCGGCGCCGCGCAGCGTCACGCCGTCGACCACCACGTGGTCCCAGAGCGTGAACGTGCCGGACGGGATCCACACCGCCTTCCCCTGCGCCTTGCCGGCGTCCACCGCGGCCTGGAACTTCGCGGTGGAGTCGCTGGCGCCGGTCGGGTCCGCGCCGAAGTCGGTGACCACGTCCAGTACGCCGGACGGCTTGCTGATGGGCGCGGCGACCAGCTCGAAGTCGGCCAGGTCGATGGTGAACGTGGGTGACTGCGCGGTCGAGGAGACCTGGATGCGGATCTTCGTGCCGGCCGGGTAGGTGGTGCCGAACATCGCCCGGGTCTCGTCGTAGAAGTGGTGCGGGTTGGTGTCGCCCGGGTTGTTGTTGAACGGGTAGCCGCCGTAGTACCAGCCGTACCGGGAGGTGACCGGTACGGCCTTGACCAGGGTGCCGTTCGCGCGCAGGTCGATGCTGGCGTCCCGGCCGGTGCCGGCGGCGTTGTCCGGCAGGCTGTAGCGGAACGTGACCGCGTTCGCGGGAGCGGCGAGCGTGAACTCGACGTACTCCCCGACCGCGTCGAGCGTGACCGCCTCCCGGCCGGACGCCTCGGACGGCAGCGTGCCGTAGCGTCGGTCCGGGCCGATCTTCGTGCCGTTGTGCGCGACCTGCTCCGCCTCCTGCTCCCGGAACGGGACGGTGGCGCCGCGGCCGGCGATGTCGAACGGGGACAGCCCGGCGGCCTGCGCCGGGGTGGCGGTGGAGGTCAACGCCACGACGGTGAGTGTCGAGGCGGCGAGCGCGGCGGCGGCCAGGGCCGCCAGCCCGGTGGTGCGGTGGCGGTGCGCGGTGCGGTGCTCGGCCATGCGGGGTGTGCTCCCTTTCGTCGGTGGCCAGGTCCCCCGTTGCGGCGGTGCGGTTCCTTCCTCCCCAGGTGTTCCTGCGGCAGCCGGGACGGGCCGCCGGTCGTGGTGCGGCGCGGTGACGCCGACGGCGGGACGGAGCCGCCGGCGCCACCGCGGTTCAGCGCGATCCGGTACGCAGCCAGACCGCGGTGTCCGGTGGCAGCCGGTCGTCGTCGAGTGGGCCGCTGGCCAGCAGCAGCCGGTCGTGCGCGGGCAGCGGCACGGCCTCGCGGCCGAGGTTGACCAGGCAGGCGAAGCCCGGTTCGCGGGCGAACGCGAGGACCCCGTCCGGCGCGGGCAGCCAGCGCAACGCGCCGTCGCCGAGCGCCGGTTCGGCCCGGCGCGCGGCCAGCGCCGCCCGGTACAGCTCCAGCATCGAGTGCGGGTCGCCGGTCTGGGCGCGGGCGGTACGGTCCTTCCAGTCCGCCGGCTGCGGCAGCCACGGCGCGGCGGTGGCCTCGTCGGGGCTGAACCCGAACGGCGGCGTGTCGCCCTGCCAGGGCAGCGGCACCCGGCAGCCGTCACGGCCCGGGTCGACCCGTCCGGAGCGTTCCCACATCGGGTCCTGCCGCAGCTCGTACGGGATGTCCTCGACCTCCCAGAGCCCCAGCTCCTCGCCCTGGTAGACGTAGGCGGCGCCGGGCAGCGCGAGACTGAGCAGCGCGGCGGCGCGGGCCCGGCGGGTGCCGAGTTCCAGGTCGGTGGGGATGCCCTCACGCTTGGCGGCGAAGCTGAACGTGGTGTCCGCCCGGCCGTAGCGGGTGACGTGCCGGGTGACGTCGTGGTTGGACAGCACCCAGGTGGCCGGCGCGCCGACCGGCGCGTGCGCGGCCAGCGTGCCGTCGATGCTGTCCCGCATCGCGGCGGCGTCCCAGGCGCAGCCGAGGAAGTCGAAGTTGAACGCGGTGTGTAGTTCGTCGGGACGCAGGTAGTTCGCGAACCGCTGCCGGTCCGGCAGCCACACCTCACCGACCAGCGCCCGCTCGCCCGGGTAGCTGTCGGCGATCCGCCGCCAGGCGCGGTAGACGTCGTGCACGCCGTCCTGGTCGCGGAACGGGTGCGGCCGGTCCGGGTGGACCTCGGGCAGCGTGCCGTCCTTGACCAGCAGGCCGGCCGAGTCGATGCGGATGCCGTCCACGCCCCGGTCGAACCAG
Source organism: Micromonospora sp. NPDC049201 (assembly GCF_055586805.1). Classification (NCBI taxonomy): domain Bacteria; kingdom Bacillati; phylum Actinomycetota; class Actinomycetes; order Micromonosporales; family Micromonosporaceae; genus Micromonospora; species Micromonospora sp. NPDC049201. Next base: position 282,530 of record NZ_JBVJHM010000011.1, on the reverse strand, counting down.
AACCGCAGGACGTCCTCGAACTCGGCGCGCACCCGGGGGTGGTCCCAGTTGAAGTCCGGTTGCTGCGGCGCGAACAGGTGCAGGTACCAGTCGCCGGGCGAGCCGTCCGGGTCGGTGGTGCGGGTCCAGGTCGGGCCGCCGAACTCGCCGGTCCAGTCGGTCGGCGGCCGGGAGCCGTCCGGGCCCCGGCCGGCCCGGAACCAGAACAGGTCCCGTTCCGGCGCGTCCGGGCCGCCGGCCAGCGCCGCCTGGAACCACGGGTGCGCGTCCGAGCAGTGGTTCGGCACCACGTCGACGATGGTCCGGATGCCCCGCTCGTGCGCCTCGGTGATCAGCGCCTCGACCTCGCCGAGCGTGCCGAAGACCGGGTCGATGTCGCGGTAGTCGGCCACGTCGTAGCCGGCGTCGGCCATCGGTGACGGGTACCAGGGGCTGAACCAGATCGCGTCGATGCCGAGCGCGGCGAGGTGGTCCAGGCGGGACCGGATGCCGGCGACGTCACCGATCCCGTCGCCGTTGCCGTCGGCGAAGCTACGCGGATAGACCTGGTAGATCACCGCGGAGCGCCACCACGGGCTAGTGTCGACCATGGACACGGTCACCTGCTTTCTGCGGGTCGGTTCTGATGCGACGGGCGGCGGTGCCCGGTCAGCCCTTGAGTCCGCCGGTGGTCAGGCCGGACATGATGTTCCGTTGGAAGATCAGGAACAGCACGACGGTCGGGATCGCGGCGATCACCGACGCGGCGATCACCACGTTCATCGGTGTGCCGCCGGCGAAGGCGTAGATGCCGACGCTGACCGTGCGCGTCTCGGGTGACGGCATGACCAGCTTCGGCCAGAGGAAGTCCTTCCAGACCGCGGTCACCGCGAAGATCGCGACCACGCCGAGGATCGGACGGGACATCGGCAGCACGATCGACCAGAGCGTGCGCAGCGGCGACGCGCCGTCCATCACGGCGGCCGACATCAGGTCCTCCGGGATCGAGTCGAAGAACCGCTTGAGCAGGAAGATGTTGAACGCGTTGGCGACCAGCGGCAGCCAGATCGCGAACGGTGAGTCGAGCAGGTTGACGTGCACGATCGGCAGGTCGATCACGGTCACGTACTGCGGGACGATCAGCACCATCGCCGGGATCATCAACGTCGCCAGCATCAGGCCGAGGATCAGCTTGCCCAGCACCGGGCGCAGCTTCGACAACGCGTACGCGGCGGCGGTGTCGAACACGAGCTGGAACAGCACCGCGCCGGTGGCGTAGTAGAACGTGTTGAACAGCAGTTTCGCCAGGTCGAGGTTCGTCCACGCGTCGACGTAGTTCTGCGGCTGCGGGTCGCGCGGGAACAGCGACGGCGGCGTCTGCGCGATCTCCTGGCCCGACTTCAGCGCGCCGGTGACCATCCAGTAGAGCGGGCCGAGGAAGACAAGCGTGAACGCCACCACCACGACGGCGAGCACGGCCCAGTAGAGGACCCGGCCGCGTCCGCGCCGCAGTTGGGCCGGGGAGATGAGGGTACGGGTGGTGGAGTCGACTGCCATGTCCTAGTCCTGTCTCGCGGTCAGTCGCACGTAGACGGCGGAGAACCCGGCCAGCACCACCAGCATGATCACACCGAGCGCGGCGGCGCCGTTGAGGTCGTTCTGGAAGAAGCCGTGCTGATAGATCAGGTACGCCACCGACGTCGCCGAGTCCTGGGTGCCGGCGCCGTTGGCGAGGATCAGCGGCTCGATGAAGAGCTGCATGGTCGCCACGATCTGGAGCATCGCCAGCAGCGCCAGGATCAGCCGGGTCTGCGGGATCGTCACGTGCACGATCCGCCGCCACACGCCCGCGCCGTCGATCTCGGCGGCCTCGTACAGCTCGCCGGGGATGTTCTGCAACGCGGCCAGGTAGATCAGCACCGCACCGCCCATGTTCATCCAGGTCGACGCCAGCACCATGGCCGGCATCGTCATGGTCGGCGACTGCATCCACTCCGAGGTGGGCAGCCCCAGCGCGGTGAGGACCGCGTTGAACAGTCCCGCCTCGCTCGGGTCGTACGCGTAGAACTTGAACAGGAACAGCGCCGACGCCGGCGGCAGCATCACCGGCAGGTAGACCAACACCCGCAGGTAGCCCTTCGCGTGGCGCAGCTCGTTGAGCAGGATCGCCACGAAGAACGGCACCGCGTAGCCGAGCACGAGCGCGAGGCCGGTGAAGACGAACGTGTTCTTCCAGGCGGTCCAGAAGCTCGGGTCGGCGATGATCCGGGTGTAGTTGTCCCAGCCGACCCAGGTGGTCTCGCCGCGCCGGGTGCGCTGGAAGCTCATCACCACGCCACGGACCATCGGGTACCAGGAGAAGACGGCGAAGCAGGCGACCGCGCCGATGAGGAACGTGTGCCCGGTCAGGTTGTCCCGTACCTTCCGGCCGAGCCCGGCGCGGCGCGCGGCGGTCTGCCGCGGCGGCGGTGCGGGACGGCCGGGCCGGCGGGTGGCACCCGGGGCGGTGGTGAGCGCCAAGGCAACTCCTGCGGTAGTGGGTGGGGGCCGGTGCGGCCGGCCCCCACCCCGGTCGGGTCAGCTACCGGCGGCGAGGAGCTGGTTGACCTTGTCCTCGGCGGTCTTGAGCAGGGCGTCGATGTTCGCGTTCGGGTTGGTCAGCACCCCGGACATCGCGGCGTCGAGCACCGCGTAGATGGCCTGGGCGTTGCGCGGCTCCCCCTTGATCGGCACCGGGTTCGCCTCGAAGGCCGTGAAGTTGGTGGTGTCCACGTTGGCGTTGGCCTTGCGGAGGTCCAGTTCCTGCTTCTGCGCGTCGCTGCCGTTGGTGAACAGCAGCGGCTGCGGCAGGCCCACCGGGTAGTTCTGCGGCTTGGCCCGGACGTAGTCGAACTGGCCCTTGCCGGGCGTGAGCTTCTGGTAGGCGATCCACTTCAGACCGGCCTTGACCTGCTCCGGGCTCAGGCCCTTCTTGAAGAAGTAACCCTCGCCCCCGCCGAGCGTCGCCTTGGCGGGCCCGTCCTGGCCGGGCAGCGGGCCCATCGCCCAGTCCTGGTACTTGCCCTGGAACTGGCTGACGATCGCCTGGGTGGCGTCCGGCGCGCCGATGAACATGCCGACCTTGCCGGCCCCGGCGTTGGTGAGCAGGTCACCCCACTGGAGAAGCTGCCGGCTGCCCATGCTGTTGTCGCCGTAGCGCATGTCCTTGAGGTTCTGGAGGACCTGCTTGCCCGTCGGGTTGTTGAAGTCGGCCTTCTTGCCGTCGGCGGACAGCACCTGGCCGCCCTGCGAGTAGAGCAGCGAGGTGAAGTGCCAGCCGCCGGTGTTGCCGGCGCTGTACTCCGAGTACCCGGCGACGCCGCCGCCGAGCGCGGAGATCTTCTTGGCCGCGGTCCGCACCTCCGGCCACGTCTTCGGCGGGTTGGCCGCGTCGAGCCCGGCGCGCTGGAACAGCGCCTTGTTGTAGATCAGGCCCATCGAGTAGTTCTTCACCGGGACGCCGTAGAGCTTGCCGCCGTCGGTGAAGACCTCCTTGAGCGCCGGGTCCACGCTGTCCCAGGTCGGGATCGTGTCCTTGGTGGCGTACTCGGTGATGTCCATCGCCTGGCCGGAGTCCAGCACCTGCTGGAGGTCGGTCATGTAGCCGTAGAAGACGTCGGTGACGGTGCCGCCGGCGAGGCGGGCGGTGAAGTCCGGCGGGTTGTTGCACTGCTCGCCGACGCTGACGCTCTTGACCACGATGGTCGGGTTCTGCCGCTGGAACTCGGCGACGTCGTCGTTCCAGTTCTTCAGCAGTTCCTTCTGCGCGCCGACCGGCTGGCAGTCGACAGTGATGGTGACCTTGCCGCCGGCGTCGGCGGAGTCGTCGCTCTTGGTGGAGCACGCCGCGAGGCTGAGCCCGAGCCCGGCCGCGAGCGCCGCCGCCGCGACCTTCCGATGTTGCGGTACGGACATCTGTCCATCCCTTCGGGAACGGTTATATCGATGACCTGCACTGGTGTGGGTGACCCCCGGTGAGTGGAGTCAATGTAGCGACGCCGACTCTTCACGGCAAGGTTTCAACGTGATGACGAAAGAACACGACTTGATGACGGATGATCGGGACGACCACGGCAGCCGAGCCCGGCGCGTGGCGCTTGACTGTCTACTTGCATTTTGCAAGCATGGCCCCATGAGCCTCTTCATCACCTGTCCGGTCGAGAGCGTCGAGCGCGCGACCGCCTTCTACACCGCCCTCGGCTGGACCCTCAACGCCGAGATGTCCGACCACAACGTGTCCTGCTTCGCGATCGCCCCCGAGCAGTACGTCATGCTCGGCAGCCGCGAGATGTACGCGAGCGTCGGTGGAGTCGAAGAGCTGGTCGGCGGCGTTCAGACGCCCTCGAAGGTCACGGTCTCGTTCGACCTGGGCAGCCGCGAGGCCGTCGACGAGCTCATCGACCGCGCCGGCGCCGCCGGCGGGCGGATCGGTGACACCGACGACTACCCCTTCATGTACCAGCGCCAGTTCGACGACCCCGACGGCTACCACTACTCACCGTTCTGGATGAAGACGGACGCCGATCCGACCGCGTGAGCGACCTCGCCGCGGCCCTCGACATCGTCGGAGCACGGTGGGCCCTGCTCATCGTGGAACGGCTGCTCGACGGGCCACAACGCTACGGCGATCTCCAGCGCGAACTCGGCGTGCCGACGAACATGCTCGCGACACGCCTGCGCGAACTCGAAGCGGCTGGCGTGCTGCTCCGCCTGCCGCTTCGACACAACACCCGGGCCTACGCGCTGACCGATCGCGGGCTGGCCCTGCGCGCGGCGATCGTCGCGCTCGGCAACTGGGGCCGGAACGACGCCTAGGAAGCGTCTCTCCGGGGGGCGGGGGCGGTGGAGCCGCGTACCACCAGCTCGGGCTCGAAGAGCAGCTCGTCGCGCAGGACGCCGGCGCCCTCGATCTGGGTGACCAGCAGGTCCACCGCGGCCTGCCCCATCGTCTCGATCGGCTGCCGGACCGTGGTCAGCGGCGGATCGGTGCAGGTCATGAACGCGGAGTCGTCGAAGCCGACCACCGACACGTCGGCCGGCACCGCGCGGCCGAGCCGGCGGGCCGCCCGGATGGTGCCGAGCGCCAGCACGTCGCTGGCGCAGACGATGCCGGTCACCCCGCGCTCGATCAGTTTGGTGGCGGCGACCCGCGCCCCCTCCATGGAGAAGCTGGAACGCTCGACGAAGCGGCGCTCCGTGCCCCAGTCGGCGGCCCGGACCATGGCGTCCAGCTTGCGCCGCGAGGGCACGTGGTCCTCCGGGCCCAGCACCAGGCCGATCCGCTCGTGCCCGAGCGAGCGCAGGTGCCCGTACGCCTGCTCGACCGCGACCGCGTCGTCGGTGGACACGCGCGGGAAGCCCAGCTCCTCGACGCCGGCGTTGACCAGGACCACGGGCAGGCCCCGGTCGGTCAGCCGCCGGTAGTGCTCGTGCGAGGCGTCGGCGAGCGCGTACGAGCCGCCGGCGAAGATGACGCCGCTGACCTGGTGGTCGAGGAGCATCTCCACGTAGCCGGACTCCGGCACGCCACCGATGGTGCGGGCGCAGAGCGCCGGGGTGAAGCCCCGTTGGGCGAGGGAGCCGGTGACCACCTCGGCCAACGCCGGGAAGATCGGGTTCTGGAGTTCCGGCAGGACCAGCCCGACCAGTCGGGCCCGCTCCCCGCGCAGCTTCGTCGGGCGCTCGTAGCCGAGCACGTCGAGGGCGGTCAGCACGGCCGTCCGGGTCGCCTCGGACACGCCGCCCCGACCGTTGAGCACCCGGCTCACGGTCGCCTCGCTGACACCCGCCTTGCGGGCCACTTCCGTCAAACGCTTCGTCACGGCGGCATCGTACGTCAGATTCTTGCAAGAAATGAACAGCGATTCGGCATCCCGCCGGTCAACCGCCGCCGTCGTCGCCTCGAAAGATCCGAGCAGTTCCATGCTTGAAACTCGACAAGTGCCAGGAATAACATGGGGCACCTTGTCGGCCGGCACCCCTCGCCTCCGCCGAGGCCCCGTCCCTCCTCGCGAAAGTGGGTGCTCCGATGCAGCGGAGCGTGGAGAGCAGGTCGGGCCGTCGCCCGTCCCTGCCGAGAATTCTCGCGGTGGCGGTCACCGCCGCCGCCCTCGTCGTACCGCCGGGTGCTGCCACCGCCGCGACCGGGTCACCCGACCCGGCGCCGGTGGTGACGCGGGCCGCCCTCGACCCGGGACTGACCGCCGGTCGCGGCGCCACCGTCGACTACGTCGAGCAGGAGGCGGAGCACGCGCGGACCACCGGCACGGTGATCGGCCCCGACCGCTCCGCCTACACGCTCGCCGGCGAGGCGTCCGGCCGCCGCGCCGTGCGCCTGCTCCCCGGCCAGCACGTCGAGTTCACGCTGCCCCGGGCCACCAACGCGCTGACCGTGCGGTACAGCATCCCGGACGCGCCGGGCGGCGGCGGCATCACCGCGCCGCTGCGGGTCGACGTCGGGCGCGCGCCCGCCCGCACGATGCGGCTCACCTCGGCGTACGCCTGGCTCTACAACCAGTACCCGTTCACCAACGACCCCGACGCCGACCTGCTGCACCCGGACTGGTGGATCACCGAGTGCTCCTGCGTGCCGGCGGCCACCACGCCAACCCCGGTGATCGCCAAGCCGTTCCGGCCGCACCACTTCTACGACGAGCAGCGGCTGCTGCTCGGGCGCACCCACCGCGCCGGCGAGGTGGTCCGACTGACCGCGCCGACCGGGACGGCCGCCGCCTGGACGGTGATCGACCTGCTGGACGCACACCTGATCGCCCCGCCCCGGGTGGTGCCCCGCGCGGTCAACGTGCTCGCCTTCGGCGCCGACCCGACCGGGCGGCGGGAGTCCGCCGACGCGTTCGACCGGGCCGTCGCGTACGCCCGGCGGGTGGACCGTCCGCTCTACCTGCCGCCGGGCCGGTTCCAGGTCAACCGGCACGTGATCGTCGACGACGTGACGATCGTGGGCGCCGGAAGCTGGTACACCGTCGTGACGGGACGCGAGGTCGCCCTGGACACGCCGGCGCCGGACGGCTCCCGGCACACCGGCGTCGGCTTCTACGGACGCGACGCCGCCGACGGCGGCAGCCGCGACGTCCACCTCTCCGGCTTCACCATCGAGGGCGACGTCCGCGAGCGGATCGACACCGACCAGGTCAACGCGCTCGGCGGCGCGCTCAACCACAGCACGATCGACGGCCTCTACCTGCACCACACCAAGGTCGGCATGTGGTTCGACGGGCCGATGACCGGGCTGCGGGTCACGAACACCGTCATCGTCGACCAGATCGCCGACGGCCTCAACTTCCACACCGGCGTCACGCACTCCTCGGTGACCAACTCGGTGGTCCGCAACAGCGGCGACGACGCGCTGGCCATGTGGTCGGAAGGGACCGCGAACGCGGGCAACACGTTCGCGTACAACACGGTGCAGTCCCCCGTGCTGGCCAACGGCATCGCGCTGTACGGCGGCGCCGACCTGACCGTGGCGCACAACCTGGTCGCCGACCCGGTACGCGAGGGCAGCGCGATCCACCTCGGCGCCCGGTTCGGGGCCGAGCCGTTCGCCGGCCGCATCCGGATCACCGGCAACACCACGGTCCGGGCCGGCACCTACGACCTGAACTGGAACATCGGCCTCGGCGCGATCTGGTTCTACGCGCTGGACCGCGGCATCGACGCCGACATCCAGGTGACCGGCGACGCCTACCTGGACAGCACCTACAACGCGATCATGCTGGTCAGCGACTGGCCGGTGAAGGACCAGGTCCGCATCGACGGCGTCGTGTTCCGCGACGTCCGGGTCGACGGCACCGGCACGTCGGTGGTGAGCGCCCGGACCGCCGGCGGCGCGAGCTTCGCCGGCGTGGACGCGCGCAACGTGGGCGCGGTCGGGGTGAACAACTGCGGCTCGTTCCACTTCACCCCGGCCGGGTCGGAGTTCACCGTGGCCGACCTCGGCGGCAACGACGGCGGATGGCTCGCCCCGTGGCTGTTGCCCAACACCATCACCTGCGACGACCGCCCCCCGGTGGTGCCGCCGCCCCCGCCGTCGACCTGGTGATCGGCCGCTGACACGCGTGATGCCGCCACCTCGGCGAGGTGGCGGCATCAGCGGCGGTGGATCAGGCCTCGGTGAGCTGGCCCCGCAGCTTGGTCAGGGCGCGGGCGAGCAGCCGCGACACGTGCATCTGGGAGACACCGACCTTGGCGGCGATCTCGCTCTGGGTCAGATTGCCGTAGAAGCGGAGCGTGAGGATCTTCTGCTCCCGCTCGTCGAGCGTGGCCAGCGCCGGGCCGAGCGAGGCGCGCAGGTCGGCCAGCTCGTACTCGTTGTCGTCGATGCCGAGCGTGTCGCCCAGCTCGGTGGCGCTGTCGCCGTCGCCGATCGGGGTCGAGAGCGAGACCGCGTTGTAGGCGCGCGCGCCCTCCAGGCCCTCCAGGACCTCTTCCTCGGTGACGCCGAGGTGCGTGGCGATGTCGGCGACGGTCGGCGCCCGGTTGAGCGTCTGGGTCAGCGAGCTGTTCGCCTCGGAGATGCGCAGCCGCAGCTCCTGGAGGCGGCGCGGCACCCGGATGTTCCAGGTGCGGTCGCGGAAGTGCCGCTTGATCTCGCCGAGGATGGTCGGGATGGCGAAGCCGGCGAAGTCGACGCCGCGGGAGGCGTCGAACCGGTCCACCGCCTTGATCAGGCCCAGCGCGGCCGTCTGCGCGAGGTCACCGGCCGGCTCGCCGCGACCGCTGTAGCGGGCGGCCAGGTGGTTGGCCAGCGGCAGCCACGCCTCGATGACCTGGTTACGCAGGGCGGCCCGCTTCGGGTGGTCCGCCGGCAGTTCGGCGAGCGCCGCGATCAGCTCGCTGGCACGGGACTCCTCACCGGTCTGCGGCGCGCGGTGCACCTCGGTGGCGGACGGTGCCATGGTCATCGTGGTCATGCTGCCCTTCCTGTCCTCGAAGAACGGGTGGGACCCCCACACCGGTCGTGGGAGCAACACTAGACCAAAGTTCACCAGCAAATCAACCGAACGGCCGATGGATGTTTGCCTCATAAGTGGACAAAAAATCAGCGCGGTAGCAGCGGACGGTAATCAGCGGCGGTCAGCGGCAGTGCCGACACGCTTCCGTCGGCGCGCGGCACCTCCAGCGGCTCGCCGTCCCTACGGAACGCGACGCTGTCCACGTCCGGTCGCTGGGTCAGGCTGCACACGATCTGCCCGAACGCGAGCACCTCGTCGTTACGACCGGTCTCCTCGCCGGCCTGCCGCACGTCGACCGTGGCGACGGTGCCGGCCAGCGCCGCGCCGGCCACCGCCACCGTGCCCGGCAACGCGGTGGCCAGCCCTCGCCGACGCTCCGTCTGGTCCGGCCCGGCCAGCAGGTGCTGGAGGTGGGCGTCCACCCCGGGCAGGCCGTCCACCCGGCGGGTGACCACCGCCAGCCCGTCGTCGCGTACGAAGCAGAACGGCTCGTCCACCCGCCCGTCCGGGTCGGCCGTGGTGGTGCCCGCCGGCGTCGGGAACCGCCCGGGCGGCGGCTGCACCAGCCGGGGCTCGTCGTCGACCGGCACGCCGCAGCCGGCCAGCAGCACGACCGCGAGCAGCGCCGGAACCAGCCGTCGCACGGTCGGCCGCCGGCCGGCGGCGAGACCCGGAACCGCCCGCCGCGTCACCGGACCGCTCCCGGCAGCTCGACCCGGAACCGGGCGCCCCGGTTCCGGTCCAGCACGGTGGCCGTGCCGCCGTGCGCGGCGGCGTGCTGGGCCACCAGGGCCAACCCGAGGCCGGTACCGTCGGTGCCGGCCCGGGCGTGTGCGGCCCGACCCCGGACGAACCGGTCGAAGATGGCCTCCCGGTCCCCCGGCGGCACCCCCGGCCCCTCGTCGTCGACCTCCAGGACGCCCACCCCGTCCGCCGCGCCGAGGCGGACCGCGACCGGGCCGCCGCCGTACCGCTCGGCGTTCTCCAGCAGGTTCAGCAGCACCTGGGCGAACCGGCGGCGGTCGACCCACCACTGGTGCGGCACCCCGTCGGCCACCTCCACCAGGCCCTCCGGCAACGACCGTTCCCGGCAGGCGGCCCGCGCCAACTCGGCCACGTCGACGGTCTGCCGGTGCGCGGGCTGCTCGGTGCGGGCGAGCTGGATGAGATCGTCGACCAGCCGCTGGAACCGGGCCACCTCGTCGGCGACCAGGCCGGCCGCGGTGGCGGTGCGCTCGTCCTGGTGCTCCTTGCGACGGTTCAGCACGCTCGCCGCCGCGGCCAGCGTCTGGAGCGGGGAACGCAGCTCGTGGCTGACGTCGGCGGCGAACCGCCGGTCCCGGTCGATCCGCTGCACCAGCTTGTCGACCATCTCGTTGAACGAGCTGGACAGGCGGGTGAGATCCGGGTCGGTGGTCGGGTCCAGTCGGGTGGCGAAGTCGCCGGCCGCGATCCGCTCGGCGGCGTCGGCGACCGCGGTGAGCGGGCGGAGGCTGCTGCGGGTGGCGTACCAGCCCAGCGCCGCGCCGGCCCCGGCGATCATGATGGCCACCGCGGTCAGCGCCAGCCCGACCACCTGGAACGTGTCCTCCACCTCACGCAGCGAAGTCAGCTCGTAGTAACCCAGCTCGCCCGGGAGCGGCACCCCGACCAGCAGCGTCGGCTGCCCGTCGAGGCGGATCCGCTGCACGGCGGGCTGCCCGTCGGCGACCACGCGTTGCAGTTCCGCCGGCACCGAACTGGCACCCACGTCGGCGGTGCGGGCGTACCAGCCGGTACGCAGGTGCAGCAGCGGACGCCGGGCGCTGCCGGTGTCCAGCGAGCGCAGCACCGCCACCACGTCCGGCGCACCGGTGTCCAGCCCCGACCGGACCACCCCGGCGTCGTAGTACGCGGCCCGGACCGCGGTGCGCTCACGCTCGTCGAGCAGCGAACGACGGGTCAGGTCGTACGAGAAGAGCGCCATCAGCGCGGCCAGCAGCAGCGCGCCGACGGCGAACGCGGCGGTGACCCGGGCGCGCAGTCCGGGTCGACTCATCGTTGCAGCTTGTAGCCGAGGCCCCGGAGCGTGACCAGGTGGCGGGGGTTGGCCGGATCCGATTCGATCTTCTGCCGCAGCCGGCCCACGTGCACGTCGACCAGCCGCTCGTCACCGGTCTCGTAGCCCCAGACGCGGCTCAGCAGTTGCTGCCGGGACAGCACCCGACCGGCGTGTTCGGCCAGCTCGCAGAGCAGCCGGAACTCGGTGCGGGTCACCGGCACCGGGTGGCCCGAGCGGCGCACCTCGCCGGCCTCCGCACTGATCTCCAGGTCGCCGAAGAACTGGGCGGGGGCGGGGCCGGCCACGGTCCGGACCCGCCGGCGCAGCGCCCGCAGCCGGGCCGACAGCTCCTTGATCGCGACCGGCTTGACCACGTAGTCGTCGGCGCCGGCCTCCAGCGCGGCGACGATGTCGTGGGTGTCGTCGCGGGCGCTGATCACCACGACCGGGACGTCGTCGTCGCGGCGCAACTGACGGATGCAGTCGAAGCCGTCGATGCCGGGCAGCATCAGGTCGACGAGCACGTAGTCGGCCGGGTTCTCCCGCTGCCGACGCAGCCCTTCCTCCGCGGTCGCCGCCCCGTCGGCCTGGTAGCCCTCCTCCTCCAGCGCGAGCTGGAGCGCGAGCCGGATACGGTCGTCGTCCTCGATCACCAGTACGGCCGTCATATGGGCATCATGACCGGCCCAGCACGGGTCGCCCAATCGCGCCGGCCGTTCGTGGTTTTTGTCATCGAACCGTCATCCAACCGTCCGGTGACCTCCACGGTCACCGCCCAGAGTGGGAGCGGACCGGAACCCGTCACGGAAGCGATCTGATGACCACCAGCCTGCCGCCCTCCCCGCCGGAGCCCACCGTGCCGCACGTCCGGGTGGAGATCACCGAGGAACTGGGCCTGGCCGGACTCCCCGAGGTCACCCACGTGCTGGATCAGATCCTGGCGCTGCGCCCCCGCGCGGTGACGATCGACCTGGCCGAGTGCCGGCACGTGGACGCCGCCGCCATCGCACTGCTGCTGGACGTGCACCGCCAACTCGCCAGGCGTGACGGAACTCTCACGCTGAGCAACCCGCATCCCCGGATCCGGCGCATCCTGGCCACCGCCGGGCTCGGCCTGACCGTCCCCATCGTCGACACGCCCCGCCCGGCCACGCGCGGCCGGGCCCGGGTCTCGTCCGCGCCGCGCTGAGGAGGAGTGGTGACCGTCGGCACGCTGGTCGGGGCGCTCGTCGTGGGACTCGCGGTGGGCGGGCTGGGACGGTTGGCCGTCCCGGGACGAAAGGCCGTACCGGTCTGGTTGACCCTCGCGCTCGGGGTGGCCGCCGCGCTGCTCGGCGCGATCGTGACCGGGTTGGTCGACCGACGGCCGGACGGCACCGTGCTGGTGTCCCTGCTGGTGCAGTGCGGCTTCGCCGCCCTGGCCGTCATCCTCGCGGTGCTGGCCGCCGGCCGGCCCGGGGCGGAACGGTCGGCGCCGCCCGACCCGGGGGCCCGGCGGAAGGAGGAGGTGTGACGGTCGTACCGGCGGAACACCTGATGATGCTGATCTGCGACACCTGCGGCGACAGCGTGACCGGCACGGGCGCCACGCTGCCGGACGCCGAGGTGGTGTGGACGCTGGTCTTCGAGCACGACTGGGTCGGTTCCCCGTTCGCCTCCGGACCGCACCACTGCCCCCGGTGCAGCGCTCGGGCGATGGTCGCCGACGACGGGCTGGGCCTGGACGACCTGGAGCAGGTCGGGGGGCAACCGGCCGCGCCGGAGACGGACTCCGCCGAGGCGGTCCGCCGGGCACTGACCGACCGGCACGTCCGGGGCGAGCGGGTGCTGGTCGACCTCGCCGGCCTGGAGGTGATCGACTCCGTCGGCCTCGGCCTGCTGGTCCGCGCGCACCAGGAGGCTCGGCGGACTGGCCGGCGGCTGTGCCTGGTGGCGCCGTCGCGGTTCGTGCTGACCGTGTTGCACACCATGCGGCTCGACGGCGTGTTCTCCGTCGTCGACGACCGCGTCCCGGCGTCGGGTGCCGCACCCGACCCGAGGTCATGAGCGAGCAGAAGGAGCTTCCCGCAGTGATGATGCCCTGGCCGTACCCCGACTTCCCGTTCGCCGGCGACGGGCCGGAGCCCGACGGCGCGGACGTGCGGCTGGCCTCCCTGGTCGCCCAGCGGCTCAGTGCCGACTGGACCACCCGGCGGCAGCAGATCACGGTCACCGTGCAGAACCGGGTGGTCATCCTCGCCGGCCTGGTCGCCGATCCGGAGACCCGCCGGGTCGCCGCCGAGCTGGCCTGGGACGTGCCCGGCGTGTTCGACGTCTGCAACGCGCTGCGGCTCTACGGCGGACGACGCTCCCGGCGCTGATCCGCCGGTTGCACGTATCGGCGTACGCCTCTACCCTCTGGCGTGGGAGCGCTCCCCAGGCCGCCACGTCGGGCTTTCCGGGCAGGTTGACGACGGGCACCGTCCGATCACCACCCACCAGATGGGACCTTCCCGCATGTTCTCGACTTCTCGCCCGTCCCGGCGGCATCTGCTCGTCGGCGGCGCGGTCGGCGCGCTCGCCCTGGCGGCGACCGCCGTCATGCCGACGACGGACGCGATGGCGGCGACCGGCTGCGCCGTCACCTACACCACCAACTCCTGGCAGGGCGGCTTCACCGCCAACGTGACAGTGAAGAACCTGGGCGACCCGGTGAGCAACTGGACGCTGGGCTTCAGCTTCCCCGACGGCGGCCAGCGGGTGGTGCAGGGCTGGTCGGCCACCTGGCAGCAGAGCGGCACCGCGGTGACCGCGCGCAGCCTGGACTACAACGGCGCGCTCGGCACCGGCGCCAGCACCACCGTCGGCTTCAACGGCTCGTGGACCGGGTCGAACCCGAACCCGACCTCGTTCACGCTCAACGGCACGGTCTGCACCGGCGGCACCAGCACGCCGCCCCCCACCGTCACACCGCCGCCACCCCCGACCACTCCCCCGCCGACCACCCCGCCACCGCCCACCGGCACCACACCGGTCGCGATCAACGGGCAGCTCCGGGTCTGCGGGGTCAACCTCTGCAACCAGTACGGCCGCCCGATCCAACTGCGCGGCATGAGCACGCACGGGTTGCAGTGGTTCGCCAACTGCTACACCGACACCTCCCTCAACGCGCTCGCCAACGACTGGCAGGCCGACCTGCTGCGCATCGCGATGTACGTGCAGGAGCAGGGCTACGAGACGAACCCGGCCGCGTTCACCAACCAGGTGAACACGCTCGTCGACAAGGCCGAGGCCCGGGGCATGTACGCGCTCATCGACTTCCACACGCTGACCCCCGGCGACCCGACCTACAACCTGGACCGGGCCAAGACGTTCTTCGCCACCGTGTCGGCGCGCAACGCGGCCAAGAAGAACGTCATCTACGAGATCACCAACGAGCCCAACGGGGTGAGCTGGTCGACCATCCGCAACTACGCCGAGCAGGTCATCCCGGTGATCCGGGCGAACGACCCGGACGCCGTGATCATCGTCGGCACCCGGGGCTGGTCCTCGCTCGGCGTGTCCGACGGCGGCAACTCCGACGAGATCGTCAACAACCCGGTCCGGGCGGAGAACATCATGTACACGTTCCACTTCTACGCCGCGTCGCACAGGGACAACTACCGCAACGAGGTGCAGCGGGCCGCCGCCCGGCTGCCGCTGTTCGTCACCGAGTTCGGCACGGTGACCTACACCGGTGACGGCGCGGTCGACACGGCCAGCAGCAACGCCTGGCTCGACCTGCTCGACCGGCTGAAGATCAGCTACGCCAACTGGACGTTCTCGGACGCGCCCGAGGGCAGCGCGGCGCTGCGCCCGGGCACCTGCGCGGCGGGGAACTTCACCGGCACGTCGGTGCTGACCGAGTCCGGCGCGTACCTGCGCAACCGGATCCGTACCCCGGACAACTTCCCCACCTCCTGACCGGGCGGCCGGCGGCGGCCCTCCCCCTTCGGGCCGCCGCCGGCCCGCCCCCACCCGGGCCGTAGCGTGAGCACATGACGCCGACCGCGACCGTGCTGCTGGTCTTCGGCCGGGGGGTGGTGGCCGACGACCACGGTTACCGGCTCACCGCCGAGGGTGTCGCCCGCACCCGGGCCGCCGTCGCGTACGTCCGTGCCCACGCGGCCGAGTTCCGGGCCGCTCCCGACGCCCAGGTGGTGTTCACCGGCGGCTGGCCGCACGGGCCGGCCGGGGCGCCGGACCCGCCGGCGGGCTGCCGCGAGGGTGAGCTGATGCGGGCGCTCGCCCGCGACGCCGGCCTCGACGCGTACGCCCGGCTGGACGCCGAGACGCGCTCCCGCACCACGTTGCAGAACCTCGCGCTCACCGTCCAGGACGGACTGCTCGGCGCGGCCGGGTTCACCCCCGCCCGTCCGCTCGGGCTGGTCTCCCATCCGTGGCACCTGCCCCGCATCCGGCTGCTCGCCGCGCGGGCGCTCCGGCTGCGCGGCGCGCAGTTGCTGGACGTGCCGGTGACCGGCCCGGACGCGGTGCCGGCCGGACGCGAACGGGCGGCCCGGGTGGCCTGCCGGATCGGCTATCTGGGCCTGCGTACCCCGGAGGCGCTGTTGCGCCGCGAACGTGGGCTGACCCGCGCCGCCCACCGCGTGGAACGGCTGCTCGGCACGCGGGGATTCGCGGCCCGACGCGCGGGGTAGAACGCGCTCGTCGATCCACCCGGCGGGCCGCGCCGGCGGACGACGCCACCCCGGGAGGTTCCGTGATCGTGCTGGTGCCGGTGTACCGGCCGGGTGACCGGCTGCCGCCGCTCGTCACCGACCTGACCGCCGCGTTGCCCGGGGCGTCCGTGCTGGTCGTCGACGACGGCAGCGGCCCGGACGCCGCCGCGGTGCTCGCCGACGCCCGCGCCCGGGGCGCGACCGTGCTGCGCCGCCGGGTCAACCGGGGCAAGGGCGTGGTGCTGCGCACCGGCTTCCGGTACGCCCTGACGCACCGCCCGGGCGAGGATGTGGTCTGTGTGGACGCCGACGGCCAGCACCTGGTCTCCGACGTGGTCCGGGTGGTCGACCGGATGCGTGACACCGGCGCCCAGACGCTGGGGGTGCGCCGGTTCGACGGCGAGGTCCCGGCGCGCAGCCGGTTCGGCAACGCGGCGACCCGGGCCGCGTTCCGGCTGGCCACCGGCCGGGACGTGCGGGACACCCAGACCGGGCTGCGCGCCTACCCGGCCGGGCTGCTGCACCGGCTCACCTCGGTCCCCGGCGACCGCTTCGAGTACGAGATGAACGTGCTGCTGGACGCCGTCCGGGCCGGGTTGCCGATCGAGCAGGTCGACATCGCCACCCGCTACCACGCCGGCAACTCGGGATCGCACTTCTCCGCGCTCGCCGACTCGGTCCGGATCTACCGCCCGCTGGTCGGCTTCGCCGCCGCGCGGGCGCTCGCGCTCGCCCCGGTCGGGCCCGACGCCCACGGCGAGCACGCCGCGACGCCCGATCCGGCCCCCGCCCGCAGCTCCTGAGCCGGCGGCGGCCGGAGATCCCGAGCCGACGGGGCGGCCGGCGCGTGCCGGCCGCCCCGGGCCCGGTCAGGGATAGCTGACCACGTTGACCGGCACGGTGTTCGTGCCCTGTGCCGGGCCACCGGTGTCGTTGATGACGTGGGTGATCGACCCGTTGCCGCCCAGCGAGACGGTGAGCAGGTCGTGGAACCGCACACCAGCCCGGGTCGGGGCCTCGAAGGCGTGGTAGGCGGCGATGGTCGGGTCCACGTTGAAGTAGCAGTAGCTGCCCATCCCCCAGCCCTCGAACGAGGTGACCGCGTCGGCGACCTTGAACGCCGCGTACCCGACCCGGGAACCGTTCGTCCAGGCGGCGGCGTTCGGCGGGTCGTACGGCAGCTCGTTCTGGAAGAAGATGGTGCGCCCGTTCTCGCCGTTCCAGATCACCTCGTGCTTCTGGTAGTGCTCGACGAAGAGCCCGAGCGCGGTGACGTTGTCGCCGTTGACGATCAGGCCGGTGTCGGCGGTGTTCACGGTCCAGCCGATGCCGGTGCCGTGGTCGCCCCGCCAGGCCCAGATGTGGTCGATCAGCGCGTCGTCCTGGTTGACCACCAGGCTGGTGGTCGCCTTTCCGGCGTGCGCGCCGCCGATGCGGAAGAACACGTCCTGCACGGAGGTGGGGTCGGCGGCGTGCCGGGCCGCCGAGCCGGCGGGGCCGACCTGCAACAGCACCGGCGAGTTCACCGCGCCGGCGTCGAACAGCAGCCCGGCGAGCCGGACCCCGTCGACGTCGGCGACCGTCATCGGCACCACACCGTTCTGCGGCACCAGCGTCGGGTAGCCGATGCCGAGCACGACCGTGCCGGGCCGGTTGACCGCGATGGTCCGGTCGACGGCGTAGACGCCGGGCGTGAACAGCAGGTTCAGCCCCTGGGCCAGCGCGGTGTTGATGGTGGCCGCCGAGTCACCGGGCTTCGCCACGTAGAACTGGCTCAGCGGGATCGACGTGCCGGGCGTGGCGCCGCCCAGCCAGGACGCGCCGACCGCGTTGGTCCGGGTGGACGGCACGAACACCTGGTAGGCGCCGCCGCTGTCGAGGTAGAGGTAGGGCACGTCGCGGCTGACCGGGGTCTGCGCCAGCGTGGTGTACGGCGGGTTCGGGAAGCTGGTGGCGGGCGCGCCGACCACGCCGGAGTTGGTCACGTTCCAGACCGCGTTGAGGTAGCCGCCCACGTTGCTGTCCCGGGTGTACCACTGCTGCTGGGAGTACGGCTGGACCACGCCGGTCACCCGGCTGTCCGCGATGTAGCCGCCGCTGGCCCAGCCGTAGCCGTTCGGGGCCAGGTTCAGGTCACCCTGGATGTCCATCCGGCGGAACGGCGCGGCCTGCGACACCGCCCAACGGGTGAACCCGGCGGACGGGAAGACCTGCATGTTCGACGCCGAACGCCAGAAGTTCTGGGTGGCGTTGCCGCCGAACCAGCCGGCGTCCACCGTGACGTCGCCGTGGATGCGCACGTCCCCGGGGTTCCGGCCGAGCCCCATGATCGAGGTGTAGAAGCCGATCTGGGCGTTGATGCCGGAGTAGTCGCCCGGCTTGAACAGCAGCGCGTACCGCTCGGTGCCGAACTGGTTCGACTCCTGGGCGCGGAAGACGGCGTCGAGCTGGGTCTGGATGGTGGTGGCCGACATCGACGGGTCGAACGTGAGCACGTTGGGCCCGAGCGGCCCCCCGCCGGGCACGGTGCCGCCGCCGGTGGTGTTGACGGCGAGTTCCCAGAGCGAGTAGCCGTAGCCGGTGGCCCGCGCCGTGCCGTACACCCGTAGGTAGCGGCCGGAACCGCTGACGGTCACCGCGTCGGTGCCGCCGTCGCCGCTGGTGGTGCTGTAGACCGAGGTCCAGGTGGCGCCGTCGGTCGAGGTCTGGATCTGGTACGCCCGCGCGTACGCGGCCTCCCAGGTGAGCACCACCCGGCAGACGGTGCGCACGCTGCCCAGGTCGACGCGGAGCCACTGCGGGTCGGCGGCGGCGCTGGCCCAGCGGGTGCCCGGGTCGCCGTCGACCGCCGCCGAGGCGGGGGTGCCGGCGTTCTCGGTCGACGAGGCGGTGGCCGGCCGGCCCTGGGCCGCGTTCGTCGCGGTGTCGCAGCCGCTGCCGCCGCCGGTGGTGCCGTAGACCTGGAACTCCCAGAGCGAGTAGCCGTAGGCGGTGGCCCGCGCGGTGCCGTACACCCGCACGTAGCGGCCGGTGCCGTTGACGGTCAGGTCGTCGGTGCCGCCGTCCCCGTTCGTGGTGCTGAACACCGTGGTCCAGGTGGCGCCGTCGGTGGAGGTCTGCACCTGGTAGGCCCGCGCGTACGCCCCCTCCCAGGCCAGGCTGACCCGGGAGACGGTGGCGGTCGCGCCGAGGTCGACCTGGATCCACTGGGGATCGGCGAACGCGCTGGACCAGCGGGTGCCGGTGTTGCCGTCGGTGGCGTTGGACGCCGGGGTGCCGGCGTTCTCGGTCGAGGAGGCGGTGGTGGGTCGGCCCTGGGACAGCAGCGGGTCGGCGGCGCGGGCCGGCCCCGCCGGGGCGGTCAGCGCTCCGGCGGCGAGCAGCGCGGCCAGCGCGGCGAGCAGCCGGCGGACCGGCCGGCGGCGGACGGGCGGAAGGGGTGACATGGGCAGCTCCGGGACGGGTGGAGTGCGGGGAACGGGCACGGGCGTGCCAGGGTGGCCGCCCGTGCGGTGGACCATCCCCGCACGCAGTGGCGCATGTCAATTCCCGGCAGCGACTTCCCCTGCTTTTTTCGCACCTTGTGAAAAGTCCGGAACAAAGCAAACTGGTCGCGCCTCACCCCGTCGCGGTCACCGCCGCCGCGACCCGCCGGACCCGGTCCGAGTGGGTGAGCACGTCGACGTTGTCGACGTACTGGTCCACCGCGCCGACCGGTGGCCGGTCGCGCAGTTCCGGGTCGTCGATCGCCGCGCGCAGCGCCTCGACGAACCGACCCGCGTGCAGCACCAGGAACGGTCGGTCGTGGAACGGACGGGCGGTCGGGTCCACGGACGCGGCCAGCCCGGCGTCGTTGGTCCAGGCCGCCACCGTCTCCAGGGCCCGCACCAGACCAGCCTGCCGGACCGGCCAGTCGCCGGGCCCGAGCGCGACCGCCAGCGCGTCCCGGACCGGCGCCGCCGCCGGCAGGCCGGCGAAGACCGTGCCGAGCCACTTCGGGTACGGCGGCCAGCGGCGGTGCAGCACCAGGCCGAGGCGCATCAGGTCACGGGCCAGCCCGGCGACGACGATCCGGCTGCCCAGGTCGTCGCCGACCTCGGCGCACCGGCCGGCCAGGTGCTCGGCCTGCGCCACCCGCTGCCAGCCGGCCAGCAGCACGTGCCGCCACACGTCGTCCGGGTACCACGCCAGCCGCGCGCGGACGGCGGTGAGCGCCCCGTCCAGCCCGTCGTGGAACACCGCGCCCCCGGTCAGCTCGGCGAGTCGCTGCGTCGGCGTGGCCAGCCAGTCCGCCGCCGTCAGGCCGGCCCGCGGATCGACACCCAGCCGGTCCCGCAGCCACGCCCCGAGCTCGTCGACGCTCACCCCGTGCCGGTCACCGTCCGCCCGGGCCACCCCGAGCCGGACCGTCGGGCCACCGACGAACCGGGCCGGCCAGCCGAGGAACTCCCCCGGCAGCTCCGCGTCGAGCACCGCGCGCACCTCGGGCACCCGCGCCGCGTCCGCCACGAACACCTGGTTACGCGGACCCCAGTCGTGGTCGGTGGAGCGGGGCGTGTCGAGGCCGAACAGCTCGGAGCCGCCGTCGAGCAGGCCGGCGGCGTACCGCAGGCCGGGCAGCCGGCGGGCCAGCAGCGGGGCCACCACCTCGTCGTGGAACCGGCGGGCCAGGATCAGACCGGGTACGAAGCTCACCGGGCCAGTCTGCGCGCACCGGCGCTCACCGGGCCGCCGGTTTCCAGGCGCACGGGTGCGTCCCCCACCTCGTCGGTGGGCTGTGCCACCCTGGTCGGCGTGGCACACCGACCCCCGATCCTGCTGATCGACTCCCCCAGCCTCTACTTCCGCGCCTACTTCGGCATTCCCGAGTCGGCGGCGAAGACGGGCGACGGCCAGCCGGTCAACGCCGTGCGCGGCTTCCTCGACATGCTCGCCCAACTGGTGCGCACCCGCCGGCCGGACCGGATGATCTGCACGCTGGACCACGACTGGCGGCCGGCCTGGCGGGTGGAGCTGCTGCCGTCGTACAAGGCGCACCGGGTCGCGCCGCAGGGTGGCGAGGTCGTGCCGGACACACTCTCCCCGCAGGTGCCGATGATCCTCGAGGTGCTCGACGCGCTCGGCGTCCCGGCGGTCGGCGCGACCGGCTACGAGGCCGACGACGTGCTGGGCACGCTCTCGGTGACCCAGCCGGGGCCGGTCGAGGTGGTCTCCGGCGACCGCGACCTGTTCCAGCTCGTCGACGACGACCACCCGACACGCCTGCTCTACGTCGGGCGGGGCGTGGCCAAGCTGGACGACTGCGACGACGCCGCGGTTCGGGCCCGCTACGGCGTGCCCGCCGACCGGTACGCCGACTTCGCCGCGCTGCGCGGCGACCCGAGCGACGGCCTGCCGGGCGTTCCCGGGGTGGGTGAGAAGACCGCCGCCCGGTTGATCGACCGCTACGGCGGCCTCGACGGCATCCTGGCCGCGCTCGACGATCCCGCTTCCGGCTTCGCGCCGGGCCTGCGCGGCAAGCTCGACGCCGCCCGCGACTATTTGGCCGTGGCGCCCAAGGTGGTCCGCGTCGCCACCGACGTGCCGCTGCCCGAGCTGGACCCGACGCTGCCGACGTCCCCGGCCGACCCGGACCGACTGCTCGACCTGGCGCAGCGGTGGAACCTGGCCGGCTCCTGCCGACGCCTGGTCGACGCGCTCGCCACCCCCCGCCCCTGACCCACCCCTCCCCGCCCCTGACCCACCCCTTCCCGCCCCGCCGCCCCGCACCCGGCGCGTCGCCCCGCGCCGCCCCGCACCCCGTCACCCACGCCGCCCCCGCCGCGCCCCCGCCCCGCGCTATTTCACGGAAAGAGTGGCCATTCCGGGCGGGATGGCCACTCTTTCCGTGAATTAGTGGCCGTGGGCCGTGGGCCCTGGGGGGCGGGAGCGGGTCAGGGGCGTCGGTCGGTGTTCCGGCGGGAGGGGAACTGCGCGCCTGGCTGGGCCAGCGTCGACCGGGCCCGCAGGCCGACCGGGTCCGGTGTCGCGGCGGGCGGTGTCGAGGAGGTCGGTGCCGACCGGGCGCGCAGGCCCACCGGGTCCGGCGCCGGTTCGGCCTCGGCCACCGGCGACGCGCCGTCCAGCCGTGCCGCCACGTACGCGGCGCCGGCCCGGTCGTCGTCGGACGGCGCGGCGAGCAGCGCGTAGACCAGCCCGACCACGCCGAAGACCACCGCGAGCACGATCGGCACCAGCAGACCACTGACCTCGGTGCCTCCGGTGGCCGCGCCCCGGCCCTCGTGCAGGTGCACCGACAGCGCGCTCATGCCGGTGAAGTGCATGCCGTTCACGGCGATGCCCATGACCAGCGCGGAGGCGATGATGGCGACGCCGCGCCGGACGGTCATCGCCAGCCAGAGCGCCACCGTGGCGGCCACCAGCGCGATCACCACGGAGAGCGTCACCCGCAGCGGGTCGTAGCCGAGCGTGCCGTCCAGCCGCATCGCCGCCATGCCGGTGTAGTGCATGGCGGCCACCCCGGCACCGGTGAAGAAGCCGCCGGCGAGCAGCCGGGTCGCGGTGAGCCGACCGGTGCCCACGATGGCCAGGCCGATGCCGACCGCACCCATCGCGATCACCGTGCTGGCGGCGGTCAGCGGCACGTCGTACCGGATCCGGGTGCCGGTGACCGCGAAGCCGAGCATGGCCATGAAGTGCATCGCCCAGATGGCGGTGCCGCCCAACGCCCAGGCGGCGAGCAGACCCCACCAGGCCCGCTGGCCGGCGCCGGTGGCGGTCCGGATCCGCCCCGCGCAGACCAGTCCGAGCGCCGAGCCGAGCACGGACAGCGCGTAGCTGAGCGCGGGTGTGATCCACCCGTACTCGAAATGATTGATCTCGCCCACGGTGACCTTCCCCCGATCCGCTACCGACGCGTGACCCGACGCGCCCCGGCAATGATCCGGCAGTGTCTGACCAGTCATGACGGCGGCCCCCTCATGTTCGGGGGGTGCCGTCGCGATGACGCAGCGATGCGTCGATTCACCGCCGACGGTGACCGAAAGTGATCGTCAGGCGGAGGCGTGGTAGGCCAGGACGCCCCGGTTCACGGCCGAGATCGCCTGCCGCGCGGTGGAGCGCAGCTCGGTCGACGCGCCACCCGAGTCGGCGAGCTGGCCGAGCAGGTCGACCACCTGTCGGGCCCACCGGACGAAGTCGCCGGCCGGCATCTCGCCGTCGATCTGGTGCCCGCTGGCGAGCACCTTGGCCAACGCCTCCCCACGCGCCCACCGGTAGACCGGCCAGGCGAAGCCGAGATCCGGCTCGCGGGTGACGGCCAGACCGCGGGCCGCCTCGTCCGCCTCGATGTCGCCCCACAGCTTCAGCGTCTCGTCGACCGCGTCGCCGACCGCACCGCGCGGCAGCGACGCCCGCTCGTCGACGTCCCGCCGGGCCTCGAAGACCACCACCGACACGGCGGCGGCCAGCTCGGCCGGGGACAGCCCGTCCCACACCCGGCGGCGCAGGCACTCGGCGACCAGCAGGTCGGCCTCGGTCCAGATCCGGGCCAGCGTCCGGCCGGCGTCGGTGACCTCACCGTCGGGGGCCAGGTAGCCGCGCGCGGTCAGCAGCGCCACGATCCGGTCGAACGTACGGGCCAGGGAGCCCGTCCGCCCGCTGACCCGCTCCCGCAGCTCCTCGGTGTCGCGCTCCAACCGGCGGCGGCGCTCCGCCCAGCGGGCGTGCTCCTCCCGGTCGGGGCAGGCGTGGCAGGGATGCCCGCGCAGCTCGACGCGGAGCTGGCTGAGCCGGTGGTCCTCCCCCACCGCCTGACGGGACCGGCCGCCGCGCCGGCCGCCGTGCCGGTCCAGCCCGGTGCCGCTGACCGCGGCGGCCAGGTCGCGCCGGGCCGCCGGGGAGCGGTGGTTGAAGTGCTTCGGGACCCGGATCCGGGTGAGCACCTCGGCCGGGGTGGTGAAGTCGCCGGGGCTGACCCGGCCGGCCCAGCGGTCCTGGGTGAGCACCAGCGGGCGCGGCTCCCCGAACCCACCGGTCGCCGGGTCGAGGACCACGGCCAGGCCGGCCCGCCGGCCGGACGGCACCCGGATCACGTCACCGACCCGTAGCCGCTCCAGCGACGCGACGGCCGCCGCCTTGCGCTGGGTCTGCCCCTGCCGGGCGATGGCCCGCTCCCGGTCGGCGATCGCCACCCGCAGCGCGAAGTACGCGTCGAAGTCGCCCTGGTGGCAGGTGGCCTCCGCGCCGTACGCCTCGATCGTCTCGGTGTTGCGCTGCACCTGCCGCGCCAGGCCGACCACCGAGCGGTCCGCCTGGAACTGGGCGAACGAGGACTCCAGCAGCTCCCGGGCCGGCGCCGCGCCGACGCTGCCGACCAGGTTGACGGCCATGTTGTAGGACGGCCGGAAGCTGGACCGCAGCGGATAGGTGCGGGTGGAGGCGAGGCCGGCCACGTGCCGGGGGTCGGTCTCCGGCGACCAGACCACCACCGCGTGCCCCTCCACGTCGATGCCCCGCCGGCCGGCCCGGCCGGTGAGCTGGGTGTACTCCCCCGGGGTGAGGTCGACGTGGGCCTCACCGTTGAACTTGACCAGGCGCTCCAGCACCACGCAGCGGGCCGGCATGTTGATGCCCAGCGCGAGCGTCTCGGTGGCGAAGACGGCCTTGACCAGGCCGCGGACGAACAGCTCCTCGACGACCTCCTTGAACGCGGGCAGCATGCCGGCGTGGTGGGCGGCGAGCCCACGCTCCAGCCCGTCGAGCCACTCCCAGTAGCCCAGCACGGACAGGTCCTCACCCGGGATCGCGGTGACCTTGGACTCGACCACTCGGCGAATCTCGGCGCGCTCGTCGGGCGAGGTCAGCCGCAAGCCGGCGGCGAGGCACTGCTGCACGGCGGCGTCGCAGCCGGCCCGGCTGAAGATGAACAGGATCGCCGGGAGCAGCCCCTCCCGGTCGAGCCGGTCGACGATGTCCGGGCGCATCGGGCCCCGCCAGCGGGGGCCACGCCGCCCGCCGCCGGGGCCGGCGCTGCGCCCCTCACCCAGCTCCAGCCGGCGCACCGTGTCCCGGGTGTGACGCAGCAGCTCGGGGTGGACGTCGTGCTTGCGGGCCGCGTCGGCGTCGTGGAACAGGTCGAACATGCGCTTGCCGACCAGCATGTGCTGCCAGAGCGGCACCGGCCGGTGCTCGGAGACCACCACCGCGGTCTCGCCGCGCACGGTGACCAGCCAGTCGGCGAACTCCTCGGCGTTGGAGACGGTGGCCGACAGCGAGACCAGGGTCACCGACTCCGGCAGGTGGATGATCACCTCTTCCCACACGCCGCCCCGGAACCGGTCGGCCAGGTAGTGCACCTCGTCCATCACCACGTAGGCGAGGCCCTCGAGCGTTGCCGAGCCGGCGTAGAGCATGTTGCGCAGCACCTCGGTGGTCATCACCACCACGGGCGCGTCCCCGTTGATCGCGTTGTCGCCGGTGAGCAGGCCGACCTGCGCGACGCCGTAGCGGTCGACCAGGTCGTGGTACTTCTGGTTGGACAGCGCCTTGATCGGCGTGGTGTAGAAGCACTTGCGCCGCACGGCCGGCCCGTCACCACCAGGCGTGCCGCGCAGCGCCAGGTGCACGGCGAACTCGCCCACCACCGTCTTGCCGGCGCCGGTGGGCGCGCAGACCAGCACGCCGCTGCCCCGCTCCAGGGCCTCGCACGCCTCCCGCTGGAAGTCGTCGAGGTCGAACCCGAGATCGCGGGAGAATTCGTCCAGGGCCGGGAAGGCGTAGGCCTGCGCGGCCCGGCGGCGCGCCGCGGCGTACCGCTCGGCGGGGCTCGACATGCATCCAAGATTAATCGGTACCGCCGACGACCACCGGTCAAGGCCGTCCGGCAGGGCCGTCGGAGCGGGTCGGTAGGGTGCACGACGTGCCGGACCGTACCGAACTGCCCCACGCCTCGCGCGGCGCCGACGACGCCGTCCGCCCGAGCCCGTCCCGCCGGCCCGTGGAGGCGGTGCTCTTCGACTTCCACGGCACCCTCGCCCAGGTCGAGGAGCCGCTGGCCTGGGTGCGCGCCGGCGCGGCCGCCTGCGGGGTCGAACTGGACCGGATCAAGGCCACCTCGCTCGCCGACCGGCTGCTCACCGCCGGCCGGGCCGGCGGCCCGCTGCCCGCCCGGGTGCCGCCCCGGCTGGCCGAGCTGTGGGCCGACCGCGACCTCTATCCGCACGCCCACCGGGGGGCCTACACCGGGCTGGCCGAGACCGTCGACGCCGGCATCGACGGGCTCGCCGACGCGCTCTACGAGCGGGTGCTGGTGCCCGAGGGCTGGTTGCCGTACCCGGACACCGCGCCGGTGCTCGGCGCGCTGCGGGCGGCCGGGGTGAAGACGGCGGTGGTCAGCAACATCGGCTTCGACCTGCGACCGCTCTTCACCGCCTGGGACCTGGACGCGCTTGTCGACGCGTACGCGCTGTCGTACGAGGTGGGGCGCTGCAAGCCGGACCCGGGCATCTTCCTGCGGGCCTGCGGGCTGCTCGGCGTCGACCCGGAGCACACGCTGATGGTGGGCGACACCCCGGCCGACGCCGGCGCGGTGGCGGCCGGCTGCGGCGTGCTGGTGCTGCCGTGCGCCGAACCCGGCCGGCCGAACGGGCTGGGCGCCGTGCTCGACCTGGCCGGCGTCCGGTGACCGGCCACGCGTCGGGTCGTCGAGCCGGCCGCGCGGCGGAGCCTCGGGCCGGCCGCCCGGCGGAGCGCCGGGGCCGGCGTGCCCGGCCCGATGTCCGGCATGCCGGCTGAGGTCAGCGGCGGCACCGCCCGCCGCCCCCTGCCGCCGGGCCGGCTCGGTGGGGTGGCGCTGGTGCTCGGCGGGGCGTTGTCCGTGCAGTTCGGCTCCGCGCTGGCCGCCTCGTTGTTCCCGCGTACCGGGGTGGCCGGGGCGGTCACGCTGCGGCTCACTCTC
Source organism: Micromonospora sp. NPDC049201 (assembly GCF_055586805.1). Taxonomy (NCBI): domain Bacteria; kingdom Bacillati; phylum Actinomycetota; class Actinomycetes; order Micromonosporales; family Micromonosporaceae; genus Micromonospora; species Micromonospora sp. NPDC049201. The sequence continues at coordinate 255,842 of NZ_JBVJHM010000011.1, read as the reverse complement.
GGCGCGCTGCTGATGCTCGTCGTGTGCCGGCCCCGGCTGCGCGGGCACCGGCGCGGCGACTGGGCTGCCGTGGTCGCGTTCGGGCTGGCCCTGGCCGGCATGAACTCGATCTTCTACCAGGCGATCGGACGGATCCCGCTCGGGCCGGCCGTGACGCTGGAGGTGCTCGGCCCGCTGGCGCTCTCCGTGGTCGGGGCGCGCCGGGTCGCCGCGTGGTGCTGGGCCGGGCTGGCGCTGGCCGGGGTCGCCCTGCTCGGGCAGGGCGGCTTCGACCGGCTGGACCCCGTCGGCGCGGCGCTGGCGCTGGCGGCGGGCACGATGTGGGCGGCGTACATCGTCTGCTCGGCCCGGGTCGGCGCGCGGTTCCCCCGGGCCGACGGGCTGGCCCTGGCCCTCACCGTGGCGGCGCTTGTCACCCTGCCGATCGGGCTGGTCGACGCGGGCGGCCGGCTGACCGACCCGGCGGTGCTGGGGCTCGGCGCCGGGCTGGCGCTGCTCGCCTCGGTGCTGCCCTACAGCCTGGAGCTGGCGGCGCTGCGGCGGCTGCCCACCGCCACGTTCGCGGTGCTGATGAGCCTCGGACCGGCGATCGCCGCGCTGGCCGGCTGGCTGGTCCTCGGTCAGGCGCTGCACCCGGTCGAGGTGCTCGCCATCGCGCTGGTGGTGGCCGCGAGCGCGGGCGCGGTCCGCGCCGCCGCCCCACCACCGGCCGTGGTCAGCTCAGCAGCCGCAGCGCCGCCGGCACGGCGGTGACGGTCACCGGCAACGGGAACGCCCGCTCGCCGTCCACGTACGTGGTGATGCCGTCGGCGGCCAACTCCACCGTCCGCGCCCGGTAGGTCCGTACCAGCGGGTGCGTGACGTGGGTGCCCCGGTAGATGCGAGGCTTGACCCGCATCAGCGTGCGCCTGTCGAAGCGACCGCCCACCACCACGTCCAGCAGCCCGTCGGTCGGGTCGGCGTCCGGACAGATCCGCATGCCGCCGCCGTAGCTGGCCGCGTTGCCGACCGCGACCAGCACCGCGTCCACCTCGTGCGGCACGCCGTCGAGTGTGAGCCGGTAGCGGCGGGGGCGCAGCCGCGCCAGCTCGACCAGGATCGCCAGGTCGTAGCGGCGCCGACCGCGCGGCCAGCGCATCCGGTTGGCCCGCTCGTTGACGATCGCGTCGAAGCCGGCCGCGAGCACCGCACCGAACCAACGGTCGTCGTCGCCGGGCCGGGACAGCCGGGCCAGGTCCACCGGGCGGGTCCGGCCCGCGGCCAGCGCGGCGGCGATCACGTCGACGGCGGCGAGCGGGTCGGCCGGGTAGCCGGTGTCCACCGCGAAGTCGTTGCCGGTGCCGGCCGGGACCGGCCCGAACGGCACCGCCGTGCCGGCGACCGCCTGCACCGCACGGTGCACGGTGCCGTCGCCGCCGACCGAGACCAGCGCCCCGGCGCCGCCGGCCACCGCGGCGTGGCACGCCGCCTCCGCCTCCCCGGCGGTACGCGCGCGCAGCAGCTCCACCGGGCGGCCGGCGGCATCGAGGCGCGCCAGGACCTCCGGCAGCAGGCCCCGGTGCCGGCCCCGGGCGGCGGTCGGGTTGGCGAGCACGGCCACCGGGCCGGGCGGGACATGATCGGGCGCGGTCACGGCGAGCACGGTACGACACGGGGCGCACCGCCCACCAGGGGAGACACCGACGCCGGTGATCGACGGGTCCACGGCGCGAACGACCGTACGGCATACTCCGCGCCATGCGTTCCCGCACGCTGATCGCCGTCCTCACCCCGTTCGCGCTCGCCCCGTTCGTGCTGGCCGCCGGGCTGTGGTGGGCGCACCGGCCGGGCGAGACGCCCTGGCACGACAGCGCGGTCGCCGACGCGACCGGGACGGTCGACCGGCTGGAGAGCCGGTTCGACGTCGACCACCTCTACAAGGCCGACGAGTTCGTGCACGCCGCCGGGCAGGAGGAGGCGGTGGAGGTGCTCCAGGTGCGCGGCGAGACGCACTGGCAGACCGGGGTGACGTTGGTGCTGCGGGTGACCGGGCACGGGGTCGGCGTCAACGACTGGGGCGAGCGGGTCGAGGGCACCGAGCCGGTCTGCTTCCGGCTGAACCTCGGCCCCGAACGGGACGACCGCGACGACGACATCGACTGCCCCACCGGCGACCCGCTGCCGATCCCCCGGGACCCGTCCCTCACCGGCGTCGACGCTCGGCTCCGGGCGGCGCTCACCCGGTCCGGCCCCGACGAGGCCGCGGTCCGTGCCGCCGTGGCCGGCCTGGAACTCGACCCGGCCGTGCGGCAGGAGATCGCCGTGCGGGGCGGCACGGTCGGCGTGGCGCTGCGGGCCAGCCAGTACGACTGCCTGCTCGCCCGCGTCGGCCCGACGGGCGCCGCCGAGACCTGGCGGCCCTCCCACGTCCAGCTCGCCCCCGGTGAGCTGAGCTGTTCCGCCGGGCTGGCGTTGAGCAGCCGGTTCGGCCACCCCGTCCGCTGACCGGCGACACGACGACGGCGCCCGGCACGGAGCCGGACGCCGTCGGAAGGAACGTGGGTCAGGGCAGGTCGACCGGGCGCAGCACCCGGTCCACCGCGTGGGCGATCTGCTTGTTGCCCTTGTTGATGTCGTAGCGGACCACCCGCGCGTCACGGTCGTTGGTGTCCGCGTCGACCAGGCGCACCTGCTTGCCGTACCAGCAGTGCCGCACGTCGACCTCGACGGAGGCGCCGAGCGCGGTCGACAGCTCCGCGCCGTCGGCCTTCAGCGCCGCCTTCCGGTCGATCGTGGCGCCCGGCACCACGTGGTAGAGCAGCACGTTCTCCACGGTGTCCACACCCAGGCCGGCGACCCCGTCGAACGCGGCCTTCTCGCTCGGCAGCGTCCGCGCGTGGGTGATGTCGCGGACCAGCTCGCGGAACGCGTAGTCGTTCGGCACGAACGCGGTCAGCGCGACCGTGCCGTCGGTGAGCACCTTCACCGGCGAGTTCGGCTTCGCCTCCAGCACGGTCAGGACCGCCTTGGTGAGCACGTCGAAGTCCCGCGCGTTACGGTCGAAGCCGCTCTTGTCGGCGGTGAGCACCGCGGCCAGCGAACGCGTGCCGGGCTGCTTCGCGCCGGCCTGGGCGGGCGCGGCGGCGACGGCGGTGGCCACCGCCGCGGCCGTGGCGCCCACGGCCAGCCGGGCGGCGAGACGAGCGATGTTCATCGGGGAGCCTTTCGTCGAGGCGACCAGGTCCGTGACTGTCGTCACGACCCTTGCTTCGCCCGCACCGTCCCCGATGGATGCACCCGCGTCGCAAACTCTTCCGGTCAGCGCACCACCAGCCGCTTGCTCAGCGACGGCACCCCGTCGCCCTTGACCTTGAGCGTCCAGTTCCCGGCCGCGCCCAGGGCCACCACCGTCTCGGCGGTGCCGTTCGGCTCCGCCTTCAGCTCGGCGATCCGCTTGCCGTCCGGGTTGAGCACGTACAGCGTCCGGGCGCCGGCGGTCTTGTTGGTCACCTTCAGCGAGAGCTTCTCGCCGGGCTCGGCGATCAGCCCGTCCGCGCCGGTGAGCGTGTCACCGGTCAGCTCGACGGAGACCGCCCGGTCGTACGCGGTCTCGGCCGCGGCGCTGGCCACGTTGCCGTCGTCGGAGACGGTGATCCGGGTCCGCACCCCGTCGCCCTGCCGGCCCGGCTTGCAGGCCACCTCGTAGGAGCCGGTGGCGAGCGTGGCGCGCAGGTCGCCGGTGCGGCCCGCCGGCACGTCGGCCACCTCGGCGATCACCTTGGTGAAGCCGTCGCCCTCCCGACCGTAGACGTAGACGCCGGTGGCCTGCTGCCCCCGGTTGGTCACGGTGAAGGTCACCGTGCCGGGGGTGAACAGCGTGGTGGTGACCTCGCAGCTGGTGTCGGTGGCGGTCACCGGAACCTGCTCGCCCTTCGGCGCGGGCTCGTCGTCGCCGCAGGCGGTGAGCGCGGTGGCGGCACAGAGGACGGTCAGGACGGCGGCGGTACGGCTTTTCATCGGGGCTCTCCGGAGCGGAGGTCAGCGCGCTGACCGGGACGGGCGTGGGACTCGGCGGAGTCAGCAGAGTCTAAGCGGGCCGGCGGTGGCGGCAAGGCCCGAGGGCGACTCGAATGTGCAGCCGCGCGCCGGGCCGGCATGATGGGCGGCATGCGTCTGGTTTCCCTGCTCCCGTCGGCCACCGAGATCGTCTACGCGCTGGGCCTCGGCGACGACCTGGTCGGGGTGACGTTCGAGTGCGAGGTGCCACCGTCGTACCGGGCCGGCGTCACGGTGGTGGTGGGCGGTCGGGACACCCGCGGCATGAGCCCCGGCGAGATCGACGCGTACGTGCGGGAGCGGGTCGCCGCCGGCGACGACCTGTACACGTTGCACGCCGGCGCGCTGGCCGGGTTGGACCCGGACCTGATCCTCACCCAGGACCTGTGCCGGGTCTGCGCGCTGCCGTCCGGCCGGGTGGCCGACGCCGTCGACCATCTCGGCGCGCGGGCGGAGGTGCTGTCGCTCGACCCGTACACGCTCGACGACGTGCTGGGCACGATCCGCGCGGTGGGCGCGGCGGCCCGGGTGCCGGACCGCGCCGAGGCCCTGGTGGACGGCCTGCGCGCCCGGCTGGCGGCGATCCGGTCGGCGGTGGCCGGCCGGCCCCGGCGGCGGGTCGCCGTGGTCGAGTGGGTGGACCCGCCGTTCGGCGCCGGGCACTGGATCCCGGACCTGGTGGACGTGGCCGGCGGCGAGCCGGTGGCCACCAGTGCGGGGGCCCGGTCCACACCGACGACCTGGGCGGACCTGCGTGCCGCCGAGCCGGAGGTGGTGCTGGTCGCGCCGTGCGGCTTCCGGCTCGACGGGGCCGCCGACCAGGCCGGCGCGGTGGCCGGGCACTTCCCGGACGCGGAGGTCTGGGCGGTGGACGCGGACGCGCTCATCGTGCGGGCCGGTCCCCGCCTGGTCGACGGCGCCGAGGCGATCGCCGCGGTCCTGCACCCCGACGCCGTCGCGCCGCTGTCCCCCACCGCCGCCCGCCGGGTGGCCTGAGCCCCGATCCACCCCACCTCCCGCAACGGCGAACGCCGCCCCCGAGGAGCGGGGACGGCGTTCGGGACGAGCGGAAAGGGTCAGGTCATGTCGTCGTAGCGGCGCTCGATCGGCGCCGGCGCGGCGACCGGCTCGGGGGCCGCCACCGGGGCGGACGCCTCGATCCGGGCGCCGGTCGGCACCGGCTCGTTCGACAGGTCCAGCGGCGACACCTCGTCGTCGTCGATACCGGCGTAGACCTCGCGCCCACGTCCACGCCGTTTGTCGTTGAGGAACGCCAACCCCACCGCGCCGAAGTAGAGCGCGGAGAGGCAGAACGCCAGCGCCGTCATGCCGAACGGGTCCGGTGTCGGCGTGACCACCGCGGAGAACGCGAAGAACACGAAGATCGCCACGCGCCACCAGCTCAGCAGCCGCTTCGCGCTGGCCAGGCCGACGAAGTTGAGCATCAGCACGATCAGGGGGAACTCGAACGCCACCCCGAACAGCAGGATCAGGTTGGTGACAAACCCGATGTAGCGGGTGATGTCGAGCGTGGTGGTGACGTCACCGCCGCCGGAGACGTCGAGCAGGAACTCCAGGCCCTTGGCGGTGACGAAGAACGCCAGCACCGCACCGGCCGCGAACAGCGGCGCCGCCAGGGCGGTGAAGAAGTAGGCGTAGCGCCGCTCGTGCCGGTGCAGGCCGGGCGCGATGAACGCCCAGAGTTGGTACAGCCACACCGGCGCCGCGATGATCAGGCCGACCCAGAGGGAGACCTTCATCTGCAGCAGGAACAGGTCGGCAGGACCGAGCTGCACGAAATTGCAGTCGCCGTTGATCAACCGCGCCTTGGGCAGGTCGCAGTAGGGCTTCTGCAGCAGGTGCATCACCGGCCCGGACAGCCAGACGCCGAAGCCGAAGCCGAACAGGATCGCCAGTGAGGCCCGGAACAGTCGGTTACGCAGCTCGCGGATGTGCTCGATGAGCGTCATCGAGCCGTCGGCGGCGCGCGCGAACGTGCTCGGCCCGCGCTTCTTCAACCCGAAGGCCACGGTGATGAGGCCCCTTCGGATCAGTTCTCGCGGACGCGCTGCACCGGGTCGACCGGCGGGGCGACCGGCTGCTGCGGCTGCGGAGCATACTGCTGCTGGGGCTGCGCGAACTGCTGCTGGCCCTGGACCGGCTGCTGCGGCGGGAGAGGCTGGTAGGCGGCCTGCGCGTCGGCCTTCTCGGCCAGGTCACGGTCGTCGTCGTGCAGGCTCTTCGTCTCGGCCTTGATGATCCGCAGCGAACGGCCCAGCGAGCGGGCCGCGTCCGGGAGCCGCTTCGCGCCGAACAGCAGGATCAGCACGACCACGAGTACGGCGATGTGCCACGGCTTGAGGGCACCCATGGGAAGCTCCAGTCGCTCTGTGTCGGTGGTGAGGTGGGTCGCCGCCCATCGTACGTGCGTCGCAGCGGCTTGCCACCCCTGCCGGGCCCGCTGGTGCCGACCCGGTCGGTGAAGTCTCGGCCAACCCGAAGTGTCCCGTCAACCACCCGTCCCGGCGCATTCGGGTGGGAAACGGCACGCGTCGATCACTACTCCCCGCGCTTGGCCTTGATCAACGTGATCCGCTCCTGCGCGACGGTCGCCCGCTCCTGGAGCGCCTCGGCCCGCGCCTGCAACTCCTCGGCGGCCGAGCGCAGCGACTCCGCCTCGACGGCCCGGCGCTGCAACGCCACCGCCGAACGGCGCAGCCGGGACAGCCGGGCCACCACCGGGCGGACCGCCAGGGCCAGCACGACCAGCGCGAACAGCACGACCCCGAGCACGATCCACATCACCACGCGGTCAGCCTATCGGGTGACGCCGGTGACCGCCGGACCGGCGGTGCCGGTCGGGACCGCGTACGCGTCAAGCGCGGCGACCGCCTGCGCGCGGACCTGCTCGGCCAGCTCGGCCGGGGCCACCACGGTCGCGTCCGGGCCCAGCCCGAGCACGAACCGGCGGGCCCAGCCGAGGTCGGTGACCCGCAGCGACACCAGCCACTGCTCGCCGTCGGCCTCGACCCGCTCGCACGGATAGTATTCGGTGATCCACCGCTCGCCCCGGCCGATCCGTAGCGTGATCAACGGCAGCTCGGCCGACGGCCGGAACACCCCGTCCCGCAGGTCGTGCGGGCGGGCCTGCGGCGGCACCACGGCCCGCTCCGGCAGCTCGGTGACCGCGTCGATCCGGTCGGCCCGGAACAGCCGGACCGCCTCGGCGCGGCGGCACCACGCCTCCACGTACGCCCGGCCGCCGACCGACAGCATCCGCAACGGGTCGATGGTGCGTTCGGTGGACTCGTCCCGCGCCGGCGTGTAGTAGGTGATCCGCAGCGCGCGGCCCCGCTCGACCGCGGCGCGCAGCTCCCGCACCCGGTCGGTGTCGCCGGGCAGCAGCACCTCCACCGGCGCGCCGCCCAGGTCACCGGCCGCGCTCTCGATCTTCGCCAGGGCCCGCTCCACCGCCTCCCGGTTGGCCACCCCGGGCGTCTCGGCGAGCATTCGCAGCGCCACCACCAGGGCCAACGCCTCGTCGGGGGTGAGCCGCAGCGGCCGGTCGATGCCGGCGTCGTAGGTGATCGTCACCCGGTCGCCGTCGAACGCCATGTCGATCAGGTCACCGGGGCCGTAACCCGGCAGCCCGCACACCCAGAGCAGCTCCAGATCCTCCCGGAGCTGCCGCTCGGTCACGCCCAGGTCGTGCGCCGCCTCGGCGATCTCGATGCCGGGGCGGGCCAGCAGGTAGGGCACCAGGTTGAGCAGCCGGGCCAGCCGGTCGGCCGAGGCACGGCCGGCGCGGGCCGCCGCCGGCCGGGTCACCGGGCACCCCCGGCCACCGCCAGCTCGTCGTGCCGGGCCGCGACCTCCTTCAACCGCTGGATGACCGCCTCCCGAACCTCCGGCGGCTCCAGCACCCGCACGTCCGGGCCGTACCCGACGATCTGGCCGGCCAGGAACTCGGCGTCGGCGTACGGCAGCACCAGCCGGTCCCCGTCCGGCCCGGCGTCGCTCTCCACCGCCCAGCGCCGCAGCCCGGCGGCGCGGCCCGGCGTGACCAGCACGGTCGCCCGGCCGGTGCGCTCCACCGGCCCCGACCAGCGGGCCACGTGACTGATCAGGTCCACCCCGGCGGGCGGCTGGTAGGCACCCGGCTCGCCGGTCGCCCGGACCGCGCCGACGACCCGGGAGAGCCGGAAGCAGCGGGTCGCCGCCCGGTCCAGGTCGTGACCGACCACGTACCACCGGCCGCGCCAACACACCACGCCCCACGGCTGCACCCGGCGGCGGGTCGGCGCGTCCCGGTCCGGCACCCGGTAGTCGAAGGCGACCTCCCGGCGGTCCCGCGCGGCGGCGGTCAGCGGGGCGAACGCCGGATCGACCGTCACCATCGGCTCCAGACCCAGGGTGGCCTGCGGGTCCACGTCGATGCCGGCGGCGCGCAGCTTCGCCAGCCCCGAGGAGGCGGCGGCGGCCAGGCCGGCGTGCTGCCACAGCCGGGCCGCGATGCCCACCGCGGCGGCCTCGTCCGGTTCCAGCGGGATGTCGGGCAGCGCGTACTCCCGGTGGGCGATCCGGTAGCCCGGCTCGGCGTCGAAGACGCTCGCCGTGCCGGTCTCCAGCGGCACGCCCAGCTCCCGCAGCTCGGCCTTGTCGCGCTCGAACTTGCGCTGGAACGCCTCGTGGTCCTTGGCGTCGTCCGGGTCGTGCTCGTAGCCGGGCACGGTCGCGGCGATCTGGGCGGCGGTCAGGAAACGCCGCGTCGACAGCAGGCAGATCACCAGGTTGACCAGGCGTTCGGTACGGGTCCGGGACACGTACCGAACGCTAGCAGCCCGCGCGTCCGACGCGGGCACCCACGCGGGCGCGGCGCGCGGTCACCACCCGAGCGGCCCCGTCCGCCTCACCGCGCGGCCCCTCCGGACCGGCCATAGGGTGAGCCCATGGCGGAACCGGAAGTCAAGACCGAGAGCGTCGGCACCGTCGTGGTGGCCGGCGCGGCGAACCTCGCCATCGCGATCGCCAAGCTGGTCGCGGGCCTGCTCTCCGGTTCCGCGGCGATGCTCTCCGAGGCCGCCCACTCGGTCGCCGACACCACCACCGAGGTGCTGCTCTACCTGGCGCTGCGGCGCGGCGCGCGGCCCGCCGACCCCCGGCACCCGTTCGGGTACGGCAAGGAGAGCTACGTCTGGGCGTTCCTCGCCGCGCTGTTCACGTTCGTGGCCGGCGCCGGTTTCGCCATCACCCACGGCGTCACCACCATCCTCGTGCACGAACACACCGGCGACTACCTGGTCGCGTACGTGGTGCTGGCGATCTCGTTCGCCATCGAGTCGGTGTCGCTGGCCCGGGCCGTCCGGCAGGTGCGCGGCGAGTCCCGGCGCTGGCGCACCACTCCCCGCCGCTACCTGCGGCTCACCGCCGACACCACGGTCAAGGCGGTCTTCCTGGAGGACAGCGCCGCGCTGATCGGCCTGCTCATCGCCGCCGCCGGGCTCACCCTGTCCCACCTCACCGGCGACGAGCTCTACGACGGCGTCGCCTCCATCCTCATCGGCGTGCTGCTGCTGGTGGTCGCCGCGATCCTGGCCCACAGCAACATCTCGCTGCTGGTCGGCCGCGCCGTCTCGGAACGCACCCACCGGCAGATCGAGCAGGAGCTGGCCGCGCTGCCGACGGTCGACCGGGTCGACACGCTGATGACCATGTTCCTCGGCCCGGAGGACATCCTGGTCGCCGCCAAGGTCGACTTCCGCGACGACGCCACCGGCGCCGAGATCGAGGCCGCCGCCGACGAGGCGGAACGCCGACTCACCGGGCGGTTCCCGGAGATCGCGTACGTCTTCCTCGACCCCACCCGGTCCCGCGCCACCGGCCGGCGCGCCCGGACCACCCAGGACGAACCCGGTCGACCCGTCGACCAGGACGCCTGACCCGGCCGTCGCCCGCCCCGCCGCCGGCCGATAGGTTGCCGGTCATGGTGCGATGGCGGTCCGGCACGGTCACGACGGTACGACGACGGTGGGCCGGTGCCGTGGAACTCGACGTCGACCTTCCCGACGGCGCCCGGATGCGGGCCCTGGCCTACCCGGCGCTGGTCGGCGACCCGGAACCCGGCGACCGCGTGCTGCTCAACGCCGGCGCGCTGCTGATGGGCCTCGGGACCGGCGGTTACGCCCTGGTCGTCGCGCTGCCCGACCGGCTCCCCGCCGACCCGCCGCAGGCCGGCGACAGCCGCGACGCCGGGCACCTCGTCAAGGCCCGCTACACGCCGCTGCAACCGATCCTGCTCGGCGTCGACGAGGAAGCCTCCCCGCACCACCACCGGCTGGCCACCGCCGAGTCCGTCGACGGCATGCCGGTGGTCACCGCCGACCTGCACTCCGCCCTGCCGGCGATCCTGGCCGGCGTGCACGCCGACGCCCCGCACGCCCGGATCGCGTACCTGCTCACCGACGGCGGCGCGCTGCCCGCCTGGTTCTCCCGCACCCTCGCCGGCCTCGCCGGCCACCTCGCCGGCACGGTCAGCGTCGGCCAGGCGTTCGGCGGCGACCTGGAAGCCAGCACGCTGCACAGCGGCCTGCTCGCCGCCCGGCACGTGCTCCACGCCGACCTGGCGATCGTCGCCCAGGGGCCGGGCAACCTCGGCACCGGCACCCGTTGGGGCTTCTCCGGCGTCGCCGTCGGTGAAGCCGTCAACGCGGTCGCCACGCTGGGCGGACGCCCGGTCGGCTCACTGCGGATCTCCGACGCCGATCCCCGCCCCCGGCACCGCGGCGTCTCCCACCACAGCCTCACCGCGTACGGCCGGGTCGCGCTGGCCCCCGCGGAGCTGGTCGTGCCCGACGGCCTCGACCCGGAACTGGCGGCGGACGTGTCGGCGGCGCTGGCACCGCTGGCGGACCGGCACCGGGTCGTCACCGTGCCCACCGACGGCCTCGACGCGGCGCTGCGCGCCAGCCCGGTCGGGCTCTCGACGATGGGCCGCGGCCTCGACGCCGACCACGCCTACTTCCTGGCCGCCGCCGCCGCCGGCCGGTACGCCGCCGGCCTGCTCGGCTGAGCCACCCCGCCGGCCCGGCCTCAGCCGAAGAAGACGATCAGCCCGATCCAGGCCGCCACGATCACCGCCAGCGCGACCGCCATCGCCCACGTCGGCACCCTGTGGTCGCCGCGGCGGTTGCGCGCGATCTCGGCGCGGATCTTCTCCCGCCGCCGGTCGATCCACTTGAGTTTCTCGGCGCCGCCGTCCCGCTCGCGGCCGGAGGTCTGGCCGCGCTCGCGGCCCTGCGGTTCGGAAGTGTCCATGGCGGGGCCAGCCTACCGGGGCCGCGGCGGCCGGCACCAAGGCACCGGCCGCCGCCGCGCTCACATGCTGGCGATCAGCCGCTCCACCCGCTCGTCGTACGCGCGGAACGGGTCCTTGCAGAGCACCGTGCGCTGCGCCTGGTCGTTCAGCTTCAGGTGCACCCAGTCGACGGTGAAGTCACGCCGCTTCTCCTGCGCGTGCCGGATGAACTCACCACGCAGCCGCGCCCGGGTGGTCTGCGGCGGCGTCTCCTTCGCCTCGAAGATCTCCGGGTCGTTCGCCACCCGGTCCACCTCGCCCCGGCGCTCCAGCAACCCGTACAGCCCCCGGCCACGACGCAGGTCGTGATAGGCCAGATCCATCTGCGCCACCCGGGGATGCGACAGCGGCAGGTCGTGCTTGCGCTGGTAACGCTCGATCAGCTTGAGCTTGCTCACCCAGTCGATCTCGCGCGCCACCGGGTCCAGGTCACCGGTCTCCACCGCCCGCAGCACCCGCCCCCACAGTTCCACCACCCGCTTCGCGGTCTGGTCCCCGCCCCGGCGCTCCACGAACTCCGTCGCCTTCGCGAGGTATTCCTGCTGGATCTCCAGCGCCGAGACCTCCTTGCCGGAGGACAGCCGAACCTTGCGCCGGCCGGTGATGTCGTGCGACACCTCACGGATGGCCCGGATCGGGTTCTCCAACGTCAGGTCCCGCATCACCACGCCGGCCTCGATCATCCGCAGCACGAGGTCGGCGGTGCCGACCTTCAGCAGCGTGGTGACCTCGTTCATGTTGGAGTCGCCGACGATGACGTGCAGCCGGCGGTAGCGCTCCGCGTCCGCGTGCGGCTCGTCCCGGGTGTTGATGATCGGCCGGCTCCGGGTGGTCGCCGACGAGACGCCCTCCCAGATGTGCTCCGCCCGCTGCGACAGGCAGTAGACCGCGCCGCGCGGCGTCTGCAACACCTTGCCCGCACCGCAGATCAACTGCCGGGTGACCAGGAACGGAATCAGCACGTCGGCCAGCCGGCCGAACTCTCCGTGCCGGGACACCAGGTAGTTCTCGTGGCAGCCGTACGAGTTGCCGGCCGAATCGGTGTTGTTCTTGAACAGGTAGATCTCGCCCGCGATGCCCTCGTCGTGCAGCCGCTTCTCCGCGTCGACGAGCAGCCCCTCCAGGATCCGCTCGCCGGCCCGGTCGTGCGCCACCAGGTCGGTCACCGAGTCGCACTCCGGCGTCGCGTACTCCGGATGCGAGCCCACGTCCAGATAGAGGCGGGCTCCGTTACGCAGGAAAACGTTGCTCGACCGGCCCCACGACACCACCCGCCGGAACAGGTACCGCGCGACCTCGTCGGGGGAAAGACGGCGCTGCCCGCGATAGGTGCAGGTGACGCCGTACTCGGTCTCGAGGCCGAAGATTCGCCGCTCCATGATGAGACATTAGCCGCCCGGAGCCCCCGATGGGCAGCGCCCGCCGTCAGCGTCGTACGCCGGGACCCCCGGACAGCGACGAACCCCGCCACCTCAGCGATGTGGCGGGGCTCGGAAGCCGGTGTCACTCGCCGGGCGCGTCCTCCCGATTGCCCTCCAGGTCGGCCGAACCCGCCGACGTGATCGGCTTCTTCGCCTCCTCGGTCGGCACCGTCGGCGTCTTCGCCCGGCCCGGCGCCGGCGCGACGTCCCCCTCCGCGTCGCCGTCCAGCAACGCGGTCAGCGCCGCGCCGGTGATCCGCCGGAACGTCCGGCCCACCCGGCGCCGGTCCAGGACCGCCACCTCCAACTGGTTCGCCGCGATCGTCCGGGCCGCCCCGCCCTCACCGCCGACGCTGCTCAGCGCCTTCATCGCGGCGCGTACCGCCTCCGACAGCGACATCTCCGGCCGGTGCTCGTTCTTCAGCACCCCGGCGATCGCCTCGGACTGGCCGCCCATCGCCATCCGGCCCGGCTCGTCGTTGACCGAGCCGTCGTAGGTCACCCGGTAGAGCGAGTCGTCGTCCGGCGAGGCAGCCACCTCGGCCACGCAGATCTCCACCTCGAACGGCTTCGACTGCTCGGTGAAGATGGCGCCCAGCGTCTGCGCGTACGCGTTCGCCAACGCCAGCCCGGTCACGTCGCGCCGGTCGTAGCTCAGGCCGTTGAGGTCGGCCATCCGCACCCCGGCGCGCCGCAGGTTCTCGAACTCGTTGTACCGGCCGACCGCGGCGAAGCCGATCCGGTCGTAGATCTCGCTGACCTTGTGCAGCGTGCTGGACAGATTCTCGGCGACGAAGAGCACCCCGCCGGCGTAGCTCAGGACCACCGCGCTGCGGCCCCGGGCGATGCCCTTGCGGGCCAGCTCGGAGCGGTCGCGCATGATCTGCTCGGGCGAGGCGTAGAACTGCATGGCCACGGCGGCGGTTCTCCTTCGTACCTGTGGTGCGGGACTGCTGACTCGGTGGACGTGCGAGCGGGGTCAGCCGCCGGGGTTCTCCATCCGACCGGACACCACGCTCTCCGCGATCGCCGCCGTCTCGGCGTCGGTGAGCCGGTGGGTGCCCTCGGCCGTCGCGGTCATCACGACCGGGTAGATCCGCCGGGTCAGGTCGGGGCCGCCGGTGGCGGTGTCGTCGTCCGCGGCGTCGTAGAGCGCCTCGACGGCCAGCCGCGTCGCGTCGTCGACCGACAGGCCGGCCCGGAAGCGCTTCTTCAGCGCGGACTTGGCGAACAGCGAGCCGGAGCCGATCGCGTCGTAACCGGTCTCCTCGTAGGGACCGCCGGTCACGTCGAAGCTGAAGATCCGGCCGGCCCGCGCCGGGTCGCTCGCGGCCAGGTCAAAGCCGGCGAACAGCGGGACCACGGCCAGGCCCTGCATGGCCGCGCCCAGGTTGCCCCGGATCATCGAGGCCAGCCGGTTGGCCTTGCCGTCGAGCGAGAGCATCGCGCCCTCGATCTTCTCGTAGTGCTCCAGCTCCACCTGGAACAGTCGCATCAGCTCGATGCCGATGCCCGCCGTGCCCGCGATGCCGACAAGCGAGTACGCGTCGGCCGGGTGCACCTTCTCGATGTCCCGCTGGGCGATCAGGTTGCCCATGGTGGCGCGGCGGTCGCCGGCCATGACCACGCCGTTCGCGGCCGCGATCGCCACGATGGTGGTCGCGTGCGGCGCCAGGTCGGCGGCCATGCCGGGCGGCAGCGGCCGACGACCCGGCAGCATCTCGGGGGCCGCCTTGCTCAGGAACGTGGTGAAGGAGGACGTCCCCGCGTTGGTGAACACATCTGGAAGACGCCCGGATGGATCAAAACCCGCTGCCACGTGGTTCCTCTCAGGTATGTGATCGCCCCGGCCAGGTTGTCGAGGTTGTCCTTGAACTGGCCGAGACCGCCGTTGCAGTTGAAGCAGAGTATCCCGCGGACCCATCCGGTGCGATGATCGTGGTCCAGATGTTCCGGATCGGGACGCCGGCAGATCGCGCACACGCCGCCCTGCTCGGCCAGGAGGTCCTGGAACTCCTTCTCCCCGACCCCGTAGCGGCGACGCAGGTGGTACTCGCGATTGCCGCCGTAGAGCCGCTGCCGCGTTTCCTTGCCCTTCTCGTTGTGGCACGGCTTGCAGTATCGGCCGTAACCACCCCGCCCGGACCGATTGCGCGGGAAGTCGTCGAGCACTTTCGTCTCGCCGCATGTCGGGCAACGACGGTGGCCATCCGGAACGGCTGGCAGCTCCCGCACCTCCCGCCCTTGCTTCTCCTTCAGGCGCCTGGCGTAGCTCGCCTTCGAACGAAGGTTGAAGCAGGGCTTGCAGTAACTGCCCCGGCCGTCAGGGCGACGACTGTTGGCGCAGAACTCTTCGAGCGGCTTCCACTCGTGACAGTCCCGACAACGGCGGTAGCCATCCCGGTCGTCGGAGTTCTTGGGCATGTCCGATTTGACCGACTAGACCTATTCGCCCCCTTTCTGTACATAGCCCCTGACGAACTCTTCTGCGTTCTCCTCCAGGACGGAGTCGATCTCGTCGAGCAGGTCGTCGACGTCCTCGGTGATCTCGGCGTGCCGCTCGGCCACCTCGGGATTGGCCTGCGCGGTGACCTCCTCGACCTCCTCGTGGGACTTGCCGGACTGGGTCTGCCCACCCTCTTGCGTCGCCATGGTGGTGCCTCCTCCACGATCGCCTGCGATCAACTTACCTCGCGCGGGCGACGAAAAGCCCGCCGCGCGCCGGGTTCGGCACGCAACGGGCCTTCCGGCAACCGGCTCAGCCGCCGGTCAGCAGCTCCAGCAGATCCTTGGCGCTCTCGCACCTGTCGAAGAGCTGACCGACGTGCGCGCGGGTGCCCCGCTCGGGCTCCATCATCGGCACCCGGACCAGCGACTCCCGGCCCACGTCGAAGATGACCGAGTCCCAGCTCGCGGCCACCACCTCGGAGGCGTACTGGGCCAGACACCGGCCGCGGAAGTAGGCCCGGGTGTCCTCCGGCGGCTCGGTCATCGCGGTGCGGGTCTGCTCGTCGGTGAGCAGCGTCTTCATCGAGCCGCGCTGGACCAGCCGGTGGTAGAGGCCCTTCTCCGGCCGCACGTCGGAGTACTGCAGGTCGACCAGTTGCAGCTTGTGCGAGCCCCAGCCGAGCTTCTCCCGCTCCCGGTAGCCCTCCAGCACCCGCAGCTTGGCCACCCAGTCCAGCTCGTCGGCGCACTCGAAGGCGTCGCGGCCGAGCCGGTCCAGCACGCTCTCCCAGCGGTCCAGCACGTCGGCGGTCTGCGCGTCCACGTCGGGGCCGTACCGCTCGTCCACGAAGGAACGGACCCGCTCGTGGTAGGCCCACTGCACGTCCAGCGCGGTCAGCCGGCGACCGTCGCGCATCCGCATGAGGTGCTTCAGGGACGGGTCGTGGCTGACCGCGCGCAGCTCACCCACCGGGTCGGCGATGCCCAGGTCGGCGCCGAGCGCCTTCTCCTCGATCATGGCGAGGATCAGCGACGTGGTGCCGACCTTGAGGAACGTGGAGATCTCGGAGAGATTGGCGTCGCCGATGATGACGTGCAGCCGGCGGTACTTGTCCGCGTCCGCGTGCGGCTCGTCGCGGGTGTTGATGATGGGCCGCTTGAGCGTGGTCTCCAGCCCGACCTCGACCTCGAAGAAGTCAGCACGTTGGGAGATCTGGAAGCCGCTCTGGCCGCCGTCCTGACCGATGCCCACGCGGCCGGCGCCGCAGACGATCTGCCGGGTCACGAAGAACGGCGTCAGGTACGCCACGATGTCGGCGAACGGTGTCTGCCGGCGCATCAGGTAGTTCTCGTGGGAGCCGTAGCTGGCGCCCTTGTTGTCGGTGTTGTTCTTGTACAGGTGGATCGGGTGGGTGCCCGGGATGGTGGCGGCCCGTCGGGCCGCCTCGGCCATCACCCGCTCGCCCGCCTTGTCCCAGCGGACCACGTCGAGCGGGGTGGTCACCTCCGGGGTGGAGTATTCGGGGTGGGCGTGGTCGACGTAGAGCCGGGCGCCGTTGGTGAGTATCACGTTGGCCAGCCCGAGGTCCTCGTCGGCGAGCGCCTCGGCTGGGTCGTACGCCGCCCCGGAGTAGGTGAACCCGCGGGCGTCGCGCAGGGGCGACTCCTCCTCGTAGTCCCAGCGGGCCCGTCCGCCCCGGTTGAGTTCCGGTCGCGCCCCGTAGGCGTTGACCACCTGCGAGGAGGTGACCATCGGGTTGGCTCCGGCCTGGCCGGGCACGGAGATGCCGTACTCGACCTCGGTGCCCATGATCCGTCTGACGCTCATCGACCTGCCCGCTCCGCTCGCCGTCCCGGTCCCCGTCACGTCGAGCGTAGTCGGCACATCGACGGTAGGTGGCGCGCCGTCCCGCTCGGAGACGACCGACCGGGGCGGCGCCGGTGTGGCGCCGCCCCGGTCGGGCCGGTCTCAGAGGTACTGGCCCGTGTTGCTGGCGGTCTCGATGGACCGGCCGGCCTCGGTGCCCTTGCCGCCGGAGACGAGCGTGCGGATGTAGACGATCCGCTCGCCCTTCTTGCCGGAGATGCGGGCCCAGTCGTCCGGGTTGGTGGTGTTGGGCAGGTCCTCGTTCTCCCGGAACTCGTCGACGCAGGCGTCGAGCAGGTGCTGCAACCGCAGCCCCTTGCGCCCGGAGGTGAGGAACTCCTTGATGGCCATCTTCTTGCCCCGGTCGACGATGTTCTGGATCATCGCGCCGGAGTTGAAGTCCTTGAAGTAGAGGACTTCCTTGTCGCCGTTGGCGTACGTGACCTCGAGGAAGCGGTTCTCCTCGGTCTCGGAGTACATCCGCAGGACGACGGCGTCGATCATCGCGGCCACGGTGGCCTGCGGGTCGCTGCCGTGTTCGGCCAGGTCGTCGGCGTGCAACGGCAGGTCGGCGAGGACGTACTTCGTAAAGATGTCCTTGGCCGCCTCGGCGTCCGGCCGCTCGATCTTGATCTTCACGTCGAGCCGGCCGGGCCGCAGGATCGCCGGGTCAATCATGTCTTCCCGGTTGGAGGCGCCGATGACGATGACGTTCTCCAGCCCCTCCACGCCGTCGATCTCGCTGAGCAGCTGGGGAACGATGGTGTTCTCCACGTCGGAGGAGACGCCGGAGCCGCGGGTGCGGAAGATCGAGTCCATCTCGTCGAAGAACACGATCACCGGGGTGCCCTCGCCGGCCTTCTCCCGGGCGCGCTGGAAGATCAGCCGGATGTGCCGCTCGGTCTCGCCGACGTACTTGTTGAGCAGCTCGGGACCCTTGATGTTGAGGAAGAAGCTGGTGTGCCGGTCCTTGCCCAACCGCTCGGCGATCTTCTTGGCGAGCGAGTTGGCCACCGCCTTGGCGATCAGCGTCTTGCCACAGCCGGGCGGACCGTAGAGCAGGATGCCCTTCGGCGGCCGGAGCTGGTGCTCACGGAACAGGTCGGCGTGCAGGAACGGCAGCTCCACCGCGTCGCGGATCTGCTCGATCTGCGCCTGGAGGCCACCGATGTCCTCGTAGTCGACGTCGGGCACCTCCTCCAGGACCAGCTCCTCGACCTCACTCTTCGGGATCCGCTCGTACGCGTACGCCGAGCGGGGCTCGATCATGAGTGAGTCGCCGGCCCGGATCGGGCTGCCGATCAGCGTCTCGGCGAGGTGCACGATGCGCTCCTCGTCCGAGTGGGAGACCACAAGCGCCCGGTCACCCGGCGCGCCGTCCGGACCGACCAGGATCTCCTTGAGCATCACCACCTCGCCGACCCGCTCGAAGCCGAACGCGTCGACGATGTTGAGCGCGTCGTTGAGCAGGACCTCCTGCCCACGGCGCAGTTCGTCGGTCTCCAGCGAGGGCGAGACGGCGACGCGGAGCTTGCGCCCACCGGTGAACACGTCCACCGTGCCGTCGTCGTGCTTCGCCAGGAAGACGCCGTAGCCACTGGGTGGCTGGGCGAGCCGGTCGATCTCCTCCTTGAGCGTCACGATCTGCGCGCGAGCCTCCTTGAGGGTGCTCACGAGCCGCTCGTTGTTCTCGGTCAGCCGCGCCAACTGTGCCTGGGTGGCCGCCAGCCGCTCTTCGAGCTGCCGGACGTGTCGGGGGCTTTCGGTCAACTTGCGCCGCACCAGAGCGAGTTCCTCTTGCAGGAACGCGACCTGCGTGGAGAGATCGTGGGCTTCCTTTTCCCACCGTGCGGCGCGCGAGTCCGCGTCGTCGCTGCGTGCCACGTCCCACCTCCCCGGGGGGCTTGAACGTTCTGAGCTAACACTAGCCGCTATGAGCCCGATTCGGTCCTCCGCAACGCGCTCGTCACCGAAGCTTGATCGCCAAGGGCTGGTCGACGGGCGGGTACGGGCGTTCGGGTACCGTCAGAGTCCGGGACGGGAGAACATGGGGGGTGCTTGTGACCGACGTCGCGACCGACCAGTTGCAGGTCTGGGTCGACCAGGACCTCTGCACGGGTGACGGGCTGTGTGTGCAGTACGCCCCGGAGGTCTTCGAGTTCGACGTCGACGGCCTGGCGTACGTCAAGGGCCCGGACGGCGAGCTGCGGCAGGCCCCGGGCGCCCGGGTGGACGTGCCGGAGCACCTGCGCCTCGAGGTGATCGACTCGGCGAAGGAGTGTCCGGGCGAGTGCATCCACGTGACGCGGAGCAGCGACGGCGTCGAGGTGGCCGGCCCGGAGGCCGAGGACTGACGCACGGCTGACGCGGCCCGGGGACCCCGTCCCCGGGCCGCGTCGTGCCGCCTGGGCCGCCACCGACTCAGAGCCCCGGTCGGCGCAGAGCATGGGCCGGCTTCAGAGCATGGGCCGGCCGACCACCGAGGCCACCAGCCGGGCGAACTCCTCCAGCCGGGTGATCTGCCCGGCGCCGCCGTCGTCGAGCGTCTTGCCGAAGCGCAGCGCGTCGTGCCGCGGGGTACCGGCCGCCTCGTCGCTCGGCGGCGCCTCGTCAAGCGAGCTGAGCAGCAGGTACACGTCGATGCTGTCGACCCGGACCGTGCCGTCCTCGGCGCGGGTGAGCCGGCGCCGGCAGCCGACCTCGGTGACCGTGGAGACCGGCACCACCCGCAGCGACGAGGTCATCGCGCCGGGCGGCCCCTCCCCCGGCGGCACGTCCTCGCCGTGCCAGAGCACCAGCCGGCTGCCGTCGCAGACCACGACCTCCTGCCACACCCCGTTGACCTCGTTGACGAAGCGTTCCAGCGTGAAGCCGAGCACGGAGGCCCCGCGCAGCACCCCGCCGAGCGCCTCCAGGGCGATGTCGGGGTCCCGCAGGTACGCCCGGGCGGCCGATTCCAGGTCGGCGTAGGGCGACCAGTCGGGGAAGACGGCGGGCATCTCGCCGTTGCCGTAGCCGGGACTGCTCACGCCACCTCCCGTCGACCGGTACCGCCGGGGCCGGGACGGACACGCCCACCGCGCGTCCCGGTCCGCTCTGTCATGCTTACCGTCTCCGGTGTCGTCGTCCCCACGGGCACACATGATCCGCCCGACCGTGGGCGGTTCGCGCGGCGGGGTCAGGACTGGTCGGGCTCCTCCGCCGGCCGGGCCGCCGCCGCGGCGCGCAGGGCGTCGCGGCGCTGCGCGTACGCCTCGGCGCCCTTGCTGGGCTTGCGCCGACGCGGCGGCGCGGTGACCCCGGGGGCGAGCTTGCGGGCGGAGACCAGGAACGCGGTGTGCGCGATCATGCGGTGGTCCGGCCGGACCGCGAGACCCTCGGCGTGCCAGTCGCGGACCATCGACTCCCAGGCGCGCGGCTCGGTCCAGCCGCCGCGCTCACGCAGCGCCTCGACCAGCTCGGAGAGCTGCGGCGTGGTGGCCACGTAGCCGATCAGCACGCCGCCGGGGACCAGCGCCCGCTCGACCATGTCGAGCATCTCCCACGGGGTCAGCATGTCGAGGATGATCCGGTCGAAGCCGGTCTCGGCGCAGCCGGCGACGTCGCCGACGTGCAGCCGCCAGGACGGGTGCGGGCCGTTGAAGAACGCCTCGACGTTGCGCCGGGCGATCTGGGCGAAGTCGTCGCGCAGCTCGAAGGAGTGCAGCTCCCCCTCGGTGCCGACGGCGCGCAGCAGCGAGCAGGACAGCGCGCCGGAGCCGGCGCCGGCCTCCAGCACCTTGGCGCCGGGGAAGATGTCCCCCATCGCGACGATCTGCGCCGAGTCCTTCGGGTAGATCACCTGCGCGCCGCGGGGCATGGAGAGCACGTAGTCGGAGAGCAGCGGTCGCAGCGCCAGGAAGGCGGTGCCGCCGCCGGCGGTGGTGACCACGCTGCCGTCGGGCAGGCCGATCAGCGTGTCGTGCTTGAGGATGCCGCGGTGGGTGTGGAACTCCTTGCCGGGCTCCAGCGTCACGGTGTGCATCCGGCCCTTCGGGTCGGTGAGCTGGACCCGGTCGCCGATCCGGAACGGCCCGCGGTGGACCGGGGGCAGCGCCGGGACGGTGGAGTTCTCTGCGGTCACGTGTTCGTCTTCCGTTTCGGTTCGAGGAGCTGGGCGAGGTCCGCGACGTGGAGCACGCCGACCACATCTTCGCCTGCCGTCACCAGGTACTGCGCGCCCGGGTGGGTGCGGACGGTCTCCAGCACCCGCTCGCCGTCCGCGCCGACCGGCAGGGCGGGCAGCGCGGCCAGGCCGCGCGCCACCTCGTCCACCGCGAGCCACGGCCGCCGTTCCGGGGGTACGCCGGCGGCGCGCGCCGGGTCGACAAGCGCGACGGTCCGGCCGGCGGAGTCGACCACGGCGAGCGCGGCGTCCGGCGTGCCCGCCTCGGCGCGGCGGCGCTGCGCCTCGGCCAGCGGCGTGCCGGTGGGCACCGGCAGCAGCGGGCGGGCCAGCCGGGTCAGGTCGACCAGGTGCAGCCGGCGACCGATGCGGGCCAGTCGGATGGACTGCCCGGCGCCCCGCCACAGCGTCAACGCGACCAGCAGGAGCAGCGGCAACGCCAGCGGGGCGAGCGCCCGGCGCAGCGTGAGCGCCACCACCAGGGCCAGCGTGCCCAGCGCCACGGCCCGGCCGACCCAGCCGGCCACCTCGGTGCCCCGGTGCCGGTCCCGGGTGAGCGCCCAGACCGCGGCGCGCAGCGCGCGCCCGCCGTCCAGCGGCAGCCCGGGCAGGCTGTTGAAGATCGCCACCACCACGTTGCTGACCGCGAGCTGGAAGGCGAGCTGGTGGCCGAGGGTGCCGGCGGGCAGCGTGAGCGTGGCGGCGACCGCGCCGGCGCCGAGCACGGCGGACACGGCCGGGCCGGCCAGGGAGATCAGCAGCTCGGTCCGGGGGTCGGGAGCGTCCCGGTCCATCTCGGTGTAGCCGCCGAGCAGTTCCAGCGTGATTCCCCGCACACCGATGCCGAACCGGCGGGCGGTGAGCGCGTGTCCCAGCTCGTGCAGCAGCACGGAGCCGAGCAGCGAGACGACGAAGCCGAAGCCGACCAGGTAGCCGCCGAGCGGGCCGAGGTCGAGCTGGCGGCGGGCCAGCGCCGCGTAGAGCACGGTGACCACGACGGTGAGCAGCAGCATCGACGCGTCGGCGCGCAGCGGCACGCCGAAGACCCGGCCGAGGCTCAGCCCGGGCCGGCGCGGCCGTCGGGTCCGCTGCTCCACCCCGGCGATGCTACGCGTCTGTAGATCATGATCCGGCACGGCGACGGTGGTGGTGTCACACCGGTGGCCTAACCTTCCGGGCATGACGGCGGAACCGGTGATCGACACGCAGGGCGACCCGACGGCGGCACCGACGCCGGTCACGGTGCGGGCGTCGTTGTCGCCGTCGCGGGCGGCCGACTTCAAGACCTGCCCGCTGCTCTACCGGTTCCGCAGCATCGACCGGCTGCCGGAGCGCCCCACGGTCGAGCAGGCCCGGGGCACGCTGGTGCACGCCGTGCTGGAGCGGCTGTTCGACCTGCCGGCCCCGGCACGCACCCCGG
Source organism: Micromonospora sp. NPDC049201 (assembly GCF_055586805.1). Classification (NCBI taxonomy): domain Bacteria; kingdom Bacillati; phylum Actinomycetota; class Actinomycetes; order Micromonosporales; family Micromonosporaceae; genus Micromonospora; species Micromonospora sp. NPDC049201. Next base: position 233,132 of record NZ_JBVJHM010000011.1, on the reverse strand, counting down.
AGTCGGCCGGCGATCTGGTCGCCCCGCAGTGGGACCGGCTGGTCACCGAGGAGCCGGAGCTGGCGACGCTGTTCGCCGACGGCGACCCGGCCGGCGTGGAGGGGTTCCTGCGGTCGGCGGCGGGGCTGCTGGAGGGCTACTTCGCGGTGGAGGACCCGCGCCGGCTGGAGCCAGCCGAGCGCGAGGCGTTGATCTCCGCGGTGGTCGACGACGAGCTGCTCATCCGCGGCTACCTCGACCGGCTCGACGTGGCCCCGGACGGCGCGCTGCGGGTGGTCGACTACAAGACCGGCGGCGCGCCGCGCGAGGCGTTCGAGGCGCGGGCGCTGTTCCAGCTCAAGTTCTACGCGCTGGTGCTGTGGCGGACCCGGGGCGTGGTGCCGCGGGTGCTGCGCCTGCTCTACCTCAAGGACGCCGAGGTCTGCGACTACGCGCCCGACGCCGACGAGCTGGTGCGCTTCGAGCGCACGGTGGTGGCGCTGTGGCGGGCGATCGAGCAGGCCACCGCGCGGCAGGATTTCCGTCCCCGGCCGAGCCGGCTCTGCGACTGGTGCAGCCACCAGGCGCTCTGCCCGACCTTCGGCGGCACGCCGCCGCCGTTCCCGGTGGCCGCCGCCGCGCCCGACCCGCTGGTGGACGCCCGTTCCCGGCCGGCCAGTCCCGGGGCCGACGAGTGAGGCCCGCCCCCGCCGGCTGAGCCCTCGGAGCCCGGATCCGTCGACGGGCGGGTCGTCCCCGCTACGCCAGCCCAGCGCCCGCCCGCCCGGGCCCTCGATCCGCCACGGGCAGCGCGCCCACCCACCTCACTCGCGCCCCCGATCCACCAGGGCCGCGCGCCCACCACCCTCACCCGGGCCCCCCGATCCACCACGGGCAGCGCGCCACCTATCCCCCGCCCGCCCCCCGATCCGCCAAAGGCAGCGCGCCCACGTATCCCGCTCGTGCGCGCCCTTCTCCTCTCCAACCCACGCCGCCCGTGCGCCCCACCCGACGCCGCGCGCCCGCCTCCCTTTCCCCGGACATGGCCCGCTTTCCCGGAAAGTGGGGCCATGCCGGCGCTGATACCCACGCTTTCCCGGAAAGTGTCACCCCCGCCCCGGGCGGGCTGGCTTCTCCCGACGTCGGGTCACGCGGACCCCGATGAGGCCGCTTTCCGGGAAAGCGTGCGTCACGACACCTCAATGGGCCCGCTTTCCGTGAAAGCGGGCGCCCAGGAACCCTCGTGGGCACGCTTTCCGTGAAAGCGGCGGGTGAGCGCGGGGGCGGGGCGGGGGCGGGTGAGCGCGGGGGTGGGGCGGGGGCGGGTGAGCGCGGGGGTGGGGCGGTGGGGCGGTGGGTGGGCGATTGGATCGGATCCGGTGCGTCGGCGTGCGGGAACCGGTCGCCCTCTACGGTGGTTCCTGCGGACCGGTCGACGCCGGGCGGCGGTCTCCGGGTGTGCGCCCGGCGCCCGCCCGCCCCGGCCGACCCGGTTCCGGGCTGACCGCCGTCCAGCACGACGAGGGAGACGATGACCGACGCCGCCGCGCCCCGACCGGTTCGGGTCCTGCTCGCCGACGACCAGCCGCTGCTGCGGGCCGGGTTCCGGATGGTGCTGGGGGTCGAGGACGACCTGGACATCGTGGGCGAGGCGGGCGACGGCGTGGAGGCGGTGGAGCTGTCCCGGCGGCTGCTGCCCGACGTGGTGCTGATGGACATCCGGATGCCGCGGATGGACGGGGTGGCCGCGACCCGGACGATCGTGGACGCCCGACTGCCGGTACGGGTGCTGGTGCTGACCACGTTCGAGTTGGACGAGTACGTGGTCGGCGCGTTGCGCGCCGGGGCGAGCGGCTTCCTGGCCAAGGACGTGCCGGCGGAGGACCTGGTTGCCGCGATCCGCACGGTGGCGGCCGGGGAGGCGGTGGTGGCGCCGCGGATCCTGCGCCGGCTGCTGGACCGCTTCGCCGACGTGCTGCCGGATCCGGCGGCCAGCCGGCCGCGGGTGCTGGACCCGCTGACCGACCGGGAGCGGGAGGTGCTGGTGCAGGTGGCGCGCGGGCTGTCCAACGCCGAGATCGCCCGGGCGCTGTCGGTCAGCGAGACCACGGTCAAGACGCACGTCGGGCACGTGCTGACCAAGCTGAAGTTGCGGGACCGGGTGCAGGCGGTGGTCCTGGCGTACGAGACGGGGCTGGTGCGGCCGGGGAAATAGGTGGCCGCGCTCACGTACCGTGACCAACGGCGGCGGCGTGGGGTTGACCGTGACGCGGCGTGAGGTTCTACCGTCGGCGTCGCCGGTCGGTCAGGGATCACCCTGAGCCGGCCTGGGGGGCGACCCTCACCGGAAATTCGGCACGGATTCCGCCCGGGGTCGGACGGATCCGGGGCCGGCGGCACCGAGGATGGAACTGCCGCACCGACCAGCGGGGGCGGTGCGGATCAGCAAGCCAGACGGAAGAGGTAGATGACGTGACCGCGACGGTAGGCCGGCAGGCGCAGGCCGCGGCCCGGGCGAACGACGTGTGGAAGGTGTACGGCAGCGGCGAGGCGCAGGTCATCGCGCTGCGGGGGGTGAGCGCCGAGTTCGAACGCGGCCGGTTCACCGCGATCATGGGGCCGTCGGGCTCGGGCAAGTCGACGTTGATGCACTGCCTCGCCGGTCTGGACTCGGTGACCCGGGGCACCGTGATGATCGGTGAGACGACGGTGACCGGGCTCAACGACTCGGGCCTGACGAAGCTGCGGCGGGACAAGGTCGGTTTCATCTTCCAGCAGTTCAACCTGCTGCCCACGCTCACCGCGCAGGAGAACATCCTGCTGCCGCTGTCGATCGCCGGCCGCAAGGCCGACCCGGCCTGGTACGACACGGTGATCGACACGGTCGGGCTGCGGGATCGGCTCGGGCATCGCCCGGCGCAGCTCTCCGGCGGCCAGCAGCAGCGGGTGGCGTGCGCGCGGGCGCTTGTTGCCCGCCCCGAGGTGATCTTCGCGGACGAGCCGACCGGCAACCTGGACTCCCGGTCCGGTGCCGAGGTGCTGAACTTCCTGCGCAGCTCGGTACGCGAGCACGGCCAGACGATCGTCATGGTGACCCACGACCCGACCGCCGCCGCGTACGCCGACCGGGTGGTCTTCCTGGCCGACGGGCAGATCGTCTCGGAGCTGATCGAGCCGACCGCGGACACGGTGCTGGACACGATGAAGAAGCTGGACGCGCCGGTCGAGGTGGGCAACTGATGTTCCGGGCAACGCTGAAGAGCCTGCTGGCGCGCAAGTTGCGCCTGCTGCTGTCCGGGCTGGCGGTGGTGCTCGGCGTCATGTTCGTCTCCGGCGCGTTCGTGCTCACCGACACGCTGGGCCGCTCGTTTGACGCGGTCTTCGCCGACGCCTACGCCGACGTGGACGTGAACGTGGCGGCGAAGCCGAAGGTCGAGCTCTCCGAGACCGAGGGCGAGCAGGTGGCCGGCCCGGTGCCGGCGTCGCTCGTGGACCGGGTGAAGGCGGTGCCGGGCGCGGCGGACGTGCGCGGCGTGGTGGCGGCCGACGGCGCGCGGCTGATCGGCGGCAACGGCAAGGTGGTCACCTCGTTCGGGCCGCCGCAGCTCGGCGAGAACTGGCTGGGCGAGAGCGACCTGGTGTCGTTGCGCGAGGGGCGCGGCCCGCAGGCCGACGACGAGATCGTGGTCAACGCCGCGCTGGCGAAGGCGGCCGGCGTGCGGGTCGGTGACCGGGTCGGCGTGTTGAGCCTGTCGCCGAAGAAGGAGTTCACGCTGGTCGGCGTGTTCGGCTACAGCGGTGGCCGGGACTCCGTGGGCGGCGCGAACGAGGTCGCTTTCACCACTCCTGTCGCCCAGCGGTTGATGCTCGGTAAGCCGGACGTGTTCTCCAACATCACCGCGCGGGCGGACGGCACCACGCCGGAGGCGCTGCGCGACGAGGTGTCCGGCGCGCTGGGCGGCGCCTACGACGTCAAGACCGGCGACCAGCTCGCCGACGACGCCTCGGCCGGGCTGAAGGAGGGGTTGTCGTTCTTCAACAAGATCCTCCTCGGTTTCGCCGCGGTGGCGTTGCTGGTCGGCACGTTCCTGATCCTCAACACCTTCTCGATCATCGTGGCCCAGCGCACGCGTGAACTGGCGCTGATGCGGGCCATCGGGGCCAGCGGCCGACAGGTCATCGGCTCGGTGGTGCTGGAGGCGGTCGCGGTGGGCCTGATCGCCTCGGTGCTCGGCCTGGCCGCCGGCATCGGGGTGGGCGCGCTGTTGGCGTACCTGTTCGGGAAGCTCGCCGGTGGTCTGACGCTGGCCGGGCTGGGGGTGCCGCCGGCGGCGGTGATCGGCGCGTTCGCGGTCGGTCTGCTGATCACGGTGGTCGCGGCGCTGCTGCCGGCGCTGCGCGCCGCGCGGATCCCTCCGATCGCCGCGATGCAGGACGTCGCCACGCCGGACCGGCCGCTGACCAAGGTGACCGTCGGCGGCGCGGTGGTCACCACGGTCGGCGCGGTGCTGCTCTTCCTCGGCCTCAGCGGCAACGCCGGCGACAACACGCTGGCGACCATCCTCGGCGGTGTGCTGTTCGCGTTCATCGGGGTGGCGCTGCTGACGCCGGTGATCAGCCGGCCGGTGGTGTCGCTGCTCGGCGCGATCTTCTCCTGGTCGGTGCCGGGCAAGCTGGGCCGGTTGAACTCGGGCCGTAACCCGCGCCGGACCGCGATCACCGCCGCCGCGCTGATGGTGGGCATCGCGCTGGTGACCGGCGTGACGGTGATCCTGGACTCGGCGAAGGGCAGCATCAGCGCGCTCGCCGAGGACCGGATCAAGGCCGAGCTGGTGATCTCCGGCGCCTCGTCCGGGCCGCGTCCGGCGAGCTTCGACGCGGCGGTGCTGGAGAAGACCGCCGCGATCCCGGGCGTGCAGTTGGTCGACGGCGAGTACGGCGACATGGCCACGGTGGGCGGCGAGCGGACCTGGGTGGCGGCGTCGAGCAACGTGGCGGCGCTGGAGCGGATCTTCGGGGCGAAGGCGACCGCCGGGGACATCAGCCGGCTGGCCCCGGACCAGATGCTGCTCAGCTCGGACACCGCGAAGTCCCGCAACCTGTCGGTCGGCTCGACCGTGCCGGTGCAGTTGTCCCGCGGCGAGGCCCGCACGTACACGGTCAGCGGCATCTACGAGAGTTCCCAGCTCACCAACCCGGTGGTGCTGCCGCCGCAGGCAACCGCCGACTTCGCCATTCCGCAGCCCATCCAGGGCTTCGTGCAGCTCGCCCCGGGTACGTCGGTGGGCGCGGTGCAGCCGCAGGTCGAGCGGCTGCTGGCGGACAGCCCGGAGGTGTCGGTGGCGGACCGGGCGGCGTTCATCAAGCAGCAGACCAGTCAGCTCGACACGCCGCTGCGGATGATCCAGATCCTGTTGGCGCTGGCCATCGTGATCGCGGTGCTGGGCATCATCAACACGCTCGCGTTGTCGGTGCTGGAGCGCACCCGTGAGCTGGGCCTGCTGCGGGCGATCGGCCTGCGTCGGGCCCAGACCATGCGGATGATCACGGTCGAGGCGGTGGTGATCTCGATCTTCGGCGCGTTGCTCGGCGTGGTGGTCGGCACCGGTCTCGGCGCGGCGGTGGTCCGGGCGCTCAAGGACGAGGGCATCACCGACCTGGTCCTGCCCTGGGGCCAGATGGTGACGTTCCTGGTGTTGGCCGCGATCATCGGTGTGGTCGCGGCGGTGCTGCCGGCGATCCGGGCCGCGCGGATCAACGTGCTCGGCGCCATCGCCCACGACTGAGGTGTAAGGAAGGGCCCCTTCTTAACGCCAGGCGTTAAGAAGGGGCCCTTCCTTACCGGTTCAGCAGCGCGGCGAGCAACTCCAGGTCGGCCGCGGTGAGGCTCTCCACCTGGTGTACGCCGTCGGTCGGCGGCAGCGGCACCTCGGCCGGTACGGCCAGCACCGCCGCGCCGGCGGCCAGTGCGCTCGCCACGCCGGTCGGTGAGTCCTCGATCGCCACGCACCGCTCGATCGGCACGCCCAGCAGCTTCGCGGCGGTCAGGTACGGCTCCGGGTGCGGTTTGGCCTCGCCCACCTCGTCGCCGCAGACCACCGCGTCGAAGCTGTCCCGGCCCAGGGTCTCCAGCGCGACCTCGACCAGCGACCGGCCGCTGGAGGTGACAAGCGCGGTGGGAATGCCGGCGGCCCGGACGGCACGCAGCAGCGCCAACGCGCCGGGACGCCAGCGCAGCCCGGTGCGGAACAGGTCGAGGATCCGCGCGCTGATCCAGTCGGCGCTGGCCTGCGGGTCGCGGTCCGGCTGGCCCAGGTCGGCGTGCACGATCCGCATGGAGTCGGCCATCGCGGTGCCGATGATCGCCTGGCGGGCCTCGGCGGAGAGCGTGCCGCCGTAGACCGCGGCCAGCTCCTGCAACGCGACGTCCCACAGCTTCTCGCTGTCGACGAGCGTGCCGTCCATGTCGAAGAGCACGGCGGCGGGGTGTGGGCTGCTCAGCGGGGGCCTCCTTCGGTGGGCGTACCCCACCGATCCTGCCAGCCGGACCCGGCCCGGCCGGCGGCGCCGCCGGCCGGGGTGACCTGTGGCATCAGCCGAGGTCGCACGCCTTCAGCGAGTTCTCGTAGCCGGCGAAGAACTTCTCGCTGCGCTGCTCGGCGGTGCCGTGCGCGCCCTCGGCGAACCACGGCTGGTCGGGGTCGTCGCCGACCGCCAGCAGCCCCTCCCGGAACTCGTCCAGGTCGCCGTCGGCCAGCTTCAGCGACCCGGCGCGCACGCTGTCGCCCAGGTAGGCCCCGGCCATGCAGTCGGCCTGCAACTCCTGCTGGATGGTGTATTCGTAGCGGATGCCGAGCCGGGTCTGCACGCCGTGCGCGTACTCGTGGCCGAGCAGGTAGAACAGGAACGCGTCGCCGATCTGCCGGAACGCCGACACCGACCAGTTCACGTCGTAGGCGATGAAGTCGCCGGCCGAGCAGTAGACGGCGTTGTTGCGCGGCAGCGGCTGCCCGCCGCAGGACACCTCACCGGCCCGGGTGTACGCCACCACCCGCCGGACCGGCCGGAAGCGCTCCCCGGAGGAGCGGAACTGCGCGGTCCAGTACTGCTCGGCGCCGGCCACCGCGTCGGAGAAGTCCTGCTTGAACTCGGCGACGCTGGTGGTGCCGTCGGCCCGGGTGGTATCCGCGCCGGGGGACGCCGCTCGCCCGCTGCGCTCGGGGGCGGGCTGCTGCGGCTCACCCTGGTCGAGCCCGCCGCCCATGCAGCCGGCGGCCACCACCACGGCGACCACCAGCCCGGCGAGCGGCCCGAGCCGCCGACGTCCCGTCCTGTCCCCCACGACTACCTCCCGGCTGTCCAACCTGTGTTCCGCGCAGTACCCCGGTATCCACCGGCTCTCACGCATCGGCGGCGGCGAACGTTCATCAGGTGTCGACGGCGGTGATCAGCAGCAGCGCCGCGCCGGGGTCGAAGCGCACCTCGGCGGCGCCCGCGTCGTGGTCGGCGCTGCGGTGCCAGCGCACGCCGGCCGGCACGTACCCGGCGAGCGCCGGCCACACCTCGGGCGCCGCGCCGGTCACCGGCGTCCAGGTGTACGCGGCGGCGAGCGCGCGGGCGTCGGCCGGGGTCAGCCGCACCACCGCCTGGTAGCGCCGGTCGGTCGGGCCGGGCGCGCGGGAGCAGGCGAAGCTCGGGTAGTCGACCTGCCAGTGGATCTCCGGGTACGCGCCGATGCCCGGCACGTCGGCGTCGGTCCACCGCCGGTCGGTGCGGACCTTCGCCTCCTCGGCGGCGACCCGTGCCGCGCAGTCCCGCTCCTCGCCGTCACCGGTGCGGGCCAGCCAGGTCACGCCGCCGCAGGCGGCCAGCAGCGCGACGCCGAGCGCGGCGGCGAGCACGAGGAACCATGATCGTCGGGTCACGCCGGCAGGGTAGCCACCGCCGGCCACCGTGGAGCGCCCCCGGTACAGTCCCGGCCGTGGAGCCCGACGTGACACTCGCCAGCGTCGTCTACTGGCGGCGCAGCCTCTGGAACGGCCGGCGGTGCGTGCCGGTGCTGATGACGCTCGACCAGGGCCGGCTGCGGGCCCGGGACCGGCACGGCGCGGAGGTGTTCGCCGCGCCCGTCGGCCAGGTGCGGGGGCGGTTGACCCGGCTGGGCACGCTGCTGCTGACCGTCGACGGCCGGCGGTACGACGTGGTCGGGCGGGGGTCGGACATCTCGCCGTCGCCCAGCCCCGACCAGCGGCGCGGGCTGGACGAGTTCTGGGCGCACCGGACGCCGCCCTCCGGCGACGGGCCGGGCTTCCTCGACCTGGCGTTCAACGGGGCCGCCGCGTTCCACACCCGGTCCTGGCGGGACGCGCTGGCCCGCGCGGGCGCGACGGTGCGCTGAGCGGCTAGTCGAGGCCGCGCATGATGTGCGGCTCGCCGTCGTCGTCGCCGAAGCAGCGGTGCAGGATCTGGGCGCGGGCCCACAGCTCCAGGCTGCTGGGCGGCCCGGCCGGCGTCGACCGGACCGGCGCGGCCAGGACGGGGACCTGGTCGGGCGGCACCTTCGAGGTCACCTCGTCGGTCATCTGGTGCCCCTTTCGTCGTACCCCAGGCTCGTCACCGGGCGTCTCGACCGCGTCAATCGGACGGCGCGGGCGTGGACGCGGCGCTGCCGCCTCTTCTGCGAAGGTAGCCCGCCGGGCCGGCCGGCACAGTCGAATTCGTGTCGTCCTCGGGTCGCGGCGCCGATGGTCAGGCGATGTTCACCGAGATCGACCTGGACCATGACGTCCACATCTGTCTATATGGGTGGGACAGTCGCGCCGTTCCCGTACGGATGGAGTCCCATGTCCCACAACCTGCGCGCCACGGCCATCAGCCTCGCCGCGATCCTGGCCGCCACCCTCGGCCTCGCCCAGCCCGCCCCCGCCGCCGGCTACTCCGCGTCGCTCACCACCGCGGTCGCCGGCCTGTCCGTCGCCACCGAGGTCCGCACCGGCTACAGCCGTGACCTGTTCCCGCACTGGATAGACGCCGACGGCGACGGCTGCCACACCCGCAACGAGGTGCTCTACGCCGAGGCCACCACGAAGCCCACCATCAGCGGCACCTGCACGCTCTCCGGCGGCCGGTGGTACTCCTACTACGACAACGCCACCTGGACGGCCACCGGCGACCTGGACATCGACCACATGGTCCCGCTCGCCGAGGCCTGGGACTCCGGCGCCCGGAACTGGTCCACCAGCCGCCGCCAGTCGTACGCGAACGACCTGGGTGACGCACGCGCCCTGGCCGCAGTGACCGACAACGTCAACCAGGCCAAGGGCGACCAGGACCCGGCCACCTGGCTGCCGCCGTACGCCTCGGCCCGCTGCCGCTACGTCGGCGAGTGGGTGGCCGTCAAGATCCGCTGGCGGCTCACCGTGGACAGCGCCGAGAAGAACGCGCTGACCAGTTGGGCGAACAACTGCCCGGCCGTCACCATCTCGGTCACCTACGCGTACTGACCGCCTCCGGCGTCCCGGGCCGGCGGCGGCCCGGGAACGCTGGAATGATGGCCGGCGATGGCGGAGCACGAGGAGCTGACCACCCCGCGGCTGACCCTGCGCCGCCCCGCCCCGGGCGACGTCGGCCTGGTCCACGCCCTGCACACCGACAGGCGCGCCTGCGCGCACAACCCCGCCGACCTGCTGCGCGACCGCGCCGAGGCGCGGGAACGCCTCCGGCGCTGGGACGCGCACTGGCGGCAGCGCGGCTTCGGCTACTGGGTGGTGTGTCGCGACGACCGGCGGCTCGGCTTCTGCGGCGTCAAGGTCATGCGGCTGCACGACCGCGACGTGCTCAACCTGTTCTACCGCCTGGACCCGGCCGCCTGGGGGGACGGCGTGGCGAGCGAGGCGGCCACCGCGGTCGTGGGCTGGGCCGCCACCCACCGACCCGGGTTGCCGGTGGTCGCCCGGGTCCGCCCGGAGAATGTCGCCTCCCGGCGGGTCGCCGAACGCGCCGGCCTGCGCCGGGCCGCCCACCTCGACACCCCCGGCGAGGACGGTCTCGACCTGATCTTCATCCTCGGGGACTTGCATCCGGTACCGGGGTACGGGCCTACCGTCGACGCGTGACCGACGAACCCGGTACCTCCTGGGTGCCCGACGCCTGCACCCTGCCGACCCCCGACCGGCCGCTGCGGCTGGCCGAGTTCGACAGGCTGTTCCGCGACGCCGTCCACGACGTCGACCGGCGCTCGGCCCGACACCTGCGGCTGCGCCTCGACACCACGGCCGAGCCGGCCCTCCGGGACCTGATCGCTCGCGAGTCCGCGTGCTGCTCGTTCTTCACGTTCGCGCTCACCCGGCCGGACGGCGGTGCGCTGACGCTCGACATCCGGGTGCCGCCCGCCCACGTCGACGTGCTCGACGCGCTCACCGAGCGGGCCGCGCCCGCGCCCCGACCGTGACGGACCTGCGCAGCGGCCAGCTCGCCGACGCGGTCGGGGTGAACGTGCAGACGCTGCGCTACTACGAACGCCGAGGACTGCTCGACGCGCCACGACGGTCGCCGGGCGGGCACCGGCTCTATCCCGCCGAGACCGTCACGCTGCTGCGGGTCGTCAAGACCGCCCAACGTCTCGGCTTCACCCTCGCCGAGGTCGCCGACCTGCTCGACGCCAGCCGGCACCGGCCCGGCCGCGACGCCGGCCTGCGGGCCCTCGCCCGGGAGAAACTCGCCGAGGTGGAACAGCGGCTGACGGACCTCACCGTCATCCGCGACACGCTGCGGGCCGCGATCTCGGCCGGCTGCGACGACCTGATCGCCTGCGCCGGCAGCTCCTGCTGCCCGCTGCCCTTCGTCGACCCCGCCGAGAGGACCGACCGTGCCGAACCCCGCTGACCGGCTGCGCCGTCTGCTGCCCACCAGCCTCACCGGGCTCGCCGGCGCGGCCTGCGCCGCGTGCTGCGCAGGCGGCAAGATCCCCACGGTACGGTCGGACCCATGACCGTCGCGCGATCCATCCTGCTGTTCCTGATCGCCGCGCTGGCCGAGATCGGCGGCGCCTGGCTGGTCTGGCAGGGCTGGCGGGAGAACCGCGGCCTGCTCTGGATCGCGGGCGGGATCATCGCGCTCGGCGTCTACGGCTTCGTCGCCACGTTCCAGCCCGACCCGAACTTCGGGCGCATTCTCGCCGCCTACGGCGGCGTCTTCGTCGCCGGGTCGCTCGCCTGGGGCATGCTCGTCGACAAGTTCCGGCCCGACCGCTACGACCTCACCGGCGCGGCCATCTGCCTGGTCGGCGTCGCGATCATCATGTACGCGCCGCGCACGAGCTGACCGTGCTGTTCGCCCCGGAGACGACGGAACTGTCCTTCCGCCACGGCGACGACGTGCTGGTCGGCGACCTGGTCCGGCCACCCTGGCCGGGGCCGTACCCGGCGGTGGTCTTCGTCGAGGGCTCCGGCCCGGGCGGGCGCGACCAACGCGAGTGGCAGACCCGGCTGGCCGCCGCCGGCTTCGCCAGCCTCGCCTACGACAAACCCGGCTCCGGCGCGTCCACCGGCGACTGGACCCGGCAGAGCCTGGCTGACCGGGCCGACGAGACCCTGGCCGGGGTGAACGCGCTGCGGGCACGGTCGGACGTGCACGCGGACGCCGTCGCGTTGATCGGCGGCAGCCAGGGTGGATGGGTGGCGCCGCTCGCCGCGTCCCGCTCCCCCGCCGCCGTCGCCGCGGTGGTGAGCGTGTCAGGTCCCGGCGTCGGCGTGGTGACGCAGGAGGAGTACCGGCTGGGTCACCAACTCACCGCGACGGGCGTCACCGCCGACGACGCCCGTCAGGCGCTGGCACTGTTCCACGAGCAGATCGATCGGGTTCGGGCCGGCGACGACCCGGCCGCTGTGCACGCCGCGCAGGCCCGCTGGCACGACGCGCCCTGGTACCCGCTGCTCGCCGGCACCTCGCCCGCCTCGATCGCCTTCCTCGCCGGCATCGCCGAACACGACCCGGAGCCGGCGCTCGCCGCCCTGCGCTGCCCGTTGCTGGCGATCTTCGGCGCCGACGACGTGCAGGTCCCGGTCGGGGCCAGCGTGCGCGCCCTCGACCGGATCCTCGTCGACGCCCGGCACACCGACCACACGATCGTGGTGTTCCCGGGTGCCGACCACGGTATCCGGGTCCGGGGTGCGCGGGCGCCCGGCTTCGACGAGCTGGTCGTGACCTGGCTTCAGCACCGGCTCTCCCACCGCCGTGGCAACTCCGCGCCGGACCGCTGACCATGACGGTGGCGGTGACCGCCGTCCGACTCGCCACCGCCACCGTCATGATCGCTCGTCACCGGTCGGTCGTCGCCACGTCGGCGAGGGCGGCGACCTCGCGGACGGCCGCGACGATGGCCGGGGCGTCCTTCCTGAGCAGCGCGCCGTGGTTGCTGGCGACCTTCGCGCTGATCCGGATGTTCGGGTTGCGGGCGGTCACCGCGTCGAGCCCGGCGCGGATCCGTTCCTGCTCGTCGCCGCGGCTGCCGAGAGACGTGCCCGACGCGACCACGTAACGCACCGGGACGGTGATCCGGTCGAGCACCGGGCCCAGTTCGCCTTCCCGGGACAGTCGGCCGAGCTCGATGTTGCTCTCGGCCTGCTGCGCGGCGCTCATCCGCGGGGTCAGGCCGGTGGGGCGCAGCAGCGGCGTGAACCAGCCCATCCGCTTGAACAGCTTTCGAATCCGCAGCTCCATCGCCTCGTCGAGCCAGTCGTAGGGGAACGCGCCGTCGACCAGGACCGCGCCCACCGTACGGTCGGGATTGCGCTCGGCCCAGTGCGCGCCGACGACAGCGCCGTAGGACCAGCCCACCAGCAGCGCCCGGTGCACGCCCCGAGCCGCGAGCACGGCGTCGACGTCGCGGACGGCGGCGGCGAAGGAGTAGTCCGCCGACCGCTGCGACCGGCCGCGGGCCCGTTCGTCGTAGGTGATGTGCCGCCAGCCGTCGCCCAGGTCGGCGATGACCCGCCGCCAGTAGCCCTGGGTGGCGAACTGGCCGTTGAGGTACAGCACGGGGACGCCGTCGCCGCCGGTGTCGGTGACCGCCAGGGCGGTGTCCTCGACGGGCACCTTCCCGGTCCACGCGTTCTTCATCATGATCCTGCTCCTGCCGTTGAGTGGGGTGCGTCAGAGGCTGCGGGCGGTGATGTCGCCGTGCGAGGTGGTGGCCCGGATGTCGAGCACGGGGGCGCCGTCGTTGCGCAGGGCGTTGCTGACGCGGCCGTGGTCGGTGCCGGCGTCGAGGCTGGCCGGGACACCGCTGGCGGCGGCGACGGTGATGTCGCCGGAGCGGGTGCGGAGCACGACCGTGCCGCGTACCGCCTCGGCGATCCGGATGTCGCCCCGCGCGGTGCTGATCTCCGCCGCGCCGGTGAGTCGGCCGATCTCGACGTCGCCGTCGGTCGCGGTCAGGTGCACGCTCGCGGCCTCGTCGATCTTCACCTGCCGGTACGCGCCGTCGACGGTGACGTCGCCGAGGCGGCCGACGCCGCGTACCTCGACGGCGCCGGAGGTGGCCTGGAGGTCGGAGCCGGCGGGCATCCGCACGGTGACCTCGACGGATCCGGGGGCGCCGATGATCCGGCCGGCGGGCTCGGGGACGTGGAGCCGCAGGACGCCGTCGGCGTAGCTGACGACCGCCTGCTCCGCGCTGCGGGCGTCGCGGCTGCGGGCGGCGTCCGCGGGTCGGACCTCGACGCTGGTGTCGGCGCGGTCCGCGGCGATGACCTGGATACGCCCGGCGGGGACGTCCAGGACGGCGGAGATGGGGGCGGGGGTGGCGAACGTCGGCACGGTGCTCTCCAGGGTTTCGGTGCTTGTTTCCAGCACCGGAAACGCTACGTTGCTTTCCGCATTGCGGCAACAAACTCGTTGCACCCACAGAGCGTTTATCCAGCTCAGACCGTTTCAATCATTGCAACAGGTCGCGGCGTAATGCAACGTGGCCGACAGCTTCCGTTGCAACAGCCTGGTGGTGAACGCTATGCTGCCCACCGAACGCGGGCCGGACGGGAGGAGTTCGACGTGCCGGGAAGCAGACTCACCCAGCAGGAGCGCCAGCGGATCGCGTCGGGGCTGGCCGAGAGCCTCGCCTACGCGGAGATCGCGCGGCGGCTCGATCGTCCGACCTCCACGATCACCCGGGAGGTGATGCGCAACGGCGGCCCCACCGCCTACCGCGCCGAGCTGGCCCACCGCGCCACCGAACGTCGCGCCCGGCGGCGCACGACCGCCGCCCCCCGAGGGCCGGAGTCACTCCCCCAGCCGCGAGGACGCGACGCCGAGGCCCTGACCGAGTACGAGGAGACGCTGACCACCGTCCTCCTGGCCTCGGGCCTGCCGACGATGGCTGCCCGGGTCCTGACCTGCCTGTTCACCAGCGACGAGGGCAGCCTCACCGCGGCCGACCTCACCCGGCACCTCCAGGTCAGCCCCGCCTCCGTCTCCAAGGCGATCGCCTTCCTCGCGGGGCAGAGCCTGGTCCGCCGGGAACGCGACGACAGCCGCCGGGAGCGCTACGTCGTCGACGACGACCTTTTTTACCAGGCGACGATCGCCAGCGCACGGGCCAACGACCAACTCGTCGCCGTCGCCCGCCAGGGCGTCGCCCTGCTCGGACCCGACACCCCAGCCGCCGCCCGACTGGAGAACATCGCCCGCTTCCTCGACTTCATCAGCGAGAACATCACCCGCGCCGCCGAACAGGCCCGCGACATCCTCCGCACCGCCCCCCGGGCGCCCGGGGAGGACCTGCCGGGCGGTGAGCCCGCGCGCGACTAGGGCCTGTTTCACAAGGCGGTCGAGCAGAGGCCGAGCCCGGGCGGCGATCCGGCCGGGCGCGGCCCCGGCTCAGCAGGACGCGGGCGGGATGCTCTGCTCGTACTGGAAGACGTTGTGCGGGTCGTACCACGCCTTGAGCCGGCGGAGGCGCTCCACGTTCGGCCCCCAGTACGCCGTCTCCCACTCCTGCATACCGATGTTCGGCACGTTGACGTAGGCGCCGTCCACGTAGGGCCGCAGCGCCTGGCTGAACTCGGCGATCCACGCCTGGGCCGCCGGGGTCAGGGCGTCGCCGCTGTCCGGCACTCCCCGGGTCCCCCAGCCGGCGCCCGGCTCGGAGTAGAAGATCGCGTCGCGGTGCGGGAACGCCGAGCCGCCGGCCGGCTGCTTCGCCTGCGCGCCGACTCCGAACGCCTGGGTGAAGAAGTTGCTGTCGTCGGTGGGCGCGACCGCCATGAACGAGCGGATGATCTCGATCGCCTCCGGCGGGAACGGCCGGCGGGTGAACTGGGAGAAGAACTTCCAGTTCGCCGGTTCGTCCTGGGTCGGGATCTGGAACCCGGCGTAGATGTCGCCCCAGCCGCCGATCTGCACCGTGACCTGCGGGGCGCCGACCGACAGGACCGGCGCCAGCAGCCTCCGCGCCTCCGCCTCGGTGCCCTCGGCGAGCACACCGAACAGCAGGATCTGCGACCTGTGGATCTCCAGTTGGGAGCCGAGGCGCACGTCGGTGAACGGCGCGGTGCGCTGCCACCGGTCGAAGACGCCCCCCAGGTCACCCAGGCCCGACCAGACCGCCTGAAGGTAGGCGACGCCGCGCAGCGGGGCCACCCGGTAGGTCAGCGAGGTGACGATGCCGAAGTTGCCGTTACCCGCCCCGCGCAGGGCCCAGAGCAGGTCCGCGTGGTTTCTCAGGTCCACCTCGACCGCCCTGGCACCGTTGGCGCCCGACGCGACGACGACCTCCGCCCCGATCAGGTTGTCGCAGGCCATGCCGAGCCAGCGGGTCAGGAAGCCGAAGCCACCCCCGAGGGTCGCGCCGGACAGGCCGACAGTCCCCTCCGTACCGGTCGTCACCGCGAGACCCTGCTGGGCGAGCGCGGTGACCGCCTCCAACTGGTTGAGCCCGGCGCCGACGCGCGCGGTGAGCGTGGCCGGGTTGATGTCGGCCGACTTCAGCTCACTGACGTCGATCACGATGCCGTTGTCCACGTTCGACCAGCCCTCAAGGCTGTGCCGGCCGCTGCGTACCCGCAGCGCGACGTCGTTCTGCCGCGACCAGGCGAGCGCGTTCACCACGTCCTGGGTGTTCTGCGCGAACACGATGACCAGCGGGTTGCGGACGAACAACTCGTCCCAGCCGAGACTCGCGGTCGGATAGTCGGGGTCGCCGAACCGCACGATGCGGCCGGTCAGCTGCGCCGGCGGGCACTCCGCCCAGACGGGCGCCCCGGAGCCGTCGGTGCCGGTGACCGCCTGGGCGGGCCCACCGAGCACAGCCGGGGCGACGACCGCTCCGGCGCCTACGGCGGCCGTCGCCTGGAGCAGCTTGCGACGTGAGATGTCATGCATGGTCGTGGCCTCTCGATCGGGTCGGCGTGCGCCCTCACGTTAGGACCGGACAGTTGCCCATATAACCGGAAGAGGATGTGAGAACCCTTCCGAGTGATGCCAATCTGGGACAGAATTCGACGTCAGGTGCCGAGGGCCTCGCGTACCGCGTCCAGGAAGGCCAGCCGCGGCTGCTCGAACAGGTCCCGCGGATCCTGCCCCTCCGGCATCCCCTCCCACACGGCGCCGTTGAGCACCAGGAAGTACGCCCGGGCGGCATCGTGCACCGGGATCGGGAACAGCAGGCGAATCATCCGCTCCGCGACCCAGAGCTGGTTCATCACCGACTGCGTCTGCGTCGGCCGCTCCTCGCCGTCCTCCCACCAGTCGGGGCGGGTGAACGCGCAGCGTTCGGCGTCGGCCCCCACCGTGACGAACCGCTCCACCAGCGCCAACCGCTCGGCCCGCCGGGCCTCCGCCCGGGCGAGATCCTGTTTACGCTCCTCGGTCCGGGCCGCCATCCGCTGGGTCGAATGCTGCACCAGATAGGAGAGCCCGCCGCCGATGGCCACACCGCCCAACGACGTCACCGCCGTCCACACCTCCACCGCCACGCACGCATGGTGCCCACCCGGGCCGACCATGTCCACTCAGGACGTCAGTGTCGGCCCACCTCGACGATGTGGGTGGACCAAGCGCTGAGCACGGGCTACTTGGCGTTGAAGTAGTTCGCCTCCGGGTGGTGGACCACGATCGCGTCGGTGGCCTGCTCCGGCACGAGCTGGAACTCCTCCGACAACTGCACGCCGATCCGCTCCGCGCCGAGCAACTGCACCACCTTCGCCCGGTCCTCCAGGTCCGGGCAGGCCGGATAGCCGAACGCGTACCGGCAGCCGCGGTAGTCGTTGCGCAGCAGGCCGGGCAGGTCGGCCGGGTCGTCGTCGGCGACTGTGCCGCCGCCCGGCAGCACCAGCTCCGACCGGACACGCCGGTGCCAGTACTCCGCCAGCGCCTCGGTGAGCTGCACCGACAGGCCGTGCACCTCCAGGTAGTCGCGGTACTCGTTCGCGGCGAACATCTTCGCCGTGTACTCGCTGATCGGCTGCCCCACGGTGACCAACTGCAACGCCACCACGTCCAACTGGTCGCCCTTCGGGCGGAAGAAGTCCGCCAGGCACAGCCGACGCTCCTGCCGCTGCCGGGGGAACGAGAACCGGGCCCGCTCGCTGTGCCCGTTCTCGTCCAGCACCACCAGGTCGTTGCCCTCGGCGTACGCCGGGAAGTAGCCGTACACCACGGCCGCCTCCAACACCTGGTCGGCGATCAGCCGATCCAGCCAGTACCGCAAGCGGGGCCGACCCTCGGTCTCCACCAGCTCCTCGTACGTCGGGCCGGTGCCGCCCCGGGCGCCGCGCAGCCCCCACTGCCCCAGGAACGTGGCCCGCTCGTCGAGCAGCGCCGCGTAGTCGGCCAACGGCAGACCCTTGACCACCCGGGTGCCGAGGAACGGCGGCGTGGGCACCGCCACCTGCACCGCCACGTCCGAGCGGACCGAGGCGTCGTCCAGCTCGGGCAACGCCTCACGCACCTGCGCGCGCTGCCGCTCCCGGCGCTCCCGGCGGGCCGCCAGCGCGGCCTCCCGCTCCGGATCCACCACCGGCGCGCCGCCCCGCTTCGCGGTCATCACCCGGTCCATCAGCGACAGACCCTCGAACGCGTCCCGGGCGTAGTGCACCTGACCCGGGTAGATCGACCTCAGGTCGTCCTCGACGTACGCCCGGGTCAGCGCCGCCCCGCCGAGCAGCACCGGCCAGCGCTCGGCGACGCCGCGCGACGCCATCTCGGCCAGGTTCTCCTTCATGATGACCGTGCTCTTGACCAGCAGCCCGGACATGCCGATGGCGTCGGCCCGGTGCTCCTCGGCCGCGTCGAGGATCGCGTTGATCGGCTGCTTGATGCCGATGTTGACCACGTCGTAGCCGTTGTTGGACAGGATGATGTCGACCAGGTTCTTGCCGATGTCGTGCACGTCGCCCTTCACGGTGGCGAGCACGATCCGGCCCTTGCCGTCGTCGTCGGCCTTCTCCATGTGCGGCTCCAGGTAGGCCACCGCGGTCTTCATCACCTCGGCGGACTGGAGCACGAACGGCAACTGCATCTGCCCCGAGCCGAACAGCTCGCCGACCACCTTCATGCCGTCCAGCAACAGGTCGTTGATGATGGACAGCGGCGTGCGCCCCTCGGCCATCGCGGTGTCCAGGTCGGCCTCCAGGCCGTTGCGCTCGCCGTCGATGATCCGCCGCTTGAGGCGCTCCTCCAACGGCAGCGCGGCCAGCTCCTCGGCCCGGGTGGCGCGCGCCGACGCGGCGTCGACGCCCTCGAACGCCTCGATGAACCGCTGCACCGGGTCGTAGCCCTCGCGGCGGCGGTCGTAGACCAGGTCCAGCGCCACCTCGCGCTGCTCGTCCGGGATCCGCGACATCGGCAGGATCTTGCTGGCGTGCACGATGGCCGAACTCAGACCGGCCTGGACGCACTCGTGCAGGAACACCGAGTTGAGCACCTGCCGGGCCGCCGGGTTGAGCCCGAACGAGACGTTCGAGATGCCGGCGGTGAAGTTCACCCCCGGGTACCGGGCGACGATCTCCCGGATCGCCTCGATCGTCTCGATGCCGTCGCGGCGCGTCTCCTCCTGCCCGGTGGCGATCGGGAACGTCAGCGCGTCGATGAGGATGTCCTCCCGGCGCATCCCCCAGCGGCCGGTCAGGTCGTCGATCAGCCGGCTGGCCACCCGGACCTTCCACTCCCGGGTACGCGCCTGGCCCTCCTCGTCGATGAGCAGCGCCACCACGGCGGCGCCGTGCTCCCGCACCACCGGCATGACCCGCGCGTAGCGGGAGTCGGGGCCGTCGCCGTCCTCGAAGTTGACGGAGTTGACCACACACCGGCCGCCGAGCATCTCCAGCCCCGCCTCGATCACCGCCGGCTCGGTGGAGTCCAGCACGATCGGCAGCGTGGACGCGGTGGCGAACCGGCCGGCCAGCTCCCGCATGTCCTGCGTGCCGTCCCGGCCGACGTAGTCGACGCAGAGGTCGAGCAGGTGCGAACCGTCGCGGGCCTGGTTGCGGGCGATCTCCACACAGGCCTGCCAGTCGCCGGCGAGCATCGCCTCGCGGAACGCCTTCGAGCCGTTGGCGTTGGTCCGCTCCCCCACCATCAGGACGCTGGCGTCCTGCGCGAACGGCACGTGGTGGTAGATCGAGGAGACACCCGCCTCCGGCTCCGGCGCCCGGGCCGAGGGGCGCCGCCCGCCGAGCCGCTCCACCAGCACCCGGATGTGCTCCGGCGTCGTGCCGCAGCAGCCGCCGATCAGGCCCACGCCGTAGTCGTCGACGAACTGCTCCAGCGCGTCGGCCATCTCCTCGGGGCCGAGCGGGAAGTACGCCCCGTCGGCGGTCAGCACCGGCAGGCCGGCGTTCGGCATGACGGACACCGGGATGCGCGAATGGCGGGACAGGTAGCGCAGGTGCTCGCCCATCTCGGCCGGGCCGGTGGAGCAGTTGAGGCCGATCAGGTCGACGCCGAGCGGCTCGATCGCGGTGAGCGCCGCGCCGATCTCGCTGCCCAGCAGCATGGTGCCGGTGGTCTCCACGGCCACCTGGCAGATGATCGGCACGTCCCGGCCGGCCGCGTCGCGGGCCCGCTTCGAGCCGACCACCGCGGCCTTGACCTGGAGCAGGTCCTGACAGGTCTCGATGATCAACGCGTCGGCCCCGCCGGCGATCAGACCGGCGGCGTTCTCCTGGTACGCGTCGCGCAGCGAGGCGTACGGCGCGTGCCCCAGCGTGGGCAGCTTGGTGCCGGGGCCCATCGAGCCGAGCACGAACCGGGGCCGCTCCGGCGTCGTGTACGCGTCGGCGGCCTCACGCGCGATCCGCGCGGCGGCCTCGGACAGCTCCCGGATGCGCTCGGCGATGCCGTACTCGGCGAGGTTCGGCAGGTTCGCGCCGAACGTGTTGGTCTCCACGCAGTCCGCGCCGGCCGCCAGGTACGCCTCGTGCACGCCACGGACCACGTCCGGCCGGGTGACGTTGAGGATCTCGTTGCAGCCCTCGAGGCCGTCGAAGTCGTCGATGGTGAGGTCGGCGGCCTGGAGCATCGTCCCCATGGCCCCGTCGGCGATGAGGATCCGGTCCGCCAGCAGGTCGCGCAACGAAGTAGCCACCCGGTCAGGGTAGTGCGCCGAGCGACGGCGCGGTCACTCCCATCACGCCATCTCACATAATGTCGGCCGGATCACCGCGTACCCTTTCATCCGGTTCGGCCGGGTGGTCCGGCCGAGTGACCGGCGCGGCCGACGGGCCGGCTCCAGCGGCGACACGTAGGCTGGCGGACGTGAAGGACATCAGGGACGCGACCGTGCGACGGGGCGGCACCGCTCCCGACGAGCAGGGTGAGGTGACGGCGTGACCGAGTTCGACGGGCTGCCGGTACTCCGCTCACCGGTCGCGATCGCGGCCTTCGAGGGCTGGAACGACGCCGCGGACGCCTCCACCGCCGCCGTGGAGCACCTCGAACAGGTCTGGCAGGCCCGGCAGGTGACCGAGTTGGACCCGGAGGACTTCTACGACTTCCAGGTGAGCCGGCCGACCATCACCATGGCCGACGGGGAGACCCGCCGGGTCGAGTGGCCCACCACCCGGTTCATGGTGGCCAGCCCGGAGGGCACCGAGCGGGACGTGGTGCTGATCCGCGGCATCGAGCCGAGCATGCGCTGGCGCACGTTCTGCGAGCAGGTGCTGGAGATCTGCCACAGTCTGGAGGTCGAGCGGGTGGTGCTGCTGGGCGCGTTGCTGGCCGACGTGCCGTACACCCGGCCGCTGCCGATCAGCGGCAGCGCCTCCGACGCCGACGCGGCCAAGCGCTACCAGCTCACCCCCACCCGCTACGACGGGCCGACCGGCATCGTCGGGGTGTTGCACGACGCGTGCACCCGCGCCGAGGTCGACGCGGTGTCGTTCTGGGTGCACGTGCCGCACTACGCCAACAACCCGCCCTGCCCGAAGGCGACACTGGCGCTGTTGCACCGCGTCGAGGAGGTGCTCGACCTGCCGGTGCCGATGGCCGACCTGGCCGAGGAGGCCGCCGAGTGGGAGCAGCGGGTGCGCAGCGCCGCCGAACAGGACGCCGAGCTCGGTGAGTACGTGCGTGAGCTGGAGGAACGCGTCGGCGACGCGGGCATCACGCCGTTGACCGGGGACGAGATCGCGCAGGAGTTCGAGAAGTACCTGCGTCGTCGGGGCGGTTCCGCCGGGCCCACCGCGGGTTCCTGGTAGCTGGTTCGTTCGAAGGCCGGGTCCCCCGTGGGCCCGGCCTTCTCGCGTGTTCGGGGTGGCGGTGTCACGTTCGCTAGGGCATCCTAGGAACCTAGCTGTTCTGAGGAGGCGGACATGCAGATCAACCCCGGCGCGGCCGAGTTCCCGCACCGGCAGATCGCCGCGCAGCTCAAGGACCGGGTGCGGCGCGGCGACTGGGCGCCGGGCGAGCGACTGCCGTCCATCCCGGCCATCGCCGAGCTGTTCGGCGTGGCCAAGCAGACCGTCCAGCGCGCCGTCGACCAGCTCCGGGTCGAGGGCATCCTGATCACCAAACCGGGCTCCGGCACGTACGTCCGGGGCACCCGCCGCCGACTCAACCGCCTGGCCCGGGGCCGGTACGGCGGCTTCCGCGGCTACCACACCGACCTGGCCGCCCGGTACCGCCAGCAGCTCGTCTCCGTCGGTCGCGCCGCCGCCCCGCCGGAGGTCGCCGACGCGTTCGGCGTCGCCGACGGCACCGAGCTACTCTGCCGGCGGCACCTGGTCCGCACCGAGGACTCCCCGGTCGAGGTCGGCGCGTCCTGGTTCCTGCCCGCCGACACCGCCGGCAGCTCACTGGAACGGGCCGAGGCGTTCGGCCGGCCGCTCTACCAGGAGGCCGAGGAGGCCACCGGCCGCCGCTACGTCACCGCGACGGACACCATCAGCGCCCGCCAGCCCAGCCGGGAGGAGGCGGAGATCCTCCAGATCCGCCCGGACACGCCGGTGCTGCACCTGCTGCACGTCGCGTACGACGAGCGGCGCAAACCGATCGAGGTCGCCCAGGCCACCTGGCCGGGCCCGATGACCACGCTCACCGAGGAGTACAAGATCCCCGCCCCGACCCCCGACCCCAGCCCCGACCCGGGCCTCGTCCTCGGCTGACCCGCCCGATGGGGTGGTGAGAAGGGGCCCTGTCTATACCGGAGGCGTTAACCGGGGGCCCCTCCTTACACGCGGATGCCGAGGAGGGCGTCGAGCGCGTCGGCGAACAGGGCGGGGGCGGACGGATCGTCGGGGGCGCCGGCCAGCGTCTGGGCGGCCCAGGTGTCGGCTGTGGCCAGCGCGCCCGGGGTGTCGAGGTCGTCGGCGAGGCGGGCGCGTAGCTCGGTCAGGAACGCCTCGCCCGACGGGCCGGACGGCGCGGCGGCGGCCCGCCGCCAGCGGTCCAGCCGCTCGTGCGCCTCGACCAGCAGCTCGTCGGTCCAGGACCGGTCGGTGCGGTAGTGGCCGGCGAGCAGGGCCAGCCGCACCGCCATCGGGTCGACCCGGTCGGCGCGCAGCCGGGACACGAAGACCAGGTTGCCCTTGGACTTCGACATCTTCTCGCCGTCCAGGCCGATCATGCCGGCGTGCACGTAGTGGTCGGCGAACGGCGTCGCGCCGGTCAGCCGCTCGGCGTGCGCCGCGGAGCACTCGTGGTGCGGGAAGATCAGGTCGTTGCCGCCGCCCTGCACGCAGATCCGGTCGCCGAGCAGGTTCAGCGCGATGACGGCGCACTCGATGTGCCAGCCGGGACGGCCCGGGCCGAGGTCGCCGCCGGGCCAGGACGGCTCGCCCTCGCGGGCGCCGCGCCACAGCAGCGGGTCGAGCGGGTCCCGCTTGCCGGCGCGGTCCGGGTCGCCGCCACGCTCCGGGAAGATCTCCCGCATCTGCGCCCGGGACAGGTTGGACTCGTAGCCGAACGTGCCGGTGGCGGAGATGTCGAAGTAGACGTCGCCGGTGCCGTCGTCGAGCCGGTAGGCCGCGCCGTCCTTGAGCAGCACGAGCACCCGGTCGGCGATGTCCGGGATCGACTCGACCGCGCCGACATAGTGCGCCGGCGGGATGATGCGCAGCGACTCCATGTCCTCGCGGAACAGCGCCGTCTCCCGCATGGCCAGGACCTTCCAGTCCTCGCCGTCGCGCTCGGCGCGCTCCAGCAGCGGGTCGTCGATGTCGGTGACGTTCTGCACGTACCGCACGGTCAGGCCGGCGTCGCGCCACATCCGCTGCACCAGATCGAACGTGATCATGGTGGCGGCGTGCCCGAGGTGGGTGGCGTCGTAGGGGGTGATGCCACAGACGTACAGGGTGGCGACGCCGTCGGGCCGGGAGGGGTGGACGCCCTGCCGCGCCGAGTCGTACAACCTCAGCGGCACGCCTTCACCGGGCAGCCGTGGCACCTCGTGTCCCGTCCAAGACTCCATGACCGCCAGCCTAACGATCCGTCAGGCGCTCGGGTGCCACCCCGTGGGTGATCAACACGACACCGGTTCACATCGGCGGCCAGGGCATGGCCGGCCACTCCTCCGGTGGCAGCGGGAACCGACCGTCGCCCCGCAGGCGCGCCACCCGGGCCGCGACCGCCGCGACCTCGCCGAGCGTGAGGTGCTCGGCCAGCTCCTCGCCGAGCGCGCCGTCGAGCTGGCCGGCCAGCGCGTCGAGCATCTCCACCGCGTCCGGTGGGAGCAGGCGACCCGCCCAGCCCCAGAGCACCGTGCGCAGTTTCTCCTCGACGTGGAAGCTGACGCCGTGGTCCACGCCGTAGATACGGTCGTCGGCGCCGACGAGCACGTGCCCGCCCTTGCGGTCGGCGTTGTTGATCACCGCGTCGAGCACGGCCAGCCGGGCCAGCCGCGGGTCGTCGGCGTGCGCCAGCGCGTACGCCGCCCCGTCGTCGTCGCGGGCCGCGGCGATCGGGAACCAGCGCGGCGGCACCGACCCGGCCGGGACGAAGCCGACGAGCGGCTCGGCGTCCGCCGGCTCGTCGATCCAGAGCTGGCAGGAGCCGGGGCCGAACGGGCCGTCGCGCAGCACGGTCGGCGGCACCAGGTCCCACCCGGTGGCCCGGGAGACCAGGTAGGCGGCCACCTCCCGGCCGGCGAGCGTGCCGTCCGGAAAATCCCAGAGCGGGCGCTCGCCACGGACCGGCTTGTAGACACAGTGCGCGGTGGTCTCGCCGAGCGCGACCGCGCCGCGCAGCGTGGCGTTGGAGGCGTCGACCAGCCGCCCTTCCAGGGTCAGCTCGCCGTCGGTCAGCAGCCGCAGCGCCTGCGCGGCGTCCTGTCGGGGTTGCAGTTCCGACGAGGTCACCGGTGATAGCCGTTGTGCCGGGGGCAGAGGTGACCGGCCGGGTCGAGCGGCTGGCCGCAGAGCGGGCAGGGCGGCCGGCCGGCGTTGACCACCCGCTTGGCGCGCTCGATGAACTCGCGGGTCGCCTCGGGGGTCAGCCGCACCCGGAGCCGGTCGAGGTCGTCGTCGGGCTCGTCCGGCTCCTCGTCGATCTCGACCTCGTCGGTCTCCGCGTCGCCCAGCTCGACCTCGGCCTCCGCCTCGCCCACGGCGATCGCCTCGATCACCACGGTGGCGGTGTCCACGTCGAACGCCAGGCCGAGCGTGCCGACCCGGAACTCCTCGTCGACCGGGGTGTCGAGCGGTTCGTTGTCGCCCAGCACCACCGGAGCGGCCTCCGGCAGCTTCACCCCGAACCGGCGTTGCGCCTCGGAGAGCAACTCCTCCAGCTTCTCGGCGAGCAGCGACACCTGGACCTTCTCCAGCGCGACGCTGACCAGCCGGCCGCCGCCACGCGCCTGGAGG
Source organism: Micromonospora sp. NPDC049201 (assembly GCF_055586805.1). NCBI lineage: Bacteria > Bacillati > Actinomycetota > Actinomycetes > Micromonosporales > Micromonosporaceae > Micromonospora > Micromonospora sp. NPDC049201. Next base: position 207,861 of record NZ_JBVJHM010000011.1, on the reverse strand, counting down.
AAGAAGGTGCGCTCCCCCGGCGGGCCGACCGTTCCGGCGACGAACCGCTCCGGCGGCTCGAACGCATGCACCTGGTGCGTCATACCCACGACCCTATCCGGAGCGCGGAAGCACCGCGCAGCCCACCGACGCCGAATCCGCCCAGAGCGCAACACGCCGGGCCGCCGCGGCCGGCCGGCTCACCGCGCCGCCCCCGCGCCGCCGCCCACCGCCGCGTCCGACTCGGTCGCCCGCACCGCCCGCCGGCGCCGCTTGCGCGGCGGCGGGACCAGCGTCGACAGGTCGCCGCCGGTGTCGTTGAGGCGCACCAGGAACGGCCGCAGCGGCGTGTAGCGGATCGCCGTGACCGACGCCGGGTCGGCCACGATCCGCTGAAAGAGATCCAGGTGTACGCCGAGCGCGTCGGCCACGATCGCCTTGATCACATCGCCGTGGCTGCACGCCAGCCAGACCGCCTCGGATCCGTGCTCCGCCGTGACGCGCGCGTCCCACGCCCGCACCGCCGCGACCGCCCGCGCGGACATCGCCGCCATCGACTCGCCCTCCGGGAAGGCGGCGGCGCTGGGGTGCTGCTGCACCACCGGCCAGAGCGGGTCCTTCGCCAGCTTCTTCAGCGCCTGCCCCTCCCAGGCGCCGTAGCCGCACTCGATCAGGCCCTCCTCGACCACCGGCTCGACGCCGGGCAACGCCAGGTCGAGGGTCTGCCGGCAGCGGATCAGCGGGCTGCTCACCACCGCCGCGAGCGGCAGCCCGGCGAGGCGCCCGCCGACGGCCGCGGCCTGGGCCCGGCCGGTGTCGTCCAGCTCGACCGGTTGCCGGCCGGCCAGGCCGCCGTCGGCGTTCGCGGTGGTCCGGCCGTGTCGCAAGAGCAGAAGGGTCGCCACGCTGACCACCCTAGGCCGTGCCCACCCCCGACAGCGGACCCGCCACCGCGCACCCCCACCCGACGTCGCCGCCGCGGTGATCATGAGGTTGACGGTGACGGAACGGACATCGCGCGCCGACAACCTCATGGTCACCGGGGCGGGCGGGCCGTTTGGGGTGGGTGTCCGGTTCGGGGGTGGTGGGTGACACCCGCCGGGCGGAATCGGCGGGGGGTGGGCGGCGTTGTAACCGGGTGAACGGCCGCGCAGCGATCCCGCCCCGGGGGAGCCCCGGGAATGACGGTGGGGCGCCGGTCGTTGCACCCGGTTCGGCAGCCACGACGAGGCCCCCGCCCCGTGGCCCGGCCGGATCCCCCGAGACGAGCGCCTGACGGTGCCACGCACCCCAGCCGGTGCGTCGACCCCCGAACGGAGCCCCCATGAACACCATGCTGCGCAAGAGCATCCTCGGTATCGCCGGTCTGACCGTCGCCGGTGGCCTGGCCGCCGGCCCGCTGAACCACCAGGACACCACGCCCACCCCGCGCGAGAGCGCCGTGGCTGTGCAGACGAAGCTCGACACCGCCGCGCTCATCCCGCACGGCGTGCAGGGCGCCCAGTCCCGCATCGACCTCGACGACGAGCAGACCGCCAACGTCAAGGCGATCATCGCCGCCACCAAGAAGGCCGGCATGGACGAGCGCGCCGCGGTCGTCTCCATCGCCACCGCCCTGCAGGAGTCGAAGCTGGAGAACCTCGGCCACCTCGGCGACCGCAACGACCACGACTCGCAGGGCCTGTTCCAGCAGCGCCCGTCCTCCGGGTGGGGCACGGTCGAGCAGATCACCGACCCCGAGTACGCCACCCTGGCCTTCCTCAAGGGCCTCAAGCAGGTCGACGGCTGGCAGGACATGCCGCTGACCCAGGCGGCGCAGACCGTCCAGGTCAGCGCCTACCCCGACCACTACGCGCAGTGGGAGCAGCAGGCCGCCGACCTCGTCGCCGAGCACTGGAACAGCTGACACCGCGAAGGCCGGCACCCCGGGCGGGGTGCCGGCCCTCGGCGTGTCCGGACCGGATCAGGTGGCGCTGATCGTGCCGGTGAGCAGCAGGCAGAGCACCAGCGTGCCGAGCGCCACCCGGTAGATCACGAAGAGGTAGAGCGTGTGGTGCGCGACATAGCGCAGCAGCCAGGCGATGGCCGCGTACCCGATGGCGAACGCGATCAGCGTGGCCACCGCCATCTGGGCCACGCTCGGCGCGGCGGTGCCCGGCGCGGACGGCTCGAAGACGTCCGGCAGGCTGAACACGCCGGAGATCACCACGGCGGGAATGGCCAGCAGGAACGAGTAGCGGGCCGCGGTCTCCCGGGTGAGGTTGAGGAAGAGACCGACGGTCAGCGTGCCACCGGACCGGGAGACGCCGGGGATGAGCGCCATCGCCTGCCCCAGCCCCATCGCCACGCCGTCACGCATCCGGAAGTTCTCCAGCGTGCGGGTCTGCCGCCCCCAGTACTCGGCGAACGCGAGCACCAGGGCGAAGAAGATCAACGTGAAGGAGATGAGGTAGAGGTTGCGGCCGGCGGTGCGGATCTGGTCCTTGAAGAGCAGCCCGAGGATCCCGATCGGGATCGTGCCGACGATGACGTACCAGCCCATCCGGTAGTCGAGGCTGGCGCGCACCGAACGGTCCACCAGGCCCAGGCACCAGGTCCGGACGATCCGCCAGATGTCCTTGAAGAAGTAGATCAGCACCGCGGCCTCGGTGCCGAGCTGGGTCACCGCGGTGAACGACGCGCCCGCGTCGCGGCCGAAGAAGATCGCCGAGGTGATCCGCAGGTGGCCGGAGGACGACACCGGCAGGAACTCCGTCAGCCCCTGGACGACGCCGAGGACGATGGCCTCGATCCAGGTCACTCGCCGACCCCGGACAGGTCGAGGGCCTCGGCCACGGTACGCAGCGTCTGCACGCCGCTGTCCCGGTCGGCCACGAACAGCGTCACCGACAGCGTGGTCACGCCGGCGGCGGCGTACTCCCGCATCCGCTCGGCGATGCGCTCCTTCGGGCCGAGCAGCGACGTCCGGTCGATGAACTCCATCGGCACCGCGGCGGCGGCGTCGCGCTGCCGCTTGGCCAGGTAGAGATCCTGCACCTCGCGGGCCGCGTCGCCGTAGCCCATCCGGGTGGCGAGCTGGTTGTAGAAGTTCTGCTTCCGGCTGCCCATCCCGCCCACGTAGAGCGCGGCGTACCAGCGGACCAGCTCGGCGCAGGTGGCCACGTCGTCGCCGACCACCACCGGCACGGACGGCACCACGTCGAAGCCGGCCAGCTCCTTGCCGGCGGCGGCCCGCCCGGCCCGGACCGAGGCGAGCTGCTCCTCGGCGAACTCCGGGGCGTAGAAGACGGCCAGCCAGCCGTCGGCGATCTCGCCGGCCAGCTCCAGGTTCTTCGGGCCGACCGCGGCCAGGTAGATCGGGATGTGCGCGCGCGGCGGATGGAAGCCCAGCCGCAGCGCCTTGCCCGGCCCGTCCGGCAGCGGCAGCGTGTAGTGCTCGCCGTCGTAGGCGACCTCCTTGCGGGCCACCGCGAGCTTGACGATGTCGACGTACTCCCGGGTGCGGGCCAGCGGCTTGGCGAACCGCACGCCGTGCCAGCCCTCGGAGACCTGCGGGCCGGAGACGCCCAGGCCGAGTCGGAACCGGCCGCCGGAGAGCGCGTCGATGGTGGTCGCGGTCATCGCGGTCATCGCCGGGGTCCGGGCCGGGATCTGCATGACCGCGGAGCCCAGGTCGATCCGCTCCGTCTGCCCGGCCATCCAGGCCAGCATGCTCGGCGAGTCGGAGCCGTACGCCTCCGCGGCCCACACCACCGAGTAGCCGAGGCGGTCCGCCTCCTGGGCGAGCGCCAGGTGGTCGGCGGGCGTGCTCCACGCCGTCTGGTATCCGAGGCTGAGCCCGAGTCGCATGATCCTCCCACCGTCCGCACCACAGGTCGCATCAGGTTACGCAATGCCGGTGGGGCCACCGACGACCGGCTCGCCCGAACACGTCACACCCGCCTGCGGTCGCGCGGGAAGTTGACTGCGGCGAGGATATCCGTGACGCCGGCTTCGAAATAAGGTTCACGCATGCAACAGCGACCGCTCGGCCGAAGCGGGCTGGCGGTTTCGCGGCTCGCGCTCGGCACCATGACCTGGGGACGGGACACCGACGCCGACGACGCGGCCGCCCAGCTGAAGAGCTACCTCGACGCGGGTGGCAACCTCGTCGACACCGCCGACGTGTTCGCCGACGGCGACGCCGAGTCGGTGATCGGCTCCCTGCTGGGCAGCCTGGTGGACCGCGACGAGCTGCTCATCGCCACCAAGGCGGGGCTGCGGCCGGGCAGCGGCCGACGCCGGGACGGCTCGCGCGGGCACCTGCTGCGCACGCTCGACGCGTCGCTGCGCCGGCTCGGCACCGACCACGTGGACCTGTGGCAGGCGCACGGGTACGACCCGGACACGCCGCTGGAGGAGACGCTCGCCGCGCTGGACCACGCGGTGTCCAGCGGCCGGGCCCGGTACGTCGGTGTGTCGAACTTCTCCGGCTGGCAGACCGCCCGGGCCGCCGCCTGGCAGGCCGCCTGGCCGGGGCGCGCCCCGGTGGTCGCCGCCCAGGTGGAGTATTCGCTCCTGGAGCGCGGCATCGAGCGCGAGGTGCTGCCGGCCTGCGCCGAGATGGGGCTGGGCGTGCTGCCCTGGTCGCCGCTGGGCCGGGGGGTGCTCACCGGCAAGTACCGCAACGGCCGCCCGGCGGACTCGCGGGCGGTGTCGCCGCACTTCGACCGGTTCGTCGGCAGGTACCTGGAGCCCCGCTGCTCCAGCATCGTGGAGGCGGTGGCGATCGCCGCCGGCGGGCTCGGCGTGTCGCCGCTGGAGGTGGCCCTGGCCTGGATCCGGGACCGGCCGGGCGTGACCGCGCCGATCCTCGGCGCGCGCACGGTCGGGCAGCTCCTCGGCGCGCTCCAGGTGGAACGGATGACGCTGCCAGACGAGATCGTCACGGCGTTGGACGACGTCTCCGCGGTGCCGATCGGGTATCCGGAGCGGGACGGCTGACCGGTCGCCGGCGGCGGCGGGGCGACCGGGGTCACCGTCCGGGGGTGGCGGAGCGCCGCCGGGCTGGGCAGCATGGATGCCATGGACTACGAGTACGCGCCGCTGCGGTTGCCTTCGAATGTCGATCGGTTGACCGCCGCGGCGCAACTGGCGATCCAGGCGGAGTTCTCCGGTTGGGAGTTGGCCCGGGTGCGGCTCTACCGGGACGGCACCCGGCAGGTGATGCTGCGACGCCGGGTGGTGAACAAGCCGCAGCCCGGCCTGTCGTACTGAGCCGGGCCGTCCCCGGGGCCGCGCCGTGCGGTGCGGCCCCGGGGCGAGCACGGCCTAGTGGGCGTGGTCGTGCTCCTCGTCGACCTCCAGGAACGGGTGCTCGTCGAGCCGGCCGACCAGCCGGTCGTCGACGGCCGGCTGGAACGGGCCGACCGGGTCGTCGTCGTCGAACGACTCCAGGTCGACCGGGGTGCCGACCTCGCTGACCATGACCACGCCGTCGAGCGGCTCCAGTTCCGGCACGTCGAGCGCGGACAGCGAGCCGTCGCCGCTCTGCAACAGCTCCAGGACCGCCTCGCCGACGCCCTCGACCGGCGCCGGCTCGTCCTCCTCCGGGGTGCCCTCCCGGCGGGCCGCCTCGGCGACCCGCAGCAGCGCCGCGACGCTGGGGACCCGGTAGTCGCGGCGCTGCCGCACCGAGATCACCCGGGGGTGCGGGTCGGTGGGCTCGCCGCCCTCGACCGCGCCGAAGCGCTCGTCGGCCTCGTCCGGGTCGATCGACTCGACGTCCCAGGGCGTCACCTCGCCGAACGCGTCGAGCAACTGCTCGTCGTAGGCGAAGGAGGCGTTGTTCAACGCGACGTACGCCTGCCAGACGGCGTCGTCGTCGATCCGGCCCTGGGCGGCCCGGACGGCGGCCAGGTGGGCGCGGGCCGCGTCGATCACCCGCTCGAGGGCGGCGTCCAGCTCACCGTGCTGGTCGGTCATGTGAGGCAGTCCCTTCGCGATGGGGGCAGGTTCCGCGCCGGCGGCGCCGCGGCGGGCGCGGTCAGCAGTTGCGGAGGAAGCGGTCGAGAACCCGCACGCCGAACTGTAGTCCGTCCAGCGGAACCCGCTCGTCGATGCCGTGGAACAGGCCGGAGAAATTGAGGTCGGCCGGCAGCCGCAGCGGCGCGAACCCGAAGCAGCGGATGCCGAGTTGCGAGAACGCCTTGGCGTCGGTGCCGCCGGAGAGCATGTACGGCACCGGGTGCGCGCCCGGGTCCTCGGCGCGCAGCGCGGCGGACATCTGCGCCACCAGGTCCCCGTCGAACGTGGTCTCCAGGGCCGGCTGGCGCTGCACGTACTCGATCGCGATGTCCGGCCCGACCAGCTCCCGCAACTGCCGTTCCAGCTCCTCGCTCTGCCCGGGCAGGCTGCGGCAGTCGATGGTGGCGGTGGCCCGGCCGGGGATGACGTTGTCCTTGTAGCCGGCGGCCAGTCGGGTCGGGTTGGCGGTGTTGCGGATCGTCGCGCCGATGATGTTCGCGATCGGGCCGAGCTTGGCGATCGCGGTCTCCGGGTCGTCCGGGTCGATCTCGATGCCGAGCACGTCGGAGACCTCGGCCAGGAACGCGCGTACGGTGTCGGTCATCACCACCGGGAAGCGGTGCCGGCCGATCCGGGCGACCGCCTCGGCGAGCGCGGTCACCGCGTTGTCGTCGTGCATCATCGAGCCGTGGCCGGGCCGCCCCCGGGCGTGCAGGCGCAGCCAGTCGATGCCCTTCTCGGCGGTCTCGATCAGGTAGAGCCGGCGCTGCTCGTCGACCGAGTAGGAGAAGCCGCCCACCTCGCCGATCGCCTCGGTGCAGCCGTCGAACAGGCCCCGGTGGCGCTGGGCCAGGAAGTGCGCGCCGTAGTCGCTGCCGGCCTCCTCGTCGGCGGTGAGGGCGAGCACGATGTCGCGGCGGGGCCGGACGCCGGCGCGCTGCCAGTCGCGCACCACGGCCAGCACCATGGCGTCGAAGTCCTTCATGTCGATCGCGCCGCGGCCCCACAGGTAGCCGTCGCGGATCTCGCCGGAGAACGGGTGCACCGACCACTCGTCGGGGTCGGCGGGCACCACGTCGAGGTGGCCGTGCACCAGCAGCGCGTCCCGGCCGGGCTCGGTGCCGGGGATGCGGGCGACCAGGTTGGCCCGCCCGGGCGCCGACTCGTGGATCTCGGCGGCCACGCCGACCTCGGCGAGCTTCTCCGCGACGTACTCCGCCGCGCGCCGCTCCCCCACGCTGGTGTCGTTGTCCCCGGTGTTGGTGGTGTCGATGCGCAGCAGGTCCCGGCAGAGGTCCACGACCTCGTCGGTGGGCTCGGGTGAGGCGGAGGTCGTCATCGCTTCCTTATACCAGTCGGACCGGTCGCGGCGGCCGGCGCGGTGCGGCCCGGTTTCGCCCGACGCGCGGCAGGGTAACGCCGAACATCGATTCCGGCCACCACGATTCCGGCCATCCACGAGGAGGGCACCATGACCGTCCCCCTGCCGCCGCTCCCACCCGCCGCCGACGACCGGTACCGGCCGGGTGGGCGGAGCCTGGCCGACCTCGTGGACGCCGAGCACCGCTCGCTGCTCGACCTGGCCGATCGGGTGACCGACGCCGGGCTGGACCCGGCCGGCCGCGCTCGGGTGCTGGACGTGCTGACCGCCGCGGTGTCGCGGCACCTCTCCGCCGAGGAGCAGTACCTCTTCCCCGCCGCCCGGGCCGCGGTGCCGGAGAGCGCCGAGCTGGTCACCCGGGAGATCGAGGCGGACGCCGCGCTGCTGACCGCGTTGAAGGGGCTGTCCGGTCCGGACGACGCGGCGCTGGCCGACGTGGCGGAGCGGGTCCGCCGGCACGTCAGCCGGGTGGCCGCGCTGGTCACGCCGCTGCGCGAGGTGGCCAGCGACGCCGAGTTGATCCGGTTGGGCAACCGGTGGGAGATCGCGGAGGAGGCGGCGCCCACCCGGCCGCACCCGGGCACCCCGGCCACGCCGCCGTGGAACAAGATCGTCGAGCCGGCGGTGGGGGTGCTGGACAAGGTGCGCGACGCGGTCAGCGGACGGCGGACCCGCCTGGCCGACCTGGAGCCCCGCCGGGAGGCCTGAGCCGATCCGCCCCTTCCCGGACACCCGTTCGTGGTCCTACCGTCACCCTATGAATCTGGAGCTGCGACACCTGCGGGTGGTCTGCGCGATCGCCGAGACGGGGAGCGTCACCAAGGCGGCGTCCCTGCTCGGGCTGGCCCAGCCGGCGCTGACCGCCCAGCTCCAGCGGATCGAGCGGGTCCTCGGCGGGCCGCTGTTCGAACGGGACCGCCGGGGCGCCCGGCCCACCGCGCTGGGTGAGCTGGTGCTGGACCGGGCCCGGGTGCTGCTGCCGGCGATGAAGGGCCTGCAGGACGAGGCGGCCCGGCTGGCCGGCGCGGGCGACCCGCTGCGCCGCTACCGGTTCGGCGGGGTGAACAGCCCGATCCTGGGCCGGCTGGTGCACCGGCTCGCCGCCGAGCGCTCCGACGCGCAGATCTCCACGTACGCGTCGTGGTCGGTGGACGAGCTGGCCCAGTTGGTGGCCGGCGGTCGGCTCGACTTCGCCCTGGCCGGGGTGTGCGGGGACGCCACGCCGTCGCCGGTGTTCGGGTTGAGCTGGCGGGAGGTGGCCGTCGACCCGGTCTTCGTGCTGCTGCCGCAGACCCATCCGCTGGCCGCCCGCGACGAGATCGACCTGCTCGACCTCCGCCGGGAGCAGTGGGTGGCCGCGCCGGGCGACGGCTGCTTCGGCGACTGCTTCGCCGCCGCGTGCGCGCGCGCCGGCTTCACCCCCCGCAAGGTGTACGAGGCGGACGTGCGGGCCGCGCTGGACCTGGTGGACGCGGGCACCGCGGTGGCGCTGTGCCAGGCCACCTTCCGTCCGGTGGCGGGGCTGGTGACCCGCCGGCTGGCCGGGGTGCCGCTGCGCTGGCGGCTGCTGTTCGGCTGGCATCCGGAGGCGCCGGCCGCGGTGGTGGCCGAGCCGGTGCTGGAGCAGGCGGTGGCGGCGTACACCGACGCGTTGGCCAACCATCCGGACTATCTGGGCTGGCTGTTGGGCCATCCGGACTTCGGCGTGCAGCCCACCGGCACGGGTGGGGTGCGAACCGCCTGAACGCGGGTATCACCGGCGGCATGACTGATCTGTATCCGGCGGCCGACCAGCGGGAACTGCTGCGTCAGGCGGCCGCCGCGCACACCGCCGCCGCCGCCGACGTCGAGGCGTTCCTGCGCCGGCTGCCCGAGGTGCCGGACCCGGCGGACGTCACCGAGTACGCCACCCTGCTCAGCCGGGAGGAGCGGGCGCGGACGGACCGGCAGGCCGCGGCCGACGCCGCCGGCCTGGAGCTGCCCAGCATGGAGTCCGAGTAGGCCGTACCCGGTCGGCCCGGGCGGGGTGTCCGCCCGGGCATCCGGCGACGGGTCAGCGTTCCACCAGCACGTCGTGACCGAGGTCGAGCAGCGCGTGCCGCCACTCGTCGTCGGCGGCGCCCCGGTCCGGCCGGTCGGCGGCGAGTTCCCGGATCCGGGTGATCGCCTCGCGCATCACCGCGATGTCCTCCGGAGTCAGGTCCACCTTGCGCTTGCGCAGCACGGCGAGGATCTGCCGGCCGGGTTCGGGCAGGTCCAGGTCGGGGTCCGGGCCGAACGCCTCCTCCCCCGACCCGCGGGTCAGCAGCCACTGCCGTAGCTGTTCGGAGGGAACGTTCACCTCGGCGTGGAAGTCGTCCCAGATGATCTCGACCTCGGGGTCGAGTCGCGCCTCGCGTACCATCACGCCTCCTCTCCCGGCGGCGGCCCGGACGGTTCCGGCTCGCCCTCGCCGCTCGGTGTCTGCGGGGTCAGTCCCTCCGGTGGCACCCGGACCCGGGACGGGTTCGCCGTCGGCGGCGCCTCGATCGGTTCACCGGCCGCGGCGTCCTCCCGGGTCTCCTCGGGTTCGGTCATGTCCGCCCTCCGATCCTTGCGCCCGTCCCCTCACCGGGGATGGGAGGTGGTGGCGGCCGAGTAGCCGCGCTCACCGGCGGACACGTCGAGGACGAGCTGGTCGTCGCGGGCGTCGACGGTGACCTTCTGCCCCGGCGAGATCTCGTTCTCCAGCAGCATCCGGGACAGCCGGTTGTCGAGTTCGCGCTGGATCACCCGGCGCAGCGGGCGGGCCCCGAACTCCGGCTGGTAGCCGTGCTCGGCGAGCCAGTCGACGCCGGCGGTGCTGATCTCGACCTGGATGTCCTGGGCGTGCAGCCGGCGGCGGGTCTCCTCCAGCAGCAGGCCGGTGATCTCCCGGAGCTGCTCGGCCTCCAGCCGCTGGAAGATGATCACCTCGTCGATCCGGTTGAGGAACTCCGGGCGGAAGTTCTCCTGGAGTCGGCGCATCAGCCGGTCCCGCAGCTCGGTGGACTCCTGCTCGCCCGGCTCGCCGGTGGCGAACCCGACCGTGCGCTGGGTGCCGGTGATCAGCTCGGAACCGAGGTTGCTGGTCATGATCAGGACGGTGTTCTTGAAGTTCACGGTCCGGCCCTGGCTGTCGGTGAGCCGGCCGTCGTCGAGCACCTGGAGCAGGATGTTGAACACATCGGGGTGCGCCTTCTCGATCTCGTCGAGCAGCACCACCGCGTACGGGCGGCGGCGGACCGCCTCGGTGAGCTGGCCGGCCTCCTCGTAGCCGACGTAGCCGGGCGGGGCGCCGACCAGCCGGCTGACGGTGTGCCGCTCCTGGAACTCGCTCATGTCCACCCGGACCATCCGGTCCGCCTCGCCGAACAGCGCCTCGGCGAGCGCGCGGGCCAGCTCGGTCTTGCCGACGCCGGTGGGGCCGAGGAACAGGAAGCTGCCCATCGGCCGGTTCGGGTCGGCCAGGCCGGTACGCGAGCGCCGGACCGCCTCGGCGACCGCGCCGACCGCGTCGTCCTGCCCGATCACCTTCTGGTGCAGGTGCCCCTCCAGGCGCAGCAGCCGGTCGCGTTCCTCCTCGGTGAGCTGGGTGACCGGGATGCCGGTGGCCCGGGACACCACCTCGGCGATCTCCTTCGGACCGACCTCCGGCACGTGGTTGGGCCCCTCGTCGCCGCGGGCGCGACGGATCTGGTCCTCCAGCTCGGCGAGCCTGTCGCGCAGCGAGGAGGCCCGCTCGTACTGCTCGTCGGAGACCGCCTGCTCCTTGTCCCGGCGCACCTCGTCGAGCTGCTGTTCCAGGTCCCGCACGTCGGAGGCGGGGGTGCGGGTGCGCAGCCGTACCCGGGCGCCGGCCTGGTCGATCAGGTCGATCGCCTTGTCCGGCAGGAACCGGTCGGTGACGTACCGGTCGGAGAGTTCGGCGGCGGCGACCAGCGCCTCGTCGGTGAAGCGGACCTGGTGGTGCGCCTCGTAGCGGTCGCGCAGGCCGCGCAGGATGGCGACGGTGTTCTCGACGTCCGGCTCGGGCACCAGCACCGGCTGGAAGCGGCGGGCCAGGGCGGCGTCCTTCTCGATGGTGCGCCGGTACTCGTCGAGCGTGGTCGCGCCGATCACCCGCAGCTCGCCGCGGGCGAGCGCCGGCTTGAGCATGTTGGACGCGTCCATCCCGCCCTCGCTGCCGGCGCCGCCGGCCCCGACCAGCGTGTGGATCTCGTCCAGGAAGATGATCAGCTCTTCGCGGTGGGCCCGGATCTCGTCGATCACCTTCTTCAGGCGTTCCTCGAAGTCGCCCCGGTAGCGGGTGCCGGCGACCAGGCCGGAGAGGTCGAGCTGGATGACCCGCTTGCCGATCAGGGTCTGCGGCACGTCGCCGTCGCAGATCCGCTCCGCGAGGCCCTCCACGATGGCGGTCTTGCCGACGCCGGCCTCACCGATCAGCACCGGGTTGTTCTTGGTGCGCCGGGACAGGATCTCCACCGCCTGCTCGATCTCGTCGGCCCGGCCGATCACCGGGTCGATCTGGTCCATCCGGGCCAGTTCGGTGAGGTCCTGGCCGTACTGGTCGAGGGTGGGCGTGCCGCGGTCCGGGCGCGGGCCGCCGGCGGCGCCGCGCTCGGCGCTGGCCGCCTGCAACGACTCCGGCTGGATCCGGCCGGCGGCCAGCATCCGGCCGGCCGGCGACTCCGGGTTGAGCGGCAACGCCATCAGGATGTGCTCGGGGCCGATGTAGTTCGCCCCCATGGCGCGGGAGAGCTGGTGGGCGTCGAGCAGCGCCCGTTTCGCGGCCGGGGTGAGCGACAGGTTCGGCGGCACCTCGCCGCCGGGCGCGCCCCCCTCGGCGCGTCCGCCCAGCGCGTTGACCAGCGCGTCCGGGTCGGCGCCGGCGCGGCGGACCAGGTCCCGCAGCGGCTCACGCTGCAACGCGGCCCAGAGCAGGTGGTCGGTGTCCAGGTCGTTGCTGTGCTTCTGGGCGGCCCGCCGGGCCGCGTCGGCCAGCATCTCCCGGGCGTCGGCGGTCATCAGGCGGGTGATGTCCACCCGGTGGGCCGGCCGGCGACCGCCCTCGCCCCGACCGAAGTACCGGGCCAGGAACTCGTCCCACGGGTCGTTGCCGAAGTCGCCGGGTCCCATCATGTTTCGTCCTCCGCAGTCGGTCGGCACGACCGGGACGCGGCACGCGCGGCACGGTCGGCGGTGGCTACCCGGCGGTGTGCGCGACAAACGCCCGCGGATGGCAGGCTGGGCGGATGGAGAGCAGACCGCTGCTGGTGGTGGACGGCGCGAACGTGGTGGGCTCCCGGCCGGACGGCTGGTGGCGCGACCGGGCCGGCGCGGCGGTGCGGCTGCGCGACGCGCTGGCCCCGCTGGCCGGCGCCGGCGTGCCGCCGGAGCTGCCGCCGCCGGTGCAGGTGGTGCTGGTGGTGGAGGGCGCGGCCCGGCACGTGACGCCGACGCCGGGGGTCGACGTGGTGTCCGCGGCCGGGTCCGGCGACGACACCGTGGTGGAGCTGGTCGCCGCCGCGCCGGAGCGCCGGCGGGTGGTGGTCACCGCGGACCGGGAGCTGCGGGCCCGGGTCAGCGCGCTGGGCGCGGAGGTACGCGGCCCGCGCTGGCTGGGCCGCTGACGCCCCGAGTCCCGTCAACGGGACCAGGCCGACCGCCGGCGGGACCGCCGACCCGGCCGCTGCCCGGCCTTCCCGCACGTCAGGGCCGCAATCGGACACCCGGGCAGGAACGGCGCGAGGGTGGATGTTCGCCCACCGGATGGGATGGGTTGTAATGGAGATCTCCCCTGCCCCCAGGAGGTCCTTGTGGCGAGCGTCGCCGAGCTGAAGGCCGCCATCGATGTCGCTCTCCAGCAGATCGGTGACGGCCAGACAGCGGTGCAGGCGGCCGGCGAGAAGCTGGCCGAGGCGCAGCAGACCCTGGCCGGCGCGCTGGAGGGCAGCGGCCACGAGACGGTCGAGGCGGCCCAGGCCTCGCTGACCCAGGCCAGCCAGGAGCTGGAGGAGTGCCTCGCCGCGACACTGGTGGCGGTGGAGCAGGCGCAGCTCTACGTCGCGACGCTCTGAAGGGCCGGCCGTGTCCATCGTCGAGGACATCGGCGCGCAGGTCCGCGCCGCCGCCGAGGAACTGCCGCTGGCGCAGCTCGCCGCCGCGCTGGAGAAGCTCGGCCAGGCGCAGGAACGGCTGCGCTGGGTGCGCCAGGAGTCGGCCGACCCGATGGGCGTGCCGGAGCTGACCGCCGCCACCGAGCACGCCGAGACCGCCGGCTACGCGCTGCGCGTGGCCCAGGAGCAGCTCAGCGCGTACCTGGCCGCGATCGGGCTGGCCGCCGACGGCGCGCCGGCCGCGACGTCGGGCGAGCGGCGGCCCCGGCACGACGCGCCACGCGGCGAGGCGACGCCCGCGCCCGGCCCGGCGCCCGACCCGGGCGAGCAGCCGGCGGTACGCCGCTGGTGGGCGGTCCGGGTGGCGGAGCTGACCGGCGGACGGGAGGGCGCGCCGGACGACCCGGACGAGCGCGTCGAGAACGCCCACGAGCTGCTGCGCCGGGTGGTGGTCGGCATCCGCTCCGGCGACCGGGACCGGCTGCACGCCGAACTGCGACGGGCCCACGCCGACGTCGGGCTGGGGCTGGCCGCGATCGCCCCGCCGATGCTGCGCGACCTGGCCGGCGAGCTGCTCGGCCACCCGCCCCGCGCGGACGACCTGGCCCGGCTGCGCCGCGAGTTGGACGGGCGGGTCCGCGACCTGCTGCCCGGGCTGCCGCCGCCGGTGCTGGACACGCTGCTCACCCGGATCTGCCGGATGCCCCCGCCGCGCCGCGACGACGGGCAGGAGCAGCCGCACGCGGCCGACCCGGCGGTCACCGCCGGGGTGCTCACCGGCGTACTGCTCGACCGGCTCGGCCGGGACCTGCCGAAGGACACCGAGGAACGGGAGCCGTCGCGTGGCTGACGTCCGCGCCCAACTGGTGACGCGGGTCCGGGGCATGCTCTCCGAGGCCCTGGGCGCCACCCGGAACCGGCTCACCGCCGCCGAGGCGGAGCTGGCCGCCGGCCGGGAACGGCTGGCCCGTACCCGGCGTGCCGCCGCGGCGGTGCCCGGCCGGGTCGGCGCGGCCCGCGACCGGCGGCTCGCCGAGATCGACGCCCGGCACACCGCCCGCCTGGCCGAGCTGGCGCGCCGCGCCGCCGCCGCGGCCCAGCGGGAGGCGCCGGGCGCGGCGTCCGCGCCCTGGGACCGGTGGACCGTCACCCCCGCCGGCCGGGCCGAGCGGCCGGGCGCGGTCCGGATCGGCACGGTACGCATCACCGGCGCCGAACCGGTGCCGGCGCTGGTCCCGCTGCTCGACGCCGGGCACGCGCACCTGGCCGGCGGCGACCGGGACGGCCTCGCCGCGGTGGTGCCCGCGCTGCTGCTGCGCTCCGTGGGCCGGGCCGACCCGGGCGCGGTCCGGCTGCACGGGTACGACCCGGAGCACCTGGGCGGCGGCCTGGCCGGGTTCGCGCCGCTGGGCACCGCCGGCCTGCTCACGTTCGTCGGCCCGGGTGGGCTGGGCCGGCTGCTGGACGACCTGGTGGAGCAGATCCGCCGGATCAACGCCACGGTGCTGGCCGGCGAGTACGCGTCCCTGCGGGAGCTGGCCGCCGCCACCGGCCGGCGCCCGGAGCCGTGGCGGGTGGCGGTGCTGCTCGGCGGCGACGAGCTGTCCCGGCACGAGCGCGGCCAGCTCGACCGGGTGGTCCGCACCGGGGCCGCGTGCGGGGTGCACCTGGTGGTCCGCGGCATCGACCTGCCCGACGACCCGACCGTCACCCGGATCGTGGTGGACCCGGACGACGCCCGCATCGCCGGGCTGCCGGTGGTGCTCGACGCCCCGCCACCGCCCACGCTGGTCACCGAGACCTGCCGGACGGTCGCCTCCCGGGTCGCCGCCGGCCCGCCGCCGACGCCGTTCACCGATCTGCTGCCCCCGCCGGACGACTACTGGCGGGAGGACTCGGCGCACGGGCTCACCGCGCCGATCGGCGAGGGCCCGCACGGGCGGCCGGTGCTGCTGACGCTCGGCGACTACCCGCCGCACGCGTTGATCGGCGGCCCGTCCGGCACCGGCAAGACGAACCTGATCTTCGCGTGGATCGGCGCGCTCGCCGCCCGCTACTCCCCCGCCGAGCTGGAGTTCTATCTGCTCGACTTCAAGGAGGGGGTGTCCTTCGCCCGGTTCGCCCAGGGTCGGCGCGACCCGAGCTGGCTGCCGCACATGCGGCTGGTCGGCATCAACGTCAACACCGACCGGGAGTTCGGCCTGGCGCTGCTGCGGTTCCTCGCCGAGGAGCTGCGCCGGCGGGCCGACGCGGCGAAGAAGCACGAGGTCACCAAGCTGGCCGAGCTGCGGGCGGTGGACCCGACCGGGCACTGGCCACGGATCGTCGCGGTGGTCGACGAGTTCCAGGCGCTGCTCGCCGGCCGGGACGTGGTCGCCCGGGAGGCCGCCGACCTGCTGGAGGACCTGGCCCGGCGGGGTCGCTCGCAGGGCATCCACCTGGTGCTCGCCTCCCAGGACGTCCGCGGCATCGAGGCGCTCTGGGGCCGGCCCGCGCTGGTCGCCCAGTTCACCCTCCGGATCGCGCTGCCGAAGGCGCTGCGCATCCTGGCCGAACGCAACGACGCCGCGCAGTCGCTGCCCCGACACCACGCCGTGGTCAACGCCGAGTCCGGCATGACCGAGGGCAACGAGGTGGCCCGCATCCCGTCGGCGAGCGACTGGGAGACCTGGAGCGAGCTGCAACACCGGCTGTGGCGGATGCGCCCGCAGGACGCCGCACCGGCCCGGCTCTTCGACGGCGACGCGATCCCCCGGCTGGCCGAGGCGCCGGACTTCCGTGCCCTGACCGCGCCGGAGCAGGGCGCGCCGCGCAGTCCGGTGGCGCTGCTCGGCGAGATCATCGACGTACAGTCGCGCTCGGCGGTGCTGCGGCTGCCCCGCGCGCCGGGCCGCAACCTGGCCGTGCTGGGCACCCGGGTGGACGAGGCGTGCGCGGTGCTCGACGCCGCCGCCCGCTCGTTGGCCCGGCAGTACCCGCCCGGCGCGGCCCGGTTCTCCATCGCCTGTCTCGACCCGGACGCCGACCCGGCCGCCCGCGCGCTCTACGAGGACCTGGCCGGCGACGCCTCCTGGTACGACGAGGAGACGGTCGCCGAGCTGATGGCGGAGGTGGGTGACGGGCTGGGCGCGCCGGGCACCCCGCGTACCCCGCACTTCCTGCTGCTGTACGCGGTGGACGCGGCGGCCGGCGCGCTGGCCGGCAAGGCCGGCGCCCGGAGCGGGCTGGAGCAGCTGCGCCGCATCCTGCACGACGGGCCGGAGCGGCGGACCCACGTGCTGGCCTGGTGGCGCGGCGTGGCCCGGATGCGGGCCGACCTGGGCGGCGCCGGCGCGCGCACGGACCAGATCGGCGCGTGGGTGGCGCTCGACGTGCAGGGCGGCGAGCTGGGCTCGTCGCTCTACCCGGGCAGCGGCGGGCCGGACTGGTATCCCCGACCGTGGCGCGGTCTCTACTTCGACCGCGCGGTGCACCGCACCGGACAGGTGATCATCCCTTATGGTCCCTCCCGATGAACGAACCGGTCTCCAGTGAGACGTACCCTGCCCAGATCCGCCGGCTCGCCGAGTTGACCGCCCGGGTGGCCGCCCAGCGGGCCGAGGCGCACACCTGGTACGCCCAACAGGTCGCCGCCGCCGACCGGGCGGTGGCCGAGGCGACCGATGAGGTCCGGCTCGCCGAGGCGGAGCTGGCCGACGCCCAGCGGATGGTGGACCGGGTGGACGGCGAGGTGACCCACCTGTGGGCGCAGCTACGGGCCCGGCTCGGCGGCGGCACGCGGCGCCTGGGCGACCCGCCCGGGCCGGTACGGGACGCCGCCGGTGACCCGGTGCCGCTGCTGCGCGGCGTACGCGAGCTGCTGGAGCGCACCGGGACGCCGGGCGAGTTGCCCGGCTCGGTGAACCCGCTGCTGATCGCGTGCGGGGTCGGCGGCGCGCTGGTGGCGTTCCTGCTGGGGACCGGGGCACGGGCGTTGGGCGCCGGCTCGGGCGGTGACCTGGCGGTCGGCCTGCCGGTGCTGGCGCTGGTGGTGACGCTGCTCGGCCCGCTGGTCGGCCTGGCGCCGGCCCGCCTGCTGGCCGACCGCCGGCACGCGGTGCTGACCCCCCGCCCGATGATCCTGGTGGCCGCCAGCGGCCTGGCCACCACGCTGCTCCTGCTGACGGTCACCTACACCCGCTGACCCCCCCGGTCAGGCGGGGGTCAGGACCGCTTCCTTGAGCAGACGGCGGGTGAGGACCAGGCGGTCGGCGTCGTCGTCCAGGCCGGGCAGGTCGCGCACCCGGGTGGGCGCGCCGGTGAGCAGCGCGCGCAGCGCCGGCTCGCAGGTGCCGGGCAGCGTGAGCGTGCGGTCGGTCAGGCGCAGCGCGACCGTGCCGGCGTCGGTCCGGGTGAGCTGCCAGCGCAGGCCGTCCCGGAGCGCGACCCGGCTGTCCGGGGCGAGCCGGGCCAGCGCCTCGGCCTGCGCGAGGGGACGGATCGGGGCCGGCCGGGCCGCCGGCCACACCCGTGACCGCAGCCGCGCGGCCACCGCCGCCGGATCGGCCCGCAGCAGCCAGTCGCGCAGCGCCTCGACGGTCTCGGTGAGTTCCGGCTCGATCGCGTCCGGGTCGGCCAGGTCGAGCCCGAACGGCAGGCCGGCGCGCAGCCGGGCGTCCTCGGCGGCCAGGGCCAGCAGCTCCTCCACCATGGCGTACCGGGTCAGCGCCCGGATGCCCACGGTCAGGTGCAGCGAGCTGGACTCCTGCGCCTGGGCGCTGTGCAGCCAGCCGCGCGGCAGGTAGAGCGCGTCACCCGGCTCCAGCACCACGTCCAGCGCGGGTCGGCCGTCGGCGGTGGCGGCGACCTCGTCGGCCCGGCCGCCCCACGGCTGGCGCTCCAGCGGGTCGGCGAGCACCGGCGGGTGGATGCGCCAGTGCTTGCGGCCGTCGACCTGGAGCACGAACACGTCGTGGGTGTCGTAGTGGGTGGCGAAGCCCTGGCTGCCGGCCGGCGTCAGGTAGGCGTTGACCTGCAACGGCTGGGCCAGCGCGGCACCCAGGTCGCGGGCCAGGTCGACGATCGCCGGCCAGGTGCGGTGCAGGCCCTGGAGCACCAGCGTGGCGCCGTCGGCGTAGAGCGCCAGCACCTCCTCGTCCAGCACCTGGTCGCCGATCTCGGCGCCGGCGCCACCGCCGCCGGTGTACCGCGCCGCCGGCACGAGCTGGCCGTCCTTGGCCACCCGCAGGAACGGGGTACGCAGGCCGCGGCGGCTGAGCAGCTCGTCGGCGTCGGCGGGGCTGAGCAGGTCGGTGAAGCCGTCCGGGTTGGGCAGTTCGGCGGCCCGGGACAGCAGCGGGCTGCGCCCCCAGTGGTCGGCGGCGAACTTGGCCGGCTCGACCGCCACGCAGCGGGCCAACGCCGCGGCGGCGGAGGACGAACCCGCCGGGTGGCCGTGGCCACCCGGCGGGTCGACGTGCGTCGTGCTCATCGGTCAGGCGCTGCCGTCGGCGCCACCGTCGTGCTGACCCGGGGTCGCACCGCCGTCGGCCGGACCCTCCGCGCCACCGTCCGCGCCACCGTCGTGCTGACCCGGAGTGGCACCGCCGTCGGCCGGGCCTTCTGCGCCACCGTCCGCGCCACCGTCGTGCTGACCCGGGGTCGCACCGCCGTCGGCCGGACCCTCCGCGCCACCGTCCGCGCCACCGTCGTGCTGACCCGGGGTCGCACCGCCGTCGGCCGGGCCCTCCAGGCCGCTGCCGCCGCTGGTCTGGATGTCGTCGTCGTTCAAAGCCATGGGTGCTCCCTCGGTGTGCCGCCCCGCGTGTTCCCGGGGTCCGTGTGCAGCGGGTGGTACCCCACGTCCGATCGTCTCTAACCCCACCGTAGACGCCCGAACCCGGGCGCACGGACGGTTCGCGTTCAAGGGCGTCGCCCCGGACGCCGACGGCCCGCCCCGCCGAGGGGGCGGGACGGACCGGGGTGGCGCCGGCTCAGGGAATGAGCTGAGCCAGGTCCCGCGGCATGGCGGACTTCACGTCCTGCCACTCGCCCTGCGTGACGTGCCGGCGCAGGGTGTCCAGCACCACCTGCACCACCCGCTGCGGGCCGCCCGACACGTCGTACGGGAAGCCCTGCCGGACCTCGTAGAGGAAGTCGTCGCGGTTGAGTTTGATCGGCACGTTCTCCGGCTGCCAGCCGTCGAAGTAGATGCCGCGCAGCAGCACCGGCAACTGCTGGGCGAACTCGGCGCTCTCCGGCACCGGCAACCGGTCGCGCAGCAGGTGCAGCACGGTGCGCAGCGCCGCGTACGACTGGTTGCGGCGCTCCGGCGGCCAGCCGTACGCCGACTCGATCTCCTTCAGGATCACGTTCGTCTTGTCCAGCGAGGACTCGAACGCGGACATCAACTGTTCAGCCATCCGGCTCACCCCCGGGTGTCGGTCTCCCAGCGTCGGTCGTCGGCGCGTCGCGGTGGGCCGCTGGGCCCCCGCCACAGCCGGGTCGGGCTGAACCGGCCGGGCCGCCCGCCCCGCTCCGGCGGCACGTCGGCGCTGCCGACCACGTGCAGGACGCCGCCGCGGCGTCGATCCGTCACCACCCGTACCGTCATGACCCCACCTCCTCGTCGGGGCGCGCGGGCCGGTGCGTCCGCGCGCACCGTCCATGCTGGGCGGCGGCCGGGTGAGCCGGCCTCACCCGGAGCGGGTGAGTGCGCGGAACGTCAGGCCGCGCGTCGCTCGCGGGTCTGCTTGCAGGCCACGCAGGAGGTGGCCGACGGGAAGATCTCCAGCCGCTCCACCGGGATCGGCGCGGCGCAGCCCTCGCAGAAGCCGTACGTGCCCTCGTCGAGCCGGGCCAACGCGCGCTCGAACTGGGCCCGTCGGTCCAGGATGGTGCGCAGCAGGGACTGGGCGGTGTCCCGCTCGGCGGTCTTGGTGCCGCTGTCGGCCTGGTCGTCGCCGGCGGTGTCGCCGACCTCGACCAGCCGCAGCACCTGACTCTGCATCACGGCCTGGTCGTACTCCGCGGTCAGCTCGTCGTACCGGGACCGCAGGGACTGCCGGATCTGGTCGACCTCCGCCTGGGAGCGGCCCGTGGCTGTCGTGTCGTGGACGAGCATCGCTGCCTGCCTTTCCTGCGGCTCGATCCGGCCCTGGCGGCGACGCCGACGGCCCGGCCCGAACGGGAACGCACGGGCGAGATCGCCCGTGCTCTGTGAGCCGGGCGATTACCCCTGCCCCCGACGGGCCAAACCGGAGATTTCCTGGCACTTTCCCGTGAGTTCGGACCGCCTGGTCAGGCCCGTTCCACGAGCGCCGGATGGCGCGGGTCGTCGGCGCGGACCACCACGTCGGCGAAGGAGGCCGGGTCGACCTCGTCGGCGTAGCGGGCGAACGCCGGCAGCGTCCAGCGCCACGCCGGGTCGGTGCGCCGGGCCAGCGCCGCCGGGGAGAGCACCAGGTGCACGGCGACGTCGAACGCCAGCGTGCCGCCGAGCAGCAACGCGCCACTGACCAGGACCACCCCGCCGGCCGGCAGATCCTGGTACGCGGCCCGGCTGGCCCGGTCCGCGTCGGCGTCCCAGAGCGACGGCAGCACCCGGCCGGTGCCGTCCGGGCCGGCCGGGTCGAGCACCTCGCGGCGCAGGCCCAGCTCGTCGAGCCACCCCTCGTAGTACGCGTCCGGGTTGGTGCGGCCCTGCTCCAGGCGGACCGAGGCGGGGCGGAGGAAGTCGGCGGCGCGGACGTGCAGGACCGGCCGGCCGGCGGCGCGCAGCGGGTCGACGAGCGCGGCGGCGAGCGCGTCCGGCCCGGCGGCGGGCGGCCCGTCGACAGCGACCCGTAACCGGCCCGACGCCTCGGTGCGGGCGAGGCGGCCGGTCAGCTCGGCGACGAGCCGGTCGGGGCTGATCGGGCGGACGCGCATCCGTCCATCCTGCCCGGCCGACGGCGTCGGTCCACCACCGGTTCGCGTCCGGACGGTCGGGGCTCCGTCCGGTGCGCGGTCGACGGCGGCGGCGCGGTGGTCAGCCGGTGCGGTCGATGGTCACCCGGGCGTCGTCGGCGAGCCGGTAGCCGACGCCGTAGACGGTGGTGACCAGCGGGACGTCCACCCCGACCTTGCCGCGCAGCCGGCGTACGTGCACGTCGACGGTGCGGACGCCGGCGTGCTCGTACCCCCAGACCGCGTTGAGCAGTTGCAGCCGGGTGAACACCCGGCGCGGATGGGCGACCAGGTGCAGCAGCAGGTCGAACTCCAGGCGGGTCAGCGGCAGCGGCTCGCCGTCGCGCAGCACCGACCGGGAGGACGCCAGGATGTGCAGCGTCGGGATGGTCGGGGCCAGCGGACGGGCCGGGCTGCGTCCGGCCGGCACGTCGGGCCGGCGGTCCGCGCCGGCGGGGCCGGTGCTGACCACCGCGTCGCCACCTTCGAGCAGCTCGCGGGCCGCGTCGAGGAGCCGGCGGGCGGCCGGGGTGAGCGACTCCTCGCCGGCCAGCGGGATGTTGAGGGTGACGGTGAGCACGGGGGTGGCGGCGTTGGCGGGGCGACGCTGGCCGCCGGGCGGACGGCCGGGGACCGCGGGTTGGGACGTATGCCATCCGGCGCGCGACGAGGCGGGGCTCACCGACATGGTCCTCCTTGGCTGGTCCGGGTATCTCCCCACGGCCCGGGACGCCGCTTCATCGATGCTTCCCGGCGCTTGTGCGAGGGTCAAGGGGCCACTGCGTTGCATGAATGTGACAATTGGCGAACACATCGGAGCCGAGTGCTCGCTCTGCGTACGAGGTCCGTTGATTACAGCAGAGCGACGACACGCGCCGGTACGGGGGGTCCCCGGCCGGTTCACAATGGCGGGTGCGACGGCGACGTGAACGCGGCGCACCCGGAATCCGGGTGCGCCGCGGGTCGGTCCGGGCCGGCTCAGGCGTCGCGGTCCACCTCGATCGGGGCGTCGTCGGCGAGCCGGTACCCGACGCCGTAGACGGTGGTCACCAGCGGCGTGTCCGGGCCGAACTTGGCCCGCAGACGCCGGATGTGGACGTCCACGGTGCGGGCCACCGCGTGCTCGTAGCCCCAGACGTTGCTGAGCAGTTGCAGCCGGGTGAAGACCCGGCGCGGGTGCTCGGCGAGGAAGAGCAGCAGGTCGAACTCGATCCGGGTCAGGCCGACCTCGACGCCGCCGTGCCGGACCCGTCGGGTGCCGGTGAGCACGCGTATCCCGCCCGGCCCGGTGGCCGGTGACGCCGGTGTCGGCTCGGCCGGTGCCGCGGGGACGCGACGCAGGTCGAGCACGGCCCGGTGCTCGTCCGGCCGGACCAGTCCCTCCCCGGAGGCGGCCAGCTCGTCCAGCAGGTCGGCCAGCCGGGCCAGGCCGGGCGTGAGCGGACCGGCGCTCAGGTCGAGCGTGATGGTCAGGGTCGGTGCGGTACGCGGCCGGGGCGCCGGCGCCCGGTCGGGGCGGCCGGTGCGGGCCGGACGGGTGTTGAGGGCGACGACGGACATGGGAGCCTCCTGTGCGGGCGGTCGCCCCGCCCCGCCGGGTGCGGCGGGACGGTCAGCGGAGCGCCCAGCCGGCGGTGACCGGGGGCGCGGTGGACGACGAGGGTCGGGGCGGCGGGGTGGGGCCGAGGGTCGGCAGGCCGGCGATGCGCCAGGCCGCGAAGCCACCGGCCACGTCGGTGGCGCGGTGCAGGCCGAGGTCCTGGAGGGCGGCGGCGGCCAGCGACGAGGTGTAGCCCTCCTGGCAGAGGACGACCACCGGTACGTCGTAGTCGACCGCCTGCGGCAGGCGGGCCGCGCACCGCGGGTCGAAGCGCCACTCCAGGACGTTGCGCTCGACGGTGAGCGCGCCGGGCACGGTGCCGTGTGCGGCCCGCTGGCCGGCCGGGCGGATGTCGACCAGCAGCGCGCCGCCCCGGTGGGCGAGGTGCGCCTGCTCGGGGTCGAGGCGACGCAGCCGGGCGCGGGCGGCGGCGAGGATCTCGTCGATGCCGCGCGACCCGGACGGAGGGACCGGACAGCTCTCGGCGGGGGCGGGGTTCTGCGCCATGGTGGCGTCCTTCCGTTCGGCGGGAATCGGGGGCGGGGTCGCCGGGCTCACCAGGCGACGCCGGCCTCGGCCACCTCGGCGACCCGGAGCTGGCCGGCGTCGAGGTGGTAGCGGGTCATCCGGCGCAGCGCCGGCCGGTAGACGTGCACGCTGACCGCCGGCTCGGTGGAGCGGTTGGTGACCTGGTGCACGTGCCGGGCGCCGAAGCGCCGGCCGGCGCCGGCGGCGAGGCGGTGCGGACGCAGCCGGCCACCGCTGACCGTCTCCTCGACGAGCACGCCGGCGACGACCAGGAAGGCGCCGGACGAACCACCGTGGTCGTGCAGGTCGGTGCCCTGTCCGGGCAGCCAGCTCAGCGCCCACACCTCGTACGCGGCGTCGGCGTGCAGCCGCGCGTACCACCGTTCGGACCGGTCGAAGCACAGCGGCACCGGCCAGCCGGCCGGGTCGACCCAACGGGCGGCGACGGTGAGCAGGTCGGTCGGGTCGGAGCTGGTCATCGGCGGAGCGTCCTCACGGTGCGGGGCGGAGCGTGCCCCCACACTTTAGACGGTAAACCCTATAGGTTTAGTAGGTAATACCACATGGCGGGACGCGGTCGGCGGAGCATCGCCGGCTGCGCGAGCTACCGGGCGGCGCCGGCCGCGACGCCCTAACCTGGGCGGGTGCCCGACGAACTGGACGCCGAGACCGTCGCCTTCGCCCACCGGATGTTCGACCTGGCCCGCGCCGGCGAGACCGCGGAACTGGCGGCCAACGTGGACGCGGGACTGCCGGTCAACCTGACCAACGCCAAGGGCGACACGCTGCTGATCCTGGCCGCCTACCATGCCCGGCCGGAGACCGTGGCCGCGTTGCTCGACCGTGGCGCCGACCCGGACCGGGTCAACGACCGGGGGCAGACCGCACTGGCCGCGGCCGTGTTCCGGCAGAACGCGGCAGCGGTCCGGGCGCTGCTCGACGCCGGCGCCGACCCGGACCACGGCGCCCCCTCGGCGGTGGAGACCGCCCGGTTCTTCACGCTGCCGGAGATGCTGACGCAGCTCGGGCGCGACTGAGCACCCGGTCCCGCCGCGCGGGGCGTATACAGGTGCGGTGGAGGATCCCGTACCCGAGCAGATGCGCACCGCGGCCACGGCGCTGCTGGCGGCGCTGGACGAGCCGGCCCGGCGACGCGCCCGGCACGAGTTCGACGACGAGCCGGCCCGCCGGTGGCTGGAGTACCGGCCCCGGCCCCGGCCCGGCGTCCCGGTCGCCGACCTCGACGTCGCCGCCCGCAAGGCCGCCCACCGGCTGCTCGCCACCGCGCTCAGCCCCGCCGCGTACGCGCAGGCCATGGCCGTGGTGGCGCTCGAAGAGGTGCTGGACCGGGCGGAGGGCTGGCGACGCGGCCGGCACAGCGGTGACTACTGGGTGGCGATCTTCGGCGACCCGGCCCGCGACGACCGCTGGGCGTGGCGGTTCGAGGGGCACCACCTGTCGGTGAGCATGACGGTCGCCGACGATCGGGTCTCCCCCGCCCCGATCTTCCTCGGCGCGAACCCGGCCACCGTGCGGCACGCCGGCCGCCCGGTCTCCCGGCCGCTGGGCCCGGAGGAGGATCTGGCCCGCGAGCTGCTGGACGCGCTCGGCCCCGGCGGGCGGGCCGCCGCGGTGATCGCCGAGGAGGCCCCGGCCGACATCATCAGCGCCACCCGGGCCACCGCGCCCGGCCGGCTCGACCCGCTCGGCGTGCCCCGGGGCCGGCTCGGGCCGACCGGGCGCGCGCTGCTCGACCGCCTGGTCGCGCTCTACCTCGACCGCCTCCCGGCCGACCTGGCCGCCCGGGAGGCGGCCCGGCTCGACGGCGGCGAGCTGCACTTCGCCTGGGCCGGGCCGGTGGAGCCGGGCCGGCGGCACTACTACCGGGTGCAGGGCGACGACCTGCTGATCGAGTACGACAACACCACCGACGACGGCAACCACGCGCACACCGTGCTGCGCCGCCCGGCCGGCGACTTCGGCGCCGACGTGCTGGCCGCGCACCACGCCGCCGCGCACCGACCGGTCAACGGCGACGCGCCTCGATGAGGAACCGCCGGGCGTGGGCCACGAACGGCCCCTCGGCCCGGATCCGCTCGTCCAGCCGGCGCAGCGCGGCCCGGTGCCGGCCGACGGTGAAGCCGGGCACGGTCCAGACCACCTTGCGCAGGAACCAGACCACCGCGCCGATGTCCTGGAAGACGGTACGCAGCGTGGCGGTCCGCAGGTCCACCACGGTCAGTCCGGCGGCCTCGGCGGCAGCGACCGCGTGCTCCGGGTGACGGTGCTCCGGTGGCGGCAGCGGCCCGAGGATCGCCTCACTGAGCTCCCGGACCGTGCCGGGGCCGATCTGCTGGGAGAGGAAGCTGCCGCCGGGGCGCAGCATCCGGGCCACCTCGTCCCACCGGGTGTCCACCGGGTGCCGGCTGACCACCAGGTCGAACGCCGCGTCGCGGAACGGCAGCGGCGGCCGGTCGCCGACCCGGACGACGTGACCACCGACGCGGCTCAGGTTGCGCCGGGCCACCGGCACGTTCGGCGGCCAGGCCTCGGTGGCGACCAGCAGCGGTGGCGGCGCGGACGCCGCCTCGGCCAGCACCTCGCCGCCGCCGGTGTCGATGTCCAGGGCGGCGTCGACGGCCGCCAGCCGGGCCCCGACGAGACGGGCGTAGCCCCACGGCGGGCGTTCCTCGGTGGCCCGCCCGGCCAGCCAGGAGAAGCCCCATCCCTCGACCGGCGCCGCTTCGGCCTCGGCGACCAGTTCGTCGAACCCGCGTTCGGTGACCATGGGCCCGAGCCTGCCGCCGATCGACGACGGCCGGCAACGCGATTTCCGTGCCCGGCTCCGATCTCCGACGGCCCGCCTGTTCGGATTCGCGCCGCCCACCGCCCACCGCCCACCGCCCACCGCCCACCGCCGACCGCCCGACGCCCGACGCCCGCAATCGGGACGGCGCTGCCGGCGGCGCGGTTGCACAGCCTCGCAGCCCCGGGAAAGACAAGACCCTGTGCACGGTATTCCTCCTGGTCATATTTATGACCAGGAGGAATACCGGTTTCGCCTCGTCCACTCTCCCCGCCGCGACACGCCCGGGAGCGCCCCACCGAAGCCTTGGAGGGGCGCGGGCTCGGCGGTGGTCAGAAGGGGCGCGGACGGACGATCTCGACGGTGGCGCCGGGGATCGTCTCCAGGCCGGTCGGCTCGGCGGCGCGGCCCCGGTCGGACTGCTGCATCAGCCGCGCGCCCAGGCCCACCCCGACCGCGCCCACCGCCAACGCCACCAACTCGGTGGCGAGCTGGCCACCGGTCGCGCCGCGCTGCGGCGCGTGCGCCCGGATCAGGCAGGTGAGCAGGAACATCGCCGCCATCACGGCGTTGACCAGGTTGAACGTGACGGCGGTCCGGTTGGCGCGGCCGATCCGCACGTCCCACAGGTCGACCAGCCCGGCGACCATGGCGAGCCCGGCGGCGACCAGCGCGGCGACCGCCGTCCAGTAACCCACCTCGCCGAGGAAGGCCGGACCGCCCGCCACGTCGGCCAGGTCGAACACCGCGGCGCTGACGAAGAGCCCGAACGGGAACGTCACCAGCATCGGTTGAATCGGGTGACCCTGCACCCGAAGTCGGCTCTCCATCGCGTCCTCCCCACGTCGGCGCGGCTCACCAGTCCAGGGTGCTACCCGACCCCCCGTGGGGCGAAACGACTGTCGGTCAGTTGTCCCGGGGACGGGAGACGGTGAGCACCAACCGCTCGGCCACCTCGCGCAGCGGGATGTCCAACGAGGCGGCGGCGCTGCGGAGCACGCCCAGCGCCTCCGCCGCGGGACAGCCGCGCTGCGTCATGATCACGCCGACGGCCTGCCCGATCACGCCCTCGGCCAGCAACGCGCCGTCGAGCTGGTCGGCCCGGGCCGCCGCCCGCTCACGGTCGCGGACCGCGGCGAGCAGCAGGCCGGCGTGCTCGGCGAGCAGCATCGCGGTGAGCTGGTGACTCGGCGTGAGCGCGCCGGGTGCCGACGCGTACAGGTTGATCGCGCCGATGACCTGCTCGTCCACGTCGACCGGCGCGGAGATCACGCCGTGCACGCCGAGCGCGCGGGCGCGGATGCTCCAGGTCGGCCAGCGCGACTCCTCCGCCGGCCCGCCCGCGGTGATCATCTCGCGGCGACGGATCGCGGTCAGGGCCGGCGTGTCCGGGCCGTGCCGCAGGTCGTCCAGCTCAGCGCACCGCGGGTCGGAGGCGGCCACCCCGGCGGGCTCGCCGGCGCGCAGCGCGGTGAAGCCGCAGCAGTCCACGCCGGGCACCGCGTCCCGGGCGATCCGGACCAGGCGGTCCAGCGCCTCGTCGAACTCCGCGACACCGATCAGGCCCGCGGTCAGCTCGCGCAGCAGCGCGGCGGTCTCCAGCACGCCCAGGTCGTCGGTCATGGGTAGACGGGTGTCGAGGTTCACCGCACCACGGCCCCCACCGCCCCCGCGTCCGCCCGCGCGGTGTTCCCGTCCGGCGCCGTTGCCTGTGCCATGTTCGTCCTCTCTTCGACGGAGCCTCGGCCTACTACCCCCGCCGACCGACCTCGAAACCGCGCAAAAGGGCCCCTTCCGGCCGTACCCAGCCGGAGGGGCCCTGCGCGCCGGGTCAGCGGGACCCGGAGATGAGCCGCCGGCCCACCGAGGCGATCAGCCGGTCCAGCTCCGAGCCGAACGGGTTGTCGTGCACCAGGTACGTCCAGGTGGCGCTCGGCCGCACCAGCTTCGACGCGTCCAGCTCCCACCCCTCGTCGAACTCGGTCTCCTCGAACGTGGCGATGGTGCGCGTCTCGATCTCCGGCATCAACGCGTTGAACGCCGGCACCGCGCTGCGGTGGAACTCGTCGAGCGGATCGAGCCGGCCCAGCGCCCGCAGGTGCACGCCCTCCCGCACCTCGGACAGCTCGGCCAGGTGCTCGGCCCAGAGCCGGTCCAGGTGGTAGAGCGCGATCGAACGGGACACCTCGGCGAGCAGGTCCTCGTCCATCTCGCCGGCCTTCTCCGGCACCCGCTCCAACAGCATCAGCGCGGCGATGTCGGTGGTCAGCAGCCGCTCCCGCCGCTCGGCGAGCGCCTTGCGCTGCTGCTCGATCACGTGGCTGTAGCGCCAGGTGTTGCGGTGGATCTCGTGGTTGACGCCCTCGGCGACCCGCTGGGCGTGCTCGACCGCGTAGTCCACCTGCGGGTCGGTGACCAGGCCGTCGGCGTTCATCCGGGGCGACGCCGGCACGGTGTCGCCGGCGTGCCGGACGACGAGGTCGTCCTCCAGGCTGACGAAGAAGACCGACCCGCCCGGGTCGCCCTGCCGGCCGGCCCGGCCACGGAGCTGGTCGTCGACCCGACGGCTGTCGTGCCGGCCGCTGCCGATCACGTAGAGGCCGCCCAGCTCGGCGACCCGCTCCTGGTCGGACTGGTCGCTGCCGCCGAGCCGGATGTCGACACCCCGGCCGGCCATCTGGGTGGAGACCGTCACCGCGCCGTACGCGCCGGCCTCGGCGATGATGCCGGCCTCCTCGTCGTCGTTCTTGGCGTTGAGCACCACGCACGGCACGTCGGCGGCGCGCAGCGCGGCGGCCAGCCCCTCGGACTCCTTCACGTCGAGCGTGCCGACCAGCACCGGACGCCCCGCTTGGTGGCAGCGCGTGATCTCGTCGACCAGCGCCTCCTCCTTCTCGGCGCGGGTGGCGTAGATCCGGTCCGGCTCGTCCTCCCGGACGCACGGGGTGTTCGGCGGGATCACCGCCACCTCGAGGCCGAAGAACTCCCGGAGCTGGTCGCCGACGAGCACCGCGGTCGCGGTCATCCCGCAGACGGTCGGATAGAGCGCGATGTACGCCTGCACGGTGACGGTGCCCAGCACCTCGCCCTCGGCGCTGGCGTCCAGCCCCTCCTTCGCCTCGACCGCGGCCTGGAGCCCGTCCGGCCAGCGGCGGCGCTGCGCGACCCGGCCGCGCATCTCGTCGATCAGCTCGACCGAGTCGTCCCGCACGATGTAGTCGACGTCGCGGTGCAGCAGCGCGTGCGCGTGCAGCGCCACGTTCACCGCGGAGAGCTGCCCGACGTGCTCCTCGTCGTACAGGTCGATGCCGCCGAGCTTCGCCTCGACCGTGGCCAGGCCGACCGAGGTGAAGGCGACGCTGCGGCCGTCCTCGGCCACCGTGTAGTGCTTGCCCTTGCGCAGGCCACGCACCAGCGCGGCGGCGGCGTGCACCGGGTCCTGCTCGCCGGGGACCGCGCCGGCGAGCACCATCGGCACCCGCGCCTCGTCGATCAGGATCGAGTCGGCCTCGTCCACGATCGCCGTCTTCAGCGGCGGCTGCACCCGCTCGGCCACGTCGGTGACGAGCTGGTCGCGCAGGTAGTCGAAGCCGGCCTCGCTGACCGACACGTAGGTGACGTCGCAGCGGTACGCGGCGCGGCGCTCCTCCGGGGTGGACGCCTCGTTGACCCACCCCACGGTGAGCCCGAGCAGCGTGTAGACCGGCTGCATCCACTCGGCGTCGCGGCGGGCCAGGTAGTCGTTGACGGTGAGCACGTGCACCGGGCCGTTGCCGAGCCGGACGTGCCCGTACGCGGCGACGGTCGCGGTGAGCGTCTTGCCCTCACCGGTGGCCATCTCGGCGACCTTGCCGGAGAGCAGCGCCATGGCGCCGAGCAGCTGCACGTCGTACGGGCGCTGGTCGAGCCCGCGGCGGGCCGCCTCGCGGCCGACCGCGCAGATCTCCTCGTACTTCTCGGCCCGGCCGGCGGCCTCGGTCAGCTCGGCGTCGGAGAGCTGCTCCAGCTCCGCCTCGCGGGACTCGATCGCCGGCAGCAGCTTCTCCAGCGGGGCCAGGTCGACCGTCGTCCCCGGGCGCTGGAGGAACCGGCGGAACCTGGTCTTGAACCGTTGCGACACACCCATGAGCCGCAACGGTACGCGAACCGCAGCCGATTGTGACCCCCGCCCACCGCCGGAGCCGGACCGTGTCCGGAAATCACCGACCCGACCGGTTCCCGACCGGGCGGGCGGATCAGGCCACGAGCAGTTGGTGGGCGGCCAGCTCCCGGTAGAGCGGGCTGCTGGTGGTCAACTCGTCGTGGGTGCCGACCGCCACCACCCGGCCGCCGTCGAGCACCACGATCTGGTCGGCGTCCACCACCGTGGAGAGCCGGTGCGCCACGATCAGCAGGGTGCGGCGCACCGCCACCGCGTCGATCGCCCGCCGCAGCGCCGCCTCGTTGCGGGCGTCGAGGTTGCTGGTCGGCTCGTCGAGCAGCAGCACCGGCGGCCCGGCCAGCAGCGCGCGGGCGATGGCCAGCCGCTGCCGCTCCCCACCGGAGAGCAGCACGCCGCCCTCCCCCACCTGCACGTCCAGCCCGTCCGCGGTCCGGTCGGCGAGGTGGCCCAGGTTGACCTCGTCGAGCACCGCGCGCAGCCGGTCGTCGGTGGCGCCGGGCGTGGAGATCAGCAGGTTGTCCCGCAGCGTGCCGGCGAGCACCGGCGCCTCCTGCTCCACGTAGCCGAGCCGGGCGCGCAGCGCGTCCCGGGGCAACTCCCGCACGTCCACGCCGTCCAGGCGGACCGCGCCCTCGCCCGCCTCGTAGAAGCGCTCGACGAGCGCCAGCAGGGTGGACTTGCCGGCGCCGGACGGGCCCACCAGGGCGGTGCGGGTGCCGGCCGGCACCGTGAAGCTCACCTCGTGCAGCACGGGCGGGCCACCGGGATAACCGAAGCCGACCCGGTCGAACTCCACCCGGGCCGGCGCGCCGGCGGCCGGCACGTCCACCCGCCCGGGCCGGTCGCCGGCGCTCTCGCCCGGCACGGTGAGGATCTCCTCGATCCGGGCCAGCGCGCCCAGCCCGCTCTGCAACTGGGTGTACGCGTGCACCGCCTGGCCCAGCGGCAGCACCAGGAAGAACAGGAACATCACGAACGCGACCAGGTCGCCCACGCTGATCGCCCCGGCCGCCACCCGCGCCCCGCCCACCGCCAGCACCAGCAGGAACGCGCCCTGCACGGTGACCGCGCTGACCGGTCCCACCACCGCCTGGGCGCGGGCCACCCGCTGCCCGGCGTCGTACGCCGCGGTCGCGCTGGCCACCACCGTGCCGGTCTCCCGTTCCTCGGCGCGGCTGGCCCGGATGGTCCGCGCCGCGGAGATGGCCCGTTCGACGGCCGAGGTCATCTCACCGACGCGTTCCTGGGCGCGGCGGGACAGCCCGCGCACCCGGCGGGCGACCGTGACGGCGAAGCCCACGCCGACCGCGACCGACGCCAGCGTCACGCCGAACAGCAGCGGGTCCAGCAGCACCATGGCGGTGCCGGCGCCGAGGACCATCACCGCCCCGGTGACGGTCTCGAAGAGGCCGGACGTGACCACCGCCCGAAGCAGCGTGGTGTCGGCACCCACCCGGGACAGCAGGTCGCCCGTGCGGCGCCGGTCGTACTCGGCGATCGGCAGGCGCAGCAGGTGGCCGGCGAGCCGCCGCCGGAGGCCCAGCACGAGCCCTTCGGCGGTGCGTTGCAACAGGTAGTCACGGAGCCCACCGAGCAGCGCGCCGACCAGCACCAGCGCGACAAGCGCCACCACCAGCGTGGTGGCCGGGCGGTCGGCGGTGATCCGGTCCAGCACGGTGCGGGTGAGCAGCGGTTGGGCCAGCGCGGCGGCGGCCCCGGTGAACGACAACGCGCCCACCGCGACGAGGGTGCCGCGGTGGGCGCGCAGGTAGGGCAGCAGAGCGGCGAGTCCCGGCGTCGGGCCGGCGTCGGCGGTCATGACCGAACGGTAGCCGGACACCGCACCGGGTTCGGTCGGGGTCGTGCCCCGGTCAGCCGGTCAGCACCACCTGGAGTTCCGAGCGGCGACGCTCGGCCAGGTCGGTGAGCAGCGCCGGCGCCTCGTCCAGCGGCACCACCGCGGAGACGAGATGCTTGCGGATCTGGTCGCCGTACTGGCGCAGCAGCTCCACCGTCTCCGCGGAGAGCCGCTCCCGGTCCCAGGTCGGGGCCAGCCCGCGCGGCACCCGGCCGATCTGCGCGCAGCGCAGCGACAGTCCGTTGTGGTGGAACTCCTCGCCGAGCCGGACCGCGTCCGCGCCGCCCTGGTAGAACGCCAGGTCGATCACCGTGCCCTGGGGCCGCAGCAGCCGCAGCGCGAGCTGCAACGCCCAGTCCTGGCCGCGGCACTGGAAGACCACGTCCGCGCCGCGGTCCCCGGCGGCGTGGTTCCACCGCGTCTTGAGCACCATGGCCGGGTCGTCCGCCTCCGGGTCGAGCGTCTCCAGGCCGAGCGCCTCGGCCACCTGCCGGCGGGCCGGGGTGGGGTCCACCACGACCACCGAGGCGGCCCCGTGGCGGCGCGCGAACAGCGCGGTGAGCAGCGCGACCACACCACTGCCGACCACCGCCACCCGGCGGCCCCGGACCCCGTCGCCAAGCGTCCGGACGTCGGTGCCGCACAGGTCGGCGGCGGCGTGCAGCAGACCGTTGGCGCAGATCGGCCCCATGTGCGCCACGTAGACGCCGAGCAGCGGATCGAGGTCGTCGGGCAGCGGCACGAACCGTTCGGCGACCGGATCGGCCACCCAGCCGCTGCGGTGCCCGTACGTCATCGCGCCGACCGTGCCCACCGCGACCGCCGGGGTACGACTCTCCACCACGCGGCCGACCTGCATGTAGCCGAGCCGGGTCACCGGGTACGGGGTGCTCGCCTCGCCCGGCTGGAACAGGCCGAGACCGGCGTTCCAGGTGACGTGCAGGTACGGGTTGGTGTCCTTGACGTAGCTCAGCTCGGTGCCGGCGGAGACGCCGCTGTAGAGCGTCTCCACCCGGAACGTGCCCTCGCGCAGCTCGGGCGCGTCCTGCTCGACCAGCTCGACCTGGCCGGGGCCGCTGACCACCACCACCCGGTCACGCATCGACGGTCACCCCCGCGTCGGCCACCGCGGCGGTGAGCCGGGCCGCCGGGCCGGTCGGCAGCGCCACCGGCCGGCCGGTCCGCGCCGACTCGGCCACCGCGAGCGCCAGCCGTTGGGTGCGCAGCGCCTCGGCGTACGGGACGCGCACGTCGTCGCCGACGCCCCGGACCGCGTCGACGAACGCCCGGTCCACAGCGACCCGCGCGTCGTCCGGGTCGGCGGGCACGTGCCGCTCGCCGTCGGCGTCCCGGATCGTCAGGCCGTCCTCGGCCAGCGACAGCGCCAGCCCGTCGGCGAGGATCTCCAGGCCGGCCCGGTGCTTCCAGGTGAGCACGCAGGCCGCGGCGAGCGTGCCGACCGCTCCGGAGGCGAACCGCAGCGTGGCCGCGGTCACCGAGTCGATGTCGGCGCCGTCGACCGGCGGCGGGGTGCCGTCGCCGTACGCGGTCACCTCGGTGACCTCGCCGACCAGCACCCGGATCAGGTCGAGCACGTGCGCGGCCTGCTCCACCACCGGACCACCGGACCGGTCCCGCCGTGCCCACCAGGCCACCGGCGGCACCTTGTCCAGCCAGGCCCCGTTGACCATCCGCACCGGACGGTCGGCGAGCAGCCGCCGGGCCTCCTCCACCACGCGCAGGTAGCGCCAGTGGTGGCCGACGCCGGTGCGCAGCCCGCGCTGCTCCACCAGCGCGGCGACCCGCTCGGCCGTCTCCAGGTCGACCGCGACCGGCTTCTCCACGAACATCGGCACGCCGGCGGCGATCACCGCCTCCTCGGCCGGGCCGTGCGCGAACGGCGGCACGCAGACGTACACCGCGTCCGGGCCGGCGGCGAGCAGTTCGGCCACGTCGGCGAAGACCCGGCCGCCGTACGTGCCGGCGAGCGCCTCGGCCGCCTCCGGCGCGACGTCCGTCACGCCGAGTAGTTCCACATCCTCGAAGCCCGTGAGCACCCGGGCGTGGCGTTGCGCCACCCCACCGGCCCCGACCAGTCCCACCCGCATCCTGCCGCCCTCTCGCCGTGACTGAAAGACTGCGGACAGCACTCCCCCCGGCGCTGACGCGGCAAACGCGACCGCGCGCGCAACGTGACGTTCATCCCCGTGATCACAGCGTTGGGCAGGATCGGTTAGCGCGGGTTCAGAACTGGGAAACACATACTTGCGATTCCGCAACCAATGGGGGGTGCCCGTGCGGGAATCAGATTCGATCGTCTCACCTGTGGTGGAGGCGTGGGCCACGTACCGCACCAGTGCGGCCGACGACTGGCCGGCCGACCGGCTGGTGCGGGCCAAGGGAAGCAGCCGGGTCAGCGTGGTGCTGCCGGCGCGTAACGAGGAGGCCACGGTCGGCGCGATCGTGTCGACCATCCGTGAGCACCTGATGGACCGCGTGCCGCTCGTCGACGAGCTGATCGTGGTGGACTCCCGGTCCACCGACCGGACCGCCCAGGTGGCCCGCGCGGCCGGCGCCGAGGTGGTGGGGCAGGACGCGATGACGCGCGGGCTGCCGCGGCTCACCGGCAAGGGCGACGCGCTGTGGGCCGGGCTGGCCGCGGCCGAGGGGGACGTGGTCGCGTTCGTCGACGCCGACCTGCGCGAGTTCCGGCCGCACTTCGTCACCGGCCTGCTCGGGCCGCTGCTCACCGACCCGAGCGTGGAGTTCGTCAAGGGCTTCTACCACCGGCCGCTGATCGGGGCCACCGGGGTCGAGCCCGACGGCGGCGGCCGGGTGACGGAGCTGATGGCCCGACCGCTGCTCAACCTGTTCTGGCCGGAACTGGCCGGCTTCGTGCAGCCGTTGGCCGGCGAGTACGCGGGCCGCCGCACCGTGCTGGAGCGGGTGCCGTTCGTCACCGGCTACGGCGTCGAGACGGCGATGCTCATCGACCTGCTGGAGCTGGTCGGGCTGGACGCGCTGGCCCAGGTCGACCTGGGCGAGCGCAAGCACCGGCACCAGGACACCGCCGCGCTGGGCCGGATGTCGGCGCAGATCATGCTGACCGCCTGGTCCCGGCTCCAGCGGCGCGGCTGGGCGGCGCCCGGGACGATGCCGACCCCGCTGCTCACCCAGTTCCGCCGGGGCGGCTCGGAGGCGCTGCCCAACCTGGACAGGGAGATCGTGGTCAACGACGTCTCGGTCGAGGAACGCCCGCCGCTGGCCCAGTTGCGGCACCGCGTCCCGCGCCGCCGGGTCGCCGCGTGAATCCGACAGCCGAGAGAAGAGGCAGCGCATGACGCTCACCGTGCTGATGAACGCCGGGCCGTGGCTGTCCGTGCCGCCGCCCGGGTACGGCGGGATCGAGAACGTGGTGGCCACGCTGGTGCCGGAGCTGCGCCGCCTCGGCGTACGGGTGGTGCTCGCCTCGGTGGAGAGCAGCACGCTGCCGGTCGACGAGAAGATCGCGGTCTTCCCGGACGGGCAGTTCCACGCGTTGCAGCGGCCGTACAACCAGGTCTGCGGCGTCTCCCAGGCGCACCTGGCGCACGTGGTGCGGGCGGTGCACGCCCGCGACGACATCGACCTGGTGCACGACCACGTGGAGGCGGTCGGGCTGGCCACGCTGGCCGCGATGGGCCCGGACGCGCCGCCGGTGCTGCACACCCTGCACTGGGACCTGGCCAAGCATCCGGAGCTGTACGGCAACCTCGACGGCGGGGACCGGGTGCGGGTCAACGGGGTGTCGGCCTCGCAGCTCGCCCGCGCTCCCCGCGCGCTGCGGGAGCACTCGGTCGGTCACGTGCACCTGTCCACCCCGCTGGCGGTCGACGCGGACTGCCGCCCGGCGACGCCCAAGGGCGACCACGTGGTGATCCTCGGTCGGATCAACCCGGGGAAGGGGCAGGACCTGGGCGCCCGACTGGCCCGGGAGGCCGGCTTCCGGCTGGTGCTGGCCGGCCCGGTCGGGCCGTACCACCGCCCGGAGGACCTGGCCGCGGCCGGCGACGAGGCGCGGCAGAACCCGGACGTGCGGTTCTTCCACGACCACGTCGCCCCGTACGTCGACGGTGACCGGGTGCGCTGGGTCGGCACGGTGGCCGGGCAGGAGCGCGACGACCTGGTCGCCTCCGCGCGCGCGTCGTTGTTCCCGCTGCGCTGGGAGGAGCCGGGCGGCACGGCGGTGGTCGAGTCCTTGTCGCTGGGCACGCCGGTGGTCGCCACCTCCCGGGGCTGCCTGCCGGAGCTGATCGAGCACGGCCGCACCGGCCTGCTCACCGCCGACGAGGACGAGCTGGGCGACCTGGTGCTCGCCGCCGGCCGGCTGGACGCCGACGAGTGCCGGCGCGAGGCGGCCGACCGGTTCACGCCGGCCCGGATGGCCGAACGTTACGTCGCGCTCTACGACCGGGTCCGACAGGGCGCCGCACGACCGTTGCAGCCCGCCTGATCGACGGCACCACCGCCGGCCCGACCGCCCTCTCCGCGGCCGGGCCGGCTTTTGCCGCCGGCAGGCCGGCGTGGCCCGGCGTTCGGCGCGGGTGGGTCGGCGTGAGCCAGCCTTCGGCGCGGGTGGGTCGGCGTTTGGCGCCGGTGGGCCGGGGAAACCGTCGGCTTCCCCGCGGTGGCGAGGAGGCCGGCGTGACGAACTCGATGGCGCACTCCCGGGCGCGGCGCAACCCGGCCGACGGCCGGGCGCCGGTGCGCCGGGCCGCCTCCGGCGTCGCGGTGCTCCTGCTGCTGCTCGGCGTGCTGGGCTTCGTGCCGGGCGTCACCAGTTCCTTCGCCGACCTGCGGTTCGCCGGGCCGGCGTCCGGCGCCCGGCTGCTCGGGCTGTTCCAGGTGTCGGTGGTGCAGAACGTCGTCCACCTGGCGTTCGGCGTCGCCGGCCTGCTGCTGTCCCGGACGGTCCCCGGCGCCCGTGCGTTCCTGCTCGGCGGCGGCGCGGTCTACCTGGTGCTCTGGCTGTTCGGTCTGGCCGTCGACCGGCGGAGCGAGGCGAACGTGCTGGCGGTGAACCGCGCCGACACCTGGCTGCACCTGCTGCTGGGCGCCGCCATGCTGGCGCTGGGCCTGCTCGCCCGCCGCCGCAACCACCACCACCGCTGACCCCACCCACCCCCGACGCCCCCACGCCCGCCAGGGCGGCGGGCTTCGGGGCGGGCCAGCGTGAGCTGCTACGGGGCGTGCCGGATGGCCGGTTTCGGTGGTTCGGACGGCGGGTACGTCGATAGCCTCCCGACGAGTTGGAAACGAGGGCCCGATGTCGACCCGGATCAGGTGCGAGGTCCGCGACGAGTCCCCGGTCACCGTCGTACGGCTGGCCGGGCTGCTCGACCTGGGCACGATGCGTGCGGTGCACGAGGTACTGGACCGCTGCCTCGCCACGCAACCGGACGCGCTCGTGGTCGACCTGGAGGAGATCGACGTCACCGACCCGCTGGCGCTGTCCGTGTTCGCGGCGGCGGCCCGACGGGCGGCCGACTGGCCGGCGGTGCCCATGGTGCTCTCCGCCCCGCCCCGGGAGACCGCCGCCTGGCTGAGCGAGACCACCGCCTGCCGGGTGGTGCCGGTGCGCCGGGACTGCGCGGAGGCGACGGCGCTGGCCGGCACCGCGGCGGCGCCCCGACTGCGGGCCCGGCTGGAGCCGGTCGCCGGGGCCTGCCGGCGGGCCCGGGAGCTGGTCACCGAGGCGTGCGGCCGGTGGAACGTGCCGGAGTTGGCCGGCCCGGCCTCGCTGGTGCTCAGCGAGCTGGTCGGCAACGTGGTCCGGCACGCCGGCACGCCGATGCACGTCACGCTGACGCTGCGCCGACCGTACCTGCGGGTGGCGGTGATGGACGGCAGCCCCGCCGAGGCGTACGCGGCGACCGACCGTGATCCCCGCGCGGAGGGCGGTCGGGGGCTGATGCTGGTGCGGGAGCTGACCCAGCGTTGGGGCAGCACGCCGGTCGGCGCCGGCAAGGTCGTCTGGGCCATGCTCCCGGCGAACTGACCGAATTCTCCGCTCTCGCCTGGTTTCATGGGCAGTGGGGACGGGTACGCGCGCCCGTCCTGTCTGTCGTCACCTGGGGTGAGATGCGATGCCCAAGCGAGTAGTCACGGATCCGGCACACGACCGGGGGCCGGCGATCCTCGCGCCGGCCCGGTTCGGCGGATATCCCGGCCCGGTCCGGGAGGCGGTGAAGGGCAACTCGCTGTGGCGGTTGCTGCGCTCCACCGACGCCAAGTTGATCGGCCTGCTCTACCTGGGCACGTCGTTCGCGTACTTCATCATCGGCGGCTTCATGGCGATGCTGATCCGCGCCGAGCTGGCCCGGCCGGGGATGCAACTGCTCTCCCCCGAGCAGTACAACCAGATGTTCACCATGCACGGCACGATCATGCTGCTGCTGTTCGCGACGCCGATGGTGTTCGGGTTCGGCAACTACCTGGTGCCGTTGCAGATCGGCGCGCCGGACGTGGCGTTCCCCCGGCTCAACGCGTTCGCGTACTGGCTCTACTTCTTCGGCGCGGCCATCACGGTGGGCGGGTTCTTCACGCCGCAGGGCTCGGCGGACTTCGGCTGGACCGCGTACACGCCGCTGAGCACCGCGCAGCACTCGCCGGGGGTGGGCGCCAACATGTGGGTGGTCGGGCTGGCCGTCTCCGGTCTGGGCACGATCCTCGGCGCGGTCAACATGATCACCACGATCCTGACCCTCCGCGCGCCCGGCATGACCATGTTCCGGATGCCGATCTTCACCTGGAACCTGCTGCTCACCAGCGTCCTGGTGATCTTCGTGTTCCCGCTGCTGGCCGCCGCGCTGTTCGCGCTCGCCTCGGACCGGATCCTGCACTCGCACGTCTACGATCCGACCACCGGCGGGCCGATGTTGTGGCAGCACCTGTTCTGGTTCTTCGGGCACCCCGAGGTCTACATCATCGCGCTGCCGTTCTTCGGCATCATCACCGAGATCATCCCGGTCTTCTCCCGCAAGCCGATCTTCGGCTACACCGGGCTGGTGCTCGCCACGCTCGCCATCACGGTGCTGTCGATGGCGGTCTGGGCGCACCACATGTTCGCCACCGGCCAGGTGCTGCTGCCGTTCTTCAGCATCCTGAGCTACCTGATCGCGGTGCCGACCGGGGTGAAGTTCTTCAACTGGATCGGCACCATGTGGAAGGGACAGCTCACGTTCGAGACACCGATGCTGTTCGCCGTCGGCTTCCTGGTCACGTTCCTGCTCGGTGGCCTGACCGGCGTGCTGCTGGCCAGCCCGCCGGTCGACTTCCACGTCACCGACTCGTACTTCGTGGTGGCGCACTTCCACTACGTGCTCTTCGGCACCATCGTGTTCGCCGCGTTCGGCGGCATCTACTTCTGGTTCCCGAAGATGACCGGCCGGCTCCTCGACGAGCGGCTGGGCAAGATGCACTTCTGGACCATGTTCCTCGGCTTCCACGCCACGTTCCTGGTGCAGCACTGGCTCGGCAACGAGGGCATGCCCCGCCGGTACGCCGACTACCTGCCCAGCGACGGCTTCACCGGGCTCAACGAGATCTCCACCGTCGGGTCGTTCGTGCTCGGCGCGTCCACGCTGTTCTTCGTCTACAACGTCTGGAAGTCCTGGCGGTACGGCGCGATGGTCACCGTGGACGACCCGTGGGGGTTCGGCAACTCGCTGGAGTGGGCGACCACCTGCCCGCCGCCGCTACGCAACTTCGACCGGATGCCCCGGATCCGCTCGGAGCGGCCGGCGTTCGACGCCAAGTACGGCCCGCTCGTCTCCGACCTCGGCCGCGACCTGCCGCAGCGGACCACCAAGCCGCCGCAGAGCCTGGCCGAGGAACTGCACCACGTCGCCCGGACGCCGGAGTCACCGGCCGCCGAGGGCGCGCACGGCGCCCGGGAGGCCGTCGAGTACCAGCCCGCGCCGCAGTCCGGCGCCCGGCCGGTGGACGTGCCGGAGCCCGAGGACGTACGCCGCCCCAGTTTCGAGGAGACCGACGAGCCGGAGGAGACGATCCTGGGCGCCCCGCGCGAGGACCAGCCGAACGACAGGTGGCGGCACCCGCGCGGCCACGGCGACACCCCCGACAACTGAAAGGAGGGGCCCCCTGCTAACGCCTCCGGCAGAGCAGGGGGCCCCGCTTAACACCACGTATGCCGCGCCACGTGCCGGCCCGTCGTCGACGGGCCGGCACGTGGCGGGTGAGCAGCTCAGTCGGCGGCGGGCAGGCCGGCGGCGGTGAGCGAGCGGCGTACCGCGGGCTGCACCCGGGTCAGCCGCAGCGGCACCCCGGTCCGGGCGGCGGCGTCCCGGCCGGCCATCAGCGCGGCGATCCCGCCGGCGTCGAAGCCGCCCGCGCCCACCAGGTCGACCACCACCTCGCGGGGCTGCCCGGTGACCGCCTCCAGCACCGCCCGGCGCAACTGGTCCGCGCCGGCCCGGTCCACCTCGCCGCCGACCTCGACGACCACCCGGTCGCCGTTCTGCCGCACCGAGATCCGGGACCTGGCCGGCTCCGCCTCGGCCGTGCCGTTCTGCCAGGGCGGCGGCGCGTCGGCGAGCATCGCCTGGCGCAGCCAGGTCAGCGCCCGGGACAGCAGCCGGGACACGTGCATCTGGGAGATGCCGAACCGGGCCGCGATCTCGGCCTGGGTCTGGTTGCCGTAGAAGCGCATGGCGAGGATCCGCCGCTCCCGCCAGGGCAGTCGGTGCAGCAGGCCGCTGACCGTGACCCGGTCGTCGACCGACTCCAGCGCGTTGTCGGACTCGCCGACCAGGTCGCCGAACTCGGCCGAGCTCTCGCCGCCGACCGGCGCGTTGAGCGAGGCCGGGCTGTAGCCGGCCGCCGACTCCAGCGCGGCGAGGATCTCCTCCTCCGGCGTCTCCAGCCGCTCGGCCAACTCGGCGACCGACGGGGCCCGGGACAGCTCGCTGGTCAGCGTCGCGGTCGCCTGCCCCACCTCGAGGATCAGGTCGCGCAGCCGGCGTGGCACGTGCACGCCCCAGGTGCGGTCGCGGAAGTGTCGCTTGATCTCACCGACGATGGTGATCGCCGCGTACGCGGTGAACGAGCCGCGCTCCGGGTCGTACCGGTCGACGGCGTTGACCAGGCCGAGGCGGGCGACCTGTTCCAGGTCCTCCAACGGCTCCCCGCGACCCCGGTACCGGCGGGCCAGCCGCCCGGCGAACGGCAACGCGAAGCGGACCAGGTCGTCCCGTGCCTCCTGCCGCCGCTCGGGTGGCAGCCCCTCGATCCGGGCCGCGTACGCGAGCGCCGCCGCGTCGAGGTCCTCCAGGCCCCGCTCGGTGGTCGGTGGGGTGGGTGTGGTGGTCTGTCCGAACATCCGCGCCTCCCTCGCCGAAGATCCCCCGCCCGGCCGGAACCGGTTGCGCGCGTGGTCGGGCCACGCCCCGGGTGAGGACGTTGGTTACGTGACGGATACGTCGGAAGCGGTGGCTGCCCGCCGCGCGGCGTCGTGGGCCGGGTCGCGGCGAGCGGTCTTCCCGCTCCGTAGGTACTCAATCACGGACCGTCGGTTCGCGAGGATGTTTCGCCAGGTTGGCCGGCGGGCCGTGCCCGTCGGCGTGGTGGCCCGCGCTCAGCAGACCAGCAGACCCTGGTGGGCGCCCGCGTCCCGGAGCGCGGTCAGCGCCTCCGCCATCGGCATCGACGGTGGCGCGGGCAGGTCGCAGGGCTGGTTGCGCAACACCTCCGTGGCACGTCGGGTCGGTACCGAGGTGACCGGGTATCCGCGGGCCGAGCCCCGGTCCAGGGCCCGCCGCCGGCGCCCGAAGCCGGCCACCGCCAGCCACTGGGACAGGCCGGCGAGCGCCGGCGAACGCAGTCCGGGCGGTTCCGGCAGCACGTCCACCGAGCTGAACGGCTCACTGCCGGCGAGCCACCACTCGGCGCCCTGCACCCGGCGCCGGGTGGCGTTCTCGCACCAGTAGGGCACCAGGCCGGCGCGCAGCACCTGTCCCGGGTCGAGCAGCCGGCCGCACTCCACCACCAGCCGGTCCCCGGTCTTGCCGGCCCGGCGCAGCCAGCGTCGGTAGAGGTCCGCGGTGGCCGCGCTCAGCGCGTCCGGCTGCGGCACGACCACCCGGTGCAGCGGGTGGCCCCACGTGTCGCCCCACTCCCGGGCGCCGTGCTCGAAACCGGACTCCACGCCGTGTTCGGCGAACGCCGCCGACGCCGTGACCTCCGGAGCGCGCCAGCGCGTCTCGTCGCCGCCGGCCGCGCGCAGCACGTGGCGCAGCGCCGGGGCGTCCGGGTGGAAGTCGACCGGGTCGAGGCCGCTGGCCGGGCAGCCGGCCTGGAAGCTGTGGCCGCCGCCGTCGTCCCGCACCGGCCACGTACGCGCGTCGTGCAACAGCAGCACCGGCGCGGCCGGCTCCAGCCGGTCGGCCAGGAACCGCGCGTACGCCTCGGGCAGGGTCCGCCAGCGGACCGCGAGCGTGACCGTGGCGCCGACCGCCACGCCCCGGCTGGCCGGGCAGTGCACCTGCCGCACGTGCACCCGGGGGTTGCCGGCGAGCAGCCGGCCGGCCAGCGCGGCACCGTGGTCG
This sequence comes from Micromonospora sp. NPDC049201, assembly GCF_055586805.1. NCBI lineage: Bacteria > Bacillati > Actinomycetota > Actinomycetes > Micromonosporales > Micromonosporaceae > Micromonospora > Micromonospora sp. NPDC049201. The sequence continues at coordinate 164,874 of NZ_JBVJHM010000011.1, read as the reverse complement.
AGCGCGGCGTCCGGGCGGTCCACCGCGCCCCGGCCCCACTGCCCGGCGAGTTCGAAGCCGGCGGGCAGCCAGGGCACGCCGAGCGCCACCGCGAGGTGGGCCGCGGCACCGTGCGGCGAGCCGAGCACCGCCCCGGGCCAGCGCCGGTCCGGGTACTGGGCGACGAACCAGTCCGCCACCCGCTCGGCGTCGACGCGGGCGACCTGGGCGGCGGTGAGCGCCGCCCGACCGGCCGCGCGGCCGGCGGCGACGCGCCGTACCGCCTCCGGGGCCCCGCCGAGGCGGGACAGCGAGCCGGCGTGACCGAGGTCGCCGCAGTCGTCGCCGCGCAGCGCCCGGGCCGTCGCGGCGACCAGGGTCCGGGCCGCGCTGCCCGCCGCGACCGCCCGGTCACCGGGCAACGTGGTCCCGGCCGCCGGTCCGCGCTCGACTCGTTCGCTCACCACGCGGGCCGGCTTCCCGTCCGTCCTTGGTCTAAACGGGTCATCTCCCCACGCGCCGGACCAACCCCCGGTCGGGTGCCGTCGCGCCGCTCCCCCGCCGCCACGGGCGCAACGGCACGCCGGGTGCGGGTTTGGGCCGCGGCGGGACGGGCACTGCACCGCGCATGCCCGACGACCAGAGCGCCCCGGCGGCGACCATCACCCCGTACCGGGACGGACCGCTGCTGGTGCGCGGCGACTTCGCGCTTGTCACGCCGGAGGGCGAGCCGATCGAGGCGCGCCGGGGCACGGTGGCGCTGTGCCGCTGCGGCAAGAGCGCGATCAAGCCGTTCTGCGACGGCACCCACAAGGTCGCCGGCTTCCGCGCCCCCTGATCCACCGCGGATGGCTCAGGCGGCGGCCCGGGCGGCGGTGGCCGGCCGCAGCGACGAACGCCCCGCCGACCAGGCGGACAGCAGGTGGGTGGCGAAGCGACGGTCCAGCGCCAGCGCGGCGGCGGCCCCGAACAGCACGTCCCCGGCGAGCGCCGGCTCCGCGCGGACCAGCCCGCCACACAGGTCGTACGCGGCGATCTGCTCGTGCACCGCGTCCGCCTCGACGTGCTCGTCGTAGAAGCGGGTGGCGACCGCGTCGAAGCCCAGCCGGCGCAACCCGTTGCCGTACCGGCGGTTCGGTAGCGACGAGGTCATCTCGTACGCGGCCAGGTGGCCGAGCAACGCCCCGCGCAGCCGCCGGTGCAGCCCGAACAGCGACATCAGGTTGTTGAGCGCCAGTGTCACCGCCGGCACCCGGTCCAGGTGGGCGGCGTAGCCGGTGTCCAGGCCGAGCCGGTCCATCGTGGCGCGGAACAGCTCCGCGTGCATCCGGTCCAGCCGGCCGTTGCCGTACTCGTCCATCTGGATCTCGACGAGCGCCGCCTTCGCCGGGCCGCCGAGCCGGGGCAGCGCCCAGCTGTGCGGGTCGGCCTCCCGGAGGTGGTAGATCGAGCGGTGCGTGACGAACTCGCGGAACTGGGCCAGGTCGGCGCGGCGTTGCAGGGTGGCGGCGAGCGCGGGACCGTCGTCCGCGGCCACCACGTCGATCAGCGTCGCCGGCAGGGCGGCCGGGAGCACCGCCGGCAGTGGCCCGGCCAGCTCCCGCAGGGCCGCCTCGAACGGCCGCTCGGCCCGGGACCGCAGCGCCAGCAGGGACGGCTCCCACTCCCACTCGTCGGTCACGTCCCGCCACCCGCGGTAGTGCAGCTCGTAGCAGAGGAAGAGGGTGAGCTGGAGATCCTCGTCGGTCAGCGGCGCCGCCACCTCGCCGAACCGGTCGCCCAGCCCGGCCGGCAGCGCGGCGGGCGCTCCGCGCAGCGCGGTGAGCAGCGCGGCCGAGACCGGCCCGCGGGCCGCCGGCAGCGGGGCGGGACCGTGGCGACGATCGGTGGTGGTGGACAAGCGGGACCTCCCGGGACCGACGAATGCCTGGTCGCAGTGCCCCACCGGGGTCCGGCTAAACGAGGTCCTCGGCGGCGATGGCCTCGGTCTGGATCACCCGGTCCCGCACCCGCCGGGCCGCGTCGCCGTCCGTCATCAGGCCGCGCAGGTCGGCCAGCGCCGGCTCGGGCACGTTCAGCGGCACGGCCGGGTCCACCACCGCCTCCAGCACGCTGGGCCGGTCCGCGGCGAGCACCTCGTCCCAGGCCGGCCCGATCAGGTCCGGCCGGTCCACCCGGACGCCGTGCAGGCCGAGCAGCCGGGCCCAGCCGGCGTACGGCACCTCGGGTCGCCGGTCGCCCGGGGTACGCCCGCCGCCCACCCCGGACTGGTCGCGGTTGTTCAGCACCAGCACGACCAGCCGGGGATCGGGCCACTCCGTCCAGTGGTGCGCCACGGTGATCAGCTCGGCCAGGCCGTTGAGCTGCATCGCGCCGTCGCCGAGCAGCGCCAGCACCGGCTGGTCCGGACGGGCCAGCTTGGCCGCCACCGCGTACGGCAGCGCGCACCCCATCGAGCCGAGCGTGCCGCAGAGCCGGGCCTGCACCCCCGGCCGCAGGTCCAGGTGGCGGGCGTACCAGTAGATGACCGAGCCGACGTCGACGGCGACCGCCGCGCGCTGCGGCAGCCGGGCGGACAGCTCCCGGAGCACGAGCTGCGGGTTGAGCGGCTCGGCCGTGGCGGCGGCGCGGTCGGCGGCGACCACCCGCCAGCGGTCCACCGCGCTCTCCACCACGCCGCGCCACTGCGCGTGGGGCCGTTCCGGCACCCGGGCCAGCAGCGCCCGCAGCGTCTCGGCGGCGTCGCCGACCAGCGGCACGTCGACCGGGTAACGGGCGCCGATCCGCCGACCGTCGATGTCGATCTGGATGGTGCGCACCTGGCCGGGCAGCGGGAACCAGTCGGTCCACGGATCGTTCGTGCCGACCAGCAGCAGCGTGTCGCAGCCGCCCATGAGCTGGGCGGCGGCGGTGGTGCCGACCTCGCCCAGCACGCCGGTGTGGAACGGCAGCCGCTCGTCCAGCACCGGCTTGCCGAGCAGCGACGTGGCCACGCCCGCGCCGAGCCGGTCGGCGAGCGCGACGACCTCGCCGGCCGCGCCGTGCGCCCCCTGGCCGACCAGCACGGCCACCCGCTGGCCGGTGCTGAGCAGCGAGGCGGCGGCGTCCAGGTCGGCGTCGTGCGGCAGCACCCGGGCCAGCGGCTCGCCGGGCGTCGCGGTGATGACGCCGGCGGTCGGTGGCAGCCGGTCGGGCACGGGCGTCACCTGCAACGCCCGGGGCAGCACCACGCAGGTCGGGCTGCGGGTCGCCGCCGCGGTCCGGAACGCCTGGTCCAGCAGCGCCGTCACCTGGTCGGGCGTGCGGCCGTACCGGACGAACTGGTTGCACACGTCGCCGAAGAGGCGGCTCAGCCCGATCTCCTCGTGCGCCCCGCCGAGCGGGCCGCTGACGTCCTCGCCGATGATCGCCACCACCGGCTTGCTGTCCAGCTTCGCGTCGTAGAGGCCGTTGAGCAGGTGCACCGCGCTGGGCCCCTGGGTGGCCAGGCACACGCCGATCCCGCCGGTGAACTTGGCGTGGCCGGTGGCCATGAACGCGGCGGTCTCCTCGTGCCGGGCCGGCACGAACGCCGGATCGCCGCCGGCGTCGTCGAGCGCGGCCAGCAGCGGGTCGAGCGCCGCGCCGGGATAGCCGAAGACGCGCGGCACCCGCCAGGCCCGTAGCCGCTCGACCACCAGGTCGGCAACGGTACGGTCAGCCATCGTCCCGCCCCGGGGTGCCGGCGTCGACGTACCGCAGCACCGCGCCGACCCCGTCGGTCAGTTCCGGCGCCTCCTCCGGCGCGAGCACGGTCAGCTCCGCGTCGGTGCCGATCAGCGCGCGCAGCAGCGCGGCGTCGGCGCGTACCTTCTGCGGGTCGGACACCGACATGTCGGCCAGTTGCGCCGGGTCGGTGGCGATCTCGGTCGGCTCGGGGCCGACCCACAGCTCGCCGTCGGCGGACGCGTCGTCGACGATCAGCATGGTGTCGACCTGGTTGCGTTGCAGCGCGGCGACCACCGCGTCGAGCCCGGCGCCGACGTCCTCCTGCACGCCGAACCGGTCCAGCGCGGCGGCGATCCGCCGGTCGGCCACCTCGGCGACGGTCTGCACGGTGAGGTCGTCCATCAGCGTGTCCTCGGCGCCGCCGGCCCGGGAGCCGGCGTCGGTGCGGACCAGCACGTCCTGCCAGCGTTCCGGGAGCTGGGCGGCGATCATGCCGGTGGCCCGGATGTCGCCGGCCACCACGACCACGTCGGCGCCGACGCGGTCGGCCAGCTCGGCGGTGGCCGCGGCGGCGTCGCCGGCGTTGTGGTGCCAGGCCTCCATGGCGGCCCGCTGGTAGCGGGACTGCGACCAGCCGCCGGGCTGCGCCCGGCGCACCTGGCGGCTCTGCCGGCCCGTCACCTGGGCCCGCCGGGGCACCCCGCCGGCGCTGACCGCCATCGCGTCGGCGCCGGTGCGGTCGGCCAGCACCCGCACCCAGGCGACCTGCTCGCCGCGCTGGGCGACAAGCGGCATGGTGTGCGGCAGCGCGGCCCAGGTGGCCAGGTCGCGCGGCGGCGGCGCGGAGAGGTACTCGGTGAGCACCACCCGGCCCCGGCTGGCGAAGACCGCGATGCCGTAGTCGCCGGGCATCGGCTGGTGCCGGCGGACCACCTCCTCCACCGCCTCGACGGTGACCTGATCGGCGCCCTGGGCCAGCAGGTCCCCCTTCAGGGCCCGCCAGCGCAGGTCGACCTGTGGGCGCGAGTCGTGGGTGTCCCGGGAGGCGTCCAGGTACACCGAACACCAGGGCCCGGGACGGTCGTAGAGCGGGCGCAGGAAGGACAGCTGCATGCTCGACCCCTTTCCAGCTCGGCCGCACGCATACCCGCGCCCCGGCCGATGTCACCTTCCGGTCCGTCGGGCGTGACCGTTCGTTCATTCACGTCGTTCACCCTGAAGGGCCGATACCATCTGTGCACGGAACGGAACTCTCGGTGGTGAACATGGACACGGAGCTACACACCCGACGCGTCGTCCGTCCGACGGAGCGCATCGTCACCGGGCGGCTGGTCCGGCTGATGGAGGGGTATGCCCGCGAGGTGCGCGTGGGCCAGCCGGTGCTGGTCACGGTGTTGACCGCGGCGGGGGTGGTGGGGCTGCTGCTACGGGTGGTCCGCGCGTTGCTCAGCAGCGGCGGTGGCGGCGCGAAGCGCAGCTTCAAGGACCTGAAGAAGGGGCCCGAGTTCCTGGTCACCCCGGTCCGGGTGCGCGACGCCGCGGACCGGCTGGTCGAGGTCGAACTGCACGGCCACCTGCCGCAGAGCGCGCTGCACCCCGGGGATCACGTGCAGCTCACGCTGCGCCCGCAACGCGACGCGGACCTGCCGCCCCGGATCGAGCGGATTGTCAACCTGACCACCGGTCAGCTGCTCACCCCGCGTACCGCGACGCTCTGGTCGCACCTGGGTCCGGCGCTGCTGCTCCAGGCCACCCTCGGCCTGGTCCTGGTGCTCGGCGTAGCCGCCTGCTCCGCCCTGACGTGAAAGGAAGGGCCCCCTTTTAACGTCTGCGGTAGAGGCGGGGGCCCCTCTTAACCACCGACACCCGCGAGCGGACGCTCGGCGGGAGCGGGGGCGTCGAGCAGCCCGCGGCGGCGCGCCCAGCGCTCGAACAGCACGGTGGCGAACGGCGGCACCGCGCTGGCCAGCGCCAGCCCGGTCCACACCAGCGACCAGCGTCGCCGTCGGGCCACCACGAGGACCAGCAGCCCGTACGCGACGAAGAGCGCGCCGTGGATCGGGCCGAACACCTGCACGCCGAGTTCGTTGCGCGGCGGCCCGTACTTGACCGCCATGCCGGCCAGCAGCGCCGCCCAGGAGCACGCCTCGGCGATCGCCGCCCACACGAACGCCCGGATCCACCCGTCGCGCATCACTCAACTCCTCCTTCGTCGCGGCGGCCATGGTAGCCGGCCCGCCTGGCGGCCGACTGTCAACCGGGGCGCCCGCCTCTACGGCAGGCGTTAAGCGGGGGCCCGTCCTTTCCTCGGCCCGGATGAGTGGGGGTGGTTCGGGGTACAGAAAAGGTTCCTTAGACCTTTTCCTGACCCGTCACTCCGTGCGAGGTTGGGAAGACCAACGGTGACAAGGTGGTGACCATGGGCGAAGACGTCGGCGCACGCACCTTCAGCCGGGAGGATCGGGCCCGCTACCGGGAGAAGGTCCGGCGCTGTCTGGACGTCTTCGCCGAGATGCTGCGCGAGTCCCGGTTCGACGTGGAGCGGCCGATGACCGGCCTGGAGATCGAGCTGAACCTGGTCGACGAGCGCTTCGACCCGGCGATGCGCAACGCCGACGTGCTGGCGGCGATCGCCGACGAGGCGTTCCAGACCGAGCTGGGCCAGTTCAACGTGGAGATCAACGTGGCGCCGCGCCGGCTCACCGGCACCGGCACCGCCCAGTTCGAGGAGCACGTGCGGGCCAGCCTCAACGCCGCCGAGGAGAAGGCCCGGACGGTCGGCGCGCACATGGTGATGATCGGTGTCCTGCCGACGCTGCGCCCGGAGCACCTGACCGCCGACTCGCTCTCCGCCAACCCCCGGTACGCGTTGCTCAACGAGCAGATCTTCGCCGCCCGCGGTGAGGACCTGCCGATCGCGATCAGCGGGGTGGAGCGGCTGGCCACCACCGCCGACACCATCACGCCGGAGGCGGCCTGCACCAGCACCCAGTTCCACCTCCAGGTCAGCCCGGCGCAGTTCGCCGACTACTGGAACGCCGCCCAGGCGATCGCCGGCATCCAGGTGGCGCTCGGCGCGAACTCCCCGCTGTTCTTCGGCCGGGAGCTGTGGCGGGAGACCCGCATCCCGCTGTTCCAGCAGGCCACCGACACCCGGGCGGAAGAGATAAAAGCCCAGGGGGTACGCCCGCGGGTGTGGTTCGGGGAACGCTGGATCACCTCGGTGTTCGACCTGTTCGAGGAGAACGTGCGCTACTTCCCGGCGCTGCTGCCGGTGTGCGACCCGGAGGACCCGGCGGCGACGCTGGCCAGCGGCGGCGTGCCGAAACTCGCCGAGTTGCGCCTGCACAACGGCACCATCTACCGCTGGAACCGGCCGGTCTACGACGTGTCGCGCGGCCGTCCGCACCTGCGGGTGGAGAACCGGGTGCTGCCGGCCGGCCCGACCGTGCTGGACACGGTGGCCAACGGCGCCTTCTACTTCGGACTGGTCCGGGCGCTGGCTGAGTCGGACCGTCCGCTCTGGTCGCAGATGTCGTTCAGCGCCGCCGAGGAGAACTTCAACGCCTGCGCCCGGCACGGCATCGACGCCCAGGTGTTCTGGCCGGGCCTGGGCTACCTGCCGGTGACCGAGCTGGTGCTGCGGAGGCTGCTGCCGATGGCCCATCAGGGCCTGGACCGGTGGGGCCTCGACCCGGCCGAGCGGGACCGACTGCTCGGCATCGTCGAGCAGCGCTGCCTGACCGGCCGCAACGGCGCGACCTGGCAGGTGGAGACGCTGCACCGGTTGGAGTCCGCCGACCACCTGGACCGGCCGGCCGCGCTGCGCGAGGTGGTCCGCCACTACGTCGACCTGATGCACAGCAACCGCCCGGTGCACGAGTGGCCGATCCCCTGACCGGTCCGGGGCCGTCCCCCGGTCACCGGGGGACGGCCCGCAGGCGGCCTACGCGGTCGCGCAGATCGCGTACGACGTCAGGTTCCAGTTGCCGGCGAACGCGTCCTCCTCGTAGGCGCCGGACGTGACCGCGGTGGGCGGGGCGATGCTGCTGCCGTTGGGGCGGAAGTCGTCGACCACGCCCTCCCCGGTGACGCCGTTGAGTTCGTAGCCGGCGCCGGTGAGCACCTTGCCCGCCGGGCAGACCGCGACGGCGCTGCGGAAGTCGTTGGAGTTGGTCGCGGTGGTGATCGCCGCCCGGACCAGACCGGGCACCGGGTTGGCGCAGATCGCGTACCCGGTGAGGCTCCAGTTGCCGGCGAACGGGTCGGCCTCGTACGCCTCCACGGTGAGCGCGGTGGGCGCGGCGGCGACGCCACCGTTGGGCCGGAAGTCGTCCACCACCGCCTCGCCTGTCGCGCCGTTGAGTTCGTAGCCGGTGCCGGTGAGCACCTTGCCCAGCGGGCAGGACACGATGGCGCTGCGGAAGTCGTTGGAGTTGCTCGCGCTGGTCACCGTGGCCCGGACCAGACCGGGCACCGGGTTGGCGCAGATCGCGTACCCGGTGAGGCTCCAGTTGCCGGCGAACGGGTCGGCCTCGTACGCGCCGACCGTGACCGAGGTGGGCGCGGTGGCCGGTCCGCCGTTGGGTCGCAGGTCGTCCACGATCACCTCACCGCCGGCGCCGTTGAGTTCGTAGCCGGTGCCGGTGAGCACCTTGCCCGCCGGGCAGGTCGCGGTGACGGTCTTGAAGTCGGTCGAGTTGGTGGCGCTGACCGCGGAGATCCGCACCAGGCCGGGGACGGCGGCGGAGGCCGGGGTGGCGGGGGCGACCACCACGACCGCGGCGCCACCGAGGGCGAGGACGACCGTGGCGTGGCGCCAGCGTCTGATGTGCTCTGACATGGGCTGCTCCTGTTCCCTACCGGCCAGGCGCGTGGTGGGCGACGGGCCGGGCGTACCGGAATGACGCCATCACTTTAGGTAACAAGGCGAACAGGGCATATCCAAGATCTGACTACGTTGGGTAGTCGACACTCGCCGAGGGCTCGGGGCACCGGTCACGGCGCGGGGAACGACCGGTCGCCGAAGAGGACACCTCGGGCCGCCGCTCGTCCGAACGGCGTACGCAGGAGCGTGAACGCCGCCGACGCGACGGCCGGGGTACGCACCTGGGCCAGCCCGTGCCGCAGCGTCAACCTGCCCCGGAACCGGCTCCGCAGGCTCGCGCCGTCGTAGTGGCTCACGACGTCGCGCCGGCCCGTGCGCAGCGCCTCGTCGAGCACGACCGCCGCGTACGCCGACAACCGCAGGCACGGATCGAGGCCGCCGGCGGTGAGCGGGCTGACCGCGCCCGCCGCGTCGCCCACCAGCAGTCCGTCCGGGCAGCCGATGCGGCGCAGCACCCCACCGACCGGGATCGGCCCGCCCCGCCGTTCCACCTCGCCGGGCCGGCCACCGGCGGGCAACCCGGGAGCCGAGGCGGCGAACCGCCGCAGCGCGTGCCGCAGGCCACCGGGGAAGCGGTCGGCGTAGCCGGCGACGCCGACGTGGGCGTGCCGGCCGTCGTTGACCACCCAGGCCAGGTAGCCGGGCGCGAGCGTCGGATCGAGCACGCAGTGGAACGTGGGCGGCCCGTCGCCCGGGGCGACGGAGAAGACCTCCTCGGCGCCGACCAGAAGGTGCCGGTTGCGGTCCAGGCGCAGCTCCCGGGCCACTCGGGACCGGGCGCCGTCGGCGCCGACGACGAACCGGGCCCGGACCTCGACCGGGCCACCCGGAGCGGTCAGCACGTAGGCGTCCCCCCGGCGGCCGGCGAAACGGGTGCCGAGCGCGATCCGCACCCCGGCGGCGCGAGCGGCGCGAGCGGCGTCCGTGTAGAGGCCCGCCATGTCGCCCACCCGGTATTCGTCGCGCGCGCTGACCAGGGTCACCGGGCGACGCAGGCCGGGCGGGTAGAGCACCACCCGCCGGATGGGTGGCCCCAGGCGCTCCGCGGGCAGCGGAAAGTCGTCGAGCGTGCGCCGGACGAAGATCCCGGTCGTCCGGATCGCGCCGCTCAGGGCGGGCCGACGGTCGACCAGCAGCACGTCGTGCCCGCGCGCGGCGAGCAACGTGGCGGTGTGCAGCCCGGCCAGCCCGGCGCCGACGACAAGGACGTCGGCGCTCACTCGATCATCCATAGATCGAGTTTCGCTAGCTAGCTATCGAATGTCAATCGATGACGTGGTCGACGTCGAGGCCGGCCTCAGCCGGAGACGGCGACGAAGACCAGCGCGCCGAGCGCGGCCAGCGGCAACGCCACCGCCGCGGCGAGCAACCGGGTCCGGGCGGCGCGGGCGACGAGCAGGACCACGAGCGCGGCGAGCACGAGGTCGATGGCCACGTTCCACCAGGCACCGGGGTAGTAGCCGGTGCGGGCCCGGTCGGCGAAGCGCAGCGCCTCCTCGACGAACACGGCCGCCGGCAGCGCGGTCGCCACCACCCGCCGCCACCCGGACGACCGGGCCCAGACACCGGCGATGCCGAACACCACGCCCGCGAGCACCCCAAACGCCATCCACAGCAACGAGGTGGGCGCGGTGATCACGGCCAGGTCGTCACCCTGGAGCAGCGCCGCCGCGAGGTAGTAGCTGGGCACGGCGACGACCAGCAGGACCACGCCCGCCACGGCCGCCCGCAGCTCGCCCGCCCGGACCCACCAGCCGAGCGCGAACGCGGCGACCGCCCAGGTGGCGGTGGAGTTGCCGAGTTCGGCGAGCGGGTACGGCACCCTCGTGATCCAGACGAAGTCGAGGAAGCCGAGCAGAAACCCGGCGAGGGGGGCGACGAGCGCCAGGATGCGACGGGTGGGCGGCATGCCGGCGAGCATACTCGGTATGCAGTCAGCGCATCGCGGCCAGGGTCGCCGCCGCGGCACCGGCCACCAGCGCGTTGTCCGGCGACGCGTTCCGGTCGGCCCGGGTGGTGAGCACCGCCAGCACGATCGGCGCGGCGTCCGGCGGCCACACCACGGCGATGTCGTTTCGGGTGCCGTACCCGCCGGTGCCGCTCTTGTCCGCGACCCGCCAGCCGGCCGGTGCGCCGGCCCGGACCAGGCCCGCGCCGGTGGTGCTGCTCCGCATCCAGTCGAGCAGCACCGCCCGGTCCGGCGGCGGCAGCACGTCGCCCAGCGCGTACGCCCGCAGGGAACCTGCCAACGCGCGGGGGGTGCTGGTGTCGCGGACGTCGCCCGGCGCGGCCTCGTTGAGGTCCGGCTCCGTGCGGGCGGGGTCGGGGACCCGGTCGCCGACGCCGCGCAGCGCGCGCTCGAACCCGGCCGGGCCGCCGAGTTCGGCGAACACCAGGTTGCCGGCGGTGTTGTCGCTCCGCCGCACCGCCGCCTCGGCGACCGCCCGCAGCGTCATCCCGGACCCGACGTGCCGCTCGGTGACCGGCGAGTACGACACCAGGTCCGCCCGCCGGTAACGCACCACCCGGTCCAGGTCGGCGTCGGACGTGGCGGCCAGCAACGCGCCGGCCGCGAGCGCCTTGCACGTCGACGCGTACGCGAACCGTTCGTCGGCCCGGTGGGCCAGCGTGCGGCCGGTGCCGGTATCGACCGCGTAGACGCCGATCCGCGCCCCGAACCGCTGTTCCAGCGCGGCGAGTTCCCCGGGCACCGGAACCGGGGCACCCGTCGACGCGCCGGGAGCCGTGCCGGTGGCAGGAGCCGTGCCGGCGCGGGGCGCGGACGGGGTGGACGTGCAGCCGGCCAGGAGGACGATCGCGAGCACCGCCGCCGCCCGCTGGACGTGCTTCATGCGTGCTCCTCTCCACGCCGGCGCACCGGCGTCGTCGGCCGTCCTCAGGCGGGGGCGCACCGCTGACGCAGCGTGGGCACACCGGGCCCGGTCAGGTCATCGCAGTATGCCGCCCGGCCGGCCATCGCCATGGTCAGTGCCAGCGTGGTGCCGCTGACCAGTGGGCCGTCCCCGGTGACGAACGGTCCGTCGGTGGCCGCCACCCGCAGCCCCCGAATGGCGCTGCGTCCGCTCACGGTGAAGTCCCGACCGGCGAAGAAACGGGCGACCGGCGTCACGGCCTCGACCGGCGGCGTACGGCCGAGGCCGAGCGGTCGCCGGATGTCCTGGGCGTGCACGACCACCTCACCGAGCCACGCCTCGGTCGGGCCGAACGTGGACGTGGTGCTGCGGATGATCCGACGGAACCGGTCGAGTGTCTCCGCCGGGTCGGCGCCCCGGTGCTCGGCCAGGCGACGGTCGTTGTGCTTGTCGAAGTCGAAGCGCGCGCCCAGCACGCTGGCCACCCAGCGGGCCCGGCCGACGCTCGCCGCCGCGGTCAGGTGCGCGACCACCTGCTCCACCGTCCACCGGCCGCACAGCGAACGGTGCGCCCACCGCGCCGCGTCGAGCCCGGCCAGGTCGTCGGCGAGGGCGGCCCGCTCGGCGTGCGCGAGCGCCCACAACTCGCTTCGGGTGAGCGTGTCGGACATGAGCAACCTCCAGCGTCGGCCCCGTTCCCCACTCAGACCGCCCCCGCCCGACGAACTCATCGCCCCGCCCCCTCGCCGCCCTCGCCGCCGCCTCGCCCTCTCGCCTCGCCCTCTCGTCGATCTTGGAGTTGTGGTGCCAGGAAAAGCGTCGCATGTCGGCTTTGCGAACCACCACAACTCCAAGATCGGCGCGAAACCGTTCACCGGGTCGGGGCGGCGGTGCGCGTCTGGGCGTCACGCGCCCCCGCTTACCTCGCCGACGGCTCACCGCCGCCGGAATGCGCGGGCCGGACGGGAACCGGCCTCGGGCGAGGCGTCTGAGTCGAATCTGCTCTCAGCTCCAAAGGGCTGCGGGCGGCAAAGTCATGCCTCCCGCTGCCGCGAGCCGGGTCGGACCACGCTCGGGCGCGTGACCGCCAACGGGCACCACGCCGGCAGACGTCAGAGCGCGACGATCGCCGCGCTCTCCGCCGGCAGCTCGATGCCGCCGCGCATCACCGTGGCGCCCTCGGAGGAGGCGAGCAGCACCCGGCGGACCGCCCCGGGCAGGTTCACCCGCTGCGGTCGCTCCGCCAGGTTGGCCACCACCAACGTGTCGCCGCGTCGCATCACCAGGAACTGGTCGCCGTGGCGCACCTCGACCCGGTGCAGCCGCGGGTCGGACAGGTCCGGGCACGACTTGCGCAGCGCGATCAGCCGCCGGTGGAACTCGTACATCTCGCGGTGGTCGGGCTTGTCCAGCTCGGCCCAGTCCAGCCGGGACCGCAGGAACGTCTGCGGGTCCTGCGGGTCGGGCACGTCGTCGGTGGCCCATCCGTGGTCGGCGAACTCGCGTCGGCGGCCGGTGGCGACCGCGACCGCCAGCTCCGGCTCGGGGTGGCTGGTGAAGAACTGCCACGGCGTGGTCGCGGCCCACTCCTCCCCCATGAACAGCATCGGGGTGAACGGGGCGGTCATCAGCAGCGTGGCGCCGACCCGCAGCATCCCGGTCGAGAGCGTGGCGGAGATCCGGTCGCCGGTGGCCCGGTTGCCGATCTGGTCGTGGTTCTGCAGGTAGGCGACGAACCGGTGGCCGGGCGTGCGCTGCCGGTCGACCGGGCGGCCGTGGCTGCGGTTGCGGAAGCTGGACCAGGTGCCGGCGTGGAAGAACGCGCCGGTCAGCACGTCGGTGAGGCACTCCAGCGAACCGAAGTCGCCGTAGTAGCCCTGCCGCTCGCCGGTGAGCAGCGTGTGCAGCGCGTGGTGCGCGTCGTCGTTCCACTGGGCGTGCAGGCCGTAGCCGCCGGCCTCGCGCGGCGTGATCAGCGTCGGGTCGTTCAGGTCGGACTCGGCGATCAGCGACAGCGGCCGGCCCAGCGCGGTCGACAGCGACTCGACCTCGACCGCCACCTCCTCCAGCCAGTGGGTGGCCCGGCCGTCCGGCATCGCGTGCACGGCGTCCAGCCGCAGCCCGTCGACGTGGTAGTCACGCAGCCACATCAGCACGCTGTCGACGATGTGGCGGCGCACGCCGTCGGAGTGCGGGCCGTCCAGGTTGACCGTGCGGCCCCAGGTGTTGCTCTGCTCGGCGAGGTACGGCGCGAAGCGCGGCGCGTAGGCCCCGGAGGGCCCGAAATGGTTGTAGACGACGTCGAGGATCACCCCCAGCCCTCGGGCGTGAGCCGCGTCCACGAAGCGTTTCAGGCCGTCCGGCCCGCCGTAGGGCTCGTGCGGGGCGTACCAGCAGACGCCGTCGTAACCCCAGTTGTGCTCGCCGTTGAACGCGTTGACCGGCAGCAGCTCGACCAGGTCGACACCGAGCTCCACCAGGTGGTCGAGCCGGGCGATGGCCCCGTCGAACGTGCCCTCCGGGGTGAACGTGCCGATGTGCAGCTCGTACAGCACGCTGCCGGGCAACTGCCGGCCGGTCCACGCGCTGTCGGTCCAGGGGAACGCGGCGTGGTCGTACACCCGGCTGGGGCCGTGCACGCCGGCCGGCTGCCAGGCCGACCTCGGGTCCGGCAGCGCCTGCTCGTCGTCGTCGAGCAGGAACGCGTAGTCGGTGCCCGGCCCGGCGTCGGGCGCCTCGACCCGCCACCAGCCGTCCGGCCCGGCCCGCATGTCGTGGTCGGCCACGCCGGGCAGGCGCAACCGCACCCGGGCGGCCTCGGGCGCCCACACCGTGAACTCGGTCATGCGGCGGCCTCCGCTGGATCGGTGGGTGCGAGGAGGGCGACGGGACAGGTGCTCAACAGATCTTCCAGGAGCACCTCCCCACCACTGTAGACCCGACCGGTGAACACGTCGGTCACCGGATGAACGGGAAGTGACAACGTCGTGCCCCGCCAGCCGCCGTCGCGGGCCAGCCGCACCGGCAGCCGGGTGGCCACCGCGATCGCGCCGCCCCGGTCGAACGCCACCGCGTGCGCGGCGGCCGGGCCGCGCGCCGGCAGCGGCCGGTAGCCGGTGAACAGCTCCGGCCGGTCGCGGCGCAGCCGCAGCGTGCGGGAGACCACGAGCAGCTTGGCCGCGCCGTCCGCGGCCACCGTCGGCTGCCAGCCGGCGTCGAGCCGGGCCAGCAGCTCCCGGCGTACGGCGAAGTCGACCGGGCGGCGGTTGTCCGGGTCGACCAGGGAGTTCTCCCACAGCTCGGTGCCCTGGTAGGTGTCCGGCACGCCGGGCATGGCGAGCTGCACCAGCTTCTGCCCGAGCGCGTTGGACCAGCCGGCCGGCGTGATCTCGTCGACGAACGCGGTGATCTGGGCGTGCAGCTCCGGGTCGTCGTACATCCGGTCGACCAGGGCGTGCATCTCGTGCTCGAAGGTCGGGTCGGGGTCGGCCCAGCTCGTGCTGACCGACGCCTCCCGGGCGGCCTTCTCCGCGTACCCGTGCAGCCGGTCCCGGTCGAGCGGCCAGGCCCCGACGGCGGTCTGCCAGAGCAGGTGGGCCAGCGCCGGGTCGGCCAGCGGCGCCCGGGACATCCAGTCGGTGACCCGGTCGGCCCACCGGCCGGGCAGCTCGCTCAGCACCGCGAGCCGGGCGCGGACGTCCTCGCCGCGCTTGGTGTCGTGGGTGGAGAGCGCGGTCATGCTCGCCGGCCAGCGCACCTGGCGGGCGGCGGCGAACCGGTGCAGCTCGGCCGGCGGCACCCCGAAGTGGGCCGGGCTGCCGCCCACCTCGTTGAGCGCGACGAACCGGCTCCACCGGTAGTAGGCGGTGTCCTCCACGCCCTTGGCCATCACCGCGCCGGTCAACTGCGGGAACCGGGCGGCCAGCTCGTGACCGGGGTCCCGGAGCCGGGCGGTGACCTGGTCCAGCACGGCGGTCAGGTCGGGCCGGCGGCGGCCGGCCTCGCTGCGGGCGGCGGCCAGGTGCCGGGCCCCCTCCGGCGGATAGCCGCGGTAGACCGGGAAGCAGGCGGCCAGCTCCGCGAGGGCGTCGCGGACCTGCTCGCGGGGCAGCTCGGGCACGAGCGCGGCGAGCCGGGTCAGCTCGGCGGCGAGCAGCCGGGTGGCGGCCTCCAGCTTGGTGCCGTGGGTCAGGTCCTCCCAGGAGGTGTGCCGGCCGGTGAGCCGCCCGTCGAGCGCGGTGAAGTCCGGCTCGGCGGCCGGGTCGACGAAGAGACCGGACACGGCGGCCAGCGCGTCGTAGCCGGTGGTGCCGTCGACCGGCCAGTCCGGCAGGTCCTCGCCGTACTCCAGGATCTTCTCCACCACCAGCCAGCGTTGCGGCGCGGCGGCGCGCAACCGGGCCAGGTAGCCGGCCGGGTCGCGCAGCCCGTCCGGGTGGTCCACCCGGATGCCGTCGACGTCCCCGGCGTCGGACCAGCGCAGGATCTCCGCGTGGGTGGCGTCGAAGACCTCCGGGTCCTCCACCCGCAGGCCGGCCAGGTCGGAGACGGCGAAGAACCGGCGGTACGTCAGCTCGGTGTCGCCGCGCCGCCAGTCCACCAGCTCGTAGTGCTGCCGGTCGTGCACCTCCCGGGGCGTGCCGTCGCCGGTGCCGTCCGCGATCGGGAAGCGGTGCTCGTGGTAGCGCAGCTCCCCGTCGACCAGCTTCAGGTCGTCGAGCGCGTCGGGGGCTTCGGCGAGCACCGGCAGCAGCAGCCGGCCGCGGTCCCAGTCGATGTCGAACCAGGTCGCGTACGCCGAGTCCCGCCCGGCCCGCAGCACGTCCCACCAGGCCGGGTTGGCCGCCGGCCGGGCCACCCCGGCGTGGTTCGGCACGATGTCCACGACCAGGCCCAACCCGGCCGCGCGCAGCGCCCGGACCAGGCGTTGCCGGCCGGCCTCGCCGCCCAGCTCCGGGTTGACCGCCCGGTGGTCGACCACGTCGTAGCCGTGCTGCGAGCCGGGCGTGGCGGTGAGCAGCGGCGCGGTGTAGAGGTGGGTGACGCCGAGCGTGGCCAGGTAGTCGGTCAGCTCGGCGGTGGCGTCCAGGTCGAAGCCGGGCCGCACCTGGACGCGGTAGGTCGAACGGGGGGTGTCGGGCATGGTCAGGGCGTCCTCTCCAGGACCAGCAGCGAGCGGTCCGGCACGCACACCGTGCCGCCCGCCTCGACCACTGTGGTCTTCTCCGGATCCGGTTCCGCGGTGCTGATCACCAGCTCCCACCGGGGCCCGAACTCCTCCCCGGGCAGCGCGAAGTCCAACGCCGCGTCGTGCGCGTTGAACAGCAGCAGGAAGGAGCTGTCCCGGTGGCGCTGGCCGTACTGGCCGCGCTCCGGGATGCCGTCGCCGTTGACGAACAGGGCCACCGAGCGGCCGAAGTCGTTGCCCCAGTCCTCGCCGGTCATCTCCCGGCCGTCCGGGGTGTACCAGGCCAGGTCCGGCAGGCCGGAGCCGGCGGCCCGACCGCCGACCGGCAGCCCGGTGAAGAACCGTCGACGACGGAACACCTGGTGGCGGTTGCGGAACTCGGTGAGCCGCCGCACGAACGTGAGCAGCTCCTCGTCGGCCCGTGCCCAGTCCACCCAGGCCAGCTCGCTGTCCTGGCAGTAGGCGTTGTTGTTGCCGTGCTGGGTGCGGCCCAGCTCGTCGCCGTGGCCGAGCATCGGCACGCCCTGGGACAGGATCAGCGTGGCCAGGAAGTTGCGCCGCTGCCGCTCCCGCAGCGCGCGTACGCCCGCATCGTCGGTGTCCCCCTCGACGCCGCAGTTCCAGGAGCGGTTGTGGCTCTCCCCGTCCCGGTTCTCCTCGCCGTTGGCCTCGTTGTGCTTGTCGTTGTACGACACCAGGTCGGTGAGCGTGAACCCGTCGTGGCAGGTGACGAAGTTGATGCTGTGGAACGGGCGGCGGCCGTCGTCCTGGTAGAGGTCGGCGGAGCCGGAGATGCGGGACGCGAACTCGGCGAGCGTGGCCGGTTCGCCGCGCCAGAAGTCGCGGACCGTGTCGCGGTACTTTCCGTTCCACTCGGTCCACTGCGGCGGGAAGTTGCCCACCTGGTAGCCGCCGGGGCCGATGTCCCACGGCTCGGCGATCAGCTTGACCCGGCCGACCACCGGGTCCTGCTGCACCACCTCGAAGAACGTGGAGAGGCGGTCCACCTCGTAGAACTCGCGGGCCAGCGTGGCGGCCAGGTCGAACCGGAAGCCGTCGACGTGCATCTCGGTGACCCAGTAGCGCAGCGAATCCATGATCAGTTGCAGCGAGTGCGGGCTGCGCACGTTCAGGCTGTTGCCGGTGCCGGTGTAGTCGACGAAGTAGCGCCGGTCCTCCTCCGACAACCGGTAGTAGCTCGGCGTGTCGATGCCCTTGAAGCTCAGCGACGGCCCGAGGTGGTTGCCCTCGGCGGTGTGGTTGTAGACCACGTCGAGGATGACCTCGATGCCGGCGGCGTGCAGCGCCTTGACCATGCCGCGGAACTCCTGCACCTGCTGGCCGAGCCGGCCCAGCGCGGAGTAGCCGTGGTGCGGGGCGAAGAAGCCGATGGTGTTGTAGCCCCAGTAGTTGCGCAGCCCCAGGTCGGCCAGGCGGTGGTCGTGCACGAACTCGTGCACCGGCATCAGCTCGACCGCGGTCACCCCGAGTTGCTTGAAGTGCTCGATCATCACCGGCGAGGCGATCGCCGCGTACGTGCCGCGCAGCTCGTCCGGGATGTCCGGGTGGCGCATGGTCAGCCCGCGCACGTGCGCCTCGTAGATGACCGAGTGGTGGTACGGGGTGCGCGGCGGCTTGTCGTTGCCCCAGTCGAAGTACGGGTTCACCACCACCGACTTCGGCATGAACGGCGCCGAGTCGGTGGTGTTCATCCGGTCCGGGTCGCCGCCCACCTCGTAGTCGTAGACCGCCGGGTCCCAGGAGACCTCGCCGTCGACCGCCTTCGCGTACGGGTCGAGCAGCAGCTTGTGCGGGTTGCACCGCACCCCGTTGGCCGGGTCCCACCGGCCGTGCACCCGGAAGCCGTACCGCTGGCCGGGTTCGATGCCGGGAATGTAGGCGTGCCAGACGTACGCGTCGACCTCGCGCAGCTCGACCCGGCGCTCGGTGCCGATGTCCCACTCGTCGAACAGACAGAGCTCGACCCGCTCCGCCACCTCGGAGAAGATCGCGAAGTTGGTGCCCATCCCGTCATAGGTGGCGCCGAGGGGGTAGCTCTCGCCCGGCCAGACCTGCATGTCGCTCCTTCGGCCCATGATCGTCAGCGCGCCGGACGGGCGGCCGGCGCGCACGCCGTTGATGCCCCGCCGTACCCGCCGCCAATCCACCCGTTCGGACGGTAACCGAAAGGTTCTGGTGTCGTCCGTCACGATCGACCGTTTCGAGGTGCGGGTTCGCGCCGGATGGATTTTCCTGGACCGCAGACGCGCGCCCGCGCGTGTCCACCCGGCCGCTCGGCCATTCCCCACCACCGCCCCACCGCCGCCACCGATGCCGGCGTGTCCCACCCTGCATGGACGGAGAACGACACGTGACCACTCTGCGGGTCGGCGCGCCTACCGCCACCGCGACGGACCGGCTCCACCGGCCCACCCTCACCTCCCGCCCGACCGTGCCGCCGCAGTCCGGCGCCGCGCCCCGGAAGCGGCGCATCCTGATGCTGTCGTGGGAGTACCCGCCGGTGCTCGTCGGTGGCCTCGGCCGCCACGTGCACGCGCTCTCCGTCGCCCTGGCCGCCGCCGGGCACGAGGTCACCGTGGTCACCCGGCACGCCGAGGGCGCGCCGCTGGAGGAGTACGCCGACGGCGTGCGCGTCGTCCGCGCCGCCGAGGACCCGGTCACCTTCCCGCTCGCCACCGGGTCGCTGCTGGCCTGGACCATGGCGTTCAACCACACACTCACCCGGGCCGCGCTGCGCGCCGCCGAGTCCGGCGCGTACGACGTGATCCACGCCCACGACTGGCTGGTCGCGCACACCGCCATGACGCTGCGCGAGCACCTGGACGTGCCGCTGGTGACCACCATCCACGCCACCGAGGCGGGCCGGCACCAGGGCTGGCTGCCCGAGGAGATGAACCGCACCATCCACGGCGTCGAGCACTGGCTCGCCAGCGAGTCCGGTCGGGTGATCGTCTGCTCCGGCTACATGCGCGACGAGGTCGGCGCGCTGTTCGGCGTGGACGCGGCCCGGGTCGACGTGGTGCCCAACGGCGTCGAGCCGCACCGCTGGCGGGTGCCCGCCTCGGCGGTCGCCGCCGCCCGGACCCGCTTCGCCGCCGACGGGCCGCTTGTCACGTTCGCCGGTCGGCTGGTCTACGAGAAGGGCGTGCAGCACCTGCTCGCCGGGCTGCCCCGGCTGCGGGACCAGCACCCCGGGCTGCGCGCGGTGATCGTCGGCGACGGGCCGTACAAGGCGGAGCTGGAGGCCGAGGTACACCGGCTCGGGCTGGGCGACACGGTCAGCATGCCCGGGTTCCTCGGCGGCACCGACCTGCCCGCGGTGATGGCCGCCTCGGACTGCTTCGCGGTGCCCAGCATCTACGAGCCGTTCGGCATGGTCGCGCTGGAGGGCGCCGCCGCGGGCGCGCCGCTGGCGGTGTCGCGTACCGGTGGGCTGGCCGAGATCGTCGAGCCCGGCGTCACCGGGATGACGTTCGCCCCGCACGACCCGGACGGGCTGGCCGAGGCGGTGCACGCGCTGCTCTCCGACACCGACCGGGCCCGCGCGCTGGCCCGCCGGGCCCGCGCCATGGTGCACGAGCGGTACGGCTGGTCGGCGATCGCGTCCCGCACGGCCGCCGCGTACGCCGCCGCGATCGCCGGCGACCCGGCGTTCACCGCCGCCCGCACCGAGCAGCGGATGGCCGCCGGCCGCGCCCTCCCCGCCCTCCCCACCGGCAACCTCCTCACCGCCGCCGGCCTCCGGTGAAAGGAGGGGCCCCCGGTTAACGCCTGCGGTATAGAAGGGGCCCCTTCTCACCGCCCCGCGCCCCGGAGCACGGAAAAGGCCGCCGACCCGATCGGGTCGGCGGCCTTCGCGTCGGCCATCGTGTGAGAAGGGGCCCCATCTATGCCTGAGGCGCTAACAGGGGGCCCCTCCTTACGCGTCAGCGGTCGGCGGCGGGGATGTACGGCCGCTCCGGGGCGCCGGTGTAGATCTGCCGCGGGCGGCCGATCTTGGTCTCCGGGTCGTTGATCATCTCGCGCCACTGGGCGATCCAGCCGGGCAGCCGGCCCAGCGCGAACAGCACCGTGAACATCTTCGTCGGGAAGCCCATGGCCTTGTAGATCAGGCCGGTGTAGAAGTCCACGTTCGGGTAGAGCCGCCGGGAGACGAAGAAGTCGTCGGCGAGCGCGATCTCCTCCAGCTGCATCGCGAGGTCCAGCAGCGGGTCCGGCTTGGCCATCCGGCCGAGCACGTCCTGGGCGGCCTTCTTCACGATCGCGGCCCGCGGGTCGTAGTTCTTGTAGACCCGGTGGCCGAAGCCCATCAGCTTCACGCCGTCCTGCTTGTCCTTCACCTTCTGCACGAAGGTGCGGACGTCGCCGCCGTCGGCCTGGATCTTCTGGAGCATCTCCAGCACGGCCTGGTTGGCGCCACCGTGCAGCGGGCCGAACAGCGCGTTCACGCCGGCCGAGACGGAGGCGAACAGGTTGGCGTTGCTGGAGCCGACCAGCCGCACGGTCGAGGTGGAGCAGTTCTGCTCGTGGTCGGCGTGCAGGACGAACAGCATGTCCAGCACGCGGGCGACGACCGGGTCGACCTCGTACTGCTCGGCCGGCACGCCGAACGTCATCCGGAGGAAGTTCTCGACGTAGCCGAGCGAGTTGTCCGGGTACAGCAGCGGCTGGCCGATCGACTTCTTGTAGGCGTACGAGGCGATGGTGGGGACCTTCGCCATCAGCCGCACCATGGACATCTCGACGTGCTCGGAGTCGAACGGGTCCAGGCTGTCCTGGTAGAACGTCGAGATGGCGCTGACGGCCGAGGAGAGCACCGCCATCGGGTGCGCGTCCCGGGGGAAACCGTCGAAGAAACGACGCATCTCCTCGTGCAGCAGCGAGTGCCGCCGGATCCGCTCGCTGAACTCGGTGAGCTCCGTCTGGGACGGCAGCTCGCCGTAGATCAGCAGGTAGGAGACCTCCAGGAAGGAGGACTTCTCGGCCAGCTGGTCGATCGGGTAGCCGCGGTACCGCAGGATGCCCGCGTCACCGTCGATGTAGGTGATCGCGGACGAGCAGGACGCGGTGTTGACGAAACCGGGGTCGTACGTGGTCATCCCGGTTTCCTTGAGCAGCTTGCTCACCCCGATCCCGGCGGGGCCCTCGACCGCGGACTGCACCGGCATCGACAGCTGCCCACCGGGGTGGTCGAGCTTGACTTCCGTCATCTGTTCCTCGCTTCGCCGGCAAGATCTTCGTTGAATTGCCTTCGCTTCTACCGTAATCACGGTATGGGGGACAACGCTCGGCATGGTTTCGCAGGTGAGGTATGCGTCACTGATTCCCGAGTTGCCGGGGCGGAAACCGGCTGCGGGGCCGGTCAGGACAGATCGAGCCGCCGCGGCGTCCCGCCGGCGTCGAGGCGGTACAGGTCAAGGCGGTTGGCGCCGGCGGCGAAGATCCGGTCGTCGGGGAGGAACGCGGCGAACCGCCGGCCGCCGGCGTCCGGCGGCACCACCGGCACCACGGCGCCGACCGTGCCGTTGACCGCCACCGCGAGCCGGGTGCCGTCCGGCACGGTGTCGGGCACGGTCCCCCAGACCAGCGCCGGCAGCCCTCGCGCCGGGTCGACCGCGGCGAACGCCGCCCGGTTCGCGACCGTGGCCGTGCCGCCGGGGGGCGCGTCGGAGAGCCGCGTGCCGACCAACGGGTCGACGGCCGGCAGCGGCACCGGTGCGGGCACCCCGCCGGTGATCGTCACCGGCTGGCCGGGCCGGTCGTAGAAGCGCTTGTCGGCCCGCCCGCGCGGGGCGGCCCTCGCCGGGACGCCGTCCATCCGCCAGGACACCCGGACGTGGGTCTCGTCGGCGATGGTGGGCAGCAGGTCCACGTGCTCCCAGTTGCGGTCGTCGACCCGGCCGGCCCGCTGGCCGGGCTCCTTGACGAACATCGGCACCCAGGCCACCTCGTTCGCGGCGTGCGTGATGGCGTCCATCCCCCGGCCCTGCCAGCCCCGGCGGAAGCTCACCCCGTGGTCCGCGGTGACCAGCACCAGCGCCTGGTCGTAGAGGCCGGTGGCGCGCAGCGTGCGCAGCGTCTCGCCGATCAGCCGGTCGGTGTAGCCGAGCTGGGCCAGGTGCCGGGCGCGGGCCACGTCCACCCAGCCGGCGCCGTCGTTGGGCAGGTCCTCCGGCGCGTCGTAGTGCGCCCCGGACGGCAGGTACGCCCACGGTGAGTGCGGCATCAGCAGGTGCAGGAAGTGCAGCGTGGGGCGGTCGGCGGGACGCAGCCCGGCGAGGAACGAGGTGAACCGGGCCGGCTGGTTGTCGTCGAGCGTGTCCCAGCGGAACTTCGGGTCGTCGGGCACCGGTTCGGCGGCGTCCAGCCCGGCCTCGGCCGCGGTCTGCTCCCGGTACGAGTCCTCCGGGTCGACCCGGCTGTCCACCGGCGCGGTGAGCTGGCGCAGCAGCTTGCCGCTCTCCCGGGTCAGCACGCCGATCCCCTGCTGCGGGTTGGCCGGCTGCTCGCAGCGGCTGGGCGGGCAGAGCCGGGTGATGCTCTCCTCGGCCTTGATCTGGTAGAGGCCGCCGAGCGCGGTGAACAGGTTGTCCGGATACTGCGAGTAGTGCGGCGCCACGGCCCGGTCCGGGTAGCGGCCGGTGAGCATGGCCGGCAGGGCGTAGGGCGTCCAGCCGCTGACGCCGGTGGCGTTGCGGTACCACGTCGAGCCGGCGGCCAGCGCGGCGACGTTCGGGTAGCGGGCGGCGTCGATCCCCCCGTCCGGGCCGAGCAGCGACACCAGCGGCAGCTCGTCCAGCACGATCATGACCACCGGCGGGTGGCTGCCCGCGCCGGCCGTGCCGGCGGCGCCGCCGTCGCCGCGGGGCAGCACCACCGCCGAGGCCGGCGACGCGAACAGGAACAGCCCGACGAAGACCACCGGGCCGGCCGCGGCCACCCGCAGCACCCGGCGCAGCGCCCGCCACCGCCGGTGCGCGACCGCCGCGAGCGCGCCGGCCCCGCCGGCCACCACCAGCAGCGGTACGCCCCGAAGCGGCGTCAGGTGGCGGCCCACCTGGACCGCGAGCGCGGCGAGCAGCAGCCCGACCAGCACGGTGTGCACCGCTGCCCGGGTGACCCGGCCGCCGAGCAGCGCCAGGGCGCCGAGCGCCGCGAACGGCAGCGTGGGCGTCAGCGCGATGAGCGCGACCAGGAGCAGCACGTCGGCCCGGGAGGCGCGGTGGAACAGGAAGAAGTCGGGGCTGCGACCGAGCACGTCCAGCAGCGGCTGGGTGACCACGAGGCCGACCAGCGCCGACACCTCGGCCAGCCGGGCCGCCTCGGCCCGCCACGGGCCCCGCCGCCGGGGCGCGTCGGTGCCGGCCGGACGGTCCCGTGGTGGGGCGAGGGTGTCCTCAACCACCCACCACCACCTGGTAGAGCGTGCGGGTGCCGGACGGCAGCTCGGCGCGCGCCACCACCCGCCCGCGCCGGGCCAGCAGCGCCTCGAACGCGTCCCGCCGGTAGTCGGGGAAGAGACCGTCCGGCTTGTTGGCCAGCAGCCGGCGGGCCATCGGGTCGTCCGGGTGGACGAACTCCACCACCAGGCTGCCGCCGGGCTCGGTGAGCACGGCGAGCTGGTCGAGCACGTCGGGCAGCGGCACGTTCCGGCCGATCGCCAGGTGGTGCACCAGGGCCAGGGCGAGCACCAGGTCGGCGCGCGCCCGGTCGACGAACGCGGCCCGCTCGACGCCGCGCCAGCCGCCGCCCGGCGACGGGTCGGCCAGGTCCATCACCAGCGGCAGGATCCGCCTCTCGCCCTCGTCGCACAACGCGCGGTAGAGCGCGTCGACCACGCCCGGGTCCTGCTCGACGGCGACCACGTGGGCGGCGTGCCGGGCCGCGATGCGGGCGTACCGGCCGTCGTTGGCGCCCAGGTCCAACGCCGAGTGCGGGGCGGTGGCGGCCACCGCCCGGTCGACGAAGTCCTCCTTGGCCTGCCGGTCCGGCACCGAGTACGCGCAGGTGCGCTGGTAGTCCGCCCAGTGGCTGTCGCCGGGCCGGTGGTCGAGCCGGCGGACCAGTCGGGTCAGCCCGCGTACGGTGGCCAGGGCCAGCTCGCGGGAGAACCCGGCGGCGCGGAGCTGGGCGCGGACGTCGCTGCTGCTGGCGTCCGCGTGGCGGGCCTGCATCGCGCCGTGCAGGTGCACGTGGGTGGGCACCCCGGCCCGCCAGCGGCGGACGCCGGCGAACAGGCGGCGCATCTGGTCCGGCTCGACGCCGTCGATCCGGGCCCGCAGGAACGGCTGGAAGTCCAGCCCGAGGTGGGCCTGGATCAGCAGCGGGTAGAGCAGCGTCTGGCAGAACTGCCGGTAGCCGGCCCAGGGTTCGCCGTCGCGCAGCGCCTCGAACGAGCCGACGTCGATGAACACCGGCCGGGCGCCGCGCCACTGCACGTTGTAGGCCGACCCGTCCTTGGTGGTGAAGCCGGCCTCCAGCGCGGCGCGCAGCACGTCCAGGTGCAGCAGCGCCGCGTCGCGCAGCATCGCGTACGACCACTCGTAGGGGTGGGAGACGAACGGGATGCGGTCGTGCCGCAGCACCGCGGCCCAGGGCACGTCGACCGGGGTCGGGACGAGTTCCTCGGTGCCGACCAGGTGGCCGGCGGCGGTGAGGTCGCGGAAGAAGTCGCTGGCGGACAGCGCCCGCCAGTCCCGGGCGGACCGCTCGTCGAGGCCGCGCAGCACCTCGCCGGCCCGGTGGAAGACCCGGTTGCCGGGGTCGCGGAAGGAGCCGGGTTCGACACGGACGCCGGTGTCGGGAACCGTCATGCCGTCAGCCCCGGTCGGTGGGCTGGCGACGGAACCGGGTCACCAGGCGCCGCCAGTAGAGCTTGGCGGCCACGGCCACTCCGGCCACCCCGCCGACCACCGCCTGCACGATGAGACTGCCGGATCCCGCGTCCAGGTAGGCCAGGTGCGTCACGGCTGCTTTCCTTCCCTCGCCGGTCATCGGAGCACCGCCCGGAACGCGAGCTTTACTCCTCAACGCCGGGCTTGTCCCCTACGGTACGCGTCTGACCTGACACGCGCGGCCACACCGGGCACTCCTCCCCCGTCCGATCCGTTCAAGACGGGCCGGCCCGGGGCCGCCTACCGTGGTGGCATGACACCGCAGTTCGATCTCGTCGGGACCGTCGTCACCGACATGGCCCGCACTCTCGACTTCTACCGCCGGCTGGGGCTGCCGATCCCGGCCGGGGCCGAGACGGAACCGCACGTGGAGGTCGCCCTCCCCACCGGGGTACGGCTGGCCTGGGACACCGTCGACACCATCCGCGGCTTCCATCCCGGCTTCACACCGCCCACCGGCAGCCCGCGGATGAGCCTGGCCTTCCGCTGCGCCGACCCGGCCGAGGTGGACCGCTGGTACGCCGAACTGACCGCCGCCGGCCACCACGGGGAACTGCCGCCGTGGGACACGGTCTGGGGCCAGCGGTACGCGGTCCTGCACGATCCGGACGGCAACGGTGTGGACCTGTTCGCGCCGCTGCCGACCGACTGACCACACGCGCCCGCCGTCGCCGGACGACGGTGCGGCGACCCGGTCGGGCCGCGCGTCGGCGCGCTCCGGAACCGCCGCTCAGTCGGGAGGCGGGGTGAGCAGCACGCTCCGGAACCGCCGCTCAGTCGGGAGGCGGGGCGAGCAGCCGGGTCGGTGGGACTCCGGTCAGCTCGCGCACGTCGCGGGTGAGGTGGGCCTGGTCGGCGTACCCGGATCGCGCGGCGACCTCGGCGAGCGGCACGCCGCGCCGGGCCAGGTCCAGCGCGCGGCGCATGCGCAGGATGCGGGCCAGCGTCTTCGGGCCGTACCCGAAGAGGGCCCGGCTGCGCCGGTGCAGCGCCCGCGCGCCGAGGCCGACCTCGGCGGCGGTCGCCGCGACCGTGGCCCCGGCGGCCAGCCGGGCGGCCACGTGCGCGCCGAGCGGGTCGGGCCCACCGGCGGCCCGCAGCCGCGCCCGCGCCACCTCCTCCAGGATCGTGGCGCCGGCGTCCGACCAGTCGGCCGCGCACCGCGCACCGCCCGGGTCGATGGCCGCCCGGATCCGTTCGGCCGGTTCCACGGCGGCGCGGCCCCACAGGTCGGCGAGCGGGACGCGGCGGTCCCGCACCTCCTCGGCGGGCACCCCGAACACGGCCGGGCCGACGCCCGGCGGCAGGCGCAGCCCGATCCACCGCTCCCCCGGCGTCGAGCACGACACCTGGGCCACCCGGTCCGGCCCGGCCACCAGCAGCCCGGCCCGACTGGACCAGAGCAGGTCCAGACACCCGTCCGGCAGCACGCGGACCGGCCCGGCGCCGGACGAGACGCTCACCCACCGCACCGCCGCCGGAATCCCCACCGCCGCCCGTTCCCGGTACATCCGTCCACCCTGCCACCCACCGTCGATCATGAGGTTGGCGGCAGGCGTCGCGGCGTGTCGCGACCGCCAACTCATGATCGACGAGGTGCGGGTCAGGGGCGGTGGTGCAGCGCCAGCCGCAGCAGCAGGAAGCGCAGCGCGGTGGCGGTCAGGTTGGCCGCCACCAGGACGGCCAGCTCGACGGCGCGCGGCGGGACCGTGACGGCGTGCAGGACGGCCAGCGAGCCGCTGGTCAGGGCCAGGCCGAGCGCGAACGCGAGCAGCCCCTGGAGGTGGTGCCGGCCGGCGTGGCGGCGGCCGGTGACGCCGAACGTGAGCCGGCGGTTGGCCGCCGTGTTCGCCACCGCGGTCAGCAGCAGCGCCAGCAGGTTCGCCGGTTGCGCGCCGAGCGGGCCGCGGGCCAGCAGGAAGAGGAGCAGGTACGCGAGCGTGCTGGCCACCCCCACCGCGGCGAAGCGGACGAGCTGGCCGGGCAGCCCGACGGGCACCTGGGCCGGGGGCGCCGGCAGCGGCGCCCGGCCGAGCTGGGCGCGCAGCCGGGCCAGCGGCAACGCGCCGGTGACCAGCGCCCGGACCAGCCGCCCGATGCCGCGCAGGTCGGCCAGGGCGGTGGCGACGATGTCGACCCGGCTGTCCGGGTCGTCCACCCAGTCCACCGGCACCTCGTGGATCCGCAGCCCGGCCCGCTGGGCGAGCACCAGCAGCTCGGTGTCGAAGAACCAGCCGGTGTCCTGGACCAGCGGCAGCAGCTCGGCCGCCACGTCGGCGCGGATCGCCTTGAACCCGCACTGCGCGTCGGAGAAGCGCACCGCCAGCGTGCCGCGCAGCAGCAGGTTGTAGCCGCGGGAGATCACCTCCCGCTTGGCGCCCCGGACCACCCGGCTGGTGCGGGCCAGCCGGGTGCCGATGGCCAGGTCGGAGTGGCCGGACAGCAGCGGCGCGACGAGCGGCGGGAGCGCGGCCAGGTCGGTCGAGAGGTCCACGTCCAGGTACGCCAGCACCGGCGCCGGTGACACCGACCAGGCGGCCCGCAACGCCCGGCCCCGGCCCTTCTCCGCCAGGTGCAGCACACCGACCTCGGGCAGCTCGGCGGCGAGCGCCTCGGCCACCGCCAGGGTGCCGTCGGAGCTGGCGTTGTCGGCCACCGTGATCCGGAACGGGTACGGGAACTGGGCGGTCAGGTACGCGTGCAGCCGCCGGACGCAGGGGCCGAGGTCGACCTCCTCGTTGTAGACCGGGACCACCACATCCAGCACCGCGCCCTCGGCGGCGGGCCGGGCCTGCACGGCGGCCCGGGGCTCCGGCATGAGAGTCATGGATCAGCCCTGCTTTCCGCTGCTCAGGTCGTACACGGTCACCCCGTCGACGGTGGTCGCGGTGAAGTTCTCGGCGACCCAGGCGGCGATCTCGGCCGACGCGCTGCTGCCGCCGTTGGCCCGGAACCCGCCGCCGCCGAGGAACCAGTGGATCCGGCCGTCGGCCACGTACCGCTGGAACTCGGCGAGCGTCGGCGACGGGTCGCTGCCGTTGAAGCCGCCGATCGGCATCACCGGCTCGCCGGTGGCGAGCTGGTAGCCGGAGGCGTTGTTCGAGCCGATCGTGGCCGCGACCCAGGTGTAGCCCCCGGCGTCGGCCCTGAGCAGCGCCGTCATCTCGGCGCTCGGCTCGCGCGCGTCGAGCAGTCCACCCATGCCGCCACCGCGTTGCCCGCGCCCGCCGCGCTGACCGGTCCCGCCGTCCTGACCGGTCCCGCCGTTCGGTCCGGTCCCGCCGTTCGGTCCGGTCCCGCCGTTCGGTCCGGTCCCGCCGTTCGGTCCGCCGGTAGTGCCGGGTGCCTGGCCGCCGTCGGGGAAACCCGGGAACGCGCCGTTCTGGCCGCCCGGGAAACCCGGGAACTGACCGTTCCCGCCGCCCGGGAAGCCGGGGAACGCGCCGCCGGGGAACTCCCCGCCGCCCGGCATCCGCCCGCCGGGGAAGCCGCCCCGGCCGCCCGGCCCGAAGCCACCCACCACGTCAGGACCCGCGCTCGGGATCGAGCCGGTGTGCGGGGTCGCCGCGGTCTGCACCGCGTACGCGGCCGGACCGGCCACTCCCGCCGCCATCCCGAGCGCCGCCACCCCGGTCACCACCCCGCGCGTCCACCACCGGCCCGCCCGGCCCGCCCGGCCCGAGGTGACCAAGGAGTTCGCGTCATCGTGCGGCGCCCTGGCCGACCCGAAGTCCTTGGTCACCGGGAGGTCGAGGAGCGCCAGGAGGACGGCGGCGGTCAGGCCGGTCGCCAGCACGGTCGGGCGCAGCCAGGGCTGCCAGTCGGGGCTGCGGCCGAGCAGGCGCCAGGACCACCACGCGGTGACCGCCAACGCGCCGGCCAGCACCAGCGTGGCGGCGTATCCGCGCCAGCGGTTCCGGGCCGGGGCGTGGCCGGCCGGGGCGTGGCCGGCCGGGGCGTGGCCGGCCGGGGACCGGGTGGACGCCGTGCGGGCCCGCCAGAGCTGGGTGACCCCGATGCCGACCAGGGCGCCGACCGCGGGCGCCAGCGCGACCGTGTAGTAGGCGTGGAAGATGCCGGACATGAAGCTGAAGATCAACCCGGTGACCAGCAGCCAGCCGCCCCAGAGCAGCAGGCCGGCCCGCCGCCGGTCGGTACGCGCCGCCCGCCCGGCCAGCCACAGGCCGGCCACCAGCAGGATCAGCGCGGCCGGCAGCAGCCAGGAGATCTGCCCGCCGACCTCGGTGTCGAACATCCGCAGCAGACCCGTCTGGCCGGAGAACGGTCCACCGCCCCCACCGCCCGGCCGACCGCCCCCGCCGACGCTGCCCACCTCGTCGCCGGTGATCCGGCCCAGGCCGTTGTACCCGAGCGTCAGCTCCAGGATGCTGTTGTGCTGCGAGCCGCCGACGTACGGGCGGGCGCTCGCCGGCACCAGCTCCACGACCGCCACCCACCAGCCGGCGGAGACCAGCACCGCCAGCCCGGCCAGCAGCAGTTGCCGGATCCGCCGGCCGAGTCCGGTCGGGGCGGCCAGCAGGTAGACGACGGCGAACACCGGGATCACCAGGAACGCCTGGAGCATCTTGGTGAGGAAGCCGAGGCCGACCAGCACGCCGGCCAGCGCGAGCCACCGGGTGCTCGCGGTCTCCACCGCCCGGACCGTGGCGTACGCGGCGGCCAGCAGCAGGAACACCAGCAACGCGTCGGGGTTGTTGAACCGGTACATCAACGTGGCCACCGGCGTGAGCGCCAGCACCGCGCCGGCGAGCAGGCCGGCCGTCGGGCCGTACCAGCGGCGGACGGTCGCGTACAGCACGGCGACCGAGGCGACGCCGAGCAGCGCCTGCGGCACCAGGATCGACCAGCTGCTCAGCCCGAAGACGCGGACCGACAGCGCCATCAGCCAGAGCGCGGCCGGCGTCTTGTCCACGGTGATCGAGTTGGCCGCGTCCGAGGAGCCGTAGAAGAACGCCTGCCAGCTCTCCGAGCCGGCCTGCGCGGCGGCCGAGTAGAACGCGTTGCCCCAGCCGGAGGCGCCCAGTCCCCACAGGTAGAGCAGGCCGGTGGCGACCAACAGGCCGAACAGGGCCGGACGCGCCCAGCGCGGGTCGCGGCCGGGCGGCTCCGCCGCGGTCGGGGCCGACTCCGGTACGGGGGCGGGGGCTGGCCCGGTCGCGGACGGTCCACCCGTCGGCGCGGTCAGCAGGCTCTCGGTTCTGTCCATGCCGGCAAGCCTCGAAGGGCCCGCTGACCCACCCCCGTGAACGACCTATGCGTCCGCTGTGGATCCCGGCAGCCAGACGGTGAACGCGGTGTGGCCGGGGCGGCTGGCCACCTCGACCCGGCCGTGGTGGGCCTCCACCACGGCGGCGACGATGGCCAGCCCCAGGCCGGTGCTGCCGTGCGCGCGGGAGCGGGAGCTGTCGCCGCGGGCGAACCGTTCGAACACCTCCGGTTGCAGCTCGGCCGGGACGCCCGGCCCGTCGTCGGTGACCCGCAGCTCCACGCCGTCCGGGGCGGGGGACAGCCGGGTGGTGACGGTGGTGCCGGCCGGGGTGTGCACCCGCGCGTTGGCGAGCAGGTTCGTCAGCACCTGGTGCAGGCGGTGGCCGTCGCCGGTGACGGTGAGCGGCTCGTCCGGCAGGTCGAGCTGCCAGTGGTGCTCCGGGCCGGCCACGTGCGCGTCGCTGACCGCGTTCACCGCCATGGCGGTCAGGTCGACCGGCTCGGCGGCCAGCGGTCGGCCGGAGTCCAGCCGGGCGAGCAGCAGCAGGTCGTCCACGAGGCTGGTCATCCGGGTGCTCTCCGACTCGACCCGGCGCAACGCGTGCGCCACGTCCGGTGGCACCTCCTGCCGGCCGCGCCGGGCCACCTCCGCGTACCCCCGGATGGCGGCCAGCGGCGTCCGCAGCTCGTGGCTGGCGTCGGCGACGAACTGGCGCACCCGGGTCTCGCTGGCCTGCCGGGCGGCGAGCGCGGCGGCGACGTGGCCGAGCATCCGGTTGAGCGCGCCCCCGACCTGCCCGACCTCGGTGCGCGGGTCGGTGTCGGCGGCCGGCACCCGGACCGACAGCGCCACCTCGCCCCGGTCCAGCGGCAGCTCGGCGACCCGGGCCGCGGTGGCCGCGACCCGGTTCAGCGGCCGCAGCGTGCCCCGGACGATCAGCGCGCCGAGGCCGCCGGCGATGACCAGGCCGGCGCCGATCACCCCGGCCTGGGCGACGACCATCCACATGACCGTCTCGTCGACCTCGGACAGCGGGATGGCGAAGACGAGGACGTCGCCGTCGGGCATCTGCCGGGCCACCGCCCGGTAGTCACCGCGGCCGGCGAGCGCGACCGTGCGCGGCGCGTCGTCGGGGCGGAGTCGGGCCAGGGGCGCCACCTCCCCCACCGGCACCGCGGCCGGCTGCGTGGCCGACTGCCGGAACGCCAGGTCGACCTTTCCGTCGACGACCCGCGCCGCCACGGACTCGGCCGGGTAGCCGGGCGGGAACCCCGGACGGAAGGTGCTCGGTCGGTCCTGCGGCAGCTCGAACGGCGAGGGCTGCCGCACGTGCCGGCGGGACTCGCCGCCGGTGAGCTGGTCGTCGATCCGCCCGACCAGGAAGTGTCGCAGCGCGACCGTGGTCAGGCCGCCGATGCCGACGCTGACCAGCGCCAGCAGCGCCACCACGGAGAGCACCAGGCGGCGGCGCAGCGACCAGCCGGCCAGCCGGCGACGCAGCCGCCCGCCGTGGTCACTCCGCGGGCTTGAGGACATAGCCCGCGCCGCGCAGCGTATGGATCATGGGCGCGCGACCCGCGTCGATCTTCTTGCGCAGGTACGAGATGTACAGCTCGACCACGTTGGCCTGGCCGCCGAAGTCGTAGTTCCAGACCCGGTCGAGGATCTGCGCCTTGCTGAGCACCCGGCGCGGGTTGCGCATCAGGTAGCGCAGCAGCTCGAACTCGGTGGCGGTGAGCGTGATCAGGGCGTCGCCGCGGCGCACCTCGTGGCTGTCCTCGTCGAGGCTGAGGTCGCCGACGGTCAGCACCGCCTCCTCCCGGGCGGCGACCGCGAACCCGGAGCGGCGCAGCAGGGCGCGCAGCCGGGCGATCACCTCCTCCAGGCTGAACGGCTTGGTGACGTAGTCGTCGCCGCCGACGGTGAGCCCGGCGACGCGCTCCTCCACCGCGTCCCGGGCGGTCAGGAACAGCACCGGCACGCTCGGCGACTGCTCGCGCAGGCGACGCAGCACCTGGAAACCGTCCAGGTCGGGCAGCATCACGTCGAGCACCACGGCGTCCGGCCGGAACTGGCGGGCCGCGCTGATCGCCGCCATCCCGTTGCCGGCGGTGGTGACCTGCCAGCCCTCGTAGCGCAGGGCCATCGAGAGCAGGTCGGTGAGCGTCGGCTCATCGTCCACCACCAGCACGCGCACCGGCTCGCCGTCCGGTCGGCGCAGCTCGATCCGGCCCTGCGCGGCCTGCCCGTTCATGACCATGCTCCCCATCGTGGGCGCGCCGACTGTACCGGCACTGTCCCGTTCCTGTGTACCAGCTGTGCGGGGCTCCCGGTGGGTCGATCGAGGCTTCCCCGGCGGGCTACCCGGTGGTAACTTGCCGGCATGTCCATCGACGGTGGCCCCACCGGCCGGTTGGCCGGCCGGGTGGTGCTGGTGACCGGGGCGGCCCGGGGCATCGGCGCGCACACCGCCCGGCTCGCCGCGGCCCGGGGCGCACGGGTCTCGCTGGTCGGGCTGGAACCCGACCGGCTCGCCGCGCTCGCCGCCGAGCTGGGCCCCGGGCACGCCTGGTTCACCGCCGACGTCACCGACCAGGCCGCCCTCGTCCGGGCGGTCGACGGGACGGTCGCCGCGCTCGGCGGGATCGACGCGGTGGTGGCCAACGCCGGGGTGGCGAACCGGGGCACCATCGCCGTCGGCGACGTCGAGGCGCTGGTGCACACCGTCCAGGTCAACCTGGTGGGCGTGATGCGGACGGCGGCGGCGACGGTGCCGGCCCTGATCGACCGCGGCGGCTACCTGCTGATCGTCTCGTCGGCGGCGGCGTTCGCCGCGCTGCCGGGCATGGCCGCCTACTGCGCCTCCAAGGCCGGCGTCGAACACTTCGGCACCGCGATCCGGCTGGAGCTGGCGCACCGCGGGGTGGCCGTGGGCACCGCCCATCCGTCCTGGGTGGACACCGACCTGGTCCGGGAGGCGCGGGCCGACCTGCCGGCGTTCGACGCCGCACTGGCGAAACTGCCCTGGCCGATGCGGCGCACCACCACGGTGGCCGAGTGCGCCGAGGCGTTCGTCCGGGCGATCGAGCGCCGCAGCCGCCGCGTCTACGTGCCGCGGGCCGTCGGCGCGGTGCAGGCGGTGCGGTCGCTGCTGGTCAGCCCGCTGGCCGACCGCCTGGTGGGGCGCACCGCCCGGGTCACCGTGCCGTTGATCGAGGAGCAGGCCCGGGCGCTCGGCCGGGGTTTCGGGGTGAGCACGCCGCAGGTCCGGCCGTGACCGCCCCGGTGGAGGTGGTCTACGAGCGTCGCGGCGCCGGGCCGGCGCTGGTGCTGCTGCACGGCATCGGCCACCACGGCGGCGCCTGGCTGCCGGTGCTGGACCGGCTCGCCGGGACGCACGACGTGATCGCCGTCGACCTGCCCGGCTTCGGCCGCTCCCCGGTGCCCGCCGCCGGCCTGCCCGCCGACATGCCCGGGCTGGTGGCCGGCATGGTGGAACTCTTCGCCGCGCTCGGGCTGGACCGGCCGCACGTGGCCGGCAACAGCCTCGGTGGGGCCATCGCGCTGGAGCTGGCCGCCGTCGGCGCAGTCGCCTCGGCCACCGCGCTGTCGCCGGCCGGCTTCTGCACCGCACGCGAGCTGCGCTGGGCGCTCACCGTGCTCAGCCTGCACCGCAGCGCGGCCCGGCTGCCCGAGCCGGTGCTGCGTCACCTGTTCGCCGCGCCGGCGCTGCGGGCCCTGGCGATGGGCATGATCCTGGCCCGGCCGGACCGGTTGACGCCGGACGTGGCGCTCGCGGACGCCCGCGCGCTACGCCGGGCCCGCGCGTTCCGCGCCGTCGCCCGGGCCAGCCGGGGGTACGCGTTCGCCGGCACACCCGCCGTCCCGGTGACCGTGGCGTGGGGCACCCGGGACCGGATCCTGCCCTACCGACAGGCGGCGCTGGCCCGCACCCGACTGCCCGCCGCCCGGCACCTGGACCTGCCCGGCTGCGGACACGTGCCGATGCACGACGACCCGGAGCTGGTCGCCTCGGTCATCCTCGCCACCACCGGCGTCCGGCCGGGCTGAACCGTCCGCGTCGCCGCCTCCGCCACGTCGCCGCCTCACTCGGTGGCGCCGAACGGGTCGGTGCGCACGTAGCGCATCGTCCAGCCCTCCGGGCCGGCCCGGTCACCCCGCTCGTAGAGATGGTCCGCCACGTCGGTGGGCGGCTGCTCGGGGAGGCGCAGGATCCACCGGCGCGGCGGCGCGCCGTCCGGATCCGCCGGCAGGTCCCGGGCCACGTCGTCGGCCGGACCGCCGACGAACCGTACGCGCACCAGCGCCACCGCTCACTCTCCGTTCCGACGTCGACACTCCCGCTCGCGAAGCTACCCCGCCGGCCGGGCCGCTCCCGGCGGTTTGCACAGCTCGGAGCCCGGGTAGCGGGTCCGGGGGGACCGGACGAGACAGGGAGTGGTCGATGAGGACGCTGGGCGGGCGGTACGAGCTCGAACAGCGCGCGGCCGTGGGCGGCATGTCGGAGGTGTGGCGGGCACACGACCGGGTGCTGGACCGGACCGTCGCGATCAAGCTGATCTCGCCGGGGCTGGACGGCGACGCCGGTTCGGTGGAACGGATCCGGGCCGAGGCCCGCTCGGCGGCACGACTGGTCCACCCGAACGTGGCCAGCGTGCACGACTTCGGCACCGCCACGCTGCCGGACGGCCGGCCGGTGCCCTACATCGTGATGGAGCTGGCCGAGGGCGAGACGCTCGCCGCGCACCTGCGCGCCGGCCCGCTGGACTGGCGTATCGCGGTGCGGGTCTGTGCCGAGGTGTGCGCCGCGCTGGCCGCCGCGCACGGGCACGGCATCGTGCACCGGGACGTGAAGCCGGCGAACGTGATCCTCACCCCGTCCGGCGTGAAGGTGCTCGACTTCGGCATCGCCACCCCGGCCGGCGCGCCCGACCACACCCCGGAGGGAGTCGTGGTGGGCACCCCGGCGTACCTCGCCCCGGAGCAGCTCGACCGGCAGCCGGCCACCCCGGCCGCCGACATGTACGCGCTCGGCGTGCTGCTCTACTACTGCCTGAGCGGCCGGCTGCCGTACGACGCCGCCAGCACCAGCCAACTGCTCGGCGCCCGCCGCCACCTGCCGCCCCGGCCGCTGCCGGAGGTCCCCGGGCTGCCGGCCGAGGTGGCCGAGCTGTGCGAGCACTGCCTCGACTCCGACCCCGCCGCGCGACCGACCAGCCCGATGGCCGCGCTGCTGCTGGCCGAGGCGGTCGACGCCCGCATCTACGTGCCGATGACCGTGGTGCTGCCCCGGCAGCGGATCGGCGAGACCTCGCCGTGGACCGGGCGGGCCGCCGCCGAGGCGACCGAGGCGATGGCCCTGGACGCCGCCACGAGTGGGCGGATCCGCTGAGCGTACTGCGGTTTCGCCCGTCGGCGGCCGGGAACGCGGGCCGGTGAGTGACGGGAGGAACGCGATGCCGGATCCGAGTTCCTGGCTGGCCGAGACGGCCACGGCGACCGCGGCGGGCGGTCACGTACGCACCGACGACGGCGGTCTGTCCTCCGCCCTGGCGTCCCCGCTGGCGCCGCACTGCTCCGGCCTGACGCCGGAGCAGTTGTTGGCCGCCGCGTTCGCCTCCTGCCTGCACCACGCCGCGGTGGAGGCGGCCGGCGAGATCACCGACGAGGCGCACACCGTGCAGGTGACCGCCGAGGCGAAGCTGGGTCGCGACGACGACGGCCGCTACCGGGCCGACGTGCACGCCGAGATCTCCTCGGCCGGGCTCAGCCGGGACCAGTTGGCCAAGCTGGTCGCGTACGCCGACCGGCTCTGGCCGTTCTCCAGCGGTGACCCGAGCCGACACCGGCTCACGGTCACCCCGGCCGAGAACGGCCGCCACTGAACATTCCGACTCACCATCGGAAGCCGGCGGTCACCGCACGGTGGTCGGTGTCCGGCGTGTGCACCACGCCGGCGGCGGTCGGGGTGAGCCCCCGGTAGAGCACGTGGTCCGGGCGGGTCACCGGCACCTCCGCCGGCCAGGTGAAGCCGAAACCCTGCCCGGCCTCGGCCTGCGCGTCGCCGAGCAGTCGGGTCAGCGGGTCGAAGACCCGGTCGGTGGTGGCCGTGTTCAGGTCGCCGAGCACCACCAGCCGGTCGGCCGGGTCGGCGCGGACGGCGCGGGCCAGCGCCGCCACCGTCTCGTCGCGGGTGGTGGTGTGGCCGGCGCGGGCGGAGCCGAGGTGGACGACGTACACGGTCAGGTCGCCCTGCGGGGCGGCCACCACGGCGCGCAGCGCGCGGTCCCAGCCCAGGCCGGTGTCCACGCCGTGCGTCTCGCGGATCGGCCAGCGGCTCCACAGCGCCACGGTGGAGACCGCCGTCCGGTGCGGGTAGCGACCGGCCAGGGCGGGCGCGACCCGCTCCCCGTCGTCGACCTCCTGCAACCCGATCAGGTCCGGGGCGTCGGCGGCCAGCGCGCCGACGGTGGCGGCCGGGTCGGGGTTGCCGGCCCGCAGGTTCTGGCTGGCCACCCGCACCGCGGTCCCGTCGGCGCCGGCCGCCGGGGGCAGCCAGGCCCGGCCGAAGAGCCCGGCCCAGACCAGCGCCGGCACCAGCACGGCGAGCAGCGCGCGGCGGGAGCGGCGCAGCAGCGCCGCGAGCCCGAGCAGGGGTACGCCGAGACCGAGCAGCGGGGTGGCGCTGTCCACCAGGCTGCCCAGGCCGTGCACGTTGGGCACCGCCCGGTGCCCGACCAGGAGCACGGTGAGCAGCACGGCGCAGGAAACGATGATCAGGCCCCGCCGCCCCCGCCGGCCGGCGGGCTCACCGGCGGCCCGGTCGTCGACCATCTGCTCCGTCACCGTCGGAATCGTATCGAGCGCCCGGGCGACCGGTGCGCCGGATTCCGGTACCCGCACCGGCCCCGGGATGGTGGCGGGTGGGGACGGCCGGCCTCGGCGGGTCGGAGTCGATCACGTGGCCGGGCGACCGGCGGCTCCTCCCCCGATCGGAGGAGGTCGCCACGGCGCGACGCGCTGACGGCCGGGCGCCCGGATCGTCACGCCGAATCCGTCACGACCGACTTTACGGAGACAAGAGGTTCGACAGTTTGGTGATCCACTGACGGTTATGCGCTAGCGGATTCCGGCAAACTGTGGCGCATGCCACCAACCACCCCGATGGCAAGCGCCGAGAAGCTTTCTAGCCTCGGCGGGTGCATCCCGACCACCGCGCCCCCCAGTCATCGCCCGCGAACCGCCCGGTTGGCCGAACGATCGACCCGGCGTCGGCCGAACGGCGAGTGGGACGGCACCGCGCCCCGGAGTCACCCCGGCGCGGCGCGGCCCGCTCCGTCCCCGGCCGGATCGCGGTGGCCACCGGCGTCACCTGCTGCCTCGGCCTGATCGGCGTGGCCGGCGTCGGCGAGGCCGCCCCGCCGACCGTGGGAGTACGCGAGGCGCTCGCCGACCGGGTCACCGTCGAGCAGCGCGCCTCCCGCGACTTCACCCGGGCGGCGCCGCCCGCCGTCGCCCCGGCGTCGCCCGTCCCGGTCGCCACGCCGAGCCCGTCGCCGGCCCGGAAGAAGCCACCGCGGAAGGTGGTCCGCCCGAAGCACCCGCGTCCCGTCGCCGGCCTGGACCAGCGGCAGATGGACAACGCGAAGGCCATCGTCGACGTCGGCCGGGACATGCGCCTGCCACGTCGGGCGATGGTGGTGGCGGTGGCCACCGCCATGCAGGAGAGCGACCTGTACAACCTGGCCAGCGACGTGCTGCCCGAGTCGTTCGACCAGCCGCACCAGGGCAGCGGCTCCGACCACGACTCGGTCGGGCTGTTCCAGCAGCGCCCGAGCAGCGGGTGGGGCACGGTCGCCGAACTCATGCGGCCGGCGTACGCGGCCCGGGCGTTCTACGCCGCGCTGGCCGACGTGCCGGGCTGGGCGGACATGAGCGTCACCGGCGCGGCCCAGGCGGTGCAGATCTCCGCGTTCCCCGACGCGTACGCGAAGCACGAGAAGCGGGCCACCACGGTGGTGGCGGCGCTGTCCTGAGACCCGGAGCGTCGCCTCACCGGCCGGCGGCGGCGGTGG
Organism: Micromonospora sp. NPDC049201; assembly: GCF_055586805.1. Lineage (NCBI taxonomy): Bacteria > Bacillati > Actinomycetota > Actinomycetes > Micromonosporales > Micromonosporaceae > Micromonospora > Micromonospora sp. NPDC049201. Next base: position 125,997 of record NZ_JBVJHM010000011.1, on the reverse strand, counting down.
GGGTGTCGGCGGGCACGCGGGCGCCGGAGAGGATCTCGTCGACCCGGGCCTCGCGGCGGCGGCGGGCCAGCAGCGCGGCCTCGAACTCGCGGCGCGCCCGCAGCGCCTCCGCGTACGCCTCCTCCCGCACCCGGCGGGCCTCCTCGCGCGCGGCGTCCAGCTCGGCGCGCGCCCGGGCCACCAGTTCGGCGGCCTCCCGCTCGGCGGCCTCCCGCTCAGCGGCCTCCCGCTCATCGGCCGACGGATCGGCCGGGACGTCGGCGTCCGACGGGTCGGCCGGCGCGGCGCGGCGGCGCAGATAGTCGCAGAGGTGCCCGGCGTCCAGCCGGATCCGGTCCCACTCCCGACCCGCCCCCGCGACGCCCTCCGCACGCGCCGCCAGCCGGCGCAGCCGGAGATCCAGCTCGTCCAGGCAGGCATCCACCTGACGCCGGTCGTAACCGGCCTCCACCACCGAGAACCTCATGCTGTCGCCCCCCAGGCAGCCGCCGCGCGTCCCCCACCTGACGATCCTGCGGGGCGAGCCGGGCCGCCGGCGGCCGTTCACCGGAAATGTTCAGCATCCGGACACCGGGACGCGCGGGTCGTCAGGAGTGCTTGGGGAGCACGACCACCCGGCCGAAGAACTCGTCGATGCGGCGCACCACGTCGTTGAAGTCGTCCAGGTCGATCGGCTTGGTCACGTACGCGTTGGCCTGGAGCGTGTAGCTGCTCACCACGTCCGTGTCGGCGTTCGAGGTGGTCAGCACCACGATCGGGATGCTCCGGAGGTTCTCGTCCCGCTTGACCTCGCCGAGCACCTGCCGCCCGTCCATCCGGGGCATGTTGAGGTCGAGGAGGATGACGTCCGGTCGCTGCGCGCCGGTGTGCCGGCCCTCGCGACGGAGGAACTCCATCGCCTCCTCGCCGTCGGCGACCACGTCGATGACCTTCTCGACGTCCGACTCCTCGAGCGCCTCCTCGATCATCAGGACGTCACCCGGATCGTCGTCCACCACCAGGATGCGAACGGGGCTCGAACTGGGCTGACCCATGGGGCTACCTGCTTCGTCTCGGGGAGGGCACCGGCCGCGCGGCCGGACGCTGGCGGGGAAATCTATCCGATCAGGAGCCGGTCGAGGGCGTCGGGTCGGCCGTGTCGCGGTCGTGGCGCAGCACCTCGGCCAGCCCGGTCACCTGGAGCACCCGGGCCACCCGGCCGGTCGCCCCGGTGAGCCGAAGCCAGCCACCGTCGGCGGCGACGAGGTTGTCCCCACGGACGAAGGCGGCGATGCCCGTCGAGTCGCAGAACGTCAGCTCGGTGAGGTCGAGCAGCAACTCGCGGCGGCCGTCGGCGACCAGCCGGTCGATCTCGGCGGTCAGCTCCCCGGCCGTGCTCAGGTCCAGTTCACCGGCGAGCCGGAGGCAGGTGACGCGCTGGTCCCGCCAGGCGGACGTGACGGTGAACGTCACCGTGGCCCCTCTCGCTCCCACCGCAGGCGAATCCTTGCAGTGCAGCAAGTATAGGAGGCGTCCGGCCCGATCCGGATCAGCGGCCCGCCGTCGCCGCCACCCGGCCGCCCACCACGGCCCGCCCCCGCTCCAGGAAACCGGCCGCGCGGGGGAAGTCCCGCAGTTGCTGTCCATAGTGGTCGAGCGTGAGGCCGACCGCGCCCGCCGGCACTCCGCGGCTGACCAGGATCTCCACCAACCACTCGACGAACTCGGCGAACAGCGTCCCGTCGTCCACGTAGAGCGCGGCGGCCAGGAAGTCGACGATGTAGCCCAGGTCGCCCACGGTCGAGTCGAGCTGCGCCGGCGTGTAGTCGACCACCGCCGGCACCCGCTCGCGCAGGTCGGCGAGCGCGCTGTCGATCAGCTCGCCCCGCCGCTTGACCAGGCTGGCGTACTCGTCGTCGGCGAGGTGGTCCAGCCGTGCGGGCGGCGTCGCGCGCAGCGCCCGGTCGTCGGCGACCAGGTCGGCCGCGGCCGGTGCGTCCGGCGCCCACGCCACGCCGAGCACCCGTGCCCAGCGGCCGTCCGCGCCGAACCCGCGCCCGCCCACCACCACCGGCACGTCGGAGCGGCGGCACGCCTCGATCATCCGGTGGGCGTGCGGCAGCCGCATCGGCAGCGCGCAGGCCAGGGCCACCGCGTCGGCGTCGTACCGGTGCAGGTAGGACACCAGGTGCGCGGCCGGCACGCTGGCCCCGAGGAAGACCACCTGCCAGCCGCGCAGCCGCAGCACCTCGGCGACCAGCCGGGCCGGCAGCGCGTGCCACTCACCGTCCATGCAGGCCATCACGATCCGGCCGCGGGTCACCCGCGGATCGGCGTACGCGGCGACCGCCGCCACCACCCGCTCGCTGATGTGGGTGGCGGCGTGCTCCTGGGCCACGCTCCACTCGTTGCGCGCCCACCGCTCGCCCACCTCGGCCTGCGCCGGGGCGACCAGGTCGAGCAGCACCCGCTCGGCCGGCACGCCCGCCTCCAGCAGCCCTCGGGCGACCGCCACCGCACCCTGTTCGTCGGCCTCGGCCAGGCACTCCAGATAGCCGGCGAACGCGTGCGCCGGGCCGGCTGCGGTGGTCGTCGCGGTCACTCGGGCAGCCCTCTCGTCGGTTCGGCGCCCGTCGGGCCGGGCACCGCGTGCAGGTGACGGGGCGCGCGGCCGGCCGCACCGGTCGCCCGCAACGCCAGCACCGCGATGTCGTCGTGGTCGCCGTGGGCGAGCCAGTCGCAGGTCACCTGCTCGACCCGCTCGGCCAACGCCGGGGCGGGCATCCGGTGGCAGCCGGTCACGGCGGTGAGCAGCCGGTCCGCGCCGAACTGCTCGTCGCCGCGCCACCCGCCCCGCGCCTCGGTCACGCCGTCGCTGTAGAGCAGGCAGGTCTCGCCCGGCGCCAGGTGCACCGTGGCCTCGCCGATCCGCGGGTCCGGCACCACGCCGATCAGCATGCCGCTCAACGGCACCACCTCGACCTCGCCGGAGGCGCGCAACAGCAGCGGCGGCAGGTGGCCGCCCCCGGCCAGCGTCAGCGTCAGCCCGCCGTCGCGGTGCGGTCGGGCCGCCCCGAGCACCATGGTGGCGAACCGGCCCTGCCCGTGGGCCTGGGTGGTCTCCAGCAACGCGTCGTTGAGCAGCTTCAGCAACCGTCCCGGCTGGGTCTCCACCCGGTGCAACGCGTGCAGGCACTGGCGGAGCTGGCCGGTGAAGACGGCCGCCTCCACGCCCTTGCCCGACACGTCGCCGAGGAAGAAGACCGAGCCGCCGTCGGGCAGCCGGTGCGAGCCGTAGAAGTCGCCGCCGATGCGCAGTCCGGCCTGCGCCGGCCGGTACGCCGTGCCCCACTGCACGCCCGAGGCCGCCGCCGGCTCGACCGGCACCAGACTGGCCTGCAACGTGTCGGCTACCTCGGCCTGGTCGCGGTAGAGCATGGCGGTGGTCAGCGCCGCGCCGGCCCGGGCCGCGAACGCGCGCACCAGGTCGATGTCGGCCTCGTCGTACCAGCGCCCGGCCCGGCGGGCCACCAGCAGCACGCCGACCGGGGCGTCCCGGCCCGGCAGCGGCACCACCCGGGCGGTGGCGCCGGTCACGTCCAGGCCGGGCAGCCAGCCCGCCTCGACGGCCTGCTCGACGAGCCAGTCCAGCGCGTGCGGCTCGGTCCCGGTGAGACCGGCCTCGATGGCCGCGGGCAGCGCGGCGGCGGGCAGCACACCGCTGTCCACGACGGGCGCCTCCTCCTCGGCGCGTACCGCCCGCCACCAGCGGGCCCGGCCGGAACGCGGCGCCAGCACCAGCACCGCCACGTCGGCCGCCGTGGGCACCGCCAGGCGCGCGACCGCGGCGGCGGCCCGGTCGGGGTGCAACGGGTTGCCGAGCTTCTCGCCGACCACGGCGAGGAACAACGAGCGGGCCCGCTCGGCGAGCAGGGCGTCGGCCCGGCTGACGCTCTCGGTGACGTCCTCCACGTACCAGCAGCGCCGGGCGTGGGAGAGCGCGACCGGGCGCAGCCGCAGCCGGCGGCCGTGGTGGGTGAACTCGAACCGACCGTCGCCGCCCAGCGCCGCCACGCCGGAGGCGGCGAGCACCTCGCCCGGCACGACCTCGGGGACGAGCCGTTCCGCGACCGGGCTCACATGTCGCACCACGCCGTCGGCGTCGCAGACGATGAGTCCCTCGCGGAAGTGCTCCACGACCTCGGACCAGTCGGGGACGATCGACGCGTCGTGGTCGGGGGCCAGTGGTGGGAGGGCAGACGTCGTGGGAGCGTCGGCGGACCACACCCGGGCCCGGTCGGCACTCGGCGTGGGGATCCGTCCGTCGCCCGGGTCGGAACCCCTGACGTCGGCAGCAGTCACCAGCTAAGCCCACTCTCCTCGTCGACATCGGCGGAGCGCCGGAAGTGGCGCGTGTGGTCATATCTCCGCTCCCCACCCTACGCTGGTATGCCCGCGGCGCCACCCGACGACGGCTCCCGCCCGCGAGCACACGCCGAGCGCCCCGAGGGTGGGGTTGTTACGATCCGGGCGTCCCTGCCAGACCGGCAGCCTGCGGAAAGGCGTGATGGTGGTTCCTCAACGGAGAAAGCCCGAAGCGACGCCGCTGAGCATCTCCGTGGACCGTTCCGACCCGGGCGTCCCGGTCGTCCGCGTCGGCGGTGACCTGGCCTACGCCACCGCGACGCCGCTGCGTGCCGAGATCGACCGCCTGCTCGCCGCGCGTCCCGCCCGGCTGGTGCTGGACTTCGGCGACCTGATCTTCCTGGACAGCACCGGGCTGTCGGTGATCGTGCACGCCTGGCGCGAGGGGCAGCAGGCCGGCACCGGCATCGAACTCCGGGCGGTCCCGCGCTTCCTGGAGACCATCCTCGACATGACCGGCGTGACGGGTCTGCTGGACCGCCGGCCGGCCGAGGATCGGGCATCCGGTTCCACCGCGTCCGCCTGACCCCGGAGGTTTCCCGACCACCGGCGGCTGGGAACATGGACCTGTGCCCTCCCCGCTGTTGACCATCGAGGTGGACCGGCCCGACGCCGGCTCCGCCCAGCTCCGGCTGGCCGGCGAGCTGGACTTCGACACCGCGCCGGAACTCGTCGAGGCCGCCGCCGGGCTGCGCCGCGACGGCCACCAGGAGCTGTGGCTCGACTTCACCGACGTGACGCTCTGCGACTCCTCCGGCCTGAGCGCGCTGGTGCTGATCCACCGCGCCGGGACCGGCGCGATCCACCTGCGCGGCGTGAACGCGCAGATCCGACAGCTGCTGGACCGCACGGGCCTGGCCGAGCTGCTCACCGCCCCGCCCCGCACGGCAGCCGGTGACGCCCGCGAGGTGGGCTGACCGACCCGCGTCCCGCCCCGGGCAGGGGGCGGCCCCCGACCCTGGGACCAGGGGCCGGGGGCCTGGAGGAGGGCTCAGACGACGGGCGCCACCGCCGGCCGGCGGGAAGCACCCTCACGCGGCTCCCCCACCGCCGACGAGTCGGCGTCCTCCGGCACACCGGAATCAGGCGTCTGGAACAGGTAACGGACGAAATCTCCGGCCCCGTCGTCGTCCGCGCCGGGCCACTGCCCGACGCAGTCGACGCCGACCACCTCGCGTCCACCGCCGTCCGCGCCCTCCAGCAGCGCCCAGAGGGTCACCGGATAGCAGCGGGTGACCTCCGGGCCGACGCGCCAACGGGCGTACCAACCGGGACGAGCGGGGACGATCTCCACGATCCGTTTCATGACGACCTGCCCTTCCGCGTGCGTCGGAAGTTGTCCGGTCCGCCCCGATCGTGCGACGCCATCGGGTGACCGCCCCTCACCCGCAGCGAATGAAGCTCCTCGCCCCGCCGGACGTCGTTAGCTTCCCGGCAGCGCCGGGAAGGCGACCGGCGCAAGCGCAACCGACCAGGAACGAGGTGCGACGATGCGCAAGCAGATGGAGGGCGACAACCAGCGCCGCCGGGCCCTCGCCCGCCAGGCCCGGGAGCAGGGGCGGCGGCCCAGCCAGACCGGCGCCAGCCTGAGCGCGTCCAAGCAGGTCACCTCGCTGGACCAGCACGAGCGGTCCGGCCCGCCGCCGGCCGGTCGACACAAGCCGGACAGCACGCGGGGTGGGCCGGCGCCGCCCGCGGTCGGGGTGGCGGAGCGACCGCGACCGCTGCCGGACCCGCCGTCCGGCCGAGGTGTCACGCTGGGCTACCGGGACCTCGTCGACGACGTGAGCCGGCGCGCCGGCGTCGACTTCGCCGAGGCGAAGGTCGCGGCGGAGGCCACCGTGCTGGCCCTGGCCTGGGCGCTCGACGAGGCGGAGCGGGAACGGCTGCTCGCGGCCGTGCCGGTGAAGCTGCACGACGTGGTCCCGGTGGACGGCGTCGCACGGCGGCAGGACCTGCCGGGCTTCCTGGCCGAGGTCGGGCGGCGCAGCCGGCTCACCCCGGAACAGGCGCGCTACCAGGCGGAGGCGACCCTGGCCGCGCTCGCGGACGCGGACGCCGAACTGGTCGGGTCGTTGCGCGTACCCGACGGGTTGCGGGACCTGCTCGGACCGGCCGCCTACGGCGGCGGTCTGGTGGGCGCCAGCTCCGCCACCGCGCCGCTGACCGAGTCGGAGCTGCGCGACGCGCTCGCCACGCTGCCGTACTGGTCCAGTGACCGGCGCTCGCTGGTGCGCACCATCGAGTTGCCCGGCGGCAACCTGGACCGGGTGCTGGACCGGCTGGACCGGCTCCGGGCCGAGGGCGGGCGCGGCCCGCAGATCGGCCGGCCGGACCCGGACAACGCGGTGCTCACCGTCCGGACCCAGCAGACCGACGGCGTCACCACCGCGGACGTGGCCCTGGCCCACCGCGTCGACGACGCCATAGACGAGGCCGGCGCCGGCATGGCCGCCGGCTGACCCGAAGGAGGGGCCCCCGCTCAACGCCTCCGGTAGAGGCGGGGGCCCCGCTCGACACCGCACGCGCGCCGGTAGCGTGCCGACGGTGGAGAGCGACACCGAGGTGTTGGAGATCGTCGTCGACCCGGCCCGCCCCACCGGGCGTACGCTGCTCGCCGACGGGGTCGAACAGTCCTACGTGGACGTCGCCGACGCCCGTCACCTGCACTTCGAGTACGTGCGGCGGATCGCCACGGTGATCGACCTGAGCGCCCCGCCCGGGCAGCCGGTGACCGCCCTGCACCTGGGCGGCGGCGCGCTCACGGTGCCCCGCTGGCTGGCCGCCACCCGGCCCGGTTCGGCGCAGCGGGTGGTCGAACGCGATCCCGGCGTGGTCGAGCTGGTCCGCCGGAAGCTGCCGCCGCTGCCGCCCGAGGTGGTGGTCACGCTGGGCGACGCCCGCGACGCGGTCGCCGGGGCGCCGGACGCCGCCTACGACGTGGTGGTGGGCGACGTCTACCGGGCGGCCCGGATGCCCGCGCACGTGGCGGCCCTCGAGTTCGCCGCCGAGGTGGCCCGGGTGCTCCGCCCGGACGGCGTCTACCTGGTGAACCTGACCGACCTGCCGCCGCTGGCGCACACCAGGGCGCAGGTGGCCACGCTGCGTGCCGTCTTCGCCGAGGTGTGCCTGCTCACCGACCGGCGGATGCTGCGCGGCCGGCGCTACGGCAACGTGGTGCTCGCCGGCGTGCTCCGGCCGGGGCGGCTGCCGGTACGCCGGCTCGCCGCGCGGGTCGCCGGTGACCCGGTGCCCGGCACCGTGCTGCACGCGGCGGCACTCGACGCGTTCGCCGCGGACGCCCTGCCGGTCACCGACGCCGACCTGGGGTGAGCCCCGGGTTTCTCCACCGGCAGGGCGGGTAGCCGCGCCGGATGAGCGTCGCCGACGACCGGTCCACCGCCCGCCGGACGGTGATCGTGATCGGTCTGGTGCTGGCCACCGTGGTCGGGTTGACGCTGGTCTGGGCGACCCGTCGGGTGCTCGTCTGGGGCCTGGTCGCGGCGTTCCTCGCGGTCGCGCTCAAGCCGCTCGTCGACCGGCTGGAGCGTCGGGTGCACCGGCGGGCGCTGGCCACCCTGCTGGTCTTCCTGGCCACGTTCGTGCTGCTCGCGGCGTTGGGCACGGTGATCGTCCTGCCGCTGGTGGACGAGCTGGGCCGGCTCGCCGACCGGGTGCCGGAACTGGTGCACGACGCCCAGGCCGGGCGGGGACCGGTCGGCCGGCTGCTGGACCGCCTGCACCTGCTCCGGTACGCCGAACCCGGACAGTTGCGCCGCTACGGCTCCCGGCTCGGCGAGCCGACCGTCGGGCTGGTCCGGGGCGCGGCGCAGGCCGTCGCGGCGTTGGTCACGGTGGTGGTGCTGGCGTACCTGATGGTGCTGGAGGCGCCCCGGATCGTGGCGACGACGCTGCGGCTGGTCGGGGACGGCCCGGCCGAGCGGTTGCGGCGCATCGGGCGGGACTCCTCCCGGATCGTCACCGGCTACCTGAGCGGGAACCTGGTGATCAGCCTGATCTGCGGCGGCCTGACCTTCGTGGTGCTGCTCCTGCTCGGGGTGCCGTTCGCCGCGGTGATCGCGCTGGTGGTCGCCGTGTTCGACCTGATCCCGCTGGTCGGCGCCACGTTGGGCGCGATCGTCGCGGCCGGCGCGGGCTTCGCGAACTCCCCCACCGCCGGCGTCGTGGTGCTCGTCTTCTTCGTGGTCTACCAGCAGGTGGAGAACCATCTCCTGCAACCGGTGATCATGGCCCGCGCGGTCCGGCTGAACCCGTTGACCGTGCTGGTCAGCGTGCTGCTGGCGGCCGAGCTGGCCGGTCTGGTCGGCGCGCTGCTGGCGATCCCGGCGGCCGGCGTCGTGCAGGTGCTGCTGCGCGAGTTCGTCCCGGCCGGGCGGCTGGCACTGGGCACGCCGGCCGACGGTGCGGGCGCCGCCGAGGGCATGGCCCAGGCCGACGGTGCGCCGGGCGAGGACACGGAGCCGGCCGGCGGGCCGGGCCCCGTGGCGCGGGACCGGCCGCCGGCCGGCGGATGAGCTTCCGGATGTCAGGGCCGGCGGACCAGCTCCGGCGACTCGCTCTCCAGCGGCACCGCGTTGGCCGGCACGAGGCCGAGCTGCACGGCCGGCCGGGGCAGGGTCGCGTCGAGCGCCCAGTCCGCGGCGACGCGGGGCCTGTTGCCGGGCATCGCCAGCAGGTGGTAGCCGCGGGTGACCGCCTTGGCCGGCAGGCCGGACAGCGGCACGTGCAGCGGGTTGGCCGCCGCGTCCTTACCGCCCAGGTCCACCACCCAGCCCAGGTCGTGGTGCTTGTAGGACTTGCGGGTGCCCTGCCCGTACGAGGCGGCGATGTTGTGCGCGGCCAGCTTGCCCTGCCGCTGGGCGTGCTGCGCGGTCATCGCGCACACCTGCCCCGGGCGGGTCGGGTCCGGGACGGCGGCGGCGTCGCCGCAGGCGAACACCTCGGGGTACCCGGGGACGTTGAGGAACTCGTCCACCACCAACCGCCCCTTCTCGGTGCGCAGGCCCAGTTCGGCCACGAACGGGTCGGGGCGTACCCCGACGCACCAGATGAGGCTGCACGTGGGCACGTACTCGCCGTCGGTGAGCATCACGCCGTCCGGGGTGGCCTCGCCGACCGAGGTGCCCATCCGCACGTCCACGCCACGGCGGCGCAACACCCGGTCGGCGGTGACGGACATCCGCCGGTCCAGTTCGGGCAGCACGCGCGGGGCGACGTCGAGCAGCATCCAGCGGGGCCGGACGTTCAGGTGCGGGCGCTGGGCCACCAGCCGGTCGGTGAACAACTGGCCGTGCGCGGCGACCTCGGTGCCGGTGTAGCCGGCGCCGACCACCACGAACGTGGTGCGGGCCCGCTGCTCGGCCGGGTCGTCGGTCAACTCGGCCAGCTCGACCTGCCGGACCACGTGGTCGTGCAGGTAGAGCGCCTCGGGCAGGCCGCGGAAGCCGTGCGCGTACTCGGTCACCCCGGGGATGGGCAGCAGCTTGTTGACGCTGCCCACGGAGAGGATCAGCCGGTCGTACGCGAGCTGGCCGTGCTCGCCCTCGGCGGAGCGGTAGCCGACCCAGCGGTTCTGGAGATCCACCCGGTCGGCCTCGCCGACCACCACCCGGACGCCGTCGAGCGTGCCGGCGAGCGGCACCGAGATCCGGGTCGGCTCGACCACGCCGGCCGCGACCTCGGGCAGCAGCGGCAGGTAGAGGAAGTAGTCGGTCGTGTTCAGCAGGACGATCTCGGCCCGGTCGCGGGCCAGCCGGCGCAACGTCTTGGCCGCGTGGTACCCGGCGAACCCGGCCCCCACGATCACCACACGTGGTTTCGTCATGTCTGCTGCCGTTCCCGGGCAGACCTCCGACAAACGTCGTGACCACCCATCCACGGTGCCCGATATGGACATTCCTCCTGATCAACGCGAGGATGCCGGGATGGGAAACCACGAGACCGCCGAGGGCCGACCCACGAGGTCGAGCCGGCGTACCTTCCTCACCGCCTCGGCCGCGGCCACCGCCGCCGCCGTCGCGACGCCGCTCGCCGCGAGCCCGGCGGTAGCGGCGACCGACGCGCCGCGCGGTCCGGGGCGGCCGGCCCGGCCGCAGCCGCCGGACCGCGAGCTGACCGCGCTGCTGCGCGAGATCGACCGGGCCCGGATCGAGGCCACCGTCCGCCGCCTGGCCGCGTTCGGCACCCGGCACACGCTCTCCAGCCAGACCGATCCGGTACGCGGCATCGGCGCCGCCCGCGACTGGATCCACGCCCAACTGACCGGGTACGCCGCCGCCTCCGGCGGCCGGATGACCGTGGAACTCCAGTCGTACGTGCAGGAGCCCGCCTCCCGGATCCCGACCGCCACCACCATCACCAACGTGGTGGCCACGCTGCGCGGCGACGTCACGCCCGAGCGGGTGTACGTGATCACCGGCCACTACGACTCCCGCGCCACCGACGTGATGGACGCGGTCGGCGACGCGCCGGGCGCCGACGACGACGCGTCCGGCGTGGCCGTGGTGCTGGAGCTGGCCCGGGTGCTGGCGAGCCGGCGCACCGAGGCGACGATCGTGCTCGCCGCCGTCGCCGGCGAGGAGCAGGGCCTGTACGGCTCGGCGTACCTGGCCGGCCGGTTGAAGGCGGCCGGCGTGGACGTGCAGGGCATGTTCAGCAACGACATCGTCGGCAGCAGCACCGCCGACGACGGCACCCGTGACCCGCGGACCGTGCGGCTGTTCGCCGAGGGCGTGCCGACCGCCGAGACGCCGGCCGAGGCGAGCGTGCGGCAGTCCGTCGGCGGCGAGAACGACTCCCCGTCCCGGCAGCTCGCCCGGTTCGTCACCGACGTGGCGGACCACGGCGTGACCGGGACGGACGTCCGGGTGATCTACCGGCGGGACCGCTACCTGCGCGGCAGCGACCACATCTCGTTCCTGCGCGAGGGCTGGCCGGCCGGCCGGTTCACCGAGCCCGCCGAGGACTTCGCCCACCAGCACCAGGACGTCCGGGTGGTCGACGGCGTGCAGTACGGCGACCTGCCGGAGTTCTGCGACTTCGACTACATCACCCGGGTGGCCCGGGTGAACGGCGCGGCGCTGTGGTCGCTCGCCCAGGCCCCGGGCACGCCGAAGGGCGTCACCGTGGTCACCACGAACCTGACCAACGACACCACGCTGCGCTGGCAGCGCGGCCCCGAACCGGACCTGGCCGGCTACGAGGTGGTGTGGCGGGAGACCACGGCCGCCGAGTGGCAGAAGGTGCTGGCGGTCGGTGACGTCACCGAGGTGACGATCGACCTGTCCAAGGACAACGTGTTCTTCGGCGTACGCGCGGTGGACCGGGCCGGGCACCGCAGCCCGGTCGCGTTCCCGAAGCCGGGAAGCTGAGGGCCACCGGTCAGGGTGTCGGCGGGGCCGTGATCGCCCAGCGCTCGTGGTCCCGCCACGCGCCGTCCACGAACAGGTAGTCCGGGGAGAACCCCTCCAGCCGGAACCCGAGGCGGCGGGCCAGTCGCTTCGACGGCGCGTTGCCGGGCTGGATGTTCGCCTCCAACCGGTGCAGCCCGAGCGCGCCGAACGCGTGCGCGATCACCAGCCGCACCCCGGCCGAGGCGTGCCCGGTGCCCGCGTACGGGCGGAACGCGGCGTAGCCGAGGTATCCGCCGCGCAGCGCGCCCAGGACGATGCCGCCGATGTTCGCGTACCCGGCGATCGCACCGCTGGCCCGGTCGCAGAACAGGAAGCCGGAGGTGTCCTGCCGGCGGATCCGCCGCAGGTACGCGGCGTACTGTTCGGCGTCGTCAGGTGCGGTCAGCCACGGGTGGTGCAGGTCCCGGCTGCGCCGGGCGGCGGCCACGAACTCCGCCTCGTCGTCGGCCCGGGGGCGGCGGATCGCGACGCGGCCGTCACTACGCAGGTATCTCACGAGGCACCACTCTCACCCATCCCCCACCCACGCCCGCACCCCGTGTCTGATTTGTGGGCATATGGGGTGGCGGGGGTCACCGGTGCGGCGGAATCGGGGCCGGGAGGCGGGCGTTGTACCGGGCAGACCGCGGGCCACGCTCCCGCGCCGGCACCCTCGTCCGCCGGCCGGGCCTGTCCCGAGACGTCCCCCGCACGCGGTACCCGCCGCGTCTTCCCCCTGGGAGGCAACCATCATGGCTACCACCCTGCTGCGCAAGACCGTGCTGACCGCTGCCGGCATCGCCGCGACCGCCGGTGGCGTCGCCGGCCCCGCCATCGCCGCCCACGCCGCCCCCACCGGCCCGACCAGCGCCGTGGTGACGGACCGCAAGGGTCACGGTGAACGGGAACTGGACGTGCGTTACGAGGCCCAGCCCAACTTCTACTTCTGCGGCCCCGCCGCCGCCCGCAACGCGCTGTCCGTGCAGGGCAAGGACATCGACGTGCAGGCCATGGCCAAGGAGATGGGCACCACCGAGGCCGGCACCAACAGCATCAACGACATCACCCCCGTGCTGAACAAGGAGACCGGCGCCAAGGACGCCTACAGGTCGGTCGAGATCAGCACGCCCAAGGCCGACGACAAGCAGACCGACAAGCTGCGCGCCGACGTCGTCCGCACCGTCGACGCCGGCCGGGCCGTGGTCGCCAACATCGTCGGCACCGCCACCGACACCGACGGCAACACCCACTCCTTCGAGGGCGGCCACTACATCAGCGTCATCGGCTACCGCGACGACGGCAGGACCGTCACCATCGCCGACAGCGCCGACCCGAACATGGCCTCCTACCGGATGAGCATCGACAACCTCGCCGACTGGATCGCCACCCGCGGCTACAGCACCAGCTGAGCAACACCCGAGCGGGCCCGACCCCCACGCACCGGGGGCCGGGCCCGCTCGGCGTATCCAACGGCTGCCTGCCGGCCATCTGGCCGTCACGTCGGTGTCGTCACCCGGACCGGTCGCTCCACCACGCTCGGTCGCGTCGGACCAGCCGCGCGACCAACGGAGGATCAGCTGTGGCAGTCGAGGAGGCGCCGGACCGCCCACCGACCACCCGACCCGACGTGAGCGTGGTCGTGCCGGTCTACAACACCCTCCGCTACCTGCGGCCCTGCCTCGACTCGCTGCTGCGGCAGACCATCGGGCCCGACCGGATGGAGATCGTGGCGGTGGACGACGGGTCCACCGACGGCAGCGGTCGCCTGCTGGACCGGCTCGCCGCCCGGCACCCCGGCACGCTGCGGGTGGTCCACCAGGCCAACTCGGGCGGCCCGGCCGCGCCCTGCAACCGAGGGCTGGAGCTGGCCACCGGCCGGTACGTCTTCTTCCTCGGCTCGGACGACCGGCTCGGCCCCGAGGCGCTGGAACGACTGGTCGCCGCCGCCGACCGGTACGGCTCCGACGTGGTGCTCGGCAAGGTCGTCGGCGTCAACGGCCGGCACGTCTTCGCCGACGTGTTCGCCGCCGGCAACGCGGTCGACGTGAGCCTGTTCGACTCGGCGCTGCCCTGGTCGCTGGCGAACACCAAGCTGTTCCGCCGCGACCTCGTCGACCGGCTCGGGCTGCGGTTCCCCGAGGACATGCCGGTCCTCAGCGACCAGCCGTTCACGCTGGCGGCCTGCTGCCACGCCCGCCGGATCTCGGTGCTCGCCGACTACGACTACTACCACGCGGTACGCCGGCTGGACGCCCGCAACATCACCTACCACAGCCGGGTCGACCAGCGGCTGGTGAGCGTGGAGCGGTTGTTCGCGTTCGTCGCCGACCTGATCCCGGCCGGCGAGCGTCGGGACGCCGTGCTGAGCCGGCACGTCGGGCTGGAGCTGGCCCACCTGGTCGGCGACGACTTCCGCCGGCTGGACCGGGCCACCCAGGAACGGGTCCACGCGACGGTCCGTCGGCTGGTCGACCAGCATGTCACCGACCGGGTCCGCGACCGGCTCGACATCGAGGCCCGGCTGCGTCTGGGCGCGGTGACCGGCGGCGGCGTCGACGAGTTGCTGGCGGTCATCGCGCAGGACACCGACCGGGGCGTACCGGCGACGGTGGTGGCGGCCGGGCGGTGGCACGCCGGCTACCCGGGTGCCCCGGCGGCGTGGACCGACGTCACCGACGTCCGCGCCGACTGGCTGGCCCGGCTGGACACCGTCGAGGTGAGCTGGGTCGACGGGCGCACCGTGACGGTGACCGCGCGCAGCCCGTACCCCCGGTTCGCCGCGGAGGCCGGGCCGGTCCGGCTGGTGGCCGGCCCGGTCGCCGGGACCACCCGGCTGGACGCCACCGACCCGACCGGGCGGACCGTGCGCACCGACTTCCCGGTCGACCGGCTCCTCGCCGCCAGCGCGGCCAGCGGCCAACGGCATCCGGTCCGCGCCGACGTGGACGGCGGGCACGGCCGCGGCGGCGCGCCGGTCCGGGCGCCCCGACTGGCCGCCGGCCGGCCCCGGCTGCTGCGGCACGGCGCCCGGCTGTACGGGGTGGCCGCGACCGTCGACCCGCGCAACGGGCAGCTCGTCCTGTCGGTGGTGCCGGTGACCGTGGGGCAGCTCGTCAGTCGGGTACGACGTCGCCTCTCCGGCGCGACACGGCCGGCGGGCGCGCCGCCCCGCCCCGGGGTGGTCCCGGCGGGGAGCGTCCCCGAACGCGCGGGCCACCACGCCGAACCCGCGCCGGCGAAGCTGGACCACCTGACCGTCGCCTCCTGAGGCCGGCCCCGTCCGGTCAGGGGGCGGGGCGGAGGCGCTGCTCCAGCGGCATGGGAACCTGGAGGTACGTGGTGCCGCGCAGGTCCAGCCAGGCCCGCTCCGGGGCGCGGACCAGCCGCACCATCACGCCGGTGCACGCCGGGCACCGCCCGACCAGACCGGGGGCGTGCGAGTAGACGTGCAGGCCGGCCATCGGGCCGGTCATGCCGCAGGTGTCGCACCGCCCGGTGGTGGCGCTCAGGTCGACCGCGAGGAGTTCCCGCAGCGGTCCGTCGAGCATGTTGCCGTCCAGGTAGGACAGTTCCGTCATGCGCCCTCCTCGGGTCGTCAGCCGGTCGGGCCGAACCGTTCGGTCCGCACCCGCCGCGTCGGATGGCCGAGCCCCACCAGCAGGTCGGCCACGGTCTCCACGAATCCGGTCGGACCGCAGACGTAGCAGAGCGGCTCCAACGCCGGCGGCCAGCCGTGACTGTTCACGTCGGGCAGCCCGATCCGGTGCGGCTCGCCCCGCCAACCCTCGGACGCCCGCCGCGTGTAGACGTACGCGACGTCCAGGCCCTGGTCGTCGCGGGCCCGGCGGCGCAGCTCGTCGGCGTAGATCACGTCGTCCGCGGTCCGTACCGAGTAGATCAGCCGGAACGGCGTCCGGCTGCCGGCCGCCCGGCGGGCCCGGACCATCGCCATCAACGGCACCACCCCGGAACCGCCGGCCACCAGCAGCACCGGCGCGGTCTCGTCGGTCCGCCAGACGAACCAGCCGCCGACCGGGCCGCGGACCTCCACCGGGTCGCCCTCGGCGTACGTGTCGACCAGGTACGGCGACACCTCGCCGTCGGTCACCCGCTGCACGGTCACCTCGATCCGCCCGTCCTGCGCCGGGCCGGCGAGCGAGTACGAGCGGGCCGCCTGGTAGCCGTCGGCGGCGGTCAACCGCAGGTCGACGTGCTGACCGGGCAGGTGCCCGGGCCAACCGGGCACGTCCAGCACCAGTGTCTGGGCGGTCGCCGTCTCGACCCGCCGCTCGACCAGCCGGGCCACCCGCCAGGTCAGCGGCGCCGCCCGGCCGCCGGCGGTCGGCGCGGTCACCTCAGTCGCCCTGGTAGCGCTGCTCGCGCCACGGGTCGCCGTAGTCGTGGTAACCGGCCGTCTCCCAGAAACCGGGCCGGTCGTCGACGAGCAGCCGGATGCCGCGCACCCACTTGGCGGACTTCCACAGGTAGAGGTGCGGCACGAGCAGCCGGGCCGGGCCGCCGTGCTCGGCGGGTAGCGGGCGCCCGTCGTACGTGTGCACCACCCAGGCCCGCCCGCCGCGCAGGTCGTCCAGGGGCAGGTTGGTGGTGTAGCCGCCGTACGAGTGCGCCAGCGCGTAGCGCGCGTCGGTGTCCACGCCGTCGAGCAGCGTGTCCAGCGAGACGCCCTGCCAGGTGGTGCCGAGCTTGGACCAGCGGGTGACGCAGTGCAGGTCCACCGTCGGCGTGTCCTGCGGCAGGCGCATCAGCTCGTCCCAGGACCAGCGGTGTTCCGCGCCGGCCTCGCTGGTCAGCACGAACTCCCAGGTGTCGGGCGCCACGCGCGGCGTCGGGCCGGCGGAGAGCACCGGGAAGTCCTCGGTGAGGTACTGCCCCGGTGGCAGGTCCGGCGCGGACGAACGGGGCCGGCCCTGAAATCCCGGCGACACGATTCCCACCCGTCAGTCCTACCACCCCGGCCGCGACCGCACACCGCTTCCCGGGCAACGCGTCAGGCGGGGCCCCCGCCCTGCGTCTCGTGCACGACGGCGCGGTCGCCGTCGCCGCTGCCCCGGGTGGCGCGGAGGCTGGTGATGGTGACGATCACCAGGACTCCGATGATCACGCCGAGCGAGGCCAGCGTCGGGATCTCCGGCACGCCCTTCCAGATGCCGTGCGCCCAGTGCAGGCCGAGCTTGATCCCGATGAACGCCAGGATGACGGCGAGCCCGTAGCTGAGGTGCACCAGCCGGCTGAGCGCCGCGTGCAGCACGAAGTAGAGCGCGCGCAGGCCCAGCAGCGCGAACGCGTTGGTGGCGAAGACCAGGTACGGGTCCTCGGTGATGCCGTAGACGGCGGGCACCGAGTCGACCGCGAAGACGATGTCGGTGGCCAGCACCGCGACCACGACCAGTGCGAACGGGGTGAGCGCCCGCCGGCCGTGCTGCCGGATGGTCATCCGGGTGCCGTGGTATTCCTCGACCACCGGCATGACCTTGCGCAGCAGCCGCACGGACCGCATCTTGTTGATGTCGACCTCCTGCTCGTGCCCGGAGAGGGCGTCGCGCAGCAGCTTGACCGCGGTGGCGATCAGGATGAGCGCGAAGAGCAGGAAGGCGAAGTCGAGCGTCTGGAGGGCGGCGGCCCCGAGCGCGATGAAGATCGCGCGCAGCACCAGCGCGCCGGCGATGCCGTAGAGCAGCACCCGCTGGGCGAGCACGGCGGGCACCGCGAACGCGGCCAGCAGCAGCATGAAGACGAACAGGTTGTCGACCGAGAGCGACTTCTCGACCAGGTAACCGGTGAGGTACTCGACGCCCTGCTGGCTGCCGTAGCGGGACCAGATCCACGCGCCGAACGCCAGCGGCAGGGCGATGTAGAAGGCCGACCAGCCGAGCGCCTCCCGGATGGAGACCTCGTGCGGCTTGCGGGTGACCAGGAAGTCCAGCACCAGCAGCGCGAGCACACCGGCGATCGTCACCGCCCACAGCGTGGGCGTGCCCACCGACGACAGGCCGGCGGCGGACAGGTAGGACACTTCGGTCATGGGGCCTCCTCGAACACCGTGTCATGTTCGAGGTCTCCTTCACCCACGGTTTCGTGGGCAACCACCCGAGGCTCGCCCCCGGGGCTCGCCGTACTGACCGGAATGGTTCGTGGGAAGTACTCCCCTCGCGGGTCCAAGGCTAGGCCACCCGGAGCCGGACGCCAAGTCGAGGCCCGGATGATTGCCCTGGTCAACCGCTGTACGGGCGGTCGGGGCCGTGGCGTGCCGGGGCCCGGAGCCCTAGGGTGACGCGGGTGACCAACACCGGACCGCTGACCGGCGTACGGGTGATCGAGCTGGCCGGCATCGGCCCGGGGCCGTTCGCCGCCATGATGCTCGCCGACCTGGGCGCGGACGTGGTCCGGGTGGACCGGGTGGGCGGCGGCGGGTTCGGCGCGTTCCCCGGCGACCTGCTGAACCGCAACCGGCGCTCGATCGCGCTGGACCTCAAGCACCCGGACGGCCGGGAGGTGCTGCTGTCCCTGGTGGCCGGCGCGGACGCGCTGGTGGAGGGTTTCCGGCCGGGGGTGGCCGAGCGGCTCGGTCTCGGCCCGGAGGAGTGCCTCGCCGCCAACCCGCGCCTGGTGTACGGGCGGATGACCGGCTGGGGGCAGGACGGGCCGCTCGCCCGGACCGCCGGCCACGACATCGACTACCTGGCGCTGACCGGCGCGCTGCACGGGGTGGGCCGGGCCGGCGAGCGCCCGGTGCCGCCGATGAACCTGCTCGGCGACTTCGGCGGCGGCGGCATGATGCTGGCCCTGGGCGTGGTCGCGGCCGTGTACGCGGTCCGCGGCGGCGCGCCCGGCCAGGTGGTCGACGCGGCCATCGTGGACGGCGTCTCGGTGCTGGCCACCCAGATCCACGCGCTGCGCGGCCTCGGCCTGTGGCAGGACCCGCGGGGCGGGAACCTGCTCGACGGCGGCGCGCCGTTCTACGACACGTACGAGTGCGCCGACGGGCGCTACGTGGCGGTGGGCGCGTTGGAACCGCAGTTCTACGCCGAACTGGTCCGGCTCACCGGTTTCCCGCTGGACGGCGACGACGCGCCGGACCGCGACGACCCGGCGCACTGGCCGGCGTTGCGGGCGGCCTGGGCACGGCTGTTCCGGACCCGGACCCGGGACGATTGGGCGGAGCTGCTGGCCGGCACGGACGCCTGCGTGGCGCCGGTGCTCGACTGGGCGGAGGCGCCCCGGCATCCGCATCTGGCCGCCCGGGAGGTCTTCGTCGCGCCGGACGGCGTCGTGCAGCCGGCCCCGGCGCCACGCTTCTCGGCCACGCCGACCGCGGTCCGCCGCCCGCCGCCGCGACCGGGCGAGCACACCGACGAGGTGCTGGCCGACGCCGGCGTGGACGCCGCCCGGATCGCCGCGCTGCGCGACGCCGGCGCGGTCGGCTGAGCGCGCGCCGCGCGAACCGCGACGCCTCACTCTTCGCAACTGGCGCCCTGGTCACTCTCCGTTGCCTGCGGCACGGGCGGCAGGTGCAGCCGTTGGCCCCTTTGCTCTGCAGCCATCAGCGCACCGGGGCCGTGAGCTGGTCGCGAAGAGTTCACGCACGGCGGACGATCGAGCCGGCGTGGTTACTCCAGGTGTGGGATGCGCCCATGGCTGCAGAGCAAAGGCGGTTCCGGGTGACCGCGCCGGCCCGGCCGTCGTGACGGACGGTATCCACCTTCGACGCGGGCCGGATCCCGCGTGGGCCCACGCCGGCCATTGCCGGCCAACGCCGGCACCGGACGGCGCCACCACCCGCCGGCACCGGACGGCGTCAGCGTCGGCGGGTGGTGGCGGGCGCGAGCGCCGGCTCCACCAGGTCCCGGTAGTCCCGGGGCAACTGCACCACCACGTCGGCGAACTCGCCACCGCTGATCGCCTCGCGCAGCGTGGCGAACACCGCCCGCGTCGCGCCCCGGGCGGTGTTCTCGTCGCAGCCGGCCCGGCGGGCGACCCGGGCGACGAACTCGACCGCCCCGAACCGTTCGGCCGCCTCGGTGTGCGGCTGCGGGTTCAGCGCCCCCCGCAGCGGCTTCGGCAGTTGCGCGGCGAGGTCCAGCACCTCGCCGCCGGTCAGCCGCTCGGCCAGCGTCCCCAGCGTGGCGGCGGTGAGCGTCGCGGCCCGGTCCTCGGCGGCGCCGGTGCGTCCGGCGACCCGGGCCACGAACGTGTGGTGATCCATCGGTGGTACCCCCTTCGGTGCGCGCAGGGCGGCTACCCGGTCCGGCGCGACGGAAACGCGGGAGATCGGGGCGTGAGCCGCCGCGCTGCGGGTAACCGCCGCGCGGTCACGACCCCGACGACTGGCGCGAGGAGCCCGACCCATGGCGAGCTATTCGGACGTCCTTGAGTACCTGTCCGCGCTGGACTACCCGGCCGGGAAGAACGACGTCATCCGCGAGGCGGAACGGGAGGGCGCGCCGCCCGACGTGTTGCGGGCGTTGCGCGCGTTGCCGCCGGTGGACTACGCCAACGGCACCGAGGTGGCGCGGTCGGCCGGCATCGACGCGGCCCCCGAGGTGGGCCGGTCGCAGCGGGCCGCCCAGGCCCGGGACGACCATTCCCGCGTCTCGCAGCACGTGCGCCGCATCTGACCCCGTCCGGCGCCGCCCGGTCGCGTCGCGGCCGGGCGCGACGCCGTGCGTGGCGGCGCACCGGCGGCGGGGTCCGGCGACAGGCGGGCGCCCCGGGTCACGAACCGCGACCTGGGGCGCCACGCAACACCTGGCCCTGACGGTGCGCGCCCGAACCGGGTCGCGATCACCAGGCGGTGGATGTTCGCCCGAACCGGGCGGGCATCACTGCCACGATCATCATACGACGAGCCATCAGCCGAACGGGTGAGATTCGGGAAAGTGTGTCCGGCGGCACGTGCCTCAGCCGCGGACGCCGCCGCTGCGGTCGCGGGCCTTGAGCCGGGTGGTGGGCAGCGCGGGCGCGGGCAGCGGAGGGGCGGCGTCGTCGGCCACGGTGCCGAACCGGCGACCGGCCATCCAGTCCTCCCGCGCGGCGGCGACCTCCTCGTGCGAGCGACCGACGAAGTTCCACCACATCACCAGCGGCTCGTCGAACGGCGCGCCGCCGAGCAGCAGCAGCCGGCTGCCCGGCGCGGCGCGCACCGTCAGCGCCGTCCGGCCGGTGCCCAGGTAGAGCAGCGCCCCCGGGGCGAACGCCACGTCGTCGGCCTCGGCCGAGCCGGACATCGCCAGCAGCCCGTACTCGAAGTCGGGGCGCAACCGCAGCGTGGCCGCCGCCGGACCGCGCGCCTCGAGCTGCGCGCCGAGCAGCGGGGTGTGCGCGACGGCCGGTGAGCGTTCCCCGCCGAACTCCCCGACGAGCAGCGTCAGCTCCAGGTCGCCGTCGCGCCACCGGGGCAGCTCGGCGTGGTGGGCGAAGTCCGGGTCGCCGGCCCGGGCCGGGTCGGGCAGCGCGACCCAGAGCTGCACGCCGTGCATCAGCGGCGGGTGGACCAGCGGTGAGCGCTCCGAGTGGGCGATGCCCCGGCCCGAGGTCATCACGTTGAGCTGGCCGGGGCGGATCGGTTGCACGTTGCCGAGGCTGTCCCGGTGCAGGATCTCGCCGTCGAGCAGCCAGGTGACGGTCTGGAGGCCGGTGTGCGGGTGCGGCGGCACCTCCATGCCGGGCCGCTGCGTCACGTCGTCCGGGCCGAAGTGGTCGACGAAGCACCACGCGCCGACCATCCGCCGCTGCCGCTGCGGCAGCAGCCGACGCACCGTGGTGTAGCGGCCGAGCGGGACGTCGTGCCCGGGCAGCAGCACGCTGCCCGGGTCGGTGGCGCCGACGCCGGGTGGGAGCGTCTGCGCGGGCAGCGATTCGGCACGGTCCACCGCCCGAACTGTACGCTCAGTCCGCGGTGACGCTCACCGCGTTCGCGCCGGCCACCAGGTCGAGGTAGAGCCGGTCCGCCGCCCGGTCCCAGCCCGGTGAGCTGACCACGTCCCCGGCGGCGACGCCGGCGCGGCGCTCGTCGTACACGGCCAGCGAGCCGGCGCCGGACGCCACCCGCACCCGCGCCGGTGGCCCGCCCGGCACGGTCACCGTCAGGTCGCTGACCCCGCCGGTCATCCGCACGGTGAGCGTGCCGTCGAGCGGGGGCAACCGCAACCGGGTACGCGACGCGCCGCCGATCAGCTCGACCCCGGCGAGCCGGGCCGCGCCCAGGTCGAGCCGCTGCTCACGCACGCCGCCGACGAGTCGTACCCGCCAGGTCAGCCGGGCGTTGAGCACCACCTCGACGGCGGTCGGCCCGGCGCGGCCGTTCTCGACGATCCGCAGCCGGACCCGGTCGCCGTCCACCCGCGGGCGGGGCGTCACGCCGGCGTCGTCCGGCGCGCCGATCCGGTACAGGTCGTCGCCCAGGTCGGCGGCTCGCAGCGTGAAGCTGGTCAGGCCGTCGACCAGCTCGAAGTCGGCCCGCCTGCGGTCCCCGCGCGGCGCGGTGAGCGTCTCGGTGGCGGCCACCTCGGCGCCGCCGACACCGCCGACACCGTCGGAGCCACCCGGGTCGGCGGCCGGCGAGGGCGGCGGGCCGCCGGAGAAGACCACCCCGAGACGGGCCGGATTGGACAGCGTCACCGCGACCGCCACCGCGCCCAGCACGACCACCAGCACGGCGGCGGCGGACAGCCAGCGGGCGGCGCCGGACCACCGGGTGTCGGGCAGGTCGGCGTCGTCCCCGGATGCCGTCATGGTCGTCCCCTCTCGCCGGTCCCCACCGGGTCATACGTCTCCGTTTCCGCCACGGTTCATTCCGGCGGCCACTGTGGCGGGACGGGTCGACCGAGCGACCGGTCAGTGATTGACAGCCCTCGACCCCGGGCCTAGGTTCAGGTCGCTACCGGCCGGTAGGCATCCGTCCCGCCCCGCCGCCCCGCGCCCCGGGGCGGCACCCGTCCCCGGGGAGCAGCGATGCAGACCTCACCCACCCGCCGGCTGCTCGCCGCCGGCGCCGCACTCGCGCTCGCGCTCGGTCTGGTCGGCGCGGCGCCCGCGCACGCCGCCGGCCACGACGACGGCAGCCAGCCGCTGCCCGGCTACACCATCGTCAACCCGCCGCTGCCGCCGCTGGTCGTGGACGGCGCCGCCACCACCGTCCGGCAGGGCGTGCACGCGCACGCCGGCTACGTCGTCGAGGTCCCGGCGAAGTGGAACGGCGACCTGGTGATGTGGGCGCACGGCTACCGCGGCCAGGGCACCGAACTCTCCCCCGAGCCGCCCGCGTTCGACCTGCGGCAGCGCCTACTGTCCCAGGGATACGCCTGGGCGTCCTCCTCGTACGACCGCAACGGCTACGACGTCCGCTCCGGCGTGCTCGGCACCCGGGCCCTCGCCGACCTGTTCGCCCGCACCGTGCGACGGCCGCACCGGGTGCTCATCGCCGGCGTCTCCCTCGGCGGTCACGTCATCGGCCGCTCGCTGGAGCAGTACCCGGGCTACTACGCCGGCGCGCTGCCGATGTGCGGGGTGCTCGGCGACCAGGAGCTGTTCGACTACCTGCTGGACTACAACCTGGTCGCGCAGGCGCTGACCGGCGTGCGCGCCTACCCGCCGCCGGCCGACTACCTGACGAACGCGGTGCCCCGCATCCAGGTGGCGACCGGGCTGGCCGGCCTCACGCCCACCGGCCCGGACACCACCAACGCGCTCGGCAGGCAACTGCGCGCGGTCACCGTGGCCCGCTCCGGCGGCGTCCGGCCGGGCGCCGACGCGGCGTTCGCGGTGTGGAAGGACTTCCTGTTCGGCATCGCCACCACCAACGGCGGCGACTCCCCCGCCCAGCGACCCGGCCAGCTCGCCACGAACCTGTTCACCAGGTACGCCCCGAACCAGCCGGTGGACCTGAACGCCACCGTGCAGCGGGTCGCGCCGGAGAACCTCCGGCAGCGGCTCTCCCCCGGTCTGACCGAGGTGCCCCGGATCGCCGGCCGCCCCACCGTGCCGGTGCTCAGCCTGCACGGCCTCGGTGACCTCTTCGTGCCGTTCCGGATGGAGCAGGCGTACGCCCGCGACGTGGCCCGGCACGGCCGGTCCCGGCTGCTGGTGCAGCGGGCGGTGCGGAGCACGCAGCACTGCGAGTTCAGCCCCGCCGAGGCCGGCGCCGCCTGGGACGACCTGACCCGCTGGGTACGTACCGGCCAGCGTCCGGCCGGCGACCCGGTGACCGATCCCCGGGCGGTGGCGGCGCCGGGCTTCGGCTGCCGGTTCAGCGACCCGGCCGCCTGGGCCGCCGGCACCGGCACCCGCCGCCTCTACCCGGCCTGCTGATCGTCGTCGGCGCCGTACCAGCCGCCCCGGTAGACCGTGCCCGACCGGGGCGGCGCGTCCGGGGTGGACCGGCGGTTGCGGCGGACCCGGCTCACCACGAACCAGCCGACGCCGCCCACGACCGCCAGGATGACCACGTTCTGGAGCGTGCCGACGTACGCCTCGACCACGTGCCAGTTCTCGCCCAGCAGATAGCCGGCGAGCACGAACGCGGTGTTCCAGATCAGACTGCCCAGCGCGGTGAAGAGCAGGAACACCGGCACCGGCATCCGTTCCACGCCGGCCGGGATCGAGATCAGGCTCCGGAAGATCGGGATCATCCGGCCGAAGAACACGGCCTTGACGCCGTGCCGCAGGAACCACGCCTCGGTGCGGTCCACGTCCGCCAGCTTGATCAGCGGCAGCCGGCCGGCCAGGGCGCGCATCCGGTCCCGCCCGAGCGCCGCCCCGACGTAGTAGAGCGCCAGCGCGCCCAGCACCGACCCGAGCGTGGTCCAGGCGATCGCGCCGAACAGGCTCATCCGGCCCTGGCTGGCGGTGAACCCGGCCAGCGGCAGGATGACCTCGCTGGGAATGGGCGGGAACAGGTTCTCCAGCGCCACCGCGAGCCCGGCCCCGGGGCCGCCGAGCCGTTCCACCAGGCCGGTGACCCAGCCGACGGGTCCTTCGCCGGCCGGCTCCGCGGCCCGCGCGGCACTCACCCGGGGGCCGGCGAGCAGCTGTGCGTTTCCGATCATCCGACCACGGTACGGGGCGACCCGGCCGGCGACCACGGAAAGCGGCGCCGGTTACGGCCGGACCGCGGGTACCCGGCCGGACCGCGCTTGTCCGGCCGGACCGTCCGACGGCCGGCCGGTCAGCCGCCGCCACGCAACCGGTCGTAGGCGTCGAGCAGTCGGCGCAGCGCGGCGGCGGTCGCGCCGTCGAGCTTGTCGTCCTCGGCCGCGTCCTCGATCCGCTCGTGCAGGTCCTCGACCCGCTTGGCGCGGTCCCTGAGCTTGCCCCGGTTCAGTTCGGCGGCCTTCTTCCGCAGGTCGTCGGCGGTCTTGCGGTCGATCAGCCGGGCCGCCTCGGCGCGGTCCAGCAGATCGGTGAAGCGGTCCGCGAGCTGGCGGGCGGTGACCGGCTCGGCCGCCGCCGACGACGGCGGTACGCGCGTCGGCGCCGGGCGGGCGCTGCTCGACGCGGGCGCGGGCGGTGGGGCCACGGCCGGCGGCGTGGCGGCCCGCGGCGTCCCGGAACGGCTGTCGAAGACCAACGCGCCGACAAGCGCGAGCAGCAGCACCACCGCGCCGGCGACCAGCACGCCGGTGAGCCGGTTCGGCGGGACCTCCGGGCGGGGCGGCGGGACGGGGCGGGCCGCCCCGGAGGGCCGCCCGACCAGCGTGGCGGGGTGCGCCACCCGGGACACCGTGGGCAGGACCGCGGTCGGCGGGTCGACCGGACGGCCGGCGCCGAGCCGGTCGGCGACCCGGGCGGCGGTGGGTCGCCGGGCCGGGTCGAGCGCCAGGCAGGCCAGCACCAGGTCGGCGACGTCGGCGGGCAGCCCGGGCACCCGCAGCGGCGGCACCGGGGGTCGCCGGTCCCGCAGGTCCACCACGTCGTCCCAGGTCCGCACCGGCAGCGGGGGCCGGCCGGTGAGGCTGCGGTAGAGCAGCGCGCCGAGCGCGTACACGTCGCCGGCCGGGTGGGTGGGCCCGGGATCGAGTCGTTCCGGGGCGAAGTAGGCCGGGGTGCCGGCCAGCGGTTCCCCGACCGGCCCGGCGGCCGGCTGGAGCGGGCCGGCCGGCGCGGCGATGCCGAAGTCGAGCACCTTCGCGCCGGTCTCGGTGAGCATCACGTTGGCCGGCTTCACGTCCCGGTGCACCACGCCGATCCGGTGCGCGGCGGCCAGCGCGGCGGCCACCTGCCCGGCCGTCCGGAGCGCGTCAGGCCAGGCCAGCGGCCCGCCGGCCAGCCGGTCGGCAAGGGTCTGACCGGCGACCAGCTCCATCACCAGGTACGGCGTCACCCCGCCGGGCAGCGTGGCCTCGCCGTAGTCGTACACCTGGGTCACGTGCGGGTGGGTGAGCCGCGCGGCGGCGCGGGCCTCACGCTGGATGGTGGCGCGCAACTGCGGGTCGGCGGCGAGCCGGCCGGCGAGCGCCTTGACCGCGACCGGGCGGTGCAGCACCTCGTCGTCGGCGCGCCACACCTCGGACATCCCACCGAGCCCGATGCGCTCGCGCAGGACGTACCGGTCGTGCAGCCGGAGGTCGGGCGTGAACGGCGACATGATCCCCCAGTCTGCCCGGCCACCCCCGGGCCGCACCAACCCGCATCCGGCTCGTGCCGGGCGGCGCGTCGGTCAGGGCTTGCGGGCCACCCCGCCGTACATGCTGACGTCGGCCGCCGAGGGCCGCGGCTCGGGCTCGCCGTCGGCGCGCCACTCGGCCACCGAGCAGACGCCCGGCTCGACCATGTCGAGGCCGGCGAAGAAGCGCACGAACTCGTCCCGGCCACGCAGGTTGATGGTGCCGTGCGGGCCGCCCCGGGCCGCCGCCCTCGCCTCGTTCGCGAGCGGGACCGGCAGGTGGTCGTGGGTGGCGTGCGAGGCGACCAGGTAGCTGCCGGCCGGCAACGCGTCCAGCAGCCGGGCGACCGTGGCGTAGGGGTCGTCCAGGTCCGGCACGAAGTGCAGCACCGCGATGAGCATCAACGCGACCGGCTCGGACAGGTCCAGCGTGCGGCGCAGGTCGGGGTGGGCCAGGATCTTCTCCGGGTCGCGCAGGTCCGCGTCGAGGTAGGCGGTGGCGCCCTCGGGTGAGCTGGTGAGCAGCGCCCGGGCGTGGGCCAGCACGATCGGGTCGTTGTCGACGTAGACCACCCGGGCGCGCGGGTCGGCGGCCTGGGCCACCTCGTGCGTGTTGTCCGCGGTCGGGATGCCGGTGCCGATGTCGAGGAACTGCCGGATGCCCGCCTCGGCGGCCAGGTGCCGGACCGCGCGCCGCAGGAACCGCCGGTTCTCCAGCGCGCTGAGCCGGATCGTCGGGAAGGCGGCGGCCATCGCGTCGCCGGACTCCCGGTCGGCCTGGAAGTTGTCCTTGCCGCCGAGCCAGTAGTTGTACCGCCGGGCCGGGTGGGCCACCGAGGTGTCGATCCGGTCGGCCGGGTGGCCCGGCTCGGTCGCCGTGCCGCTCGTCTCGCTGGTCAAGGCCGCCTCCACGACTCGCACGCCACCGTTGTGGGGCGGACGTGCGTCCACTGTCTCCGGTCGCCGGTCATGGTATAGCCCGCCGGGGCGGGGGTCAGGCCGGGTAGAGCTCGTCGCGGACCCGGGCCAGCAGCTCCGGGGTGCGCTCCGGCGGCGCGGCCTCGACGCACAGCCGCTCCATCGCCTCGGCGTAGTAGTCGAGGTCGTCGCGCTTGTCGAGGTAGATGGCGCTTGTCAACTGCTCGATGTAGACGATGTCCGGCAGGTCCTCGTCGCCGAAGCGCAGGATGCTGAAGGCGCCGCTGGCGGCCGCGTGCCCGCCGGCGGTGAACGGGACGATCTGGAGCCGCACGTGCGGCGCGGTGGTCGCCTCGATCAGCGCGTCCAGCTGCTCGCGCATCACCGCGGCGCCGCCGATCGGCCGACGCAGCACCGCCTCGTCCAGCACCGCCCACAGCTGCGGCGGGTTGGCGCGACGCAGCAGCTCCTGGCGCTCCATCCGCAGGTCGACGCGTCGGTCCAGCTCCATCGGCGCGGCGCCGCGGTGCCCGAGCAGGATCACCTCCCGCGCGTACGCGGCGGTCTGGAGCAGGCCCGGCACGAACTGCACCTCGTACGTGCGGATCAGCGCGGCGGCGGCCTCCAGCCCGAGGTAGGACTGGAACCAGGCGGGCAGCACGTCACCGTAGCGGTGCCACCAGCCCGGGCTGTTCGCGTCCCGGGCCAGCTTGAGCAGCGCGGCGCGCTCGTCCGGCGCGGTGACGCCGTAGAGCGTGAGCAGGTCGGCGACATCGCGTTCCTTGAAGCCGACCCGGCCCAGCTCCATCCGGCTGATCTTGGACTCGGAGGAGCGGATCTCCCAGCCGGCGCCCTCCCGGCTGACCCCGGCGCCCTCCCGCAGGCGGCGCAGCTGCGCGCCGAGCAGCATGCGCAGCACCGTGGGACCACTTGTCGGTCCACCCTCGACGGGCACCGTGACCACCTGACCGCCCTCGCATCCCGGCTGCTCCCCGACCGGGTGCCCTCCCGGCCGA
Source organism: Micromonospora sp. NPDC049201 (assembly GCF_055586805.1). NCBI lineage: Bacteria > Bacillati > Actinomycetota > Actinomycetes > Micromonosporales > Micromonosporaceae > Micromonospora > Micromonospora sp. NPDC049201. The sequence continues at coordinate 97,627 of NZ_JBVJHM010000011.1, read as the reverse complement.
CGAGTAAGCATGCCATGAACCGACAGTGAGGTGTACTCCTCCAGACGGCGGAATCAGTCCCGCCTACGGGACGGCGGGATCAGGTGGTCGAAGTCCCCGTCCCGGGCGCCGAGCACGAACGCCTCGATCTCGTCCACCGTGTAGATCAACGCCGGCCCGTCGGGATGGCGGGAGTTGCGTACCGCGATGCCGCTGCCGCCGGGCAGCTCGGCCAGCTCGACGCAGTTGCCGCTGGGATTGCTGCGGCGACTCTTCAACCACTGCATCGGCGGCAACTCGGTCACGGGTACGCCGTTCGGGGGCGATTGCATGGGCGTCCTTCGGGAAGAGCCAGCCGAGGCCGCGGGGAGGTGCGGTGGGTGGCGACGTCTGTCGACTGAGGTTTCGAATGCACGTGCATCTGCTATTGCATCTGCAATGGACAGCGAGCATGATAACCGAACTACGGTGTGCCGGGTCGCTCACTTTCGGTGACCTGAACCCGGCCCTCGGAAGCCGCTGAGCGCGGCCGGGGACTGGTGAGGAGGGCGCGTGCCGGATCCGATTACCGTCGCCTCCGGCATCTCCGCCGCCGGCGCGCTGCTCTCCGCCTGGCAGCTCCGCCGCCGGGCCGTACGCGCCGAGGCCGAGCTGGAACTGCTCCAAGCGGAGCTGGCCGCCGAGCGGCACGCCGCCAGCCACGACCCGCTCACCGGGCTGCCCAACCGCCGCGCCTTCTTCCGGCTGGCCGCCACCCTGCTCACCGATCCCGCCGGGCAGCCCCTGGTAGCGGTGGTGCTCGACCTGAACGGCTTCAAACAGATCAACGACCGCTACGGGCACGCCGCCGGGGACCAGGTGCTGGTCAGCGTGGCCCAACGACTGGCCGCCTTCGCCGGCAACAACCTGGTGGCCCGGCTCGGCGGTGACGAGTTCGCCGGCCTGCTGGCCAGCCCCACCGCCGACCGGCGCTGGATCGAGCACGCCACCCGCCGGCTCTGCGAGGCGCTGGCCGCGCCGATCCCGCTCGGCGGGCGCAGCATCCGGGTCACCGCCTCGGTCGGGCTCGCCCCGGTGCACGGCCCCGCCCAGCTCGCGGACGCGCTGTGCCGCGCCGACGCCGCCATGTACGAGGCGAAGACGCTCGGCGCCGTCCGCGCACCACGCCAACTCGTCGCCGAGCACTGACCCGCCCCACGGTCAGCGCCGGCCGGCCTCCGGACGGGCGTGGACTCCGGGCCGGTGGCTCAGCGCCAGCCGTAGCCGGTGCGCAGCGCCTGGCCGACCCGGTCGAACCGGGGCCGGTCCAGCACCGCGCCCTCCCGGCGGATGCTGTCCTCGCGCATGGTGAGCACCCGGTCCAGGCGCACCCAGCTCGGCCGTCGGTCCCGGTCCCACTCCCCCGGGCCGAGCGACAGCCAGTGCCGCTGGCCGTCCCGCTCGCCCTGACTGGACAGCATCAGCCCGAACAGTGTGCGGCTCTGCCGGCCCACCACCAGCACCGGCCGGTCCTTGCCCTGCCGGGGGTCGTCCTCGTAGGGCACCCAGGTCCAGACGATCTCCCCCGGGTCGGCCTGCCCGTCCGGCTCCGGCGCGTACGACAGCTCGCGGCGCTGCAACGCGCTGACCTGGCGCCGGCGCGCGACCTGGGCCGGGATCGGTCCACCCGGGCGGGCCGGCGCGGCGGCGCCCCCGGTGATCCGACCCAGCCGGGACGCCACGTTCCTCAACAGACCTGCCACGGCCCGCAGCCTAGCGGGTCGGCGCGCGGGGGAAACCGGTGGCGGCCCACCGCCCGGTTCGCCACCATGCAGCGGTGACCGTTCCCCGCCACCAGATCCGGGCCGCCTTCACCGACGGCACCGTCACCGTCTACCAGGCGTACCCGGCGGAGATCGCCGACCCGGCGCTGGCCGCCGGCCGGTTCGTGCCACCGTTCAAGCGGGAGCGGATGACCTGGATCAAGCCGTCGTTCCGCTGGATGATGTACCGCTGCGGCTGGGCGCTCAAGCCCGGCCAGGAACGGGTGCTCGCGGTCGAGATCAGCCGCGCCGGGTTCGAGTGGGCGCTTCGGCACGCCTGCCTCAGCGACCACGACCCGCGGCTGCACCCGGACCGGGACGCCTGGCGTCGGGCTCTGCGGGCCAGCCCGGTCCGCGTGCAGTGGGACCCGGAACGGTCGCTGCGGCTGGCCCCGCTGTCCCACCGGTCGGTGCAGGTGGGGCTCTCCGGCGAGGCGGTCCGGCGGTACGTCGACGAGTGGCTGGTCGGCCTCACCGACGTCACCGCGCTGGCCCGGTCGGTGCACGGCCGGCTCACCGCCGGCGACGAGGCCGGCGCGGCGGCGCTGCTCCCGCGGGAACGGCCGTACCCGTTGCCGCCGGAGGTGGCCCGGGTGATCGACGCCGACTGACCGTCCGGGCCGGGCCGGCGACACCCCGACGGCGGTCCGGGTGGCGGGCCCGGCGGACGGTCAGCCGGGGCGGCGGGCCAGGACGAGCGTGGTGCGCAGGTCCAGCAGGACCGTGCCGCCGAAGCCGTCGACCGCGGCGCCGACCGCGGCGCGGACCCGCTCGCGCAGCTCCGGCGGGCGGCGCAACTGCGGTGAGAACGTGTCGACGAGCCGCAGGTAGGCGGCGGTGTCCAGCGGCACCGACCGGCGGAACCGGGACAGTCGCAGGTCGGTGAAGCAGCCGCTGTCGGCGATGTCGTCGTGGAACCAGCCGTCGGCCCGGTCGCCCCGGTCGTCCGGGTCGGCGGCGGTGAACGCGGCCCGGATCGCCTCGGCCTGCGCCGCCTCGACGTAGGCGTAGCGGTGGCTGAGGACGGCGAGCGTGCCGCCGGGACGCAACGCGTCGTGCGCGCGCCGGTTGCGGGTGGCCGGGTCGAGCCAGTGCCAGGCCATCGCACAGGCCAGCACGTCGACGCCGCCGGCCGGCGGGGGCCACTGCTCGAAGCTCGCGGTCACCACGTGGACGCCCGGGAACCGCTCGGCGAGCACAGTGGCCATCCGCGCGTCCGGCTCGACGCAGGTCGTGGCCGCGCCGAGACCGAGCAGCACGGCGGTGGCCAGCCCGGTGCCGGCGCCGATCTCGACAAGGGTGCCGGGCGGGCCGCCGTGGTAGGCCCGGATCGCGTCCGCGAGCGCGGTCGGGTAGCCCGGTCGGGCCTCGTGGTACGTGCCGGCCGTCTCCCCGAACAGTTGCGACATGGCCGCCATCCTCCCAGATCCGGGCGGTGTCGGATGACCGTCACGCGCCACGCTCGGTCCACCCGCCTCCGGTCGCCACGATGGCAGAGGGGTGAGGGGGACGACCGTGGGTGCATTCCTTCAGGTGCTTGTCACGAAGATGGCCGAGGAGTTGCTGAAGCTGCTGCTCGGGTGGCTCGCCCCGACGGTGTTGCGGTCCGTGCCGCACCCGGCCCCGCCGGACTGTCCGCGCTGCGGTGGGTACGGCGTGGCACGGTGGGCGCCGCGGCGGGCCACGACGGTGTTCGTGCTCGGCGTGATCGTGTTCGGGTGGGGATTCACCGCGACCGTGTTCGGCGTACCCGTGGTCGTGCTGCTCGTCGCGGTCGGGGTGCGTACCGCGTGGGCGGGTGATCCGGCGGCGGCGCTGCCGGCCCTGGCCGCGCCGCTGGGCCTCGCGGTGTCCGGGGCGGTGATGCTCGCGGGCGCCGCCGCGATGGCCTGGTACCACAGCTTTCCGCCGCGGCTGTGCCGGCGCTGCCACGGCCGGTGGCCCCGGCGGGACCGGGCGGAGTACCTGCGGATGGTGCGGTCGGTGGTGTTCGCCTGCCGGTGCGGCCGGCGCCTGCGCGCGCCGGGACGGCCGCCCGGGGTGCGCGTGCGCTGTCCCCGTTGCGGCGCCGAACAGGCCGCGCCAACCGTGGCGACGCGGGTCACGAGGGTTCCCTTCCGCTCCCGGAAGCGCTGAGCGGGGCCCTGTCTACGCTGCCCGGCATGGAGTTGCCACACGATCTGCCGCTGTTCGAGCGCCGCGCCGTGCGGCTGGTGGTGCTCGACACCGCCGACCGGCTGCTGCTGTTCCACACCCGCGACCCGGAGCATCCCGACCTGGGCGTGTGGTGGGAACTGCCGGGCGGTGGGCTGGACCCGGGTGAGACGTACCGGGAGGCGGCGGTGCGCGAGCTGCGCGAGGAGACGGGCATCGTGGTCGCGCCGGGTGAGATCGGCGCGCCCACCTGGCGGCGGCGGGCCAGTTTCCGGCATCGGCAGCGTCGGCACCTCCAGGACGAGGTGGTGGTGCCGGTGCGGCTGCCCGGGCCGGGGCCGGACGTGGACGGCGCCCAGCGGATGGACTACGAGGTGGAGGACTACTTCGGATTCCGTTGGTGGTCGGTGGCCGAGGTGCTCGCGGAACGGCCACGCTGCTATCCCGGCCGACTGCCGGAGCTGCTGCCGACGTTCCTGGCCGGCGAGGAGATCGACGAGCCGTTCGAACTGTGGTCCTGAGCCGGCGTGCCGACGGGCGCATCAACCGGCAGAGTGGGACGGGTGAATCCACTCCACACCCCCCTGGCCCGGTACGCCGAGCGGCTGCACACCGCCGCCGGCGACACCCACCACGTCGCGTCGCCGCTGGGCGCGTGGCTGCTGCTGGCGCTCACCGGTCCGGCCGCCACCGGGCAGGCCCGGGCGACGCTCGGCGAGGCGCTCGGGGTCGACCCGGACGACGCCGCCGCGTCGGCCCGCGCGCTGCTGGCCGCGCCGCACCCGATGGTCGCCGCGGCCACCGCGCTGTGGGAGCGGACACCGTTCGAGGAGTTGACCCGGTGGCGGGCCGGCCTGCCCGAGCGGACCGAGCGCGGACCACTGCCCGACCAGACGGCGCTGGACGCGTGGGCCCGGGAACGCACCGGCGGCCTGGTGCGGCGGTTCCCGGTCGACGTCGCGCCGGAGACGCTGCTCGTCCTGGCCAGCGCGTTGGCCACCCGGGTGTCCTGGGCCGACCCGTTCGAGCTGGCGCCGGCCGGGGAGCTGGGCGCGGGCAGCGCATGGGCCGACCGGCTGCGGCAGGTGCTGCGGACGCCCCCGGTCGGGCACCGGTGCGCGGTGGTGGGCACCGAACGGGCCGGTGACGTCGCGGTGCACGTGGCGCCGGCGCGCGCGGGCGACGACGGCGCCGGGATGCTGGTGGTGTCCGTGGCCGCCGCGCCGCAGGTGCCGTCCGACGTGGTGCTGGCCGCCGCGCGGCAGGTGGCCGTGACCGTCGCCGACGTGCCGGACGGGCCGGTGCCCGGGCAGCGGTCGTTGTTCGACCTGCCGCTGGGCGAGAGCCCGCTCTGGACGGTGCGTGAGCAGCCGACCCGGACGTTCGCCCGGGACGGCCGGGAGGAGCGCGCCACCGCCGTGCTGCCGTGCTGGGCGGCGGAGAGCCGGCACGACCTGACGTCGGCCGGGTTCGGCTTCGACGCGGCGGCGCGGGCGCTGGGCGGACTGCTCGGGTTGGCCGAGCCGCCGTTCGCCGCGGCGCAGTCGGCGGTGGCCCGGTTCGGTCGCTACGGCTTCGAGGCCGCCGCGGTGACCGCGTTCGGGATGGTGGCCGGGCTGCCTCCGGAGGGCGTGGCCCGGGTCGCCGACCTGCGCTTCGGCCACCCGTACGCGGTGGTGGCGGTGGCCACGGACGCCGCCGGCGGCCCGTGGCACGCCCTGCCCGTCTACTCCGCGTGGATCACGGACCCGGCGGAGGTGCCCGCCGAGGAGGCCGCCTGACGCGGGCCCGGGTCAGGCACGCGGGCCCAGGAACAGGCCGCCACTCGCGTCGATGACCTGCCCGGTGACCCAGCGTGCCGCGTCGGAGGCGAGAAACACGACCACGTCGGCGACGTCACCGGGCTCGCCCAGCCGGTCGAGCGCCGTCATGCCGGCGATCAGCTCGACCAGGCCGGGGGTCGCGAACGCCGGCCCGTTGGTGGCGGTCCGGGTGGCGCCGGGCGCGACCGCGTTCACCGTGATGCCCCGCGCGCCGAGCTGGTTGGCCAGGGTCCGGGTCATCGTCTCGACCGCGCCCTTGGTCATGGCGAACGAGGTCTGGGTGGCGTTCGCCATCCGGGTCGCCACGGACGAGATCGTGACGATCCGGCCACCGTCCCGGAGCAGCGGCAGCGCGCGTTCGACGACGAAGTAGGGCGCGCGGACGTTGACCGCGAACAGGTGGTCGAAGGCGGCCCGGGTGGTGGCGCCCAGCGGGCCCGCGGGTGGCGCCGCGGCGTTGTTGACCAGGATGTCGAGCGGTCGCCCGGCCAGGACGGCTTCGACGCCCGCGAACAGCGTGTCGACGTCGCCCGCCACGCCGAGTTCCGCCCGGACGGCGTGCGCCGTGCCGCCGGCGCGGGTGATCTGCTCGACCGTCGCGTCGGCGCCGCCGCGGTCCGTGCCGAAGTGCGCCACGACGTCCGCTCCCCGCGCGGCCAGTCGGATCGCGACGGCCTGCCCGATGCCGCGCGACGCGCCGGTCACCAGCGCGGTCCGGCCGATCAGGTCAGTCATGATGTGAGTCGCTCCCAACATGGTAGTAACTATCAGTGCGATAGTGTCTATCACGTGGGAGAGCGGCAATCAACGTTGCGCGCGCAACGCCGAGCGGAGACGCAGCGCATGATCCAGGCGCATGCGGTGCGGTTGTTCGTCGAGCGCGGGTACGACGGCACGACGGTCAACGACGTCGCCGACGCGGCAGGCGTGTCCCCGATGACGGTCTACCGACACTTCCCCACGAAGGAGGATCTGGTCCTCGTGGACCAGAACGGCCCGCTGGTGGCGGCGCGGATCGCCGCCACGCCGGCCGGGCAGCCGCTCGTACGGCGTATCGGTCGCGCGCTCATCGACTCGACGCGGACGCTGATCAGGGAGGACGACCGGTTCCTACTGGCCCGCCTGCGCCTGATGATCTCGACGCCCGCGCTGCGGGCCCGGCACCTGGACAACCACCACGCGCTGCAACAGGCCATCGTGGCCGGCCTCGGGGACGAGGCCGGCGAACCGGAGGCGGCGTTCCGGGCCGCGGCGGCGGCCGGCGCGGCGCTGGCCGCCATGCACATCGCGCTGGTGCGGTGGGCGCAGGACGACGGCCGCGGCGACCTGCCCGACCTGATCGCGACCGCGCTGGCGGCGGCCTTCGGCGACGACACCCTCCGGACCGGCGACTCCTGACCAACGGCCTGGTCGACGGGACGCGGCTGGTCCGAGAGCGGCCTGAGCGCTCGCCCCGAGCCGCCCGTCGGAACGGCCACGCGTCCGGCGGGCCGCGACGCCCGACCGGGAGCCGTCAGCCGGAGGTCGCGGCCCGGGGCCCGTACCGCTCGGCGGCACGCGCCTTGGCTTTCGCGGCCTCCACCTCGCGATCCTTGGACGGCGCCGTGGTCACGAGGCTGTCCAGCAGGGTGCGGGTGGCCGCGGTGACGGCACGGACCGCCTCGTCGAACACCGCCTGGTTGGCCGCGGACGGCCGGGTGGCGCCGCTGACCTTGCGCACGTACTGCACGGCGGCGGCTTCGATCTCGTCATCGGTCGCGGGCGGCTCGAAGTTGTGGAGCACGCGAATGTTCCGGCACATGCCTCCACCATGCCAGGCCGCACCGACACCCGCACCGACCGAGGCTTGACAGGCCGCCGCCGGGTGCGGCACCGTTGCCCCGACCACGCGATCGGCGTGGCACTGCGCATGAGGGAATGACGCCTGTGATCCAGGTAGGCCGAGCGGCCGCCTGAGTGTCGACCGCGCGACGGATGACCCGTCGCGCCGTACGGCAACGGTTCGGCGGTCCGACGCATGTCCGCCCACCGTCGTTTCTCTCCTGCATCGAGGTGCTACGTTGATCATGGATGCTCGCGTCCAACAGAGCGTCGTCGCCACCCTGTCGGCACGCCCCGCGGCCCTGGAAGTGGGGCCGTTCGTGGTGGGTTTCGACCCGACCACGGTCAGCCCGCACATCAACTACGCCACGCCGCGTCCGGGCGAGGCCGTCAGCGCGGCCGACGTCACCGCGCTGATCGACGCCTTCCGGGCGGCGGGTCGTCGCCCCCGCCTGGAGTACGTCGCCAGTTGCGCCCCCGCCCTGGAGTCGCTGCTGCTCGCCGCCGGGTTCGTCCCGGAAGCCCGGCACACCTACCTGCTCTGTGTGCCGGACACCCTGCGGACACCACCCACGCCCGACGACGTCGCACTTGTCGAACCGGGCGACGACGGCCAGCGGGCCGCGCTGATCGGCGCGCAGAACGACGCCTTCGGCGAGGCCGCGACGGCCTCCGCCGCGGACGTCGCCCGGCTCCGGCGGCAGCAGGAGGCCGGCGGCGTGGCCGTCATGGCGGTCACCGGGTCCGGCGCCTGCGCGGGCGGCGGCGGGGCGGCCCGGCCCACCGACGGGGTGAGCGAGGTGGCCGGCATCGCCGTCCGCGAGCCCTACCGCCGCCGGGGACTGGCCGGCGCGATCACCGCCGAGGCGACCCGGCGGCTCTTCGCCGCGGGGGCCGAGGTCGCCTGGCTGGAGGCCGGCGGCCCGGAGTCGTGGCGGGTGTACCAGCGCGTCGGCTACCGGCCCGCCGGTGAGCGCCTCTACCTCGTCATGAACTGAACCCCCCGACGAGCAAGGAGTTCGCGTCGGCCCCGGGCTCGGGAACCGACGCGAACTCCTTGATCAACAGGGCGGGGCGGGAACAGGCCCCGGTCAGACCGGGACGGCCTCCCGGGTCTCCGCCTTGGCCGCCAGGCGCTTCTCCCGCTCCTGGGCGCCGATCAGGTCGTCCGGCAGGGAGTCCTCGACCTCCAGGTCGAAGCGACGCAGCAACCGGATCCCGAAGCCGCCCAGGGTGATCAGGATCAGGACCACCCCGAAGCAGACGTACGCGAAGCCGATGCCCCGGCCCGGACCGGTACCGATCACCTCGCCCACGCTGCCGGCCAGCGACCCGCCCGGGGCGAGCATCGGCTCGAACAGCGCGGTGGCGGCCGGCGCCAGCAACGCGAACCCGATCGGCAGCGTGGACCACGAGATGGTCTGGTTCAGGCTGAACACCCGACCGTGGAAACGCTGCGGCACCTTCACCTGGACGATCGTCGCGTAGATCGACTGCGCGGTGGTCATCGCCATGGCCAGCCAGCAGAAGCCCACACAGATCATCACGATCGAGGCGTCCAGCCCGATCAGCACGCAGCCGATCGCGGTGCCCAGGTTGCCGATCAGCACGCCGATCATCCGGCGCTTGCGCGGCCCGCCCCACAGCGACATCAGCACGCCGCCGAGCACCGCGCCCACCGCCTCGGCGAGCGCCACCTGCGCCACCTGCGTCGGGCTGCCGAACGACAGCACCAGCGGGGTGGTGAGCACCAGCGCCGGGGCCAGGAAGATGTTGCCCAGCGCGAAGTAGCCGAGCATCAGCCGGAACCCGCGGTGCTGCCACGAGTAGCGCATACCGTTCGCGATGGCCACCAGCAGCCGTTCCCGGGGCCGCCAGCCGAGCAGGTCCGGGAAGCGGACCACGGCCAGCGTGAGCACCGCGACCACGTAGCTGGCCACGTCGACGATCAGGATGCCCTTGAGTTCGATGGCGGCGAGCAGGCCGGCGGCGAACGCCGGCATGAGCAGCGTGGCCACGCCGGTGGAGAGCTGGGTGATGCCCATCGCGTGCCCGAGGTAGCGCTTCGGCACGAGCTGCGGCACCGCCGACTGGAACGCGATCCGTTGGAACGACCCGGCCACCGAACTGAACGCCACCAGCAGGTAGATGTGCCAGAGCACCAGGTTGTCGGTCCACAGCAGGGCGGCCAGCACCAGTTGCACCGAGCCGGCGACGGAACTGGCCAACATCATGATCCGGCGCCGGCTGACCCGGTCGACCAGCGCGCCGGCCACCGGCAGCATGAGCACGCCGCAGATCAGCGCCAACGCCCAGAGCAGACCGAGGTCGGCCACCGAGCCGGTGCGGTTGAACAGCCAGATCGGCAACGCGAACGCGGTCAGCGCCGAACCGGTGCTGGAGACGAGCTGCCCGATCGTGACCGCCAGGAACCGGCCCATGCTCGGCTTGACCGTGGTGGCCGGCTTGCCGGTGTCACCGACCCGGAGCATGTCGTGCACCGCCCAACCGGCGTCCTCGCCCCGGGCCTCCGGGTCCAGGCCGGTGAGGTCACCGGCCACCACCGCGGGATGGGTGCGGGTGACGATCTCGGCCAGCTCCTCGGCCCGGTACTTGAGGAAGAAGTGCCCGGCCTGGTCGAGCACGACCAGCCCGAGCGTGTCGCTGAGGAACTGCCACTCGGCGTACCGCTCGCGGTAGTAGTCGGTGACCGGGTCCTCGGAGCCGACCACCGAGATGATCGGCGCGCGCAGTTTCGTCGCCTGCCGGTCCAGCAGCCGGGTGAAGTACTCCTCCGAGGCGCGGGAGTCGGCCCGCATGTTGCTGATGATCCGGTCGGCCTGCTCCGGGTCCAGCTCGTCGGTGTCCACGCCCATCGACTTCAGCCAGCTCGCGTAGTGCTTGTTGCTGCGGAGCTGCTCCAGCCGGTTGCGCGCGGCGGCGAACGGGCCCTTCGGGCGGGCGAACGGGAACATCGCGCCGATGTAGACGGCGGCCAGGTCCCGGCCGGCCGCCTCCACCTTGCGGGCCACCTCGGCGACGATCGCGCTGCCCACGCCGCAGTGGCCGTAGAGCGCGATCGGGCCCTCGACCCGCTCCACGATCTCGTCCGCGACCCGGGTGGTCAGCTCGTCGAACGGCAGCGCGTCCTCGCTGAGACCGACGTCGTGGCCGGGGATGGCGAGCGACCACAGTCCGTACCCGGCCGGCAGCGCGTCCGCGAGCGGCTGGTAGACGATGGCGCTGCCGCCGCCGTACGGGACGCAGACGTACGTCAGCACCCGCTTGGCCACCGGGATCGGCTTGGTCAGCTCGTAGAGCAGCCGGCGCGGCCCCTCCTGGGTGGCGTCACCGGAGATGAACGCGGCCAGGTCCCGGATGGTGCGCTTCTGGAACAGGTCCATCACGCCGACCGCCCGGCCGCCCAGCTCCGCCTTGCGGATCTTGGCGACCACCTGGGTGGCGAGCATGGAGTGCCCGCCCAGGTCGAAGAAGTCGTCGTCGATGCCGAGCGTCTCCACGCCCAGCACCTCCGACCAGATCGCCGCGAGGGCCCGCTCGGTGTCGTCCCGCGGCTCGACGAGCGCCACCGACGCCTCGCGGGTGACCACCGGCGCGGGCAGCGCCTTGCGGTCGAGCTTGCCGTTCGGGGTCAGCGGCAGCGCGTCGAGCGTGACGAACGCGGCCGGCACCATGTACTCCGGCAGCGTGTCCTTGAGCGCCGCCTTCAGCGCGGCGTGCTCGGCCGCCCCCACCAGGTACGCGGTGAGCCGCTTGTCGCCCGGGCTGTCCTCGCGGACGATCACCGTGGCCTCGGTGACGTCGGGCTGCTCGCGCAGCGCGCTCTCGATCTCGCCCAGCTCGATGCGCAGGCCGCGCAGCTTGACCTGGTGGTCGATCCGGCCGAGGAACTCGATCACCCCGGCGCCGTCCGGCCCGACGACCCAGCGGGCCAGGTCGCCGGTGCGGTAGAGCCGGGCCCCCGGCTCGCCAGAGAACGGGTCGGGAACGAACTTCTCCGCGGTCAGCGCCGGCCGCCGGTGGTAGCCGCGGGCCAGGCCGACGCCACCGATGTGCAGCTCACCGGCGACGCCGACCGGGCACTGCGCCCCCGACGCGTCGAGCACGTGCAGCCGTAGGTTCGCGATCGGCGCGCCGATCGGCACGCTCGTCACCTGCGCCAGCCGCTCCGGCTCACACGCCCAGGAGGTGACGTCGATGGCCGCCTCGGTCGGGCCGTACAGGTTGTGCAGGCCGCACCAGGGCAGCCGGGCGGTGAAGTCGACCGCCGAGGTCAGCGGCAGCTCCTCGCCGGAGCAGATCACCCGCCGCAGCGCGGTGGCCGCCTCGACGCCCTCCTCGGCCAGGAACACCGTCAGCATCGACGGCACGAAGTGGGTGGTGGTGATCCGCTCGGACACCAGCAGGTCGCGCAGGTAGCCGGCGTCCTTGTGCCCGCCGGGCTTGGCCAGCACCAGCCGGGCGCCGGTGCGCAGCGGCCAGAAGAACTCCCAGACCGACACGTCGAAGCTGGCCGGCGTCTTCTGGAGCACCGCGTCGTCGGCGCCGAGACCGTAGGTCCGCTGCATCCAGTCGAGCCGGTTGACGATGCCCCGGTGGGTGTTCGGCACCCCCTTCGGGCGGCCGGTGGAACCGGAGGTGTAGATGACGTACGCCAGGTGTTGCGGCCCGGCCACCGGCGTCGGGTCGGTGACCGGCTGGTCGGCCCAGACCGTCGCGTCGTCGAGGTCGAGCACGGTGGCGGTGGTGGCCGGCAGCACGTCGCGCAGGTGCGACTGGACCAGCACCACCGGCGCGTCCGCGTCGGTGACCATGAAGGCCAGCCGGTCCGCCGGGTACTCCGGGTCCAGCGGCAGGTAGGCGCCGCCGGCCTTGAGCACGCCGAGCAGGCCGGCGACCAGCTCGACCGAGCGTTCCGCGCACACCCCGACCAGCGTCTCCGGGCCCACGCCGGCCGCGCGCAGCCGGTGCGCGATCCGGTTGGCCTCGGCGTTCAGCTCCGCGTACGTGCGGCTGGTCCCGTCGATGGTGACCGCGACCGCGTCCGGGGTGGTGGCGGCGCGCTCCTCGACCGGGCCGTGCAGCGTCTCGTCGCGGGGGAAGTCCGCCGCGGTGTCGTTCCAGCCGGCGAGCAGCTCCCGCTCGACGTCGGACAGCAGCGGCAGCCGGGACACCGGAGTGTCCGGCGCGGCGACGATCGCGTCCAGCAGCGCGGTCCACCGCCGGGCCATCCGCTCGACCGTGGCCCGGTCGAACAGGTCCGTGTTGAAGACCAGCTTGCCCCAGAGCCCATCGACGGTCTCCACCGCGTGCAGCTCGAAGTCGAACCGGGTGGCCTGCAACTCCATCGGGGTCCACTCGAACGTGACCTCGTCGGAGCGGGACACGCCGCGGAAGCGGCCCATCTCGTAGTTCTGGAGCACGAACATGGTCTGGAACACCGGCGAGCGACTCACGTCGCGCGGCAGGCCCAGCTCGTGCACCACCTTGGCGAACGGCACCTCGGCGTGCTCGAAACCGTCGAGCACGCTGCGCCGGGTGCGGGCCAGCAGCTCGGTGAAGGTCGGGTCGCCGGCCAGCTCGGCCCGCAGCGGCAGCATGTTGATGAACATGCCGACCACGTTCTCCAGCTCCGGCGCGGACCGGCCGGCCACCGACGCGCCGACCGCGAAGTCGTCCTGACCGGCGTGCCGGGCCAGCAGCACCTGGTACGCCGACAGCAGCGTCATGAACAGCGTGCCGCCGCTGTCCCGGGTGAGCGCGTTGAGCGCCTCGGTGGCCGCCGGGTCGAGCTGGAACTCGACGAAGTCGCCCCGGTAGGTCTGGGTGGCCGGGCGGGGCCGGTCCAGCGGCAGCTCCAGCGGCGTGATGCCGGCGAGGCGCTGCTTCCAGTAGTCGACGTGCGCCCGGGCCTGCGGACCGTCCAGCTCCTGGGCCTCCCAGACGGCGAAGTCGCCGTACTGGATCGGCAGGGCCGGCGGCTCACCGCCCCGGTACAGCGTGATCAGGTCGCGCAGCAGCACGTCCACCGACCAGCCGTCACCGACGATGTGGTGCTGGCCGAGGAACAGCACGTGGTCCGAGGCGGACAGCCGGATCAGCAGCGCGCGCAGCAGCGGGCCGTGCGCCAGGTCGAACGGCTCGGCCGCCGCCGCGTCGACGAGCGCCTGCGCGGCGGTCTCGTCGGCGGCCTCCACCACGGTCAGCGGCACGTCCGGGGTGTCGGCGACCACCACCGTGGGGCGGCCGTCGGCGTCGGCCGGGAATCGGGTGCGTTGCGACTCGTGCCGGGCGGCGAGCGCGGCCAGGGCCGCGCGCAGCGCGTCGACGTCGAGCGGTCCACGCACCCGCAGCGGCACCGCGATGTGGTACGCCGCCTCGCCCGGGGCGAGCTGGTCCATGAACCAGACCCGCTCCTGGGCGTAGGACAGCGGCACCGGCGCGCCGTCGGGCCGGGGGGTGATCCGGGCCGCGGGGGCGGACTGGCGGGCGCGCAACCGCTTGGCGATCAGCGCCTGCCGGGCCGCCTCGCGGGCCGGATCCTTCAGGTCGGTCATCAGTTGGTTCCCTCTTCCGCCGCGAGCAGCGCGGCGACCTCGGAGTCGGAGAGGCCGTCGAGTTCGGCGGCGATCCGCTGTTCGATCTGGCCGGCCAGGTCGGCCACCACGGGGCTGGAGAACAGCGCCCGCATGGGCAGGTCGACGTCCACCTCGGCGCGGATCCGGGCCATCGCCCGCATGCCGCGCAGCGAGTTGCCGCCGAGCGCGAAGAAGTCGTCAAGCGCGCCGACCTTCTCCACCTGGAGGATGTCGGCGTACACCTCGGCGACCAGCGCCTCGGCCTCGGTACGCGGGGCGACGTAGCTGTCCTCGGCCGGTTCGGTGGCCGCCGGGGCGGGCAGCGCGGCACGGTCCAGCTTGCCGTTGGGCGTCAACGGCAACGTGTCCAGCCGGACCAGGGCGGCCGGCACCAGGTGCGCCGGCAGCTCGCGGGCCAGCTCGGCGCGGACCGAGTCCTCATGGGCGGGCCCGACCAGGTAGCCGACCAGCATCGGCTCGCCACCGTCGGTGCGCACCGCCGCGGCGGCGGCCCGTACGTCCGGGTGGGCGAGCAGCGCGGCCTCGACCTCGCCCAGCTCGATCCGCATGCCCCGCACCTTGACCTGGTCGTCGCGGCGGCCCAGGTAGTCGAGCGTGCCGTCGGGACGCCAGCGGGCCAGGTCGCCGGTGGCGTACATGCGCGTGCCGGACGGGCCGTACGGACAGGGCAGGAAGCGCTCGGCGGTGAGGCCGGGCCGGTCGTGGTAGCCGCGGGCGAGCTGCGCGCCGGTGACGTACAGCTCGCCGACCACGCCCGGTGGGACCGGCTGGCCCGCGGCGTCGAGCAGCAGCGCGCCGGTGTTCCAGGTGGGCGTGCCGATCGGCACCGGGCCGGGCGGGACCGGTTCGCCGGGGGCGATCCGGGCCGCGACGCAGCCGACGGTGGCCTCGGTCGGGCCGTACTCGTTGACCACCGCCACGTCGGGGTGCGCGGACCGCCAGCCGGCGAGCTGCTCGCCGCTGAGCGCCTCGCCGCCGATCACCAGGTCGACCGTCGGCGACAGCTCGCCGTCGAGCAGCGGCAGGTGGCTCGGGGTGACCTTGAGGAAGGACGGCCGGCCACCGGCCCGCGCGGCCGGCGAGTCGATCGCGGCGAGCCGCACCGTGCCGCCGGCGGTGAGCGTGCCGAGCAGGCCGGTGACGGTGAGGTCGAACGAGACCGGCGAGTGCAGCAGCGCGGTGCCGGCCAGCCCCGGGTAGGTCGCCCGGGCCCAGGCCAGGTAGGCGGCGACCGCCCGGTGCTCGACCACCACGCCCTTCGGGCGGCCGGTGGAGCCGGAGGTGTACAGCACGTACGCCGGGTGCTCGGGGCGCAACGCGGCGACCCGGTCGGCGTCGGTGAGGTCGTCGCCGGGCTGGTCCGCGCCGATCTCCCCGTCGAGCACCAGCGCGTCGCCGGGTACCGACGCGGCGGTGTCCGCGGTGGCCACCACCAGTGCCGGAGCGGCGTCGGCCAGCAGGTAGGCGATCCGCCCGGCCGGGTACGCGGTGTCCACCGGCACGTACGCGGCGCCGGTCTTGAGCACCGCGAGCATCGCCACCACCAGCTCGCAGGAACGGGGCAGGGCGAGCGCGACCCGGGTCTCCGGGCCGGCGCCGCGCGCCACCAGCAGCCGGGCCAGCCGGTTCGCGGCGGTGTTCAGCTCGGCGTAGCTGAGCGTCACGCCGTCGCAGACCAACGCCGGCGCGTCCGGGGTGGCGGCGGCCTGCCGCTGCACCTCGTCGGTGACGGTGGCCGCCGGCAGGTCGTGCGCGGCGCCGGTCCCGGCGCGCAGCACCAGGTCCCGCTCGTCGTCGGTGAGCAGCGGCAGCGCGCCGACCGGGCGGTCCGGCTCGGCCACTCCGGCGGCGAGCAGCCGCACGTAGCGCCGCGTCACCGTCTCCGCGGTCGCCCGGTCGAACAGCGCGGTCCGGTAGACCAGGCGGCACTCCCCGGTGGTGATGTCGAACGCCAGGTCGTCCTTGGTGGTGCCCAGCTCGACCGGGTCGAGGCCGGAGTCCGGGATCCAGTTCAGCGCGGTCTGGAAGATCGGCTGCACGGACGGGTCGCGCTGCGGGTCCACCGCCTCGACGATCTTCTGGAACGGGGTCTGCCCGTGTTCCATGGCGTCGATCAGGCCGTTGCGCACCCGGCCGAGCAGGTCGGTGAAGGTCGGGTCGCCGGAGACGTCGCAGCGCAGCGCCACCGGGTTGACGAACATCCCGATCAGCGACGCCAGCTCCGGGTTGTCGCGGCCCGCGGTGGAGACGCCGACCACCACGTCGGTGTCGCCGGAGATCCGCGACAGCAGCGCCGCGAAGCCGGCCAGCAGCACCATGTACGGGGTGGCCTGCGCGCCGACCGCCAACGCGCCGACCCGGTCGAGCAGCCCGTCGGGCAGCGTGAACCGCACCTCGTCGCCGGCGAAGCCGAGCTGGGCCGGACGGGACCGGTCCAGCGGCAGGCCGGTGACGGCCGGGGCGCCGGCCAGGTGGCCGGTCCAGAACGCGAGCTGCCGGTCCAGTTCGTCGCCGGTGAGCTGCTGGCGCTGCCAGACCGCGAAGTCGGCGTACTGGATCGGCAGCTCCGGCACGGCGGGCTCGGCGCCGGTGCGCGCCGCCTCGCAGAACGCGGCCAGTTCGGCGTGGAACAGCACCGCCGAGTGGCTGTCGAAGACGGCGTGGTGCGCCACGAACGCCAGCGCCCAGGCGTCGTCGAGGCGGAACAGCCGGGCCCGCCACGGCGGCGGCGCGTCCAGCGGGATCGGGGTGCGGCCCAGCTCGGCGCGGAGCCGCTCGAACTCGGCCAGCCGCTCGCCGGCCGGCAGGTGACTCAGGTCGGTGGTGGGCAGCGGCACCGGCTCGTGGGCGCGCACCACCTGCACCAGCGCGCCGTCGTCGACGCGCAGGTGGGTACGGAGCGCCTCGTGCCGGGCCACCACCCGGTTGACCACGTCGCTCGCCGCCTCGGCGTCCACGTCGGCCGGGAAGGCCCACGGGATGGAGACGTTGAACACCGGCGAGCCGGCGTCGAGCTGGTTGGCCATCCACACCCGCTCCTGGGCGTACGAGGCCGGGAACGTCCACTCCCGCTGGCTCATGAGAGCGCCTCGCGTACCGAGCGGGGGCGCATGTCGGTCCAGACCTCGTCCACGTGGGCCAGGCACTCCTCGCGGCTGCCGGCGAAGCCGGTGTCGTGCCAGCCGGCGGGCAGCTCCCGGTCGGCCGACCAGATCGAGTACTGCTCCTCGTCGTTGCGGACGACCAGGAATCGGGATTCGGCCATGTCAGTTCGCTCCAGCGGTGTCGGGGGTGTACGCCTCGGCCATCGCCACGGCGATCTTGCGGGGGCCGGTGAACGGCTCCCGGCCGTGCGCGGCGGTCATGTTGTCGACCACCAGCACGTCGTCGCGCTGGTAGTCGAAGCGGACCGTGGCCGCCCGGTAGGCGGCCCGCAGGTGGTCCATGACGTCGGCGGGGATCTCGCCGCCGTCGCCGTAGTAGGTGTTCGACGGCAGCCCGTCGGCGCCGAACATGGCCAGCAGCCCCTCCTGGTAGTCCGCCGGCAGCGTGCTCAGGTGGAAGAAGGTGGCGTGGTTGAACCAGCGCGGCGTGTCCGAGCCGGGCCGGTAGTGCACCGCGTCGCGGACCGCGCGGGTACGCAGGCCGTCCGTGCCGACCCACTCCACGGTGATGCCGTTGGCCGCCGCGTACGCCTCCACCTCGGCGCGGCTCTCCGTGTTGAACACCTCCTGCCAGCGGGTGCCGAAGTCGCCGTGGAAGTTGCGCATCAGCATCCAGCGACGCCTGACGAACTCCTCCCGGACCGCGGGGTCGATCAGCTCGTACACCCGGCGCACGTCGGCCAGCGGGGTGGCGCCCCGGGTCTCCGGCGGGGTGACGCAGTAGAAGAACAACGTCAACGGCCACCGCGCCTGGTACGAGTTCTCGTTGTGCAGGAAGATCTCCTCGTCCGGCGGGTAGTCGGTCGAGGTGTAGACCCGGCCCTTGATGGAGTGCCGGGGCGAGGAACGCTCGGTGTAGGTCAGCGGCTCGCCGGCCAGCGCGCGCACGGCGGCGTCGAAGCCGTCCACGCCGCCGAGGTCGAAGCCGCGGAACAGCAGCCCGCCGCTGGCGACGAGCGTGTCCCGCAGCTCGGCGCGCCGGGCCGCGATCAGGTCGGTCAGCGCCCGGCCGTCGTTCTCGACGACCACCGGGAGCGTGGCGGTTGTCTCGCTCATGGTGCGGTGTCTCCTTGTTCCGTCGGGGGGATGTCAGCCGCGGGGCAGCCGCGGAATGGCCGGGATCGCCGCCGGGGCGGCCGGTTGGTCGGCGGGCGCCTCGGCGCGCAGCTCCTCGATCCGGGCCGCCAGGCCGGCCACGGTGGGGGTCTCGAAGAGGCTGCGCATCGGCAGCCGCACCCCGGTCGCCTTGCGCATCGCGGCGATGAGCTGCACGGCGACCAGCGAGTTGCCGCCGAGGGCGAAGAAGTCGTCGTCCACGCCGACGTCGGTGACGCCGAGGCCGTCCTGCCACACCTGGGCGACGGTCTTCTCCAGCTCGGTACGCGGGGCGGCCGAGCCGCCGCCGGTGGCGGCCGAGGCGACGACCGGGGCGTCGGTCTCCTCCGCCAGGCTGTCCGTGGTGACCCGGGCCGCCCGACGCCGGATGTCGGCGACCGTGCGGGTGGCGATCACCACCTGCGCGCCGAGGCCCGCGCCGAGGCTGCGGCGGAACGCCTCCGCGCCGTCGACCGGCCGGATGTCCTCGGTGACCGCGTCCGGCGCGTCGGCCGTCGCCGGCGCCTCGGCGAGGTTGCCGGTGACCGCGCTCTGGTCGACCCGGCGCAGCACGAAGTCGCTGATCGCGACCAGTTCCCGACCGTCCGGGTCACGCAGCGACAGGTCGGCGGCGACCACCTCGTCGGTGGCGGCCGGCCGGTGCCGCAGGTGACTGTGGAACGTCGCCGGCAGCGTCCCGCGCACCGTGATCCGGCCGTACGACAGCGGCAGGTACGTGCCGTCGCCCTGCCCCCGGCCGAACGCGGTGGCCACGTCGAGCAGCGCCGGGTGCAGCCCCCAGGACGGCAGGTCGGCCAGGGCCGCGGCGGGCGCCTCCACCCGGGCCAGCTCCTCGCCCTCGGCGAGGTGGTGCTCGGCCAGCGCCGCCCAGCGCGGCCCGAACGTGAGCATGCTGGTGCGGCCCCGGCCGAACGAGGCGTCGTCGTCGACCCGCCGGCCGGCCACCTCGGCCGGGGCGGCCGGCGGCGCGGGCTCGGTGGTCCAGCCGGCCGTGCCCCGCACGTGGGCGCGCAGCCGGCCGGCGGCGAGGCTGGCCACGGTGAAGTCCACGCCCTCCTCGGTCGGGGCCAGCTCCACCCGGTACTGCGCGACGGTGCCGTCCGGCACCGAGAACGGCTCCAGGAAGACCACGTCGCGCAGCTCCACCGCGGCGTCCGGGGCCGGCGCGGGCAGCGCGGCGACCACGGCGGCGCGCACCGACTCCAGGTGGGCGGTGCCGGGCACCACCGGCACCCCGCCGATCCGGTGCTCGTCGAGCAGCCAGTGGGTGTCGGCCGCGACCAGGCCGTGCAGCACGACGCCGTCCGGGCCGGTGACCATGGTGGTCAGCACCGGGTGGGTGACCGGGCTGGTCAGGGTGTCCCGACCGGCGGCCCGGAACGCGGCCGGCGCGGCCGTCTCCACGGCCATGCCGACCTCGGCCCAGCCGCCCCAGTTCTGCGACACCACCGGCGCGCGGAACCCGGCGCCGGAGCGCGCGAACGCGTCCAGCACGTTGTTCGCGGCGCAGTAGTCGACCTGACCGAAGCCGCCGATCACCGCCGTGATCGACGAGCAGAGCACCACGAAGTCCAGCGGCAGGTCGCCGAAGACCTGGGCCAGGGCCAGCGTGCCGGCCAGCTTCGGGGCGAGCACCCGCTCCGCCTCGGCCCGCTCCTTGACCTCGGCCATGCCGCCGCCGGGCAGGCCGGCGGCGTGCACGATGCCGTCCAGCCCGCCGAACCGGCGCTCCGCCTCCGCGCGGACCCGACGCAGGTCGTCCGCGTCGGTGACGTCCGCGGCGAGCACCAGCACCTCGGCGCCGGCCGCCTCCATCCGGCGGATCGCCGCGATGGCCCGGCCGGCCCGGTCGGCGCCGCCGTGCACCGCCAGGTGCGCGTCCCAGTCGTCGCGCTCGGGCAGACCGGAGCGGGCCAGCAGCACCAGCTTGGCGCGGGCCCGGCGGGCGAAGTCCTCGGCCAACGTGACGCCGATGCCGCCGAGCCCGCCGGTGATCAGGTAGCGGCCCTCCTCGCGCAGCACGCCCGGCTCGTCCTCGGCGGCCACGGTCACCTGCTCGTAGCCGCCCACCCAGCGCCGGTCGCGGCGCAGCGCCACCTCCGGGTGCTCCGGGTCGACCGGGCTGCGCAGCTCCACCGCCAGGGCGGCCACGCCGCGCGCCGCCGGGTCGGCGTCGAGCAGCCGGACGGTCAGGCCGGGCAGCTCGGCCGGCAGCACCCGGGCCAGACCGGCAAGCGCGGCGTGCTCCGGCCGGACCAGGTCGTCGCCGCGCACGTCGCCGATGCCGGCGGTGACCAGGTCGAGCCGGACGCCCGCCTCGTCGCCGGTCAGGCCGGCGCCGGCGAGCGCCTGCACCAGGTGCAGCGCGCCGAAGAAGCCGCGCTCCTGGGCGGCCCAGGCGGCGGCGATGTCGGTGCCGGCCGGCTCGCCGTCCAGCGCGAACGCGTGCACGATCCGCCGGGGCAGGTCCGCGCCGAGCGCGGCGACCAGTGCCTCGGCGTCCTCGCGGGCGCCGGGGCGCAGCCGGAAGCCGTTGGCGGTGGCGGCGAACACGCCGCCGACGCGTACCTCGACCGGGTCGTCGCCGGCGGCCCGCAACGCCGCGACGAGCGCCTCGCCGCGCGGGCCGTCGGCCAGCACCAGGCACCGGCCCAGCGGCTCGACGGTCCGGGCCGGCGCGGCCTGCCGCCACACCGGCACCGCGAACCACTCCGGCAGCGGGCGCGGGCCGGTCTCGGCCGGGGCCGCCGCCACCTGCTCCACCGGGTCCGGCTCGACCCAGTAGCGGCGACGCTCGAACGGGTACGTGGGCAGCGGCACCCGCCGCGCGTCGGGGTCGACGGCGAGCGTCACCGGCACGCCGGCACACCAGAGCGCGCCGGCGGTGCCGAGCAGCGTGGCCAGGTCACCGGTCGGCTCCCCCGGGCCGGGCAGGCTGCCCAGCGGGGTGAGCGCGCGCTGCGCCTCGCCGGCCTTCGCGACCTGCATCCGGGCCAGGTTGGCCAGTTGCCGGCCGGGGCCGCACTCGACGAGCGCCCAGGTGCCCTCGGCGAGCAGCGTGGCCACGCACGCGCCGAAGCGGACCGGCCGGCGCAGGTGCGCGGCCCAGTACGCCGGGTCGGTGGCCTCCGCCTCGGTGATCCAGGTGCCGGTCACGTTGGACACGAACGGCACCGCCGGCGCGCGCAGCGGCACGCTCGCCATCAACGCGGTGAACTCGTCCAGGATCGGGTCCATCATCGGCGAGTGGAACGCGTGCGAGGTGCGCAGCAGCTTCGACTTCTGCTTGCTGCCCAGGCTCTCCGCGAACGCCTCGACCAGCGCGGTCTCGCCGGCCACCACGCAGGTGCCGGGGCCGTTCACGGTCGCCACCGACAGACCCTCGGGCAGCCGCTCGGCCACCGCCGACTCGTCGAGCGTGACGGCCAGCATGGACCCGGCCGGCAGCGCGTGCATGAGCCGGCCCCGGGCGGCCACCACCTTCAGCGCGTCGGCCAGGTCGAGCACGCCGGCGAGCGTGGCGGCGACGTACTCGCCGATCGAGTGGCCGACCATCGCGGCCGGGGTGACGCCGGCGGCCCGCCAGGCGGCGGCGAGCGCGTACTCGACGGTGAACAGGGCCGGCTGGGTCCAGCGGGTCTCGGTGAGCTTCGTCGCCGCCTCCGGGTCCCGGCCCAGGATCAGGTCCCGGATGTCCAGGCCCAGCTCGGGGCGGAGCAGCTCGGCGCACTCGTCCACGGCGGCGGCGAACGCCGGGTCCTCGGCGTACAGCTCGGCGCCCATGCCGGCGTACTGCGCGCCCTGCCCGCTGAACAGGAACGCCACCCGGGGGGCCGGGCCGTCGGCGACGCCCCGGTGCGCCTTGCGCTTGTCGCGCAGCGCGGCGGCGGCGGTCTGCGGGTCGCCGGCGACCACGGCGGCGCGGTGGGCGTACCGCTGACGGCCGACGCGCAGCGTGTGCGCGACGTCGGCGAGCAGGTCGGGACCGCCGGCGGTGGCGCGCTCCAGGTGGTCGGCGAGGTCGCGCACGGCGGTGTCCAGCGCGGTCGGGGTCTTCGCCGACACCTGGAGCAGGTGCGCCGGACGCACCCGCCGCTCGGTCCGGTACGCGGCCGGCGCCTCCTCCAGCACCACGTGCGCGTTGGTGCCGCCGATGCCGAACGAGCTGACCCCGGCCCGGCGCGGCCCGCCGTCGGCGTCCCACTTGGTCAGCGTGTTCGCCACGTAGAACGGGGTGTCGGCGAAGTCGATGGCCGGGTTCGGCGACTCGTAGTTGATGGTCGGCGGGATCAGCCCGTGTTCCATGGCGAGCACCGTCTTGATCACGCTGACGATGCCGGAGGGCTGGCTGAGGTGGCCGATGTTCGACTTCACCGAGCCGATGCCGCACCAGCCCCGGTCGTCGGTGTCCTTGGTGTAGACGGCGGAGAGCGCGGCGACCTCGATCGGGTCGCCCAGTGCGGTGCCGGTGCCGTGCGCCTCGACGTAGCTGATGGTGCGCGGGTCGATCCCGGCCAGCCCGACGGCCTGGGCGACGGCCTCCATCTGCCCGTCGATGCTGGGGGCGGTGAAGCCGACCTTGCCGGCGCCGTCGTTGTTGATCGCGTTGCCGAGCACCACCGCGCGGATCGTGTCGCCGTCGGCGATCGCGTCGGAGAGCCGCTTGAGCAGCGTGACGCCGACGCCGCTGCCCCACACCGTGCCGTTGGCGTCGGCGTCGAACGGCCGGCACCGGCCGTCCGGCGAGGTGAAGCCGTCCATGCCCAGGTAACCGGCGTGCGGCAGCTCGATGTTGACGCCGCCGGCCAGCGCCATGTCGCACTCGCCGTTGCGCAGCGCCTCGCAGGCCAGGTGGAACGCGACGAGCGAGGTCGAGCAGGCGGTGTGCACGGTCATGCTCGGGCCGCGCAGGTCCAGCCGGTACGACACGTTGGTGGCCACGTAGTTCGGCGAGTTGCCGGTGGCGATGGAGACCGCACCGTGCGGGTTGCCGCCGACGCGCTTGTTGCGCAGCACGTAACGGTTGAGGTAGGTGGTGCCGCCGCTGCCGGCGTAGACGCCGACCGCGCCGTCGTAGCGACCCGGGTCGTAGCCGGCGTCCTGCAACGCGGTGTAGCAGGTCTCCAGGAACAGCCGGTGCTGCGGGTCGGTGGTCTCGGCCTCGCGGGCGGTCATCCCGAACAGGCCGGCGTCGAACTCGTCGTAGCCGTCGACGAGCGGGGCCCGGTTCACCCAGCTCGGGTCGTCGACCTCGTCGGCGCTGACGCCCCGGGCGAGCTGCTCCTCACGGGTCAGCTCGGTCGTCGACTCCACGCCGTCGACCAGGTTGCGCCAGAACTCGTCGACGTCGGCCGCGCCGGGCAGGCGGGCGGCCAGCCCGACGATCGCGATGGGCTCGATGCCGTCGTCGTCGGCGGCGGGAATATCGTTCTGCATGGGAGGTCCTTCATTCACAAGGGGTTGCGGCATCACGGCTGGTGCGGTCTGCGGGGTGGCGGGGTACGGCGGGCGCGGCCCCGCCGGGCGGCCGCGCGCATCGCGGCGCGGGCCAGCTCCGGCCGGTCGGCGGCGCCGTCGAGGCTGGCGGCGAGCGCCCGCACGGTCGGGTGGCGGAACAGGTCGAGCATGGTGATCGAGCGGCCGGTGGCCTCGACGAGCCGGGCGTGCACGGCGGCGAGCGCCATCGAGTGGCCGCCGATGTCGAAGAAGTTGTCCGTGACGCCGACCGTCTCCCGGTCGAGCACGTCCCGCCAGATGCCGGCGATCAGCTCCTCGGTCCCGGTGAGCGCGTCCGACCCGACCGGCAGCGGCGCCCGGGCCGGCTCAGCGGCGGCCACCGTCATCGCGCCCAGCGCGGCCACCCGGACCGCCGGGCGGGGCAGCTCGGGGGCCACCTCGCCGGCCGGCGCGTCCGGGTCGGCGGCGAGCGCGCCGACCAGGGCGGCCAGGTCGGCCAGCAGCGCGGTGATCCGGTCGCCGTCGAACAGGTCCGGGTTGTAGACCACCTCGACGCCGGCCCGCCCGTCCCGCTCCACCACGTAGACGGTCAGGTCGAACGGCGAGCCGGGCTTCGGCACCGGCACCGGCTCGACGGTCAGGTCGGCCAGCGCCAGCCGGGGCGGGACGAAGTTGAGCACGTTGAACAGCACCTGCACCAGCGGGGCGCGGGAGGTGTCCCGGCCGACGCCGAGCGCCTCGACGAGGCGTTCCAGCGGCGCGCCCGGATGCGCGGTGACCTCGTGCAGCTCGGCGGCGCACCGGTCGACCTGCGCGGCGAAGCTGCCGCCGGCGCGCACCCGCACCGGCACGGTGTCGATGAAGAAGCCGATCACCTCGTCGAACGCGGCCAGCCGCCGGTCCGCGACGATCGCGCCGAGCACGTGGTCGTCGCCGCCGGTGAGCCGGCGCAGCAGCTCACCGAAGCCGGCCAGCAGCACCGCCGCGACGGTCGTGCCGCGCCGGGCGGCCAGCTCGCGTACCGCCCGGTCGGCGGCGGCGTCCAGCCGGACCGCGGCCTCCGCGCCGGCGTACGTCTGCACGGCCGGGCGGGGCCGGTCGCGGGGCAGCTCCAGCACGGTCGGCGCGCCGGACAGGTGCCCGGTCCACCAGGCCAGGTCGGCCTCGCCCCGACGCCGGTCCCGTTCTTCCCGCCAGACCGCGTAGTCGGCGTACGTGGCGGACAGCGGCGGGCGGCCCGGCGTCGGCCGGCCGAGCGCGCGGGCGTACGCGGCGGCCAGCTCGTCGTAGAGCAGCGTCTCGGACCAGCCGTCGAAGACCGCGTGGTGCACGGTCACCGCCAGCACGTGCTCCTCGGCCGCGAGCCGGTAGGCGGTGACCTGCCAGGGTGGGCCGGTGGCCAGGTCGAACGCGTGCCCGGCGCCGGCCGTGAGCATGGTGGCCAGCTCGGTGTCCGGGTCGGCGGCGGTGGTCAGGTCGACCACCGGCACGGCCACGTCGGTCGGTTCCTCGCGGACCGCGTACGGCACGCCGCCCTGCTGCGGGATGCGCCAGCGCAGCACGTCGTGGCGCTCGGCGACGGCGCGTAGCGCGGCGCCGAGCGCGCCGGTGTCGAGCGGCCCGCGCAGCCGGTGCGCGACCGCGATGTTGTAGGGCGCGCTGGACGGCGCGAGCTGGTCCATGAACCACAGTCGCCGCTGCGGCGGCGACAGCGTGGGCGGGTTGCCGGTGGTCAGCTCGTCGCCGCCGGCCGGGTCGGCGGCCCGGACCCGGTCCACCAGCGCGGCGAACGTGCGGTCGGTGAACAACACCCGGGTGTCCACCTGCCGGCCGGTCTCCGCGCGCAGCGCGGCGACCAGCCGCATCGCGGCGATCGAGTTGCCGCCGGCGGCGAGGAAGTCGGCGTCCGGGGTGGGGGCCGCGCCGAGCAGCCGGGTCCAGACCCGCCGCACCGCCGCCGCCACCGGGTCGCCGCCGTCGGGCACGTCGTCAGGCACGTCGTGGGCCGGCGCGGCGGCCGTGGCCAGCTCGCGCAGCGCGGACCGGTCCAGCTTGCCGGTGACCGGGCTGGCCGGCAGCGCGGCCAGCCGCACCGTCCGGGCCGGCAGCATCGCGGTGGTCAGCCGCTGCTCGGCGTACGCCCGCAGCGCGTCGTCGTCCGGCGCGCCGGCCGGAGTGAGGAACGCGACCAGCTCGGTGCCGGCCGGGCCGGGCAGCGCCTCCACGGCGGCCCGCTCGACGCCGGGGTGATCGGCCAGCACCGCCTCGATCTCGCCCAGCTCGATGCGCTGGCCGCGCACCTTGACCTGCCGGTCGGCCCGGCCGAGGTAGACGATCCGGCCGTCCGGCGCCTGCCGGACCAGGTCCCCGGTGCGGTAGAGCCGCTCGCCGGGGGTCGCGCCGAACGCGTCGGGCACGAACCGCTCGGCGGTCAGGCCGGGCCGGTTCAGGTAGCCGTCGGCCAGGCCCGGCCCGCCGATCAGCAGCTCACCGGTCTCCCCCGGCGGCACCGGCCGCAGGTCGGCGTCGACCACGTACGCGCGGTGGTTGGCCAGCGGCCGGCCGATCGGCGCCGGGTCGACGTCGGCCGGGGTGAGGTCACCGAGGAGCACCAGCACGGTGGTCTCGGTCGGGCCGTAGCCGTTGAGGAACCGCCGGCCCGGCGCCCAGCGGGCGGCCAGTTCGGCCGGGACCGCCTCGCCGCCGCAGAGCAGCACCCGCCACGACGGCAGGTCCGCCGGGTCGAGCAGGGCCAGCACGGTGGGGGTGACGAACCCCCAGTTCACCTCGTGCGCGGCGACGAACCGGGCGAGCCGCACCGGGTCGGCCCGGTCGTCGGTGCCGAGCAGCTGCACCGTGCCGCCGAGGATCAGCGGCACGAACAGGTCCATGGTGGCCGCGTCGAAGCCGAGCGAGGCGATGCCGAGGCTGTGCGTGGTCGCGTCCGCGCCGGTCAGCGCCGTGACGCCGGTGACGAACTGGACCGCGTTGCGGTGCGTGGTGAGCACGCCCTTGGGGCGGCCGGTGGAGCCGGAGGTGAACAACACGTACGCCGGGTCGCCGGGGCGGGCCGGGCAGGGCGCGAGCGGGGCGGGACCGGACAGGCCGAGCGCCTCGACGCCGGGCTCGGCGCCGAACTCGGCCACCGCCGCGTCGCCGACCACCACCCGGATGTCCGCGTCGCGGACGATCTCCCGCAGCCGGTCACGCGGGCCGCCCGGCTCCAGCGGCACGTACGCGGCGCCGGCCAGCAGCACGCCGACCACGGTGACCACCAGGTCGGGGGTACGCGCGCCGCACACCCCGACCCGGTCGCCGCGGCCGACACCGTGCGCGCGCAGCGCGGCGGCCACCCCGGCGGCCCGGTCGACGAGCTGCCGGTAGGTGAGCCGGGTGTCCCACTGGCGCACCGCCACCGCGTCCGGGACGCGGGCCGCCCGGTCGGTGATCAGGTCGGCGAGGGTGGCGTCCGGCCAGGGCAGGTCGGGCCCGGAGACGGCGCTGACGGTCAGGGTGTGGGTCACCGGTGTGCTCCCAGGTGCTCGGCCGGATCGGTGATCTGGAGGCGGAGTTCGCTGACGTAGCCGCGGCCCCGGGCGTCGGGCACCCACGCCTCGTCGGGGGCCGGCAGCAGCTCGGAGACCACCACCGGCACGTCCGGGCCGGTGCGCAGCGCGGCGTCCACCATGGCGCAGAGCGACTGCGCGTACAGCGGGCCGGTCAGGTCCACGTAGCAGGGTTTGATCTCGGTGCCGATCTTGACGAACACCCGCTCGGGCAGGTCGGTGGCCGCCCGCCAACGGCGTACCGCCAGGTAGCGGGCGGTCTCGTCGGCGTGACCGCCGAGCCCGCACGCGCCGGCCGTGGTGCGCCAGGTGCGCCGCGCCACCACCAGCCGGTCGATGGTGATCCGGGGCGTGTGCGCCGCGGCGCCGAACAGCTTGAACGCGTCCAGCAGCAGCGAGCCGAGCAGCGTGGCGAAGACCTCCATCAGCGGCCAGCGGGCGCCGTCGGGGAAGACCGCGGTGAGCCGGTCACCGGCGCGCTCCACCAGGACCGCGGTAGCCGGGACCAGCCGGTCGGCGTCGGCGCCGTGCGCGGTGTCGATGCCGAGCTGGCGGTCCGCCGGGCCGGTCAGCGCGTACGTGGTGCGGGTGGTCCGCCGGGGGAAGCTCTCCGGCCAGAGCACCCGCAGCCGCACCGGGCCCAGGTCCGCGTCGAGGTCGGCGCGCAGCGCCGCCGGGTCGCTGTGGAACGGGCTGAGCACCGCGCTGTCGAACGCGACGGTGGCCGGGTGCAGCTCACCGAGCACGAGCAGGAAGTCGCCCCGCTCGACCGCCTCCGGGGACGCGGCGCTGAGCTGGACGTCCGGGTTGTGCAGCCGGGCCGACGGCCAGCCGGGCCCGGACGCCGGGAACAGCTCCGCCACCCGCCCGGCCAGGTCCGCCGCGCGGACCCGCAGCTCCGCCTGGTCGGCGGGCAGGTCACGCAGGTCGAACAGCTCGGCCCACCGGCGGGTGAGTTCCGCACCGGCCCGGGCGATCGGGCCGTCCGACGCGATCAGCGTGCCCTGGGCCAGCAGCCACAGGTCGGCCAGCCGCACCGGCTCGTCGCCGGTCGCCAGTTCCTCGTGCAGCTCGGTGAAGAGCCCGGCGCAGCGCTCGGCGACCTCGACGGTGAACCAGCGGGCCGTGCGCAGCACCACCGCGAGCGGCTCGGCGAGCGCATCGGTGACCGCGGCGCCGACCTGGAAGTCCAGGTCACGGGCGGTCTCCTCGTAGCAGATCGTGCGGCCGGCGTACATCTGTCCGCTGTTGCGGGTGGCCGGGCGGCCGGTGACGGCGGTGAACCCGGCGTTGAGCGCGGCGAGCGCGGCGCCGAGCCGGTCCGGGTCGCCGGCCGCGGCGGCCACCTCGTCGCGGGCGGCGCGGAGCCGGTCGAACTCGGCGGCCGTGGCGGCGCGCACCGGCTCGTCACCGATGGCGGCGATCCGCGCGGCGAGCACGTCCTCCGCGTCCGGGGCGACCGGCAGGTTCGCGCCCCAGCTCAACTGGCCGCGTTCCACCCACCGGTCGAGCAGCAGGTAGACGTCGTCGACGCCGTGCACCACGCCCTCGGCGCACAGCCGCTCGGCCAGCTCGACCGCCGGGGTACGCCCGTCGGCGGCGGCGAGCAGCCGGGCCTCCACCGGCGTCAGCGCGATCGGCGGGTGCAGCGGCCAGCGCAGCTCCCGCCCGACCACGGTCAGGTGCGGCTGCCGCGCCGGCGCCCACCAGCGGCGCACCGCCAGGTCGTCGGCGAGCCGGTCGGCGTACGCGATGAGCGCCCACGCCTCGAAGAACACCCGGCGGCGGCGCACCAGCGCGGCGCCCGGCACGGTCCGTACGCCGGGCACGGCCGGGTCGAACGTGCCCCAGCAGACCGGGCCGAAGAAGCCGATGGTCTCCGCCTTGCCGCAGTAGCGCTGCCAGTAGCGCAACAGGCTCAGCTCCCGCTTGCGCCGGCGCACGTTGCGCACCTGCGGGTCGGTGCGCAACAGGCCGTCCAACGCGATGAGCATGTCCGGGTTCTGCCAGGTGACCGCCTCGCGCAGCAGCGGGTCGGCGGCGAGTTCGCCGGCCACCGCGGAGGACTCGGCGAACGCCTCACCCAGCGTCTTGTCGAACACCTCGGCGCTGCTCACGCCCGCCAGCAGCGCGTCCGCGGCGACCGCGCACCCGGGCGCGGCGAACCGGTCCAGACCGGCGGCCGGGAACCCGGCGGTCCGCAGCACCACGTCCCGCCACACCGACCAGCCGGTCGTGCCCAGGGGCAGCAGATGGCTCATCGCGCGTCCTCCACTCCGCTGTCGGTGCCGAGCGCTCCGGTGTCGGTGAGGTGCAGGCGCAGCTCGCTGAAGTAGCGGCGCCCCGCGCCGTCGGGCACCCACGCCTGCTCCGGGCCGGGCAGCATCTCGCTGACCGTGAGCGACACGTCGTCGCCGCCGTCGACCCGGGCGGCGCGCACCAGCGCGCAGAGCATCCCGGCGAACCCCGGCGCGGCCAGGTCCACGAAGCACGGCTTGGTCTCCGTGCCGAGCTTGACGTAGACCCGCTCGGGCAGCCCGAGCCGGCGACGCCAGTCGCGCACGGCCAGGAACCGCTGCCGTTCGCCGGTGACGGCGGCCAGGCCGCTCTCCCCGACCGTGGTCCGCCAGGTCTGCCGCGCCACCACCAGCCGGTCCACCGTGATCCGCGGCGTGTACGGCGCGGCGGCGACAAGTTTGAAGCCGTCCACGGCGTGCGCGCTGAACGGCTCGGCGAAGATCTCCGCGAGCGGCCAGCGCTGCCCGTCCGAGGCGGTGGCGACCAGTTCGCCGGCCACGTCGTCGACGGTGAGGTCCACCGTGGGCAGCACCCGGGCCGGGTCCGCGCCGGGCGCGTCGAGGAAGGCGAGCTGCCGGTCGGTCGGGCCGGTAAGCGACTCGGCGGTGCGGCTGGTGCGGCGCGGCCAGTCGGCCGGGAACAGCAGCCGGACCCGCCGCTCACCGAGGTCCGCCGCCAGCGCGTCGCGCAGCCGCTCGACGTCCGGGTGCGACGGCGTGAAGACCGCGCAGTCGAACGAGGACCAGGCGGCGTGCAGTTCGCCGAGCACCACGGTGTAGTCGCCGCGCCGCAGCGCCGCCTCGTCGGTGGCGCAGATCTGCAGGTCGGGGCTGTGCATGGCGGCGTTCGACCAGGTCGGCCGGGTGCCGGGGAAGACCGCGTCGATCTTCTCGGCCAGGTCGGCCGCGCGCAGCCGCACGTCGGTGGTGCCGGCGGGCAGCGTGTCCAGGCCGAACAGGCCGGCCCACCGGGCGGCGAAGTCGGCGGCGACCGCGTCGACCGGCCGTTCGCCGCCGCCCCAGAACAGGCCCTGGGCCAGGAACCACAGGTCGGCCAGCGCCACCGGGCCGCCGGACTCGGCGCGCAGCTCGTCGTGGAGGCCGCGCAGCACCGCCAGGTAGGCGTCGGCGAGCGCGTTGGCCAGCCAGCGGGCGGCGCGCAGCAGCACGTCGAGCGGGGCGGCCAGTTCGGCCAGCAGCGGGGCGCCGAAGACCACGTCCAGATCGCGGGCGGTGTCCTCGTAGCAGATGGTGCGGCCGGCGTACATCTGGCCGGCGCGGCGCACCGCCGGCAGGCCGGTCAGCTCGGTGAACGTGGCGTCGAGGGCGTCCAGCGCGGCGCGCAGCGAGTCCGGGTCGCCGGCCGCCGTGGCCACCGCGTCGCGGGCGGCGCACAGCCGGTCGAAGCCGGCGCGGGCGGCGGCGCGGGCCGGCTCGTCACCGATCGCCGCGATCCGCTCGGCCAGCACCCGCTCGGCGTCCGGGCTCACCGGCAGCGCCGCGTCCCAGGTGATCAGCTCCCGCTCCACCAGCCGGTCGAGCAGCGCGTAGCCGTCCTCGGGCCGGCGCAGCCCGATCGCCGGGTCGGCGACCAGGGCGGCGGCGTGGCGGCGGCCGTCGGCGGCCCGCAGCAGCGCCGCCTCGACCGGGGTCAGCGTCAGCGGCGGGCGGCCGGGCCGGAGCACGTCCCGATCCCGGATCGCCAGGTGCGGCCGGAGCATCGGCGGCCACCAGCGGCGGACCGCCAGGTCCGCGCCGAGCCGGTCGGCGTACGCGGCCAGCGCCCAGGACTCGAACCACACCCACCGTCGCCCGGTCAGCCCTTCACCGGGGTTGACCAGGGCAACCTCCGGCTGGTCGGGGTCGACGGTGACCCAGCAGGCCGGCCCGAAGAACCCGACCGTCTCGTTCTTGCCGCAGTAGCGCTGCCAGTACTTCAGCAGCGCCCGCTCCCGGTCGCGTCGCCGCACGTTGCGGGGCGCGTCGGGGCCGCCACGCGCCAGCCCGTCCAACGCGATCAGGGCGCCCCGGTTCTGCCAGGTGACCGCCTCGCGCAGCAGCGGGTCGGCGGCCAACGCGCTGAGCCGCGCGGCGCCGGCGCGCACCGCCTCGTCGAACTCCGTGTCGAACCGTTCCTCGCCGGTGCCGGTGGCCAGCAGCGCGTCGGCGGCGGCGGCGGCCCGGGGCGCGCTCAGCGCCACCAGCCCGTCGGCGGGGAAACCGGTGGTCCGCAGCATCGCGTCGCGCCACACGGACCATCCGGTGTCCCCGAGCGGCACCCGGTGCGCACCGCCGGCGGTCCCGCGGCCGACGGCGCGCACCGGGCCCGGACCCGCGTCCGGGGTTCCGGCGCGGGCGGTCGAGGTGCCGGGCCCGGCGGCAGCGACGCCGGGCGCGGTGGTCGAGGTGCCGACAGCGGTGGTCAGGCCACCGGGCGCTGTCGTCGCGGCACCGGGTGCGGCGGTCGTGACGCCGGGCGCGGCGGCCAGGTCGGCCCGGATCAGCGCGGCCATCTCGGCGAGCCGGTCGTGCAGGAAGAAGTGCCCGCCGGACAGCTCGTGCATGGTGAACCCGGCCGCCGTGTGCTCGCCCCAGCCGGCGGTCTGGGCGCGGGTGACCGCGGCGTCCGCGTCACCGCCGAACGCGACGATCGGCACCGGCAGCGGATCCTCCGGGACGTGGCGGTAGTCGTCGACCCGGCCGAAGTCGGCGCGCAGCAGCGGCAGCATCAGCTCCAGCAGCTCCGGGTGGTTGAACGCCTCGGCGGGAAGGCCGCCACCGTCGCTGAGGCGGCGCAGCAGCTCGTCGTCGCTGACCCGGGACAGCCCGATGAAGCCACCCGGCTCGGTGACGTGCGGCGCGCGGGCGCCGCCGACGTAGAGCCGCAGCGGCAGCGGACGGCCGGTACGGCGCAGCTCGCGGACCACCTCGAACCCGAGCCGGCCGCCCATCGAGTGGCCGTAGATCGCGTACGGGCGGTCGGCCCGGGCGGCGATGGCGTCGGTGACCTCGGCGACGGTGAAGTGCGGGGCCTCGCTGATCCGCTTCTCCCGGCCGGGCAACTGCACCGGCAGCACCTCGACGTCGGGGCCGAACGCGGCCGGCCAGTGCCGGAACGCGCTGGCGCCCGCGCCGGCGTACGGCAGGCAGAACAACTGCACCGGCGCCTCGGGGCGGCTTCCGGTGGAGGCGAACCAGTTCACCGCGGACCTCTCTGCACGGGGTCGATCCAGTGCCGGCGGCGCTGGAACGGATAGGTGGGCAGCCCGGTACGCCGGACCGTGCCCTCGGGGTGCAGGGCGTCCCAGTCGATGTCGTGGCCGGCCACCCAGTCGGCGGCCGTCTCGCGCAGCGGCCCGGCGTCACCGGCGAGCCGGGCGTCGGTGTCGAGCAGCACGTCCAGCGCGGACAACGCGGCGGGCAGGTCGGCGGCGACCACCGCCGCCCGGTGCGCGAACGGCCGGCGGCCGAGCGCCAGCGTGGCGGCCACCTCGGGCAGCGCCGGCGCGGTGCCGGCCAGGTGGGTGCGCAACCGGACCAGCGCGGCCCGCAACGCCGCCGGCGTACGCGCGGAGACCGGCAGCAGCCACGGCCCCTCCCCCGGCGGTTCGGCCGGCTCGACCGGCGGCGGCTGTTCCACCACCACGTGCGCGTTCGTGCCGCCCAGGCCGAACGCGCTCACTCCGGCCACCCGGCGTCCGCCGTCCGGCCAGTCCCGGGCCTTGGTGGGCACGTAGAACGGGCCGGCGGCGAGGTCGATCTCCGGGTGCGGGCGGGTGAAGTGCAGGTTCGGCGGGATCACGCCGTGCCGGACGGCCAGCACGGTCTTGATCAGCCCGGCGACGCCGGCGGCGGCATCGAGGTGGCCGATGTTCGTCTTCACCGAGCCGAGCGCGCACGTCTCGGCCGGCGCGGCGCCGGCGTACACCTCGTGCAGCGCGGCCACCTCGATGGCGTCACCCAGCGGCGTGCCGCTGCCGTGCCCCTCGACGAGGCGGACCTCGCCCGGGGCGACCTCGGCGGTGGCGAGCGCGTTGGCCACGGCGGCGGCCTGCCCGGCCGGGCCGGGCACCGCGAAACCGGCCCGGTCCGGGCCGTCGTTGGTGACCGCCCACCCGGGCAGGATCGCGTAGATCCGGTCGCCGTCGGCCTGCGCGTCGGCGAGCCGGCGCAACGCGACGACGCCCGCGCCGGAGCCGAACCCGGAGCCCTCCGCGGCCTCGTCGAAGGCACGGCACCGGCCGTCGGGGGAGGCGAGCCCGCCCGGCGTGGCCCGGTGCCGGGGCCACATGACCGTGGAGCCGCCGGCCAGCGCCAGGTCGCACTGGTAGTCGGCGAGGCTCTGCGCGGCGAGGCAGACCGCGACCAACGAGCTGGAGCAGGCGCTCTGCACAGCCAGCGCCGGCCCGGTCAGGCCGAGCCGGTAGGCGACCTGGCCGGGCAGGTGGTCGGGGAACTGCCGGCCGACGAGCCGCGCCTCCCAGTCGTCCGGGTCGACGTCGCCGACCACCGCCGGGTTGTCCATCAGATGGAACAGGAAGTACCGGTTGGCGGAGGTGGCCGCGTAGACGCCGACCAGCCCGGGGAAGCGCTGCGGATCGTGCCCGGCGTCCTCCAGCGCCTCCCACGCGGTCTCCAGGAAGAGCCGGTGCTGCGGATCGGTGCGGGCGGCCTCGTCGGCGCCGAAGGAGAAGAACTCGGCGTCGAAGTCGGCCACCCCGTCGAGCCGGCCGGCGGCGCGGACGTGCCGGGGGTCGGCGCGCAGCCGGGACCCGATGCCGAGCGCGGCCAGCTCCTCGTCGGTGTGGTCGTGCACCGAGTCGACCCCGGTGCACAGGTTCCACCAGAACGTCGCCACGTCCGGCGCGCCGGGGAACCGGCCGGCGATCCCGACCACGGCGATCTCGTCGCCGGTGTACTCGCGGGACGCGCTGACCGGCGCGGCGGGCGCGGGCAGCACCGGGGCGCGGACCGCCTCCGGCGGCGCGTCGAGCAGCGCCGCCTGGGTGGCCACGGTCGGGTGGTCGAACAGGCGCAGCATCGGCAGCCGGACGCCGAACCGCTCGGCGATCTGCTGCTGCACCCGGCCCAGCAGCAGCGACTGCCCGCCCACGTCGAAGAAGCTGTCGGTGCGGCCGACCGCCGGGCGGCCCAGCACCGCGCACCAGATGTCGTGCACGACGCGTTCGGTGTCGGTGGCCGGCGCCGCCCCGGCGGGCACCTCGACGACCGGGTCGGGCAGCGCCCGCTCGTCGACCTTCCCGCTGACGGTGAGCGGGAACTCGTCCACCACGACCACCGCGCGCGGCACGGCGTAGTCGGGCAGCGCGGCGGCGAGCGCCGCGCGCAGCGCCGCCGGGTCGGGGCGGGCGCCGGCCGGGCGGGCGTACGCGAGCAGCTCGCCGTCGCGGGCGATGGCGCGGACCCCGGCGACGCCGGGCTGGGCGGCGAGCACGGTCTCGATCTCGGTCAGCTCCACCCGGTGCCCGCGCACCTTGACCTGCCGGTCGAGCCGGCCCAGGCAGACCAGTTCCCCGCCGGGCAGCCGCGCGCCGAGGTCGCCGGTGCGGTACGAGCGCGTCCCGTCGGCGTCCGTGGCGAACCGGTCGCTGTCCTGGTTGAGGTAGCCGGGGGCGAGGTGCCGGCTGCGGACCACGATCTCGCCGGTGCCCGGGTCGAGGTCGAGGCGGTAGCCGGGGAACGCGTGGCCGACCGGCAGCGGCCCGACCCTGGCCGGGTCCACCTCGGACAGCGGCAGCACGTGCCGGGCGGCGAACGTCATCTCGGTGGCGCCGTAGCCGTTGACCAGCACGCAGTCGCCGGCGAAGCGGTCCCGGCCGCGGGCCGCGTCGGCCCAGGTCGCCTGTTCCCCGCCGAGCAGCACCGCGCGCACGGTGGCCAGCCGCCGGTCGTCGAGCGTGTCGAGCAGGAAGCGGTAGACGGTCGGCGTGCAGTGCAGCACGGTGACGCCGTGCCGGTCGAGCTGCTCCACCGCGTACGCGAGGCCGTGCCGGCGCAGGTCGACCGGGACGACGGCGGCGCCGGTGAGCAGCGCCGGGTAGAGGTCCGGGATGGCGGCGTCGAAGCTGAACGAGGCGAGCAGGCTGAGCCGGTCGGCCGGGCCGACGGCGAGCGCGTCGATCTGGTTGTCGACGACGTGGACCAGGTTGCGGTGGGTCTGCCCGACCGCCTTGGGCACGCCGGTGGAGCCGGAGGTGAACAGCACGTACGCCAGCGCGTCCGGGTCGACCGGCACCGGGCGCAGCGGGGCCGGCGGCACGTCGTCCAGGGGCACCACGGCACGACCGTCGGCCACCGTCAGGGCCAGCTCGCGGTGCTCGGCGGCGCAGGCCACGGCGGTGACGTCGGCGGCGGCGACCATGTGTCGCAGCCGGGCGACCGGGAAACCCGGGTCCAGCGGCACGTACGCGCAGCCGGCGGCCAGCGTGCCGAGCAGCGCGGCGACGGTCGGCGCGCCGTGCGCGGTGAGCAGCGCGATGCGGTCGCCGGGCCGGAAACCGGCGGCGACGAGCACGGCAGCGTACCCCCCGGCCGTCTCGGCCAACTCGGCGTAACCGACCTCGTGGGTCTCGCCGAGCAGGGCCGGACGGCCACCGTGGACCGCTGCGACCGCGCTGAAACGATTGATGATCATCGTCTCTGCCATCAGGAAACGGAATGTGCTCCACTGACGGCGGGCGCGCAGCAGCAATCGACGAATGTGACCATTGATCCCCCCCAGGACTTCACATTGGAAGCAGAATAAAGCTCAATCTCTCGACCGGAAGAGGATCGATCCGGGTCGAGCCGAAGGGGGGACGACCCCTGGTACCTCGGACGGAGGAATTCGTCCGATCATCCCTCTAGCGCGTAGACGATTTTCAGCGTAGATGGCTACTCGCGAGTTATTTTACGGTGAAAGTACTTCTGGGCGGTTAAATCTTCGCCTTATGGGCGACCGCGCCGCAGCTCGACCCGGGTTGCGGGGAGCGTGCTCAGACATCGTACGGCGGACGCGGAAGCGGGTCCACCATCGCGTCGAACCCCCGGGGTAGCTGCGCCACCAGATCCTGGAACTCGCCGACCGTGACCGTCTCCCGAAGCGTGGCGAGCACCGCCCGCGTCCCCACCTCGGCCAGCGCCGGATCCACCGCGGCCCGATCGGCCACCCGGTAGAGGAAGTCCACCGCGGCCCCGGTCGCCGGCGGCCCGGCCGTCGCGAGGTACCCCCCGACGTCGTCGGGGAGCTGGGCGGCCAGGTCGGCCGACTCGTCGGCGGTGATCCGCTCGGCGAGGGTCTGCAACACCGCGCGGGAGATCGTCGCCGCGTCGTCGGTGGGCAGCTCGGCACGACGCGCCACCGCGTCGACGAACAGCGGAAACCGCATTCCGCCTCCCCTGGCAGCCGGTCGCCGACCTCGCGGGAGACCCCCGCCCCGCCGGCCCCCGCGAGTACCCACCCCCCACCCCCACAAACCCCGCACCCCCACCCCCACCCCCACCCCCACCCCCACCCCCACCCCCACCCGCGATCTTGCACTTGCCGCCCCGACAAAAGCCACCGATCCGACGTCTCACGGGTCACAACTGCACGATCGCCGAGGAGGGGCCGGCGGCAGCGGCCCCGGGGCGACGCCACCGGGTCGGCGGCCGGACCGCACCGGTCAGCCCTCGGCGAGCACGTCCAGCACCAGCGCGGCGGTCCAACTGAACGCCGGCGAGCCGAGGCCGACGCCGGTGTCCGGGTGGAAGTACTCGTGGCAGCCGGCGCCGTCGACCAGGTCGAGCAGGGAGTCCCGCAGCCCGGCGGCCAGGTCGACCCGGCGGTGGGTCCGCAGGCCCTGCCAGAGCAGCCAGCCGGTGTTCACCCAGCTCGGCCCGCGCCAGTACCGCAGCGGTTCGAAGTCCGCCGCGGTGCGGTCGTACGTGGGCAGCGGCCGGTCCATCCGGGCCGCCAGGCCGAACCGGGACGAGCACGCCTCGGCCAGCACGGCCCGTACCTGCGGTTCCGGCAGGTCGGGCAGGGCCAGCGGCAGCAGCCCGAGCACGGTACGGGGGCCGACGAGCCGGTCGGTGCGGACGTCACGCGGGCGGAACGTGCCGGTGACCGGGTCCCAGAGGCGGCTCACCAGCGCCTCGGTGAGGCGGGCGGCCCGGTCCCGGTGCGGGCACGGGTCGGCGCCGACGACCGTCGCGATCCGGGCCAGCGCGTACTCGGCGACCCCGAGCGCGGCGTTGACCAGCGGGCACTCCACCAGGAACGGGTGCCGCCCGAGCAGCCCCTCGTCCCGGTAGCGGCCGGCCCGGTAGCTGTCCACGAGCGCGACGTACCGCGCGTAGTCCAGGTCGGTGGGGCGGTGCGTGGCGTCGGCGTGCGCGGTGTCGTGCCGGCGGTACGCGCGCATCACCGCCTCGTCGGCCGGCACCGCGGCCAGCGGGGTGTCCCAGGCGGGGCTGTTGTCCAGGCCGGACTCCCACGGGTGCACGATGGCGGCCAGGCCGCCGCCGCCGACGTTCCGCCGCCCGGTCAGGTAGCGCTGCTGGGCGACCAGCCGCGGATAGAGCCGGCGCAGCGCGGCCACCGACGCGTCGGAGGGGGCGCGGCGGTGCACCAGCCAGGCGGCCGGCGCGTGCACCGGCGGCTGGACGATGCCGGAGGTGGCCACCGCCGGCGCCCCCTCGGCGCACGCCGAGTCCCAGAACGTCGGCCCGGGGAAGTACGGGCCGAGGTGCGGCGCCGGGTTGAACACGATGTGCGGCACCCGCCCGTCGACCCACTGGGCGGCGAACAGCGTGCGCAGCTCACGCCAGGCCCGGTCCGGTCGTACGTGCGCCAGCCCGACCGCGATGAACGCCGAGTCCCAGCTCCACTGGTGCGGGTAGAGCGTGCGGGACGGGACGGTGTGGTCGTGTTCCCAGTTGGCGTCCAACGTGGCCAGCGCGAGCCGACGCAGCCGGGCGTCCCGTTCCGCGCCCGCCCGTACGCCGGCCGCCAGGCTGCCGGTCACGCGGCGGCCCGCCGGGGCCGGGCGGAGGTCAGCACGGCGGCGGCCTGGCGCAGCGCGGCGACCGGCTCACCGCGCAGCCGGCACTCCAGCGCCAGCCAGCCGGGGTAGCCGATCCCGGCGAGCGTGTCCCGCAGCGCGGCCCAGTCCAGGTGCCCGGCGCCGGGCTGGTGCCGGTTGGAGTCGCTGACCTGCACGTGCCCGAGGTACGGCGCGGCGGCGCGCAGCGCGGCGCACGGGTCGTCCTCCTCGATGTTCATGTGGTAGGTGTCGGCGACCACCCGTACCGCGGGCGACCCGACCGCACGGCACAGCTCGACCGCCTGGTCGAGCCGGTTGACCATGTGGTCCTCGTACCGGTTGAGCGGTTCCAGGAAGAGGGTGACCCCTTCGGACCGGGCGTGCTCGCCCAGCTCGCCCAGGGCGTCGACGAGCACCCGCCGGTCGGCCTCGGGCGACCGGGGCGGCTCGTGCGGCGGCAGCCGGCGGGAGAACATGCCCCAGGCGGCCGGCGTCATCGCGCCGACGCCGCCCAGCTCGGCGATGACGGAGAGCTGGGAACGCAGGTTGCGCACCGCGTCCCGGGAGCGGGCCGGGTCGAAGTCGCCGATGAAGTGGTCCATCTCGACGCAGACGGTCGGCGTCACCACCCCGGCGGCGCGGGCCCGGCGCAGCTCCGGCAGCCGCCGGGCGAACGCCAGGTCCCCCCGCCCGCGCAGCTCGATGCCCCGGTAGCCGAGGGAGACGGCGAGAGCGTACTTGTCGATCAGGTCGGCGCCGGGGAGCAACTGCTCCTGGCAGGCCAGCGGAATGTCCATGTCAGAACCTCAGCACCACTTGGAGGACGTCAGCGTCACCGCGGTCGAGCAACGCCAGCGCGTCGGCCACCGCGCCCGCGTCGACGACGTGGCTCACCAGCGGCAGCGGGTCGACGCTGCCCTCCGCCACCAGGTCCATGAAGGTGTGCGCGATCCGCGTCCCGGACCACCGGCCGGCCGTGCCGGGAGCCGGGTCGGGGCCGGAGACCTGGGCGGCCACCAGCTGGATCCGGTTGTGGTGGAACTCCTCGCCGAGTTCCAGCCCGTGGGCGTACCCCTGGTAGAAGCCGGCCGCGACGACGCGGCCGGCGTGCGCGGTGGCCCGGATCGCCTCGTGCAGCGCCGGGTACGCCCCGGACAGTTCCAGGCAGACGTCGGCGCCGCGACCGTCGGTGGCCGCGCGCAGCGCGGTGGCGGCCGAGTCGTCGGCGGCGTCGACGACCCGGCGGGCGCCGAGGCGGGTGGCGTGCGCGAGTCGTCCGGGCATCCGGTCGACGGCCACCACCCGGCTGCCGGACAGCACCGCGAGCCGGGTGCCGAGCAGCCCGATCACGCCCTGGCCGAAGACGCCGACCCAGTCGCCGAGGTGCAGGTCACCGGCGAGCACCGCGGTCAGCGCGATGGCGCCGGGACGGGCGAAGACGGCGGCGAGCGGGTCGAGGCCGGGGGCGAGCGGGTGCGTCGCGGCGGCGGCGAGCACGGCCTCCGCGCGGTGCCCCCAGATGCCCCAGACGAGCTGGCCGGCGCGGCGGTCGGCGACGTCGGGGGCGACCTCGACGATCTCGCCGACCTCCTCGTAGCCGAAGCCCACCACCGGGTACGCGGGCGCGGCCTGCCGGGGCACGAACATCCGGGCGGTGGCGTCCCAGTCCTTATGGAGGCGGGGGTTGCTGCCCCGGTAGAGGGTCAGCTCGGTGCCGGCGGAGATGCCGGAGTAGCAGGTGCGGACGCGGACCTGACCCGGGCCGAGCCGGTCCGGGGGGCAGGGCTCCAGACGAACGGTCCGGGGCCCGGCGAGCGAGACAACCCAGTTGGCCATGGCGTCGCTCCGAGGAAAGTGCCGGCCTCAATGCTAACCCAAAAAATGGGCATAT
This sequence comes from Micromonospora sp. NPDC049201, assembly GCF_055586805.1. Classification (NCBI taxonomy): domain Bacteria; kingdom Bacillati; phylum Actinomycetota; class Actinomycetes; order Micromonosporales; family Micromonosporaceae; genus Micromonospora; species Micromonospora sp. NPDC049201. The sequence continues at coordinate 56,911 of NZ_JBVJHM010000011.1, read as the reverse complement.
GTGATTAGATTGATGAATCTGCGGGTATTGATGGCGTGCCGTGTATTTTCGAGAAGGAGTGCCGCCGATGCCATCACCCTCCACACGGCTGCTCGCGTCGAGCCTGATCCTGGCACTGGCCGGGGTCGGCACGACCGCCTGCAGCGACGACGAGCAGAAATCCGACAGTTCCCAGATCACCGTCTGGAGCCTGGAGGACGTGGCCGACCGGGTCACCGCCACCAAGGCGATCATCGCCGACTACACCGCGAAGACCGGCGTGAAGGTCAACCTGGTCACCGTCAACGAGGACCAGTTCCCGTCGCTGATCGCGTCCAGCGCCGCCGCCGGCGACCTGCCCGACGTGGTCGGCTCGGTGTCGCTCGCCGGCGTCCGCACGCTCGCCGCCAACGAGCTGCTGGAGCCGGACGCCAACAAGGCCGTGGTGGACAAGCTCGGGCGGGACACGTTCTCCCCCCGCGCGCTGGAACTGACCAGCGACGGCGGCACCCAGCTCGCGGTGCCCAGCGACGGCTGGGGCCAACTGCTGGTCTACCGCAAGGACCTGTTCGACGCCGCCGGCCTGCCCGCCCCCGACACGTACGAGAAGATCGCCGCCGCGGCGGCGAAGCTGAACACCGGCGGCGTCGCCGGCATCACCGCGGCGACCGCCCCCGGCGACGTGTTCACCCAGCAGACCTTCGAGCACCTCGCGCTGGCCAACAACTGCCAGCTCACCGACGACGCCGGCAAGGTCACGCTCGACTCGCCGGAGTGCGTGGAGGCGTTCCGCTTCTACGGCGACCTGATGCGGAACAACTCGGTGAAGGGCGCGCAGGACGTCGACACCACCCGGGCCACCTACTTCGCCGGCAGGGCGGCCATGCTGGTCTGGTCGCCGTTCGTCCTCGACGAGCTGGCCGGCCTGCGCAACGACGCGCGGCCCACCTGCCCGCAGTGCCAGTCCGACCCGGCGTGGCTGGCGAAGAACAGCGGCTTCGTCACCGCGATCAAGGGCCCGAACGGCACCGAGCCGGCCCAGTACGGCGAGGTCAGCTCCTGGACGGTGCTCGACGGCGCGGCCGACCCGGCGACGTCCTTCGTGGAGTACATGCTCTCCGACGGCTACCCGCGCTGGTTCGGCATGTCCCCCGAGGGGCGGTTCCCGGTGCGCACCGGCACGCCGCAGGACAAGCAGAAGTTCCGCACGCTGTGGAACACCAGCCCGGCCGGGGTGGACACCAAGAAGCCGCTCTCCGACGTCTACGGCGACGACGTGCTGGCCACGCTGCGCAAGAGCCCGGACACGTTCCAGCGCTGGGGGTTGACCCAGGGCCAGGGCAAGCTGGTCGGCGCCATCCTCGGCGAGCTGCCGGTGCCCAAGGCGCTCGCGGACGTGGTCGGCGGCAAGTCCGACGCCCGGGCCGCCGCCGAGCGGGCCAAGAAGGACGTCGAGGCCATCGCCAAGGGCGTCAATTGACCACCGTCGCGCCGGAGGCCGGCCGCTCCCCCACCCCGGAGCGGCCCCGCCGGCCCGGCCGCCGCCCGCTGACGCTGCGCCGCCGGGAGTCCCGCGCCGGGCTCGCGCTGGTCGCGCCGACGCTGCTCGTCGTGCTCGCGGTGATCGGCATACCCATCGTCTGGACCGTGGTGCTGGCCTTCCAGCGGGTACGCCTGGCGACGCTGCGCAAGACCGGCCTGTTCGGCGAGCTGACGCTGGACAACATCGACCGGGTGCTGCACACCCCCGGGTTCGCCGACACGCTCTGGACCACCGTGGTCTACAGCGTCGGCGGCACCGCCGGGTCGATCGTGGTCGGCCTGGTCGCGGCGGTGGCCGTCCGGGGGCCGTTCCGGGGCCGTACGCTGGTGCGCGCGTCGATGCTGCTGCCGTACGTGGCGCCGGTGGTCGCCATGACGTTCGTCTGGCAGGTGATGCTCGACCCGCAGCTCGGCATCGTCAACGACTGGGGACGGCGCTTCCTCGGCTGGGACGCCCCGGTGGCGTTCCTGTCCCAGGAGTCCACCGCGCTGTGGACGGTGATCGCGTTCGAGGCGTGGCGCTACTTCCCGTTCGCGTTCCTGTTCCTGCTGGCCCGGCTCCAGGCCGTGCCGGCGGAGCTGGAGGAGGCCGCCCGGGTCGACGGCGCCACCCCGACCCAGCGCTTCCGGCACATCCTGCTGCCGCAGCTGATGCCCGTGATCGCGTTGCTCGGCGTGCTGCGGTTCATCATGACGTTCAACAAGTTCGACGACGTCTACCTGCTCACCGGCGGCTCGGCCGGCACCGAGGTGGTCAGCGTCCGGGTCTACCAGTTCCTCACCGCGCGTACCGACATCGGCGCGGCCGCCGCCCAGGCGGTCGTGCTGGCCGTGGTGCTGCTCGTGTTCGTGGCCATCTATCTGCGCTTCTTCGGCGCGAAACGGGAGGCGTGATGGACCGGGACCGGATCGAGACGGTCAGCCTGCGCTGGCTGCGCCGGCTGGTGATCGCCGGCTTCCTGCTGGTCACACTGCTGCCGTTCTGGTACATGCTGGTGCTGTCGGTACGCCCGATCGAGCGCCTGCTGCTCGACCCCGGCTCGCTCTGGGTGCCGTTCGGCGAGCTGACCGTCGCCACGTACGCCGAGGTGTTGAAGTCGGTGGGGAGCGGCGGCCAGGGTTTCCTCACGTTCATCCGCAACAGCGGCCTGGTGGCGCTGGCCGCGACCGCGCTCACCCTGGTGGTCGCCATCCCCGGCGCGTACGCGGTCTCCCGGCTGCGGTTCTTCGGCCGCCGGCAGGTCAGCGCGTTGTTCCTGGCGGTCTACCTGTTCCCGTCGATCGTCATCGCGATCCCGTTGTTCGTGGTGTTCAGCCGCGCCGGGCTGCGGGGGTCGTTGTTCGGGCTGGTGCTGGTCTACATCTCGCAGACGCTGCCGGTCTCGGTCTACATGCTCAAGAACTACTTCGAGACCATTCCGGTGAGCCTGGAGGAGTCGGCGGCGATCGACGGCGCCGGCCGGCTCGGCATCATCCGCCGGGTCAGTCTGCCGCTCGCCGCGCCGTCGGTGATGGCGGTCGCGCTCTACGACTTCATGATCGCCTGGAACGAGTTCCTGTTCGCGCTGCTGTTCCTGGTCGACCGGCCGGACCGGTGGACCGTCTCGTTGGGGCTGTCGTTGCTCGCCGACGGCGTCGAGGTGCCCAAGACGGTGCTGATGGCCGGCTCGGTCATCCTCACCCTGCCGATCGTGGTGCTCTTCTTCGCCGGCGAACGGCTGCTCACCGAGGGCCTCACCAGTGGGGCCGAGAAGGGCTGAGCAGGGGCGGCGGCGTGCCAGGATGACCCGGTGCGATCACCACGGGAGCGCCCGGCCGGCGCGCGGCTGGCCCGGCTGCTCACCGAGGTGTTCGCACCGGGCGTCCTGGTGACCGCGTTGCCGCTGGTGGCCGCCGCCCGGGTCAGCCGCTCCCCGGCCCAGTTCCTGCTCTGGGGCGGCACCGCGCTGCTGTGCTGCGCGCTCATCCCGGTCGGGGTGATCGTCCACGGCGTACGCCGGGGTCGGCTCACCGACCGGCACGTCGGCGACCACCGGCAGCGGGCCCGGCCGCTGTCGATCGGTCTGGCCTCGGTGGCGGTCGGGTTGCTGCTGCTGGCGGCGTTGGACGCGCCGGCCGAGCTGTTCGCGGTGCTCGTGGTCATCTTCGTGGTGGGCGCGGCCTGCACGCTCGTCAACCACTGGTGGAAGCTGAGCATCCACGCGGCGGTGGCCGCCGCCACGGTGACCGTGCTGGTGCTGCTGTTCGGGCCGGTGGCGCACCTGGGCTGGCCGCTGGCGGCGGCGGTCGGCTGGTCCCGGGTGCGGCTGCGCGACCACACCGGGCCGCAGGTGCTGGCCGGCGCCGCGCTCGCCGCGCCGCTGGCCGCCGCCACGTTCCTCGCGCTGACCTGAACAAGATCAGTTACGGTTGGGCCCATGAGCAAGCCGACCCGCTGGGTGACCGACACCAGGCCCGGCCACTCGCAGTGGTATGTCGACCGGTTCCGCCGCCTCGCCGCCGAGGGGGCGGACCTGGCCGGCGAGGCCCGCCTGGTGGACGCGCTGGTACCGCCCGGCGCGCGGATCCTCGACGCCGGCTGCGGCACCGGCCGGGTCGCCGCCGTGCTGGCCGACCGCGGCCACACCGTCGTCGGTGTCGACGCCGACCCGACGCTTGTCGAGGCCGCCCGCGCCGACCACCCTGGCCCCCGGTTCCTGGTCGCCGACCTGGCCGAGCTGGACCTGCCCGCACAGGGCGAGCCCGAGCCGTTCGACGCGGCCGTGGTGGCCGGCAACGTGATGACCTTCGTCGCCCCCGGCACCGAGCGCGCCGTGCTGGCCCGGATCGCCGCGCACGTGCGTCCCGACGGCGTGGTGGTGGTCGGCTTCGGCACCGATCGGGGTTACCCGGTCGCCGAGCTGGACGCCGACGCGGTCGCCGCCGGCCTGCGCCGGGAGCACCGCTTCGCCACCTGGGACCTGCGTCCCTGGCAGGACGACGCCGGGTTCGCGGTGACCGTGCTGCGCCGCCCGGCCTGAGCCGGCCGCCCGGCCCGGACCGCACCGGCCTCGGTCACGCCCGGCCTCGGTCACGCCGACCTGACTCGCGCCGGGCTCGGCTGTGCGCGAGCCGCGCCCGGTCAGGCCGGGGCGGCCACGGCGCGGGCCGCTGCCGGATCGAGCGGGCTGCCGGCCGGCAGCAGGTCCACCAGGCTCGCCGGCAGCCGCACCGGCCGCACCCCGGAGTAGCCGAGCATGCCCGGCACGTCCGCGCCGGCCAGCGCGTACCGCCGGCCCAGGTCGGTGACCACGCACACCGTGCCGCCGGTCGCGCCCGGGGCGGCCACCGCCTCCACCAGCGCGCCGCGCCCCGGCTCCACCACGACCTGGTCGGCGAGCCCACCCCGACCCCCGGCGGTACGCGTGGCGGCGGCCGGGTCCGGTGCGGTGACGCCGAGCCGGATCTCGCGTACGCCGGTGTCGTCACCGGCCCGCGCGCAGAGCGCGCCCGGATCGGCGGTGGCGAGCCGGGGCGGCACGGCGGGCGGCGCGTCGGGCCCGGCCGGCACCAGGTCGGGCAACTTCGGCAGGGCCGCGAACCGGCCGAGCGTGATCGGCGCCGGCTCGCCCTGCCCGGTGCGGGCCAGCAGCAGCGCGGCCTGCAACTCGGTGATGCCGGCCAGCCCGTCGCGCGCCACCACCGCGTACTGCCGGCCGCCGCCGGAGTTGCGCACCAGGTAGACGTCGCCGACGGTGGCGTCGGGGACCCGCGCCGAGGGAGCGCCGAGCGCGCCCACCGGCGGTGGGACCAGGTCGGCGCCGGCCGGCACGGTGTTGAGCAGCGCCGCCGCGACCGGGACGGCCCGTTCCCGGGTGGCGGCCAGCGCGGCGAGCACCCGGTCGGTGTCGCGCAGCAGGTAGCGCCGGTCGTGCCAGAGCAGGTGCAGGCCGCCGTCCGGGTGGCGGACCAGCAGGCCCTGGTCGCCGAGCGTCCGCCCACCGGTCGCGGCCCGCCCGATCAGCAGCGCCGAGCGGGCCTCCGGCCGGCCCGCCTCCACGGTCACCGACGAGCAGAGCGTCCAGCCGTCGCCGACCAGCCGGTTCGGCGCGGGCAGCGAATCCGGCGCGTCGGCGATGCCGAGCGGCAGCCCACGGGGCACCCCGTCGATGGCCCGGCGGGTGACCAGCACGGTCTTCGGCCGCTCCGCCCCGATGATCAGCAGGGCCGAGGCGTAGTTGAGCACCGGGTGCAGCTTCTCGTCGCGGTAGACGAACCGGGCGCCGGACTCCTTCTCCACGATCACCGCACCGGTGTCCCGCCAGGAGCTGCCGCCGCCGGTGAACAGGCCGTACAACGCCACCCCGCCGAGCGCGATCACCGCGACCAGCACGCTGGCCAGGCCGGCGCCGGCCAACCGGCGGAACGGCGACTGCGCCGGATCGGTCTCCCGCATCACCAGCGCGGCGACCGCCCGCTGCACGGTGAACTGGTACGAGTGCAGCTGGTCCTGCCGCGACGCCATCGGGCCCTCCACCGGGATAGTCGCCGCACAGGATAAGCGCTCCGTCGATCCCCCGCCCACCCTGCGTTGCCCCCACCCCGCCCCGCCCCCACCCCACCCCCGTCCCCGCCCCACGGAGTTGACCAAGGAGTTCGGGTCCGGGACCGCCGCCCGCGTGACGCAAACCCCTTGATCACCGGGAAGGGGGGTGGTCGGAGCCCGGGGGCGGTGGGGCGGTGGCGGGTGGGGTACCCCCGGGGGTATGGTGGGCGCAGGAGGTGGGACGTGAAGCTTCGACCCGAGATGACAAGTGACGCGCTGACCCGACTCAAGCGGGCCCGGGGGCAGCTCAACGCCGTGATCGAGATGATGGAGAACGGCGAGGACTGCCGCGCCGCGCTGACCCAGCTCGCCGCCGTCTCCAAGGCCATCGACCGGGCCGGCTTCAAGATCATCGCCTCCGGCATGCGCCACTGCGGCGCCGCCCGCCGGGCGGGCGAGGAGCCGGAGATGACCGAGGAGGAGCTGGAGAAGCTCTTCCTCGCCCTGGCCTGACGCACCGACTTCCGCCCGCGCCGCCTGATCGCGACGCGGGCGGGTAATCCGCGCCCGGAACCGGGCCGGAGTCTGCCTCCCACATACCCCCCGGGGTATGCGGGACGAGGAGAGGAGAACGCACGTGAGCACCGAGGTGACAGTCATCGCGACGTCCTCGCTCGGCGACCGCAGCTATCTGGCGTCCGACGGCCGGGTGGCGGTCGTGGTCGACCCGCAGCGCGACATCGACCGCGTCCTGCACCTGGCCGGCGCGCGGGGGGTGCGGATCACCCACGTGGTGGAGACGCACCTGCACAACGACTACGTCTCCGGTGGCCTGGAGCTGGCCCGGATCACCGGCGCCCACTACCTGGTGGCCGCCGCCGACGAGGTCGGCTTCGACCGGATGCCGGTGACCGACGGCGACGTGGTGCCGGTGTCGGACGGCCTGCGGCTGCGGGTGGTCGGCACCCCCGGCCACACCTTCCACCACCTGTCGTACGTGCTGGACGAGGCGGGCGACGGCGGCTGGACCCCGGTCGGCGTGTTCACCGGCGGGTCGCTGCTGTTCGGCACCACCGGCCGCACCGACCTGCTCGGCCAGCGGCACGCCCACGAGCTGGCCCACCACCAGCACGCCTCCGCCCGCAAGCTGGTCGACCTGCTGCCCGACGGCGCGCAGGTGTGGCCCACGCACGGCTTCGGCAGCTTCTGCTCGGCCAGCCAGGCCGACGCCCCGGAGTCCACCATCGGCCGGGAGAAGGCGGCCAACCCGGTGCTGCGGCTGGCCGCCGACCGGTTCGTCACCGAGACGCTCGCCGGCCTGGACGCCTACCCGGCCTACTACGCGCACATGGGCGTGGCCAACGCCGCCGGCCCCGCCCCGGTCGACCTCACGCCGGTGGCCCGCGCCGACGCCGGTGAGCTGCGCCGCCGGATCGCCGCCGGCGAGTGGGTGGTCGACCTGCGGCACCGCAAGGCGTACGCGGCCTCGCACCTGGCCGGCACCGTCAGTCTGGGCCTGGACGGGCCGATGTCGACGTGGCTCGGCTGGCTGATCGAGTGGGGCGTGCCGATCACGCTCCTGGCGGAGACGCCGGAGCAGGTCGCCGACGCCCAGCGGGAGCTGGTCCGGATCGGCATCGACCGGCCGGCCGCGCAGGCCACCGGCGACCCCGTGCGGTGGGCCGGCAACCGTACGGAGTTGCGCGAGCTGACCGTGGCCGACTTCGCGGCGCTGGCCGCCGCGCAGGCCGGCGACACCCCGGCCGGACTGCCCGCCCCGCAGGTCGTGCTCGACGTCCGGATGACCAACGAGTGGCGGGCCGGGCACGTCGACGGCGCGGTGCACGTCCCCCTGCCCGACCTGCCCGGCCGACTCACCGACGTACCCGCCGGGACGGTCTGGGTGCACTGCGGCTCCGGCTACCGGGCCACCGCCGCCGCGTCCCTGCTGGCCAACGCCGGCCGCGACGTGGTGCTGATCGACGACGCGTTCGGCCGCGCCGAGTCCGCCGGCGTCCGGATCGCCCCGGCCGGCTGACCCTCCCCGCCACCCCGCCCGGCCGGCGCGCGACGCGCCGGCCGGCGACGACCCCTGCCCGCAGAGCCACCGAAGGAGAACAGACATGACCACCACCAACCCGTCGACCGTCGACGCGGCGACGCTGGGCGAGCTGATCGCCGCCGGCCGCGCGCCCCGGCTGCTGGACGTCCGCACCCCCGGCGAGTTCGAGGCCACGCACATCCCCGGCGCCTACAACGTGCCGCTGGACCTGCTCCGGGAGCACCGCGCGGAGCTGCGCGCCCACCTCGACGAGGACGTGGTGCTGATCTGCCGCTCCGGTGCCCGCGCCGGCCAGGCGGAGCGGGCGCTGGCCACCGTCGGCCTGCCCAACCTCCGGGTGCTCGACGGCGGCATGCTGGCCTGGCAGGCCGCGAGCGCCCCGGTCGTCCAGGGCCGGCCGCGCTGGGAGCTGGAGCGTCAGGTCCGCCTGGTCGCCGGTTCGATCGTGCTGGCCGGCGTGCTCGGCTCGGTGTTCGTGCCGGGCCTGAAGTGGGTCGCGGGCGCCATCGGCGCCGGTCTCACCGTCGCGGCGGTCTCGAACACCTGCGCCATGGGCATGCTGCTCGGCCGGCTGCCGTACAACCGGGGCGCGAGCTGCGACCTGGACACCGTCGTCGGCCGGCTCCGCGACGACGCGGTCGGGCGGCGGTCGTGACCGCGCTGGTGCTCACGCTGGCCGGCGCGGTGCTGATCGGCGTGAGCCTGGGCCTGCTCGGCGGCGGCGGGTCGATCCTCGCCGTGCCGTTGCTGGTCTACGTCGCCGGCCTGCCCACCAAGGAGGCCATCGCCACCTCGCTGCTCGTCGTGGGCGCCACCAGCGCGGTCGGCGTGCTGCCGCACGCCCGCGCCCGCCGGGTCCGCTGGCGCACCGGGCTGATCTTCGGCGTGGCCGGCATGACCGGCGCGTACGCCGGCGGCCGGCTGGCCGGGTTCGTCCCGGCGGGCGTGCTGCTCACCGCGTTCGCGCTGATGATGCTCGCCACCGCGGCGGCGATGATCCGGGGCCGACGCCCGGTCGAGGGGCGGCCCACGCCGCGCGAGCTGCCGACGCTGCGGGTGATCCTCGACGGCGTGGTCGTCGGGCTGGTCACCGGCCTGGTCGGCGCCGGCGGCGGGTTCCTGGTCGTGCCCGCGCTGGCGCTGCTCGGCGGCCTGCCGATGCCGGTGGCGGTGGGCACGTCGCTGGTGGTCATCGCGATGAAGTCGTTCGCCGGCCTGGCCGGCTACCTGTCCAGCGTGCGGATCGACTGGACGCTGGCCGCGGCCGTCACCGTCGCCGCGATCGTCGGCAGCCTGCTCGGTGGGCGGCTCGCCGGCCGGATCCCGGAGCACGTGCTCCGCCTGTCGTTCGGCTGGTTCGTGGTGGCGATGGGCGGGTTCGTGCTGGCCCGGCAGTTGCCGCCGCTCGCGGGACTCGGGCTGGTCATTCTTGTCGCAGCCGGTACGGTCACGGTGGCGGTGTGGGGCCGCCGAAGGAGGGGACACAGCGGACAGCAGCGCCTGGGACGAGCGGTACGCCAACGCGTCGGGACTGGTGTGGAGCGCTGAGCCCAACCGTTTCGTGGTCGAGTCGGTGTCCGGGCTGAGTCCCGGCTCCGCGCTGGACGTCGCCGCCGGCGAGGGGCGCAACGCGGTGTGGCTGGCCGGGCAGGGCTGGCGGGTCAACGCGGTCGACTTCTCGGCCGTGGCCGTCGAGCGGGGGCGTGAGCTGGCCGCCGCGCGGGGCGTCACGGTCGACTGGCGGGTCGCCGACGTGACCGCGTACCGGCCGGTGCCGGGCAGCTACGACCTGGTGCTGATCAGCTATCTGCACCTGCCCGCCGCCGAGTTCGCCGGGGTGCTCGCGGCGGCCCGGTCGGCGCTGCGCCCGGGCGGCACGCTGGTGGTGGTCGGTCACGACCTGGCCAACCTCGACGCCGGCACCGGCGGTCCGCAGGACGCGAGCGTGCTGCTCACCCCGGAGGCGGTGGTCGACGGGCTGGCCGGGCTGCGCATCGGGCGCGCCGAGACGGCCCGCCGGCCGGTGCCGACCGCCGACGGCGGCACGGTCGACGCGCTGGACACCGTGGTGGTGGCCACCCGACCCGCCGACTGAGGCGGACCCGCCGACCGAGGCGGCCGGACCGGCCCGTTCCCGCCGGCCGGGTCGCGGGCGGCCGGTAGCATCCGGGAACGGATCGGCGGAGGGGACACCGGGTGGGCACGCGTTTCGAGGAACTGGCCTGGCGAGAGACGCCGATCGGGGAGATCAGCCTGCGCCGGCGTCGCGACCCGGCGCTGGACGCCGACGTGTACGAGGTGAAGCTCGGCGACGAGTACCTCATGTCCAGCGCGTTCCCCGTCGCGGAGATCGAGCTGGCCCGGCTGGGGCTGGCCCCGCTGCCCGGGGAGACGCTGGACGTGGTGGTCGGCGGGCTCGGGCTCGGCTACACCGCGCGCACCGCGCTGGCCGACCCCCGGGTGCGCTCGATGCTGGTGGTCGAGGCGATCGAGGACGTGATCGACTGGCACCGGCGGGAGCTGTTGCCGTTCGCCGCCGGGCTGGCCGCGGATCCGCGTACCCGGTTCGTGCGGGCCGACTTCTTCGCGGCGGTGGCCGGCGGCGGCTTCGACCCGGACGAGCCCGGGCGGCGGTTCCACGCGGTGCTGCTCGACGTGGACCACTCCCCCCGCCATGTGCTGCACCCCGACCACGCGCCGTTCTACACGGTCGACGGGCTGCGCCGGCTGGCCGCGCTGCTGCACCCGGAGGGCGTCTTCGCGCTCTGGTCGAACGACCCGCCGGATCCGGCGTTCCAGCGCACGCTGACCGAGGTGTTCCCGACCTCGGTGGCGCACGTCGTCCGGTTTCCGAACCCGTTGCAGGGGCGGGAGGCGGCGAACACCGTCTACGTGGCCCGGCGCTGACCGTCCGCCGGCGGTAGGTCCGGCCGGGCATGCCGGGCCGGGTATGTCCGGCCGGGATGTGGGAAAGCGCGCGGCCGACCGGAGGAGACGGGAGGCACGACATGCGCGCGTTGCTCTGGGTGGTCGGCGTGGTCGCCGGCGTGCTCATCCTGCTCGGGCTGCTGCTGGAGGCGGTCCGCTGGCTCATCATCATCGGCGTGGTCGCGCTGGCCGCGGTCGTCATCTTCGCGATCGTGAAGACCCGGCGAATAGCGCACCGGCACTCGGCGTCGCACCGCTGATGTGACGAACCCGGCAACCTACGCCAACGTAGGTTACCGGCCGGTTAAGTTAGGCTGGGGCCGTCATCCGCGCAGCGAGGAGAGACGGCGATGGACGCGACCGACCGGCGGCCCTGGACCCGCAGCTACGCGCCGGGCGTGCCGGCCGAGGTCCCGGAACCGGACGGCTCCCTCGTCGACCTGCTCACCGACGCGGCCGGCCGGTTCGGCCCCCGGGTGGCGCTCGACTTCTACGGCGCCACCAGCACCTTCACCGAACTCGCCGACCAGGTGGCCCGCGCCGCCGAGGCGCTGCGCCGACTCGGCGTCCGACCCGGTGACCGGGTGGCGCTGGTGCTGCCGAACTGCCCGCAGCACGTGGTCGCCTTCTACGCGGTGCTGCGCCTCGGCGCGGTGGTCGTCGAACACAACCCGCTCTACACCGCCGACGAGCTGGACCGGCAGCTCACCGACCACGGCGCCACCGTCGCGATCGCGTGGGACAAGGTCGCGCCGCTGGTGGCGGGCCGCGGCGCCGTGCGTACCGTGGTCTCGGTCGACCTGACCGCGGCGCTGCCCCGGCTCAAGCGGTGGGCCCTGCGGTTGCCGCTGCCGAAGGTCCGGGCCGCCCGCGCGGCCATGACCGGCCCCGCGCCCGGCGCGCGCGCCTGGTCGGAGTTGGTCGCCGCCGCCGAACCGCTGCCCGCCGCGCATCCCGGCCCGGGCGTCGACGACGTGGCGCTGCTCCAGTACACCGGCGGCACCACCGGCGTGCCGAAGGGCGCCATGCTCACCCACCGCAACCTGCGGGCCAACGCCGCGCAGGGCCGGGCCTGGGTGCCCGGCCTGCGCGACGGCGCGGAGACCGTGTACGCGGTGCTGCCGCTGTTCCACGCCTACGGCCTGACGCTCTGCCTCACCTTCGCCGTCGGCATCGGGGCGACGCTGGTGCTGTTCCCCCGCTTCGACGCCGACCAGGTGCTCGACGCGGCCCGCCGCCGCCCGCCGACGTTCCTGCCCGCCGTGCCGCCGGTCTACGCGCGGCTGGCCACCGCCGCCCGCGAGCGCGGCGTCGACCTCACCTCGATCCGGTACGCCATCTCCGGCGCGATGGCGTTGCCGCCGGCCACCGTGGAGCTGTGGGAGTCGGTGACCGGCGGGCTGCTGGTCGAGGGCTACGGCATGACCGAGACGTCCCCGATCACGCTGGGCAACCCGGTCGCGCCGGCCCGCCGGCCCGGCACGGTCGGGGTGCCGTTCCCGTCCACCGACGTGCGCATCGTCGACCCCGAGGACCCGGGCCGCGACCGCGCCCCCGGGGAGGCCGGCGAGCTGCTGGTACGCGGCCCGCAGGTGTTCTCCGGCTACTGGAACCGGCCCGACGAGACGGCGAAGGTGCTGCTGCCCGGCGGCTGGCTGCGCACCGGCGACATCGTCACCATGGACGCCGACGGCTTCGTGGCAGTGGTCGACCGGATCAAGGAACTCATCATCACCGGCGGCTTCAACGTCTACCCGTCCGAGGTGGAGGACGCGCTGCGCCGCGTCCCCGGCGTGGTCGAGGCCGCCGCCGTCGGCGTGCCCACCGCCGACGGCGAGGAGGTCGTCGCGGCGGTGGTGCTCGACGCCGCCGTGGCCGGCACCCCGGAGGCGATCCGCACCGCCTGCCGCGCCCACCTGGCCGGCTACAAGGTGCCCCGCCGGGTCGTGGTGGTCGAGGACCTGCCCCGCTCCCAGATCGGCAAGATCCTGCGCCGCGAGGTCCGCGACCGGCTCCTCGCCGACGGCTGACGTCCTGGCCGGCGCGACGTCGTCGACCGACGTTCTGCCCAGCGCGAAGTCACCGGCCGCAACCGGTCCGCGCGGGCCACACTCGGGGGATGACGACCCTCGGATCCGACCCGGCACAGGCCCGGCTCACGGCGCTCTACGCGGCGTTCAACGAACGCGACGTGCCGACCCTGCTGGCGGCCCTGACGCCGGACGTCTCCTGGCCCAACGGCTGGGAGGGTGGGGTGCTCCGGGGCCGGGCCGAGGTGGGCGACTACTGGCGGCGGCAGTGGGCCGAACTCGACCCGTCGGTGACGCCGACCGCCTTCACGGTGGAGCCCGACGGCCGGGTCGCCGTGTCGGTCCGCCAGGTGGTGCGGGACCGGGCCGGAGTCGAGCTGGCGGACCACACCGTCACGCACGTCTACCACCTCGTCGACGGCCTGGTGGCCGAGATGGAGATCCGTGGTGCGGCCGGGACACATGTCACGTCGGCGGCAGGGCCGCGCGCTGTGCCGTTTGGCGCGCCGGCTCCGGGGGTAGACGGCGGTCCATGATGGATTCACGGGGCAAGGCGGTCGGGCGTTACCTCCTGCGGCTCGTCGGCGGGGTGTCGGTGATCATCGGTCTGCTCATGGCGTTCAGCAGCCTCACCGACGGCAACCTCGTCGGCATCGTGCTCAGCGCCGTGCTCATCGGCGGCGGGGTGTTCGCGCTCAAGCGTTCGGGCGGTCCGCGCGAGACCGCGACCGCCGCGCCGGTCACCGGCCGACGCGCGCACTGAACCGGCCGCCCGCCGATCGGGCGGCCCGGTGGTGGTCGCACCGACACCGGCCGCGTCTCGCGACCGGTGTCGGTGCCGGCGCCTAGGCTGGGGTGATGGTCGACCGGCGTCAGGTGACGAGCTTCCGCGTACGGGCCCAGCAACTCGACCGCGTCGAGGGCGCGCTCGTCGACACCGCCGTGCTCGACCTGGGCGTGCAGGACACCGGCCCGGACGGCGCCCGGTGGGCGCTGGCCCTGCGCGGGGTCGACGCGTCGGCGCTCTCCGACGACGAGGTGGTCCTGCTGTGGACCATGCGTGGTGCGCCCCACCTCTACCGCCGCGCCGACGTCGGCCGGGTGGCCGCCGCAGTCGAGCCGTTCACCGACGCCGACGCCGGCAAGCGCATCTACGACGCCGCCAAGCCGTTGAAGGCGGCCGGCATCGGCATCGTCGCCGCGCTCGACGAGGTGGCCGGGCGGATGCGCGCGATCGTCACCGAGCCGACCGTCAAGGGCGACGTCTCGGCCCGCCTCGCCGCGCTGCTCCCCGAGCCCTACCTGCGGTTCTGCCGGCCGTGCCAGGCCACCCACCTCTACGAGATGCCGTTCCGGCTGGCCGCCGTGCGGGCCGGGCTGGAGCTGACGCCCGGCACGTCACCACCGGTGCTGCGCCGCATCCCGGCGTTCCACCGGGCGGCGGACCCCGGTGACCGGTTCGACCTGGTCCGCGCCTACCTCCGGCTGCTCGGCCCGGCCACGCCGAAGCACGTGGCCGACTACCTCGACGCCCCGGTCAAGGACGTGCGGGCGCGCTGGCCGCAGGACGCCGTCGAGGTGCCGGTCGACGGCGAGACGCGCTGGCTCCTGGCCGAGGACGAGACGGCAACGGCGACGGCCGGGGGCACGGTGACCCGCCTGCTCGGCCCGTACGACCTGTTCCTCCAGGCGAAGGACCGGGCGACGCTGGTGCCGGACCCGGCCCGGGCCAAGGAGTTGTGGCCGGTGCTGGGCCGTCCCGGCGCCGTCCTGGTCGACGGTGACCTGGTCGGCACCTGGCGGCCCCGCAAGTCCGGCGCGAAGCTGACGGTCGTCGTCCAGCCGTGGCAGAAGCTCCCCGACAGCCGGCGCCGGGCGGTCGTCGAGCAGGCCGAACGCCTCGCCGCGCACCGCTCGGCCGCGCTCGCCGGGGTCGAGTTCGCCGACTGACCGGAGCGATGGCGCCTGTCGTCAGGCGAAGCACTCGATCGTCGCGGGCACCAGGCCGTGCCGGCGGACCACGTCGCTGAGCCGGCGCAGCAGCGGACGCAGCGCGTCCCGGTGCGCCGGCTCGGCGGTCACGTCCAGGCACCACGCCACCCCGCCGCCGACGCGGCGCAGGTCCCAGCGGAAGGTGGTGCCGTCGACGCGCAGTCGCCCGGTGCCGGCGACCCCCGGCCCGGTGCCGGCCGACAGCCGCAGGGCCGCCCCGAGGCCGGCCAGCCGCCCGTTGTCGAGTTCACCGGCGAACAGCACCCGCCACACCGGCGGCCCGCCGCCGAGCCGCAGCGGCGCCACGGTCGCCAGCGGCACGTCGTCCCGGAAGTGACCGCGCAGCACGTCCTCGCCCGGCAGCGTCCCGCCGCCCGACCGGAGGTACGCCGCCTCGGCGTCGGCCCGGGTGACGGCCCGCAGCCGGGCCCGGACGCCGGGGTCCGCGCGGACCGCGCGGGCGAACGCGGCGGAACTCCACCAGCCGCCGTCCGCCGGGGTCCAACCGGCGGTCCGCAGGCGCGTCGCCGAGAGGTCGTCGGCGAGCACGAACTCCTCGACCAGCAGCCCGAGCGGCGCGACCGGCGCACCGGCCGGGCAGAGCAGGTAGTAGTCGAACGCGGACGTGACGGCGGACGACGTCACCGAGGTGGCGGACACCAGGGCACGGTACCGCCGTCACCGGTGGGCGAAGACGAACCCGCCCTCGACACCCGGGGCCGGACGGTGCGTCAGCTCCGCCTCGACGGTGAAGCCGGCGGCGTCCAGCCAGGCCGCGACCCGCTCGGGTGGGCGGCGGTGCACGTGGACGCGCATCGGCAGGCCGCCGTACCCCTCGGTCTTGAGCCGGCTGCCGTCGCCGGCGTGGAACCCGAGCAGCACGACGCCGCCGGGCCGCAGCACGCGGCGGAACTCACCGAGGACCGTGGGCACCTCGTCGTCGGGGACGTGGATCAGCGAGAACCAGGCGAGCAGCCCGGTCAGGCACTCGTCGGCCAGGTCGAGACGGGTCATGGAGCCCACCTCGAAGCGCAGCCCGGGGTGCTCCCGCCGGGCCACCTCGATCATGCCCGGTGACAGGTCGACGCCGAACGCGTCCAGGCCGAGCCCGTGCAGATGGCCGGTGATCCGGCCGGGGCCGCAGCCGACGTCGGCGACCGGCCCGCTGCCCCGGGCCCGCGCCAGCTCGGTGAAGAGCGCCAGGATGCCCCGCTGGAACGGTTCCTCGGCGAGCGCGTCCCGCAGCAGGTCGGCGTAGCTGGCCGCGACCGTGTCGTAGGAGACGCGGGTGTCGGCGAGCCAGTCGGAGACGTCCACGGGCCGCAGGGTAACCGGCGCCCGCCGGGGCCGGGTCAGCGCCGGGCCGCCGCCGGGGTGACGGCGGCCCAGGACGGTCGCCACACCGGGTCGGGCGGCGGGGTCAGGGTCGCGAGATGGTCGACGATCGCCCGGAGACCCGGGTGCGGGTTCGTCGTGGGCAGCATCAGCGAGATCGGGTACGCGAGCGTCGGGTTCCGGATCGGGATGCGGCGCAGGTCGTGGCTCGCCGGCCACAGGTACCTGTCGCGCGCGCCGACCACTGTGGCCACGTCGGCGGCGTCGGCCAGCGTGTCGAGGAGCACCTCGTCGCCGAAGTTCGGGCCGGCCGCGTCGATGCGGAGGTCGAAGGCGGTGGCGAGCTGGTCGTAGAACTCCGACCATTCGCTGTGCGCCACGATGCCGGGCACCCAGATGCGCAGCCCGCGCAGGTGAGCCGGGGTGAGGGTGCGCGCGGCGGCGAGTGGGTGCCGGGGACCGACGAGCAGTTCCAGCGGCGAGTCGAACGCGTGGACCATCCGGACGTCGGGCGGCAACGTGGCCGGGTCGGTGACGGAGCGGAACGCGGCGTCCAGGTCGCCGGCCCGGACGGCGGCGGCCACCCGGTGCGGGTCGTCGACCCGGAGCGTGACCACGTCCAGGCGGGTGTCGGGGTGGGCGCGCCAGTAGTCGTGCAGGACGACGGCCTGTGCGCTGCGCAGGCCGAGCACGTCGACGCGGAGGGCCCGGGAGCCGGGCCGGAGCGCGGCGACGGCCCGGTCGGCGTTCGCCACGATGCCGCGGGCGTGCGGGAGGAACACCCGACCGTCGGGGGTCAGATCGACCCCACGGGCGGTCCGGGTGAACAGGCGGACCGCCAGCTCACGTTCCAGCGCGGCGACCCGCTTGGAGACGGCCTGCTGGGTGACGCCCAGCTCGTCGGCGGCATGTTGGAACTGCCCGACGTCGGCGGCCCGGACGAACGATCGCACTGCCTCGGAGTCCACCGGCTCAGCCTATGGCCGTCCAACCGCTGGTTGTGGCTCGCCCGGGCGCGGTTGTTTGATCACGCGCGCCGGCGACCGGTCTGATGCGGCGGTGGCCCGGGATCAGGACTTCAACCGGCTGTGGTCGGCGTACGCGGTCAGCACGTACGGCACGTGGCTCGCGTTCGGCGCGTTCCCGCTGCTCGCGGTGCGGGAGCTGCACTCGTCGGCGTTCGCGGTGTCGCTGCTGGAGGCGGCCGGCCTCGCGGTCGCGGCGGTGGTGGCGTTTCCGCTCGGGCCGTGGGTGGAGCACCGGCCGAAGCGCCCGGTGATGATCGGGACGGATCTGGTCCGGTTCGCCGCGCTGGCGAGCGTGCCGGTCGCGTACGTGCTCGGGGTGTTGACCTTCGGCCACCTGCTGGTCGTCGCGGTGCTCTGCGGGAGCGCGGGGATCGCGTTCACGGCCGCGTCCGGCGCGTACCTGAAGCATCTCGTGCCCGCCGACCGACTGCTGGTCGCGAACGGTCGCCTGGAGGGCACGGCCTGGGTGGCGACGGCGGCCGGCCCGCCGCTGGGCGGCGCGCTGGTCGGGTTGCTCGGCCCGGTCGTCACCGTCGCCGCCGACGCGCTGAGCTACCTGTTGTCGGCGCTCGCGGTCCACCGGATCTCCGGCGGCGACGTGGCGACGGCCCGGGCGGCGACGCCACGCGGCGCGGATCTGCTCGGCGGATGGCGGTTCCTCCGCCGCGATCCAATCCTGCGGCGACTGTTCCTCAACTCGGTGCTGGTCGGCGGCCTGATCACGGCCACCGTCCCGTTGCTGGCCGTGCTCCTGCTCGGTGAGTACGCGTTCCCGGCCTGGCAGTACGGTCTCGCGTTCGGAGTGCCGGCGCTGGGCGGCTTCGTGGGCGCGCGCCTCTCCGCCCGCCTGGTACGGCGGTACGGCGGGCAGCGGGTGCTGGCCGTCAGCGGTTGGCTGCGGTCGGTCTTCCCGCTCGGGCTGGCGTTCGTCCGCCCCGGCGTCGGCGGGCTCGTCACCGTGATCGTGGTCGAGGGCCTGCTGATCGTGGCGATGGGCGTGTTCAACCCGATCTACGCCACCGAGCGGCTGCGGCGGACCCCCACCGACCACGCGGCCCGGGTGCTCGGCGCGTGGAGCGTCGGCAGCCGGCTCACGTCGGCCACGCTGACGGTGGTGTGGGGCGGCCTCGCCGCGCTCACCGGCCCGCTCGCCGCGATCACCGTCTCCGGCGTCCTGCTGCTCGGCACCCCGCTGCTGCTGCCGGGCGGAACTTCCGTCCGGGGCCGGCTCAGGAGGCGGCGGCGGGTTTCCGGGTGGGGTCGCCCGGCGTGGCGGCGTCGGTGGGACGGCGGGTGAGGACCTGCGGGCCGGAGTCGGTGACGGCGACGGTGTGTTCCGAGTGGGCGGTGCGGGAGCCGTCGGCGGAGCGGATCGTCCAGCCGTCGTCGTCGACCCTGATCTTGTCGGTGGTGCGGCACAGCCAGGGTTCGATCGCGATGGTGAGGCCGGGGGTGAGCTTCATGCCCCGGCGGGCGCGACCGCTGTTGGCCACGTGCGGGGCCTCGTGCATGGTGCGGCCGATGCCGTGGCCGCCGAACTCGCCGTTGACACCGTAGCCGTAGGCGTGGGCGACCTCGCCGATCGCGGCGGAGACGTCGCCCAGGCGACCGCCGGGCCGGGCGGCGGCGATGCCGGCCTCCAGCGCGACCTCGGTGGCCTCGATCAGCTTCAGGTCGGCCGGGTCGGGGGTGCCGACGACGAACGAGAGCGCGGAGTCGGCGACCCAGCCGTCGATGCCGACCGCCATGTCGATGCTGAGCAGGTCGCCGTCGCGCAGCACGTAGTCGTGCGGCAGGCCGTGCAGCACCGCGTCGTTGACCGACAGGCACAGCACGTTGCGAAACGGGCCCCGGCCGAACGACGGGGCGTAGTCCCAGTAGCAGGACTCGGCGCCGCGCTCGGCGATCCGGCGGCGGGCGTGGTGCTCGATGTCCATCAGGTTGACGCCGACCGCGGCGACGCC
This sequence comes from Micromonospora sp. NPDC049201, assembly GCF_055586805.1. Taxonomy (NCBI): domain Bacteria; kingdom Bacillati; phylum Actinomycetota; class Actinomycetes; order Micromonosporales; family Micromonosporaceae; genus Micromonospora; species Micromonospora sp. NPDC049201. The sequence continues at coordinate 37,526 of NZ_JBVJHM010000011.1, read as the reverse complement.
CTTCAGCTCGGCGAGCAGTTCGCCGACGAACTGGCCGGTCACCGCCATCCGGCCGATCTCCTCGGCGGACTTGAGCTCGATCACGACAGCCTCCCTCTCCCGGTCCGGTATTTTTATACCACGCCCGCCACGGGCGTCCCGAGGGGATATCCTGCTGCCATGGTTCGCCAGCCACTCACCGCCGAACAGATCGCCGCCGGCCGACGCCTCGGCGTCGCCCTGCGATCCGCGCGAGCCGGCCGCAGCCTCGGCGAGGTGGCCCTGGCGGCCGGCATCTCCCCGGAGACGCTCCGCAAGATCGAGGCGGGCCGGCTGCCCGCTCCGGCGTTCGGCACGGTGGTCTGCCTCAGTCAGGCCCTCGACGTCCCGCTCGCCGAGCTGGCCGACACCTGGCTCGCCGACACGCCCGTCCGCCAGGCGTCCTGACCACCCGGCCCGCGCCGACGGAGGTCCGCGTGACGCTGGCCGATCTGCTGCGCATCGTCGACGACGACCCGGACGACGCCGACGGCAGCCGGGACGACGATCCGTGGCCGCTCCTGCGGGAGCTGGCCGCGGCGGGCGACCCTGCCACCGCGGCATCGGCCCGGACCGAGCTGGAACGCTACGTGCACGAGCGCAACGGGTACGGCCGGAATCTGATGGCCCACCTGCTGGCCCGGCTGTCCGGTGCCGATGTGCTCCCCCGCTTACTGCGGCTCTACGCCGACGCGCTGCGCGACGATGACGACGACGGCGAACAGTTGGGGATGACGGTGGGCCTGGCCACCCGCGCGGACCCGCCCGCCTGTCGGGCGGTCGTCCTGCCGCTGCTCGACGACGGCGACCCGCACCTCCGGCGGGCCGCGTTGGAGACGCTCGGGCACGTGTTCGAGGCGCCGGATCTGGAGCCGCTGCGCGAGGCGGCGGCCGACCCCGACCCGGCGATCCGGCGGGCGGCGCTCGGCGCGCTGCCGGCGGTCCACCTCGACCCGCGGGCGTACGCGCTGGTCGTCACCGCGCTGCGGGACCCGGACGTCTGGGTCCGCGATCAGGCCGTGCTGCTGCTGGCCTGGTCCGCCCCGCCGGCGGTGGTGGACCATCTGGTCGAGTTGACGGCGGACCCGGCCTGGCCGGTCCGGACCGTGCTGGGCGAGGCGATCGGCCGCCGCGCCGCGCACTCCGACCGCGTCCCGGTGGCGGCAGCCGCGCTGGGCGTGCTCCTCGACGATCCCGAGTCGTCGGTACGCGCCGCAGCGGTGCGTGGCCTCGGCCTGCTCGGCGTGCCGCCGGACGCGCTGCGGTCCCGGGTCGACGATCCGGACTGGTGGGTGCGGGCGGCCGTCGCCGGCGTCCTCGCCGCCGCGCTGCCACGCTGGCCACCGGCCCGACCGCTGCTCGCCCGCCTGAGCGAGGACTCCGACCCGACCGTACGGGCGACGGCGTCGGCGGCGCTCCGGAACCCGGGGCCGGCGTCCTGACGGCGGGTGGTGCGTCGGTTGGGGCGGGCGGCACCCAGCCGACGACGGGCGGCTCTCAGCCGGCGGCGACCGCCGCGACGGCGGCGTGCGGCCGGCGGCCGGCGTCGCCGGGCCGGTGCAGGCGCTCCACCTCGGTGAAGCCGGCGCGGGCCAGCCGCTCGGCGAACGCGTCGACCGGCCAGCGGTAGGCGGTGACGACCTTGTGGTCGAACGTCGCGACCTCGTCGCCGACGAAGATCCCGAGCACCACGGTCGCGCCCGGCGCGGCCACCCGACGGAATTCGGCGAGCACCCGGTCCAGGTCGGGCGGGGGCAGGTGGATCACCGAGCCCCAGGCCAGGATGCCGGCGACAGACTGGTCGGCGACCGGGAGATCCGCCATCGACCCGAGCAGGTAGCGACCGGTCGGATGGGCGGCCCGCGCGTGGGCGATGAACTCGCCGACGATGTCGACCCCGACGGCGTCGGCGCCGTGGGCGCGGAGGAAGTCGGTGAGGTGGCCGGGCCCGCAGCCCAGGTCGAGCACCGGGCCGGGCCGGCCGGTCAGATGCCGCCGGAGGAACGCGAGATCGTCGGCGTGCACCTGGCCACCCGTGCCGAACAACGCGATGTAGCGGTCCGCCATGGCCGCGTACGCCCGGCGGACCTGTTCGGTCGTCATGCGCCGACCCTACGGGCCGGGCCGGGACGTCGGCACCGACCCGGCGGAGTGCGGCGTCCCGCCTCGACGTGGCCCGGCGGGGACGGTTGCCCGGCCGGCACCGCGAGGTCAGCGGACCAGGTCGGCGGTGATCTCGTGTGTCATACCGAGGGGTTAGCCTTCCGTCATGCCGGGCACCGAGCTGGAAGAGTTGGTCGTCGCGGACGCCGAGGCGCTGCGGGCGTGGTTGTCGGCCCACCATGCCACCTCACCCGGCGTCTGGCTCGCCCTGACCCGCAAGGGCGGCACGGTCACCACGCTGACCTGGCAGCAGGCGGTCGACGAGGCGTTGTGCTTCGGCTGGATCGACGGGCAGGCCCGCAAGCGCGACCAGGAGAGCTCCTGGATCCGGTTCACCCCCCGCCGGCCCCGCAGCATCTGGTCCCGGCGCAACGTCGAGCACGTGGCCCGGCTGGAGGCGGCGGGGCGGATGCAGCCGGCGGGCCGGGCCGCGGTGGAGGCCGCGAAGGCGGACGGGCGCTGGGCCGCCGCCTACGCCCCACCCTCGGAGGCCAAGGTGCCGGCCGACCTGCTCGCCGCCGTCGCCGCCGACCCGGCCGCCCAGGCCATGTTCGACGTCCTCACCAGCACCAACCGGTTCGCGCTCATCCACCGGCTGAACGCGGTCAAACGGGCCGAGACCCGGGAGCGGAAGATCCGCGAGTTCGTCGCCATGCTGGCCCGCCACGAGACGCCCCATCCGCAGAAGGCCAGGCCCCCGGAAGCGCCCTGACCGGCCGCCCGGGTGCCGGCACGCCGCGTCGCACGCGTTCCGGTGGGCGGCTCCGCGCCGGCGCGGACGGTCCGCGACCAGGACACGACACCAGGAACGGGTGTCGTCAGGGGGTGCCGGTCGGGCGGCGTCCCGCCCCGCCGGCGACCGCCGCGTCCGGGCGTGAGCCGATGCGCTCGTAGAGCCCGGCCGCCGTCTGCCGGTCACCGCGCAGGAGGGCGCGGGCCGCGTCGCGCCACGGGGTCGGCGGGATCGCGTCCAGCGCGGTCGACGCCAGGCCGCAGAACCGCATGGCGTACGGCAGCGCCACGCCGACCTCGGGTGGCAGGAAGCTGACCACGGCGGCGAGGGCCTGCTCCACCAGGTCGGCCACGACACGCACAGGGCGGCCCCGCCGGGCGGCGAGCGCGGCGGCGAGCGCCGGCGCGGTGACGGCGGCCTCGGGCTGGGTGGCCCGCCCGAGACGGTCGAACATCCGGTCGACGGTCCGGGCGGCGCCGTCCAGGTCACCGGCGATCATCCGCAGACGGGCCTGGAGGCAGAGGCAGCGGTCGGTGAGGAAGTGGTCGTCGTCCACGTCGAGCCAGCGTCGTACCCGGCGGTCGGCGGTGCCCGGGTCACCGGCCCAGAACTCCTGCCAGGCCCGGGTGGCGTCCAGGTAGCGCAGGTCCAGTGCGGAGCCGCGCAGCCGGGCGACCCCGTCGGCGCGGGCCAGCGTCCGACGGTGCTCGGCGAGGTCACCGAGCCCGGCCACCATGTCCATCACGTTGACGAGAAACGAGACGGGGACCCAGCCGGCGGTCTGGTCGTGCAGGGCCACGGCCGACCGGTGGTCGGCGAGGGCGCCGGGGTCCCCGAGCTGCATCCGGGCGAGCCCTCGGTTGTGGAGCAGACGGACGTGCTCCCATCCGGTCGCGCGGTGCCGGCCGTCCCGCAGGGTGGCGTCGGCCAGGCGCAGCGCCTCGGCTGGTTCGCCGGTCACCGCGAGCAGGCCCACCGCCGAGGCCACCAGGGACGCCGGCGGGGGGCCATCGGGCAGCGTCGCCATCAGTCCTCGGGCCCGGGTCAACGACCGCCGGACCACGTCGTACCGGCTCCCGCACCAGGCGATCCGGGCCAGGGTCAGCTCGGCCTCGGCGATCCCGAGCCGGTCACCGTCGGCGGTGAGCAGGCGCAGCGCCTCACCGGCCTCGTGGCTGCCGGCGCCGACGGCGGATCGCAACCGGGCGGCGGCGAGCCGGAGCAGGAGCCGGGGGCGCTCCGGGTCGTCGGGGCCGGTGCCGGTCACGAGCAGCCGCAGCGAATCGGCGGCCTGCGCGTGCCCGCCCATCTGTTCGGCGAAGGCGGCGGCCCGTAACAGGACGTACCGACTGTCGGTGGTCTGCGCGGCGGCGGTCGTCGCCGGCACACCGGCGACGTCGAGGGACGGGTCGTGGCGCAGCACCGCCCGGTGCAGCTCGGTCAGGTGGGGCGACGGTTCCAGGCCGGTCGTTTCGTTCTTCCACGACCGGTACGCCCGGAAACACTCCGTCGCCTCCACCTGGCGGCCACCTCGGTAGAGCGCGATCATGAGATGTTCGCGTAGGCGTTCCCGGGCCGGATAGCGGTCGACGGCCTCGCGGATCTCGGCGACCACGTCGGCGTGCCGGCCGAGGGCGAGTTCGGCGTCGAAGAGCGCCTCCAGGGCCCGCTGCCGCAGCTCGACCAGTTCCCGGATCTCCGGCCACTGCCGCACGTGCGGATAGGACTCCCCGAACGGGTCGCCGGCCCAGAGCGCCATCGCCTGCCGCAGCAGTGCCGCACCGGGACCGGGGCGGCCCTCGCCGACCAGTCGCACGGCGCGCTCGACCCGGATCCGGAACTCCCGCACGTCGATGGTGAGCGCCTCGCTCCGCAGGGCGTAGCCGTCGTCGTGGGTGACCACCCACCCGTCCGGCTCCAGGAGCCGCCGCAGGCGGTGCACCTGCACGTGGAGGGCGGGCTTCGCGTCGGCGGCGGACCGGTCGGGCGCGACGGCGGCGACGATCCGGGACAGGCCGACCGGTTCCGGGGCGTGCAGCACCAGCAGCCCCAGCAGGAGGCGTCGCTGTCGTCCCGGCACCGGCAGCGGACGGCCGTCGCGGACCCAGCGGACGCCGCCGAGCAGGAACGCCGACTGCCCGGCCGGCACGGCGGTCGATGGTGGATCAGCCGGCACGGTGCCATCGTGCGGGACCGGTGGCCGGTTCGCAACGGGTGGGTCCGGCACCCCCGGACCGGGCGCCACTTACCCGGCGCTTACCTGCTTGGACGGGGTCTTGTCCGCCGCGGCGACGTCTCATCAGACTCTCCTGGCCGGCTCCACACCGGCACCGCCTGTCGATCCCCCGACCCTCGCGGTCCGGCAGAGAAAAGGACAACCCATGAGATCCATTCGTACGCCGGGCCGTGCGCGGCGCCTCGCCCTGCTGGTGACGGCCGTGCTCGGCGCAACCGCCCTGACCGCGACCCCCGCCACCGCCTCGACCGGTTCGGTGGTGAACCCACCGAGCTGCTGGACGGTGGAGGACATCGACGGCTCCTACTACCAGTGCTACCGCCACGGGCAGGCCTGGCAGACCAACAGCAGCGACCCGCAGGTCCTCGGCGCGCGCGGCGCCTGGCAGAGCACGGAGGTGACCTACTCGCCGAACAACACCCGCCCCTCGCACGACGTCGTGGTGGGTTCCACCAGCCAGGTGTGGGAGCAGACCGGCGAGGTGTGGGAGCGGATGCGGCTGACCCAGACGTTCAAGGCGCTGAACTCATCCGGGGTGACCCTCTCGGTGGGCTGGAACGGCGTGGACGTCGGCACCTCGGAGCCGTCCACGGTCACGTCCAACCAGGTGGTGCTGTCGATGACCCGCCAGTATCCGCTGAAGGACGGCTCGATGACCCGTCGCGCGTTGCTCGGCTTCCCGCACAACCGGCTCACCTACAAGGTGGAGCAGGTCAGCAGCAGCACCATCGAGTACCCGTCAACGAACCGGTCCTACCGGCTGGCGACCCAGCTCCGGTTGAGCGACTACTGACCGGTTCCGCTCCCGACACCGGGTCCGGTCCGCCGCCACGTGGGGACCGGACCCGGTCCGCCCGCGCACCCGAGGACAGGAGTCATCCCGAATGATCGGCACCCGCGCGTGCATCCGCCCGGCGGTCAGCGCGTTGCTGCTGGCGTTGCTCGCCGGCTGCACCTCGGGGGCGGTGACCCCGAGGCCGCCCGACCCGGGCGGGGTCGACGCCCGGTGGCGGGAGCGGGCCGCCGTGCGGGTCACCGACCTGGTCTATCCGGCGGCGGCGTACCCGGTGGTCGGCGGGCCGGTCGACCCCGAGCCCGCGCTCTACGCCGACGCCGTCCGCATCCTGGCCGGTGCCGGGGAACTCACCCCGCAGCAGCACGACCGCGCCGTCACGCTGCTCACCGGCTGGTGGCCGGCGAAGCCCGCCCGGGACGAGGACGGGTTCACCTGGCTGGCGCTGGCCCGGGCGCTGGGCGCCCTCGACGCCATGGACCGGCTCCCCGCCGACCGGCAGGCTCCCATGCTGGCCTGGGTGCGCTCGACGATGACCGCCCCCGGCGGCCGGCCCCGGCAGATCATGGTCGCCGCGCGACTCGCCCGGCACGTGCTCGACGCCGGCGGTGGCCAGCCGGACCTGCCGGGCCTGCTGACGCAGGCTGCCGCCCGGCTGTCCTGCGACCGCGGCACCACTGTGGACGAGGCGGTCACCGCCGCCGTCGTGGCGACGGCCGCGAAGCGGCCGTGCACGGTGCCCGCCCCGGTACGCGCCGCCGCCGCGGCCCAGTTGGCCGAAGCCGGTGACGAACCGAGCCGACAGCTCGGCGCGGTCGCCCGGGTCGCCCCCCTGGCCGGCGTGGCGGCCGTGGACCGGGCCGCCCTCGCCGCACCGGCGCGGCGGGTCCTGCGCACGCTGGGTCAGCCCCGCTACGACCGGGGCGGCGCCCTCGGGCAGTCGGCGGTGGTCACCGTGGTCGACGCGATGGTCTCCGCCGGCGTCGAACCCGCCCTGCCGGCGAACCAAATCGGGACGCTGCGCCGGATCGTCCGCTCGGAGTCCCGCCTGGCCGACGGCATCGCCCAGGGCGACCCGCTGGACACCGCCCTCGCCGTGGACCTGCTGCGCCGCCTCGGCGGCCCCGCTCCGGGCCCGGTCACCTGGCGGGTGGAGTTCACCCTGCTGGACCGGACGATCCTGGCGCTGGCCTACGACCGCCGGCAGCTTCCCGCCGTGGCGCAGGCCACCGCCATGGTCGACGCGCAGCCGCCGTCGATCATGGCGGTGGGCTACCTCGCCGCCGCGTACCCCGGGTTCTGCCCGAAGCGGGCCGCGGAACTGCGCCGCACCCTGGCCACCGCGACGGACCTGGCGCAGCAGGACGGCCCCCGGCTGATGCACACCGCGCTGCTGGTGGCCACCACCGCGGGCTGCGGCGGGGCCGACCAGCGGCGGCTGACCGGCGCACTGGTCGAGGCGCTCGACCGGCCCGACCCCTCGCCGGCCCTCGACGGGACCATCGTCGACACCTGGTACCGCGCCGAGGCCGGCTGCCTGCTCGGCCAGCCCACCCGCTACCTGCCGGAGCGGGCGGCGCTGCGGGCGGCCATCGCCCGGGACGTCGGCCTGGACCTGATCCGGCCCACCACCACGATCGCCCACCTCTACGCCGCGGTGCGCCTGACCGACCTGGTCGAGCGGCCCGCTGCCTGCGACTCGCCCTGGTGGAGCGCCCGCGGCTAGGACCGCCCCCGGCCGGCTCCGCACGCCACCGCCACCGGTCAGCCCGCTTCGAGGGATCCGGCGAGATGCTGGGCGAGCCGGGCGTAGCTGTCCCCGCCGTGGCCGGCCGCGACCGCCCGGTCGATGATGCGGTGGACGGCCTCCAGCGGGGCGGCGTCGATGCCGTGCACCGCGGCGGCGGCCCGCACGTGCGACAGCGCGGAGGCCGCCGACGCGACACTGGAGACGTCGGCCGGAAACTCGCCGGCGGCAAGCTGAGCGGCGAACCGGTCGGTGAGATCGGGCAGCAGGCCGCCGATCTCCTTGGCGAAGCGGGCGAATGCGGCCGGTGCGATGCCCTCGGCGACGGCCAGGGCGAAGGCGTGCGCGAGCCCACCGACGGACATGGCGAACAGGTCGAGCAGCGCCGTCTCGTACGCCGCCGCGCCGCCGACGTCGTCGCCGAGGTGGATGCCGGTGCCGCCGAACGCCTCCAGCAGAGCTCGGTGCCGCTGGTAGAGCGCGTGCCGGCCGCTGTAGAGGATCGTCGCGGCGGGTGTGCCGATCGTGGGCGCCGGGGTCAGGATGGCGCCGTCCAGGTAGTCGACGCCACGCCGTGCGGCGAGGTCGGCCATGGCGCGAGCTTCTGCGGCGTGCCCGCTGCTCAGGTTGACCAGCGTGCCTCCGGGTCGATCGGTGAGGTCGGACGTGCTCGCGCGGACCGCGGCATAGTCGATCATGCAGGCGATCGTGACCGGGGCCCCCCGTACCGCGTCGCCCACCGAGGGCGCGAGCACGGCTCCCCGCGCCACGAGCGGGTCGGCCCGGTCCGGCGTACGGTTCCACACCACCGTCGGGTGCCCGGCGGCGAGCGCGGCGGTGGCGAGTGCCCGGCCCATCGGGCCGAGGCCCAGAACGGCGACGGTGGACCGCTGGTCGATGGGGATGTCATGGTCTGTCACAGCAGCGACGGTAAACCTTCACGTTGACGTGAAGGTCAAGTCCTGTTTGGCTCCGGACATGCGGATCAGCGAACTGGCCCGGCAGACCGGCACCACCCCCCGCGCCCTGCGCTACTACGAGGAACAGGGGCTGCTGCGGCCCGACCGGCACGCAAGCGGGTACCGGGACTACGACGAACAGGCCGTCCGCGTCGTGGGGCACATCCAACTGCTGCTCTCCGCCGGCCTGGGCACCACCGCCATCGCCGAGATCCTGCCCTGCATCCCCGACGACCGGACGGTGCTGGCGCCCACCTGCCCCGAACTTCTCGATGCCCTGGCCGAGGAACGCCACCGCCTCACCGGGTCCATCGAGAAGCTCACGACGGCACGCGCCATCCTGGACCGCATCATCCAGGGCGCCCCCGACCGTCACTGACCGCGGTCAGGACCCGATCCGGACGGGCCGGCACGGTCAGGTCGCCCGCCGGCCCGGCGCGACCCGGGACGCGGGTGCCGAACTGAGGACGCCCGGGGCGCCACCCGACCACGGACGGCACCCCGGTCACTGGCTGGGGCAGGAACAACGGGCTCAGGCGTCGGCGGCGACCGCCAGGTTGAACCGGTCGAGTGCCTCCTTCTTCTCCGGCGGAAGTTCGTCGATGTTGATCGGCTCGTCAGCGTTCGTGTCGCCGTGCAGGTTGTCGCCCGCCACCAGGGCCTTGACGATGGCGTCCGCCTCGTCGGTCGTGAAACCCGCGTCGGTCAGGATGTGCGTGGGAAGTTCAGCCATGCGTCGGCAGTACCCCGCGCTCCGCGTCTTCTACCCGCGCCGCGCGGCGTTTCCGGGTCTGGGTACCCCTATCTCTCCGGAATGCGGGCGGCGGCTGCGGCGACGGTGGCCAGATCCTCGCCCGAGAAGCCGGCGCGGCTCAGCACCGCCAGGGACTTGTTCGTCGCCAGCGTGCACAGCGCCAGCTCCGCCGCGGTGTGCTCATCCGCGCCGGCGGCTCGCAACGACTGCTCCAGCATCGCCCGCAGACTGTCGATCATGGCGCGGACCGTCGCCTGCCCCGCCGCGTCCAGGGCCGGGAACTGCGCCGCCGACATGGTGAGCAGGCAGCCGTCCGGGACGGTCGGGTCGGCGATGCGGTTCAGGGTGACCTGGAGGTAGGCGGCCACGACCGCGCTCGGGGCCGGGTGGGGGCCGGCAAGCGCCTGCTCGTACCGCGGGTGATAGGTCTGCGCGTACCGGTGCAGGCTTTTTCGGAACAGGGTGCTCTTGTCGCCGAAGGTGCCGTAGAGCGAGCTGCGGCCCAGGCCGGTGCCCTCGGTCAGGCGGTCGATCGAGGTCTCCGAATAGCCCCAGCGCCAGAAGACGTCCATCGCACGCCGTAGCGCGGGTGGGTCGACTCGCCGTCGTCGAAGCCGTGATCCCCGGCGTCGTGCCGTCCCCGCCGGCCTTCAGCCCGGCCGCGGTCAACCAGAAGCTCTGGCAGTTCGGCTTCAACCGGCTCACCGACCTCAACGAGGAACTCATCCGGGGGCGGGAGCGGCTCTTCTTCGGCTGGCAGTTCGCCACCAAGGCCGCCACCCCGACCACGATCCCCGCGTACGCCGTCGACGTCTACGTCGACGCGATCACCGCGGATCCGCGCGCGCTGCGGGCGAGCTTCGCGTACTACCGGGCGCTGGACGAGACGATCGCGCAGAAAGAGCGGCGCAGCAGGACCCGCCTGACCCTGCCGGTGCTCGCCGTCGGCGGCGCGCTGTGGAGCGGCGCCGGTGCCGCCCAGACGATGCGGTCGGCGGCCGACGACGTCACCGGCGTGGTCCTCGACGACTGCGGCCACTACCCGGCCGAGGAACAGCCGGCGCGGTTCACCGAGATCCTGGCGGACTTCCTCGACGGCAAGCCGCTGGCAGGCGTACGGCACGGCTGACGGTCAGTCGAACAACCGGCCGACGAGGGCGGCCTGGCCGGACTGCAGGACGTGCGCCGACCGCAACGGGATCCAGAAGCACTCGAACCGGGTGGGCTCCCGCTCGCCGTCGTGGTCCTCCCGGCTCGCCCACCGCTCGGGCGTCGCCTCGTGCAGTGCCAGCTCGAAGACGTGCCGACGCTGGATCTCGAAGCGAAGCGGGCTGATGTCGTACTCGATCACTCCCAGCTCGCGCACGACGGTGAAGGCCCGCAGCCCGGTCTCCTCGCGGGCCTCCCGGAGCGCGGCGTCCACCGGGTCCTCCCCCGCGCGGACGCTGCCGCCCGGCACCTGGAGACCCACCTCCTCGTAGCTGAAATCGGTGTGCCGGAAGACGAGCAACCGCCCCTCCCGCACCACGTAGCAGAGCGCCTTGGTGACCATCACCTTCTCGGGCATGGTGCCAGCCCTCTCCACCACTCACCGCAGCCACCCAGGGGACGACTCTCCTTGCGAGCGATATGACACCAAGTCATAAATATGACAGGACGGTATATCGCTCTCCACCCCACGTCCCCGGGGGAACGTCACGCAACGTGACGCCGGAAGGGGGGCGTCCGGACCGGCACCCTACCCGCCTGCGAGTCAGAACCAGCTCTCCCGCATGTCCAGTGTGGTGCGGTCCAGGCTCTCCAACAGGTCGAACTGCGCGACCACCTTCGGCAGCTCCCACCGGAAGAAGTACCGCGCCGCCGCCCGCTTCCCCGCGAAGAACTCGCCCTCCGGCGACCCCAGCGCCTCCACCGCCAGCACCTGCTCCAGCCACATCCAGGCGATCACCACGTGCCCGACCGCCTCCAGATAGACCGAGGCGTTCGCCAGCGCCAGCTCCGGGTCGCCCGTCGCCCACAGCCGCCGGGTCACCACCGCGATCCGGTCCACCGCCGTCCCGAGCCGCCCCGCCATCTCGGCGGCCGGCCCGTCCGCCTTCCAGGCCCGGTTCACCGTGGCGCGCATGGTCTCCAGCAGCAGTTCCAGCGCCGCGCCGTCGCGCATGGTGACCTTGCGGCCGAGCAGGTCGAGCGCCTGGATGCCGTGGGTGCCCTCGTGGATGGCGTTGAGCCGGTTGTCCCGCCAGTGCTGCTCGACGTCGTAGTCGCGGGTGTAGCCGTACCCGCCGTGCACCTGGATGGCCAGGTCGTTCGCGGCCAGGCACCACTGGGACGGCCAGCTCTTGGCGATCGGGGTGAGCAGTTCCAGCAGCAGGTGCGCCCGCTCCCGGTCCGCCCGGTCGGGCGCGGTCTTCTCCTCGTCGAGCAGCCGTCCGCAGTAGAGGACCAGCGCGAGCGCGCCCTCCACGTAGCTCTTCTGGGCCAGCAGCATCCGGCGTACGTCGGGGTGGGCGACGATCGGCACCTGCGGCGCGGTGGGGTCCTTGTCGGCGACCGGCCGGCCCTGCGGCCGTTGCCGGGCGTACGCGACGGACTTCAGGTAGCCGGTGTAGCCGAGCGCGGTGGCACCGGCCCCGATGCCGATGCGCGCCTCGTTCATCATGTGGAACATCAACGCCAGCCCTCGGTGCGGCTGGCCGACCAGGTAGCCGACCGCGCCGGCCCGTCCGTACGGGCGGTGCACGCCCTCGCCGAAGTTGAGCAGCGTGTTGGTGGTGCCCCGGTAGCCGAGCTTGTGGTTGAGCCCGACCAGCACCACGTCGTTGCGTGGGCCGAGCGAGCCGTCGTCGTCCAGCAGCACCTTCGGCACGATGAACAGGGACAGGCCCTTCACGCCGGGCGGCCCGCCGGGGATGCGGGCGAGCACCAGGTGGACGATGTTCTCGGCGAGTTCGTGGTCCCCGGCGGAGATCCACATCTTGGTGCCGGTGAGCCGGTAGGTGCCGTCGTCCTGCGGCTCGGCGCGGGTGGTGAGGTCGGCCAGCGAGCTGCCGGCCTGCGGCTCGGACAGGCACATGGTGCCGAAGAACCGGCCCTCCACCATCGGCCGAACCCAGGTGTCGACCTGTTCCGGACCGGCGTGGGCGAGCAGCAGGTTGGCGTTGCCGAGCGTGAGGAACGGGTACGCCGAGGTGCCCACGTTGGCGGCCTGGAACCACGCGAACGCGGCGGCGGCCACCGCGTGCGGGAGCTGCATGCCGCCCACCGACTCGTCCAGGGTGGCGGCGAACAGCCCGGTCTCGGCGAACGCGTCCAGCGCGGCCTTGACCTGGGGAATGGTGCGCACGTGCCCACCCTCGACGGTGGGTTCGGCGGTGTCGGCGGCGCGGTTGTGCGGGGCGAACCGTTCGGCGGCGACCCGCGCGGCGAGGTCGAGCACCGCGTCGAACGTCTCCCGGGAGTGCTCGGCGTAGCGGGGCCGCTCGGTCAGCCGGATCACGTCCAGCCAGTCGTGCAGCAGGAACGCCAGGTCGCGGCGGGACAACAGCAGGTCGGACGAGGACACGAGCGACTCCTTCCGGTCAGCCGCGCCGCAGCCCGGCGACGGCCTCCCGCAGGTCATCCTGGCCGATCGGGGCCGGCGGCGCACCCTCCGCGGCCTCCCGCAGCGCCTTGGCGAGTTGCACCCGGCGCAGCACCTCGCGCAGGTCCGCGCCGGTGAGCCCGGCCGTGTCGGCGGCCAGCGCGGCCGGGTCGAGGTCGTCGGCGAACATCCGGAAGCCGGGCCGCTCGTGCCGGTCGATCAGCTCGCGGATCATCTTGGTGAGGATCTCCGCGCGGCCGGTGTCGTCCGGCGCCGGAATGGCGATCTTCAGGTCGAAGCGGCCGGAGCGGATCAGCGAGGCGTCGACGCGCTGCGGGAAGTTGGTGGTGGCCACCACGATGACGTCCGGGTTCTCCTCGAACAGCGTGTTCATCTCCTGCTTGAAGATGCCGGCGACGGCGTTGACCGCCTGGCTGGCCGCGTCGCCGCCGGCGCCCGCGTAGCTGATGATCGAGTCGAACTCGTCGAAGAGCATCACGGTGGGCCGGCGGTAGCGGCGGGCGTCGCGGAAGATGCGCTTGATGTTGCGCTCGGAGCCGCCGAGGTACTTGTCCAGGATCTCCGGCGTGCGGATCTCCACGAAGTCCGCGCCGACCTCGTTGGCGAGCGCCCGGGCCAGCATGGTCTTGCCGGTGCCCGGCGGGCCGTACATCAGGATGCCCTGCGGCCGGCGCGCGCCCCAGCGGGCCATCGCCGCCGGGTGCCGGAACGACACCGCGACCTCGCGGAACCGGGCCACCACGTCGGCCAGGCCGCCGACCTGGTCGAGCGTCACCGTCTCGCTGCGCGGCGCGGCCACCGTCGCGCCGCGCGGCGCCACGACCGGTCGCCGCCCCACCCGGTACGTCCGCCCGCGCAGCACCGTCGGCTCCAGGGTGTCCCCGGTCAGTTCGCGGACGGCCTGGAGCAGCACGCCGAGCACCACGCGCAGGTGCTCCGGTCCCGCCTCGGCGCTGGGCACGTCGACGCGGATGCGTACCGTGCCGTTGTCCTGCTCGACGCGGGGGCGCACGCCGGCTTCCTCGGCCGCGCGCAGCACGGCCCGGCCGGCCGGATCGCGCGGCGGCGTGGCCAGCGCGGTGCCGGCCGGTCGCAGCCCCAGGCGGCGGGTCGCCTCGGCGGCGGCCCGGCCCACCGCGGCGGCCGGGCCGTCGACGGCGCGGGCGGCGAGCCGCTCGGCGAGCAGCAGGCCGACCGGGCCGGCCAGGCCGAGGGCGAGCAGGCCGGCCGGGGCGGCCTCCACCCGCAGGTACGCCTCGAAGCGGTGCACCGGCTGCCCGTCGACGGTGTCGGCGCGCAGGGTGCAGCGGACCTCCCGCACCGGGGCGGGGAAGTCGGTCCCGGCCAGCAGCTCCACCGGCCCGTCCTGGGCGGCGGCCAGCAGCCCAGCCGGGTCGGCGATGCGCACCTCGGCGCCGAGCAGCGGCACCGACTCCTCGTCCGGCCGCACGTCGTACCCGGTCATGGGGCCTCTTCCCTCGCGGCGATGTCTGCACCGAGTCTGGCACCGGTCGGGCCGGGCGGCCAACCGCTCAGCCGGCGTCGGCGAGCAGCGCGTCGACCAGGTCGCGGGGCAGCCCGTGGGTGTCGTGCAGCCAGTGGTAGTCGGGTTCGGTCAACGGGCCGCGCGCCCGGACCCGCGCCACCAGCGGCCGGCCGCGCCGCAGCAGCCCCCGGAACCGGCGCTCCTCGTCGCGCAGCACCGCCCGCAGCGGGCCCGGCTCGACCGGCTGGCGGAACCGGCGCGGCGTGTCGTCGTATCCGGTCAGCGGCAGCTCGTCCAGGCTCCGCGTCGGGTCGTCGCGCCACAGCACGGTCAACGCGCGGCGCAGCAGCCGCCGCAGCACGTACCCGCGGCCGGTGTTGCCCGGACGTACCCCGTCGCCCAGCACGACCACCGCGGACCGCAGGTGGTCGGCGACCACGCGCAGGTCCGCGTCGCGCAGGCCCCACCGGTCGCGGACCGCGCCCACCCACGGGCGCAGCCCGTCGCCGGTGAACACGGACCGGTCGCCGCGCAGCACCATCTCCAGCCGTTCCAGGCCCATGCCGGTGTCGATGCTGGACACCGGCAGCGGCGTGAGCCGGCCGTCGGGGTGCCGGTGGTGTCGCATCTGCACGTGGTTCCACACCTCCACCCAGCGGCCGTCGCCGCTCGGGGTGCCGGTGGGCGGGCCGTCACCGGTCCACACGAAGATCTCCGAGTCCGGGCCGCACGGGCCGGTCGGGCCGTTGGACCACCAGTTGTCCGCGCCGAGCGCCTCCACCGGCACACCGAGCGCGGTCCAGGTGTCCCGCGCCGTCTCGTCCGGCCCGAGTCCGTGCTCGTCCCCGCCGAAGACCGTCGCGTGCAGCTTTCCCGGCGCGATGCCGTAGCCGTCGGTGAGCAGGTCGAAGCCCCAGCGCAGGCTGGTCGCGATGTCGTAGTCGCCGAGCGACCAGGAGCCGAGCATCTGGAACACGGTCAGGTGGGTCCGGTCGCCCACCTCGTCCAGGTCGGTGGTGCGCAGGCACCGCTGCACGTTGACCAGGCGGCGTCCGCCGGGGTGCGGGCGCCCCAGCAGGTACGGCGTGAGCGGGTGCATGCCGGACGTGGTGAACAGCACCGGGTCGCCGGGCGGCGGCACCAGGGAACTCTCCGGCGCGTCGGAGTGGCCGAGGCGATGGTAGTGCTCTACGAAGGTACGGATGATCTCGTCGGGTGTCATGGCGGGTGCCTTCCGGGTACGGGCGACCGGACGGCCCACCCGACGGTGGCCGTGACACACGACGACGCCGGCGGACCGTCTCCGGTCGCCGGCGTGGGATGGGGCAGGTCAGGCGGCGGCAACCGGCGAGCGGGAAGCTCGCGCGGCCGCGGCGGTGAGAGATCGCCAACCCTGCATGCCGTCCACGCTACCCCACACCCACCCTCGCTTCGCGCTGATTCACGGAAGGCGTGGCTGTCGGCGGCCGGATGGCCACGCTTTCCGTGAATCAGCGCGCTCAGGGCAGCGGGGTGGGGGTGGGGGTGGGGGTGGGGGTGGGGGTTAGTAGGTGGTGGTAGAGGGTGGTGAGGCGTGCGGCCTGGGCCTCCCAGGTCCAGGTGGACAGCGGCGAGTCCGGGCCGTCGTAGGCGGCGCGGTAGCGGGCCGGGTCGGCGAGCACCGCCCGGACCGCGCGGGCCAGGTCGGCGGCGTCCCGGGCGCGGAACACCTCCCCCTGACCGGTGTCCCGGACCGTGTCGGCCATGGTGCGGACGTCGCTCACCACGATCGGCAGCCGCGCGTGCGCGTACTCGAAGAACTTGGTGATCAGCGCGATCTCGTGGTTGGGCCAGTGGTGCAGCGGGATGAGCCCGACGTCGGCGGCGGCGAGGAACGCGACGAGCTGCCGGTGCGGCACGTACGGCAGCACGTGCACCCGGTCGGCCACGCCGTGCCGGGCGGCACGCGCCACGACCTGCCGGACGTAGCCGGCGGCCGGGTCGGCGACGACCAGGGCCAGGTGTACGCCGGGCAGCCGGGGCAGCGCCTCGACCACGGTGTCCACGCCGCGCTGGACGGCCATCGCCCCGCTGTAGACCAGCAGCGGGGTGCCGGCGGCCAGGCCGCAGCGGGCCCGGAGGTCAGGTGCCTCCCGGTCGCCCGCCTCGCCCGGGACGGGCCCGGTCCCGGTGACCGACGCGCGCACGGCCCCCGGCCCGAACCCGACAGTGGTGGCCGGCCCGGCGGCAGTGACCGGCTCGGCGGCGATAACCGACCCGGCGGCGGTGGCCGGCTCGGCGGCGATAACCGACCCGGCGGCGGCGACCGGCTCGGCGGCGGTGACCGGCGCGTTGAGGACGACGGTCGGGCGTTCGGGCAGGGCGTGGTCGCGGACCAGCAGGTCGGCGAGCGTGTCGGAGACGGTGACGACCGCGTCGGCGTGGCCCACGTACTCGCGGACGTAGCCGAGGTGGGCGGGCAGCCAGCGGGCGTTGTCGCGGCGGGGCCGGGCACCGGGCAGCCACTCGTGGGCGTCCCAGACCAGCTTCACGGCGCGGCCCCGGGCGCGGGCGCGGTCGACCGCGCGGGCGGCCACGCCGAGCATCCGGAAGTCGTGCGCGTGGATCAGGTCCGGGCGCAGCGCGTCGACGACCGGGCCGGCGACCCGCTCGTAGTCCCACAGGCCCGGCTCCAGCCGACGCCAGGCCCGGTCACCGAGCCGGGCCGCCCAGTAGCGGACCTGGAGGTGCTCCACGGGCCGGCGGGCCAGCCGGGCGGCGCGCAGCGGCAGACCGCCCCGGGCCACCAGCCGCCGCCGCAGACCGGACATCCCGCCCACCGGCCGAGGCAGGCCGTCGCGCGGACCGGGTGCGCCGTCGCCCGGGTCACCGACGGCCGGTCGGGAGTCGCGGGGGGCGTCGAGCGGCAGCACGCGTACCTCGGCGTCGCCGAGCCGCCAGCGACGCTCGGCGTCGACCCGGGCGCAGCCGAGCAGCGTGACGTCCCAGCCGGCGTCGGCGGCGGACCGGGCGGCCTTCTGCACCCGCGAGTCACCCTCGACCGCGTTGTCGACAAGCATCACCACCCGCCGGCCGGCGGCCGGCGGCGTCGCGGCGTCGTACGGCATCAACGACCACACCCCCTCAGCTCGACGGCGCGAGTGTACGGGGGCCGGCGACCGGCCCGAAGCCCACGGAAGCCGCGCTGAGCTGGGCGGACACCGGTTGTGCAGGTGCCGGCGGGCGGGAATTCACCCGCCGTGCACCGGGCGGTCAGGCCGCGCCGGAGGGGACCAGCGGGCCCGGGGCGACCGGCTGCCGGCGGTCACGCCGGTTGGGCAGCGACAGGCGGATCACCTTCCACCAGGCGGAGGCGACCTGCTTGGGCAGCGGGCCGGTGGTGTACCGCAGGCCGTACCTGTCGAACAGCGCCCGCACCTGCGGGGCGATCTCCTGGTAACGGTTGCTCGGCAGGTCCGGGAAGAGGTGGTGCTCGATCTGGAACGACAGGTTCCCGGTCATGATGTGCAGCAGGCGGGGGCCGCTGATGTTGGCCGAGCCGAGCATCTGCCGCAGGTACCACTCGCCGCGCGTCTCGCCCTCGATGGAGGTCTTCTCGAACGTCTCCACGCCGCTCGGGAAGTGCCCGCACATGATCACCGAGTGGCTCCACACGTTGCGGATCAGGTTCGCGGTGAACGTGGCGGCGAGCGTGGACAGGAACGACGGTCCGGAGAGCAGCGGGTGCACCACGTAGTCCTTGAGCACCTGCTTGCGGATCTTGCGGCCGACCGCCTTCGCCTTGGCCCGGAACGCCGGCTCCTTGAGCCGCTTCTGCTTGAGGTGGTCGCCCAGCTCCATGTCGTACGCGGCGATGCCGTACTCGAAGAAGGCGGCGTTGAGCAGGTTCCACACCGGCTGGCCCAGGTGCATCGGGTGCCACGGCTGGTCCTCGTCCACGCGCATGATGCCGTACCCGAGGTCGTTGTCCTTGCCGACGACGTTGGTGAAGCGGTGGTGCAGTTCGTTGTGCGACTGCTTCCACTGGTCGGCCGGGGAGACGTGGTCCCAGTCCCAGGTGGTCGAGTGGATCTTCGGGTCGCGCATCCAGTCCCACTGGCCGTGCAGGACGTTGTGCCCGATCTCCATGTTGTCGAGGATCTTGGCGATGGTGAGGCCGGCCGTGCCGACGATCCAGGCCGGCGGGAACAGCGAGAACAGCAGCACCGCGCGACTGCTGATCTCCAGCGTCCGCTGGGTCTTGATCACCTTGCGGATGTAGCGGGCGTCCCGCTCCCCCCGGTCGGCGATGACCCGGTCCCGGATCGCGTCCAGTTCCTTGCCGATGATCTCGATGTCCTCGGCGCTCAGGTGGGCGATCGGGTTGTCGGCCTTCTTCTGGATCACGGTCACGTCGGTGGCTCCTCAGAGTTCGATGTCGCAGGTACCGGCGGCCGCCGAGATACAGGTCTGGATCCGCACGCCGTCTCCCGGCACGGCCGTGGTGACGTCGCCGTTGCGCAGGTCGCGTACCGCGCCCTGCCGCAGCGGCACGACACAGCCGTAGCAGATCCCCATCCGGCAGCCCGAGGGCATGAGCACCCCCGCGTTCTCCCCCGCGTCGAGCAGGGTGGTGGCGCCGTCGGCCTCGACGGTCACCCCCGCCCCGGTGAAGGTCACCGTGCCGCCGTCGCCCGGCGTAACCACCGTAGGACGGAACCGCTCGGTGTGCAGACGTTCGATGACGCCGTTCGACGTCCAGTACCCCTCGACGGCGTCGAGCATGCCGATCGGGCCGCAGGCCCAGGTGTGCCGCTGCGCGTGGTCGGGTACGAGGTCGTCCAGCTCGGCCACGTCGAGCAGGCCGGAGGTGTCGGTGTGTCGCTCGACCAGCCGCACCGCGCCACGGTCGGCCAGCGCCCGCAGCTCCGCGCCGAAGATGACGTCGTCGCGGGTGGGCGCCGAGTGCACCAGCACCACGTCGGCCCGTTCGGTGAGTCCGGCCCGCAGCATCCCCATGACCGGGGTGATGCCGCTGCCGGCGGTGAGGAACAGCACCCGCTCGGGCGTCGCGGTGGGCAGCACGAAGTCGCCCTGCGCCTGGTCGAGCTGGACGATCGTGCCGGGCCGGATCCGGCGGACCAGGTGGTTGCTGACCTTGCCGTCCGGGATCGCCTTGACCGTCACGCTGATCCGGCCGTCCGCCGCGCCCGGCGCCGAGGTGACCGAGTACGCGCGCCACTGGCGTACGCCGTCGACGTCCACGCCGAGGCGCACGTACTGCCCCGGCAGGTGGCCCTGCCAGCCGCGACCCGGCTGGATCACCAGCGTCGCCGCGTCGCGGGTCTCCGGGCGGACCGCGACGATCCGGCCGCGCAGCGGGGCGCCCGCGCGCAGCGGCGCGATCATGTCGAGGTAGTCGCCCGGCAGCAGTGGGGTGGTGACCGTGCCGGCCAGCCGCAGCAGCCTGTCCCGGAAGGATGCCTTCTGGGGGCGGCGGGGCGCAGTTGTGGTCATATGACCAGCGTGACCGCGGGATCGCATAACATCTTGACCAGCAAAGGTGAAAAGGTCACAGGTTTTTGTTCGAAGGGAACAACATGACGCAGGAGACCGGGACCGGGACGCGGGCCGCCCATCTCGATCTCGACGCCGGCGTCGCGGCGCTGCTGCGCGACCGGCTGCCCATGGTCGCCGAGCGGACGGTCAGCGCGATCACCGCCGAGGTGACGGACTACTCCGGCGCGCTCACCGACACCATGCGGGAGAAGATCGAGAACGCGGTACGCATCGCGCTCGGCACGTTCCTCCAGCTCATCGAGGGTACCCAGGCGTTCGACCCGAGCACTCCCCTGGCCCCCGCGCTGGAGGCAGCGTACGCGCTGGGCAGCGGCGAGGCGCGCGCCGGGCGAAGCATGGACGCGCTGCTGGCCGCGTACCGGGTGGGCGCCCGGGTGGCCTGGCGGGAGGTCTCCACCACCACGGTCCGCAGCGGGCTGGCCGCCGAGACGGTGGCCGAGTTCGCCGAGCTAATGTTCGCGTACATCGACGAGCTGTCCGCGGCCAGCGTGGCCGGGCACGCCGACGAACTGGCCAGCGCCGGCCGGGTCCGCCGCCGCGACCTGGAACGGCTCACCCAGCAGTTGCTCGCCGGTGAGCCGGAGGAGTCGCTGCGGCGCAGCGCGGAACGGGCCGACTGGCCGCCGCCCCAGACGCTGACCGTGGTGCTGCTGCCCCGCCGGCACCTGCGCGCGGTGCTCGCCCTGCTCGGCCCGCAGACGTTGGAGAGCGGCGAGGACCTGCCCGGCATGAACCCGGCCGAGGAGTTGGCGGTGCTGCTGGTGCCGGACGCGCACGGCGGACGACGACGTCAGCTCGTCCGGCTGCTGCACGGGCACCGGGCGGTGCTCGGGCCGGCCCGGCCCTGGCACCGGGTCGCCGCGTCCTACCAGCGGGCCACCCGGGCGCTCACGCTCGGCCTCGGCGAGCCGGACGCCGGGCCTGTCGACACCGAGTGTCACCTTTCCGCGTTGCTGCTCAGCATGGACCCGGAAGCGCTTGCCGACCTGCGCACCCAGGCACTCGCGCCGCTCGCCGCGCTGCCCCCGGCCACCGCGCACCGGCTCGCCGAGACGCTGCGGTCCTGGCTGCTGCACCAGGGGCGGCGCGACGACGTGGCGGCGGACCTGTTCGTGCACCCGCAGACCGTCCGCTACCGGATGGGCAAGCTCCGCGAGCTGTTCGGCGACCGCCTGCACGACCCCGCCACCATCCTCGACCTGACCATCGCCCTCGCCGTCCCCCCGACGCAAGGACGGGCCCCCGCCTAACGCCTCCGGTAGAGCAGGGGCCCCCTGTTAACACTCGGGACGCGGGGTCCCGGCCGGTCGGGCCCTCCGACCCTGTCCCGGGGGGTACGGCGGCCGGCAGCCTCGGAAGGGGACGAGCAACGAGGAGGCGCCGCCATGGACCGGTCATCGACGCGTACCGAACAGAACCCGACGGTACGGGTGCTGGAGGCGGCGGCCCGGCAGTCCCTGCACGCTCCCTCGGTGTTCAACACCCAGCCCTGGCGTTGGCGGGTCACCGCTGACGCGCTGGAGCTGCGCACGGACCCGGGCCGGCAGCTCGCGCACACCGACCCGGACGGTCGACTGCTGTTCCTGAGCTGCGGCGCGGCGCTGCACCACGCCCGCGTCTCGCTCGCCGCCGCCGGCTGGACGGTCGACGTCGGGCGGCTGCCGGACCGGGCCGACCCGACGCTGCTCGCCCGGCTGCGCACCACCGGCCCGGCCGCCCTGGGCGTGCCGGCCGGCCGGCTGGTCGACGCGATCCCGCGCCGCCGCACCGACCGGCGCGCGTACGGCGACCGCCCGGTCCCCGAACCGGTGCTGGCCCGGCTCGGGGACGCGGTCGAGGCCGAGGGCGCGCACCTGCACGTGGTCCGCCCGGACCAGATGCCGATGCTGGCGGTCTCCACCGGCCGCGCCGCCGACGCCGAGCTGGCCGACCCGGCGTACCGGGAGGAGTTACGCCGCTGGACCAACCGCCCGGCGGGCAGCGGCGACGGCGTGCCCACCGCCACCGCGGTCCGGCCCGCGCCACGGCGGGTGCCGCTGCGTGACCACGCTCCCGGTGGGGCGGCCGGGCTGACCGCCGGCGCGGACTTCGACCGGGGCGCGGCGTACCTGATCCTGTTCGGTGAGCGCGACGATCCGGCGGCCTGGCTGCGCGGCGGCGAGGCGCTGTCGGCGCTGCTGCTCACCGCCACCGCCGAGGGCCTGGCCAGCGCGCCGCTCAGCGACGCGATCGAGCTGGCCTGGCCGCGCCGGATGATGCGTGACCTGCTCGCCGGCATCGGCGAGCCCTACCTGGTGGTACGCGTCGGCTGGGGACCGGACGCCGACCTGCCACCGGCCCCGCGCCGCGCGCCGGCCGACGTCATCGAGGTGGTGGGCCCTACCCGGGCGTGAGGCAGCGCCTCATCCGGCCAGCCACGGTCCGCGTGCCGGGCCGGCGGGCCGTCCCGACCATCCACTCGTGTCGGCGTCGGGCGGCACACCCGGAGTGCCGGACGTGGCCACGTCCGGCACACGGTCACCGGGACAGCAGCGCGGCTACCCGCTCCGCATCCGGATGGCCGCCCGCGAGCAGGATGTCCAGCGCCTGCCGCCAGGCCCGCCGCGCGGCGTCCGATCGTCCGGTGGCCTCCAGAACAGCCCCGAGCCGCCGCAGGCAGACCCCCTCGTTCATCCGGTCGCCCAGGTCGCGGTAGAGCGCGATGGCCTGCCGGTAGCAGTTCACCGCCTGGTGTGCGTCGACGTGTCGGTAGGCGTGTCCGAGGGTGTCCCACACGCTGGCCTCGCCCATTCGGTCGCCGGCCCGCCGCAGGCGGCGCAGGGCCTGCCTGCCGTGGGCGACCGCCCGCTCGTGCGCGCCGAGCTGGGCGAGACACCAGGCAACCGAGTTGAGCGCATAACTCTCGCCGCGGTCGTGCCCGGCCTCACGGAACAGTTTCAGGGCCTGCTCGTCGTGCCGGAGCGCTTCGGCCAGCTCTCCCTGCACCTCGGCCAGCCAGCCCAGGCTGCGGTAGGTGAACGCCTGGCCCACTCGGTCGCCGAGGTCACGGTACCGCGCAAGTGCCTGCCGGTAGTCCTCCGTCGCGTCGTCGAACCGGCGCAGTTCGACACACGGAGCGCCGTGCAACCGGTACGCCTCCGCCGCGGTGGCCGGGTCACCGGACCGGAGAGCCGCGGTCACCCCGACCCGGCAGACCCGCTCCCAGTCGTGCCGGTGGCCCCGCCGTGGCAGGAAGTTCGCCATGGCCCAGACCAGTTGCCAGGCCGGCTCGTCGAACCCGGCGGCGACGGCCTGTTCCAGCACCGCCATCAGCCCGGCGTGCTCGGCGGTGAACCAGGCCAGCGCCGTTGGCCGGTCGGCGAAGGCGAGCACCGTCACTCCGGAGGTCGGCGGCGTCACCGACAGCGGATCGCGGTTCGGCCACAGCAGCCGGTCGGCGCCGAGCGCGGTGTGCAGGTAGTGGTCGAGGAGGCGACCCAACGCCGCCCGCCGCCCGGCACTGCCCTCCGGTGGTCCCAGTTCGTTCGCGTAGGCGCGGAGCAGGTCGTGGCAGGCATACCGGCCCGGCAGGTGTTCGGTGACGAGGTGCGCGGTGGCCAGCTCGCGCAGCGGCGACCGCACCTCGTCGACAGCACGTCCGGCGAGACTGGCCATGGCCTCGGCGCGCAGGTCCGGACCGGCCGGCAGGCCCAGAAGCCGGAACAGCCGGTCCGCCGCCTCGGTGAGACCCCGGCGCGACCAGGAGAGCACGGTACGGACGTCCGTTCTCGTGTCGCCGATGGTGAAGGCGTCGAGGTCCGGTCCGCCCCGGTCGGCGCGCAGCTCCGCGGCGAGCGATTCGAGCGGGAAATCCGGATGGATGGCGGCCCGGGCCGCCACGACGGCCAACGCCAGCGGGAGCCGGGCACACGACTCGACGATCTCGTGCACGGCGGCGGCCTGGCCGGCCAGACGCTCGGCACCCACGCGGCGGGCCAGGAACTGCCGGGCCTCGGCCTGTGCCAACAGTTCGAGCCGGATCGGACGGGCTCCCTCGACAGCGATCAGGCCGGGAAGCTGGCTCCGGCTGACCGCGATCACGGCGCAGCCCGGCACCCCCGGGATCAGGGGGTGTACCTGCGCGGTGTCGCTGATGTTGTCCAGCACCACCAGGACCCGCCGGTCAGCCAGAAGCGACCGGTAGAGCGCCGCCTGCGCCGGGACGGTCACCGGGATCCGCGCCGGCGGCACGGCGAGCGCGTCCAGGAAGACACGTACCGCTTCGCCCGGGTCCATCGCCAGCCCGGTGGGATCGAAGCCGCGGAGGTCGACGTACAGCTGGCCGTCCGGGAAATCAGCGGAGACCAGATGCGCCAGGCGCAACGCGAAGAACGTCTTTCCCACCCCGGCCGGCCCCGAGACCAGCACCGTCGCCGGCTGCCGGCGGGGCCTGTCGAGCAGCCGACGGGCGGTGGTCAGCTCGTCGGCGCGGCCGACGAAGTGCGGCGGATCGGGCGGCAGCAACGAGGGACGGACCAGCTTCGGCGATGGGGCCACCGCCGTCCCGACGAGCAGCCGGCGATGCAGTACGTCACGGTGGAGTTCCGCCAACTCCGGCGCGTCCAGGCCCCGTTCCCGCAACAGGCGCAGTCCTTCCCGGCACACCTCCGCGGCCTCGTCGACCCGACTGCCGGCGAACAGCGCCCTGGCGAGCAGTCGCCGCGCCGCCTCGTCGTAGGGATCACCGACGACGAGGCCGGTCAGCTCGTCGATCGCCTCGGCCCACCGGCCGAGCGCCGACAGGGCCTCGGCGTGACCACGCCGCGCCGTGCGTCGTACGGAGTCGAGCCGGGCGACGCGCGCCAGGGCGAAGGGACGGTCGGCCACCTCCGCGAACGCCGGGCCGCGCCAGAGCGCCAACGCCTCCGCCAACAGGGCGGCGGCCCGCTCGATCAGGTCGGACTCGTCGGCGGCCAGCAGGCGGCGTGCCTCGGCGCAGCGCCTCTCGAAGCGGTCGGCGTCGAGCACGTCCGGCCGCAGGTCGAGCCGGTACGCCGACCCGGCGCCGACGCCGGTGGTGACCAGGATCGGCGGTTGTTGCGGGTCGGCCGCCTGGGCGAGCGCCCGCCGCAGGTGCGAGACGTGGCTGCGGAGGGTGATCCGAGCCGCCGCCGGTGCCGGGTCGCCCCAGAGCAGTTCGACGATCCGGTCCGCCGGCACCGTGGACCCGGCCTCCACGAGCAGCACCGCCAGCAGTTCCACCAGCTTCGGACCGAGCTTGACGGGTCGGCGGTCGCGCTCCACCCGGATCGGCCCGAGCACGTTGATCCGCAGCACCCCGAGACCACGCTCCGCCCTGCCCGAGCCTCCCCGACCCAGACAATTATATCGGCGTCGGCGAATGCTCATGGTGCGCGCGGCGCGGTGGTGAGCGGGGACGAGGCCCCTGCCCCGTCCCCGCTCACCTCGCCCCGCGTCGCTCACCAGGGGCGGGAGCTCACATAGGTGTTGCCACCGCCGAAGGTGACCGGATCGCTCGCGCAACCGCCGAGGTTCGCGTTCGTGGCGTCGTCGTGGCCCCACAGCCGGACCCGAACCGGGTCGATGCCGCCCTGCGGATCCTCGTTCCACGCGTCTCCGTTGTAGGAGTGGTCACCCACCTTGTTGTTCTTGAAGACGTTGCCCACACCGCAGTCCTCGCTGCCGAACCGCCAGTCGCTGATGATGGCGTACGCGCCGGCCCGCCAGAACATGTTCCCGTCGGCCACGTTGTTCTTGCTGTTGTGGCGGGTCCGGATCGGATCGCCGGTGACGTAGCCGAACCGGTTGCCGGAGACGGTGCTCGAATTGGTGTAGTTGGCCAGGTAGACCCCGTGGATGGCGGCCGGGCTGTCGTCGTTCGCGAGGTAGTAGAAGCGGTTTCCCTCGATCCGGGTGCCGGTCGAGTTCGTCACGTGGACGCCGCCGTAACCGGTGCCGGTGCCGGCGGCGTTGTAGCGGTCCCCCAGGTACTGGAACGTGTTTCCGCGGACGACGACGCCCTCGGCCCGGTCCCCCGGCTGCCCGGCGATCCTGATGCCGCCGTTGCGGAAGTACTGGAACGTGTAGCCGTCCACCACCACGCCGCCGTCGGCGGAGGTGAGCGTCATGCCGTACCCGGCGGCGGTCGCGCCGACGTCGTCCCCCGTGGCCGACGTCGACCCGACCACCGGCCGCATCCGCGATCCGTCGAGCACCACCGCGCCGGTCCCCGGGATGGTGGAGAAGGTGACCGTGCCGCCGCGCGGGGCGTAGCCCCACCGAATCGTGGACGTGAGATGGTGGACGCCGCCCCGCAGAAGGACACGGGCGTCACGCGCACCGCCGGCCCGCAGCACCGACTCGGCCTCGGCGACCGAACTCACCGCCCGCTCAGGAGTGCTCCCGTCCCGGTTCTGACCGCCACCGAGGGCGGCCGACGCCGTCGGGTCCACGTAGACGGTCACCTGGCGTTCCGGCACCGCCTGAGCCGGACCGGCCGGCAGGGCGACCGCCACCGCAGCCGCCAACACCGCCGGCACCGCACTGATCTTCCGCATGCCCCCTCCTCACCTTTGCCGTACATCGACGCCTTCAGCATGCGGACGGGGTGTGGAAACGGCGTGGAAGGCGGCGGGGCGTGGGCCGCACGGCAGGGCCGGGCAACCACGGGCGGTTCACCCTGGCAGGTGGACCGGGCCGTCGCGACGCCCGCCACAAGGAACAATTCCTTATTGTCCACTGTCACTGTCAGCAACCCTTGTGCACATTCCCAATCGCATGTTGACGGCCGCCAGTCCGGGGGCAATCATGATGGTCACTGGATCCACCTAACGCCAATGTCGGATCTGGTGGCTTTTCCCACCCCTCGACGGGATCGCGCCGGACGCGAGATTCCGCCGGGCGACCCTGCCCGGCGCGCGCTCGGTAAATCCTATCGAAGGAATAGGAAATCCACCGCTCGCCTCGAGGAGTCCGCCGGTGAACGGGAACAACGACGCTCCCGCGGCGAGCCGGCCCAGGCCGGCCTCGCACAGCGCTGAGCTGGAAGAACCGCTCGCACTGCACGGCGGCCGGCCGGTGCGGGACACGCCGTGGCCCACCTACGACAAGGGCGCGGTATTCGTGCATCCCGACGACGAGGACGCCGCAATTCGGGCCATTCGCAGTCATCTCTACTTCCGATACGACCATCGCGCGCAGAAAGAAACCGAATGCGGGCGGTTCGAGGACGAACTGTGCCATTATTTCGGCACCCGGCACGCCCTCGCCGTTTCCAGCGGCACGGCCGCACTTGCCCTCGCCCTGATGGGCGCCGGGGTGCCGGCCGGGTCATTGGTCGCCTGTCCCGGATTCACTTTCGTCGCCACTCCGAGCGCCATTGTGCTGGCCGGGTGCCGGCCATTACTGGTGGAGGTCGACGACGACCTGCGGATGGACCTCGACGACCTGCGCCGCCGCTGGCGACCGGACATCCGGGCCATCATGGTCGTCCACATGCGTGGCTTCGCCGCCGACGTCGAGGCCCTGGCCGCCTTCGCCGCCGAGATGGGCGTGCCGCTCATCGAGGACGCCGTGCCGGCGCTCGGCGCCGAACTCAACGGCCGCAAGCTCGGCACGTTCGGCGCCGCCGGGGCGTTCAGCACCCAGTCCGACAAGGCGCTCAACTGCGGCGAGGGCGGCTTCCTGATCACCGACGACAGCACGCTGTTCGCCCGGGCGGTCGCGCTGTCCGGGGCGTACGAGGGGCGGCTGCGCCGGCACTTCCCGGACGGCGAACCGCCGCTCACCGGCCTGGACCTGCCGCTGCTCAGCCTCCGGATGGACGAGATCCGGGCGGCCCTGCTGCGCGCCGAGCTGACCCGGCTGCCGCAGCGGCTGACCCTGTTCCACCACAACTACGCGCACGTCTCGCAGGCCCTGGCCGACCTGCCCGGCATCACGGCGCGGCGGCCGGTCGCGCCCGGGGCGTACCTCGGGGAGGCGTTCGTGTTCCGCGTGCCCGGCGGCGACGCCGGCTGGTTCGCCCGGGCGCTGCGGGCCGAGGGGATCGACGCGCGCAACATCGGCGCGGACGACGACCTGAACGTCCGCGCGTTCTGGAACTGGCGCTTCCTCTACGACACCGCGGACCCGGGACAGATCCGGGCGACGCTGCCGCGCACCGCGCGACTGCTCACCGAGACCGTCGACGTGCCGCTGTCGTCGAACCTCACCCCGGACGACTGCGACGACCTGATCCGCGCGGTCCGCAAGGTGGCCGCCGCCCGCGAGACCGTGTTGGCCCGGCCGTGACCGGGGCGCCCCTGACCGACGCCGGCACCGAGGAGAAGCCGCTGCCCCGGCGGGCGCTGGTCGGGCTGCTCGGCGGGCTCTTCGCCGGCTACCTGGGGTTGACCGCGGTCATCCCGGTGCTGCCCGGCTTCCTGCGCGAGCGGCACGGCGCCGGCGACCTCACCGTCGGCGTGGTGGTCACGGTGACCGCGGTGACCGCGCTGCTGGTCCGTCCGGTCGCCGGCGCGCTCGCCGACCGGTACGGCCACCGCACCGTGATGCTGGCCGGCGCGCTCGTGGTGGCCGCCGGCGGCCTGCTCTACCTGGCCCCGCTGGGCGTGCCGGCGTTGGTGGTGGTCCGGCTGCTGCTCGGCGCCGGCGAGGCGGCGTTGTTCACCGCCGGGGCGGTGTGGATCGTCCAGCTCGCCCCGCGCCACCGGCGCGGCCAGCTCATCGGCCTGTACGGGGTGAGCATGTGGGGCGGCATCTCCGCCGGCACGTTCCTCGGCGCGACCGTGCAGCAGGCCGGCTATCCGGCGGTGTGGGTGCTCAGCGCCGCCGCGCCGGCGGCCGGTGCCGTGCTCGTCGCACTGGTGCCCGCGCCGCCGCGTACCGCGCCGGCGGCCAAGGGCGGCGGCCTGCTGCTGCGCCCCGCGCTGCTGCCCGGCGTGGCGCTGACGTTCGGCGCCGCCGGGTACGCCGGCCTGGCCGCGTTCGTGGTACTGCACCTGGACGCCCGCGGCATCGGGCACGGCGTGGTGGTGCTGAGCTGTTTCAGCGCCGTCTACGCCGGCACCCGCCTGGTCATCGGGCACCTGCCAGACCGGCTCGGCCCCCGGCGGGTGGCCACCTGGTGCGGGGTGGGCGAGGCGGTCGGCCTGCTGGTCATCGCGGTCGCCCCGAACCTGCCCGTCGCGGTGGTCGGCAGCGTGGTGATGGGCGTGGGGTTCTCGCTGCTGCACCCGTCGCTGGCGCTGATGGTGATGAACCGCACCGATCCGGCGCGGCAGGGCGCGGCGATCGGCGCGTACACGTCGTTCTGGGACCTCGGTCTGGCGGTGTGGGGGCCGGCGACCGGGCTGGTCGCCGCCGGCTTCGGCTACCCGGCGGTGTTCGTCGCCGGCGCGGCCGGCGCGGCGGTGGCCGCCGCGATGGCCCTGCGCATCGGCCGGCCGGCGGTCACGGAAACCCCGACGGAGGTTCCGGCATGAGCGAACGCACCGAGCGCAGCGAGGGCCGTGAGCGCATGCCCAGCCAGCACCGCATGAGCGCTCCCGTGGCCGTGCTCAGCGTCACCGGCTGGTGCCGCAACGGCAGCACCATCATCGGCAACGTCCTCGGCGAGGTGCCCGGCGTGGCGCACGTCGGCGAACTGCACTTCCTGTGGAAGAACTCGACCGGGCGCGGCGTCAACGACCGGTGCGGCTGCGGCGAGGCGCTGACCGCCTGCCCGCTGTGGTCGGCGGTGCTGCCGGTCGGCCGCCCGGCCGGCGTGTCGGCCGAGGCGCACGCCGCCGAGGTGATCCGGCGGCAACGCGCCCGGCTGCGGACCCGGCACACCTGGCGGGTGCTGCGCCGGGGCGCGCCCGACGCGGACACCCGCGCGCACGCCGACCTGCTCGGCGCGGTCTACCGGGAGGTGGCCGCGCGCACCGGGGCCCGGGTGATCGTGGACAGCACCAAGATCCCGGGCGAGTCGGCCCTGCTGCCGCACGTGCCCGGCGTCGAACCGTACTGGCTGCACCTGGTCCGCGACCCGCGCGCGGTGGCCCACTCGTGGCGGGAGCCGAAGGAGTACGTCTACGCCATGTCGGCGGCGCGCAGCACCGCGTACTGGCACGGGTTCAACCTGGCCTCGGCGGCGATCAACCGCCGGCATCCCGGCCGGTCGATGCTGCTGCGGTACGAGGACTTCGCCGCCGACCCGGCCGGCACGGTCGACGCGCTGCTGCGACTGGTCGGCGCCGACCCGGCCGGCAACCCGGTCCGCGACCGCACCGTCGAGCTGCGCGGCAACCACACCGTCACCGGCAACCCGGACCGGTTCCGGACCGGCCCGACGGTCATCCGGGACACCGACGACGGGTGGCGGCGGACACTGACCGGCCGGCAACGGCTGGCCGTGGCGGCGCTGGCCTGGCCGTTGTCCACCCGCTACGGCTACCGGTCCGGTGGAACGGCCCGGACGCATCCCGGCGCGGTGGCCCGCGTCGGCGAGACGGAGAGGTGACGGACGTGGATCTGGGGCTCAAGGGTCGGGTGGCGCTGGTCGCCGGCGGCACCAGCGGCATCGGGTTGGCCTGCGCGAAGGAGTTCGCCGCCGAGGGCGCGCACGTGGCGGTCTGCGGCCGGGACCCGGCACGCCTGGCCGCGGCCGAACGGGAACTGGCGTCGGTGGCCACCGGACGGGTCAGCGCGACCGCCGTGGACCTCACCGACACGGCCGCCGCCGCCCGCTGGGTCGACGACGTCGCCGCCGACCTGGGCGGGACGCACGTGCTGCTGGTCAGCGGCGGCAGCCCGCCGGTCGGCACCGCCGCCGGGTTCGGCGTCGAGGACTACCGGGCCGCCGTCGAGCGGGTGCTGCTGCCCGCGGTCGCGGTGTCGACGGCCGCGCTGCCGCACATGCGCGCCGCCGGCTGGGGCCGGCTGCTGCTGGTCGCCTCCGAGACCGCCTGCGTGCCGATCGGCCCGCTGGTGCTGTCCGGGGTGACCCGGGCGGCGCTGGTCCGCTTCGCACAGGGGCTCGCCGTCGACGTGGGCCGCGACGGCATCACCGTGAACGTGCTCGCGCCCGGCAGTGTGCGTACCCCGCCGATGGAACGCGCGGCGGCGCGGCTGGCCGGCGCGGACGGTGACGTGGAGGCGCGGCTGGCCGCGATGGGTCACCACAGCGCGCTCGGCCGGCTGGCCAACCCCGAGGAGGTGGCCGCGATGGCCGCGTTCCTGGCCAGCGAGCGGGCGTCGTACGTGACCGCCGGTGTGCACCTGATCGACGGCGGCGCCGCCGCCACCGGCCCCGACCTGCCCCACCTGACCGGCGTCCGCAAGGACACCTACGCCTGATCCACCCGACCGCCGCACGAGGGAGTGCCCATGTCGACGACCAGCCAGTTCACCGAGCGGGACGTCTCCGAGTTCTTCGACCAGACCACGCAGACGTACCTCAGTTTCTGGGACAGCGAGGGCGTGCTGCACACCGGCTACTTCGCCGGGGACGACGACACCGACTACCATGCGGCGGCGGATCGGACCTCGGACATCCTCGCCGACGACGCCGGCATCGACGCCTCCTCGAACGTGCTCGACGTCGGGTGCGGCTGCGGCAACTTCCTGCTGCGGCTGGCCGGACGCACCGGCTGCCGGGGCGAGGGGCTGGACCTGAGCATCGAGCGGGTGCGCTTCGCCGAGCAGCGGCGCGCCGAGCGGGGCACCGGGCTGGACGTCCGGTTCCGGCACGGCTCGGCCACCGCCATGCCGTACGCCGACGGCACGTTCACGCACGTGGTCAGCCAGGACGCGCTGTTCCTGGTGCCGGAGAAGCCGCGCAGCCACGCCGAGATGTTCCGGGTGCTCGCGCCGGGCGGGGTGCTGGCGGTCTCCGACTTCCTCCAGCCGACCGAGCGGATCGGCGAGGCGGCCCGCCGCCACGTCTACGACCGGGTGCGCTGGAACGGCGGCTACTCGCTGGACGGCTACCGCGAGGCGCTGACCGAGGCCGGGTTCGTGGACGTGGTGGCCCGCAGCCTGGACGGGCACATCCGGCAGACGTACCGGGTGCTGGGCCGCACCGCCCGGGAACGGGCGGCCGGCACGGCGGACGAGGCGGCGCGGACCTGGATCCTCGGCTTCGCCGAGTCGTGCGACGAGATCCAGGCGGCGATCGACCGGGGCGAGTTCGGCTGGGGCATGTTCGTCGCCCGCAAGCCGGCCTGAGGAGAGGGCGACACATGCAGCAGCGGACCGACACCGTGAAGCGGACCATCGCCGAGGTGGTCGCCGAACGGAAGACCCAGATGTCGCCCGGCGCGACGTTCGTCGAGGCGTTCGCCAAGGACGGCTTCGACACCAGCGTCGACTACGACGTCACGATCACCGACTCGCTGACCAGTTCCCGGCGCAAGCCCCGCTACCCGTCCCGGAACATGCTGAAGGTGGTGGACCTGTCCCGGGACCCGCAGGACTTCTACTGGCACGAGAGCCCACCCCGACCGGACGACCCGGCGGTCGACGGCGCGGACCTGCGCCGGGAGGCGGCCAACCACTTCCACCGCTCCCCCATCCCGCCGCTGCTCACCACCACCGCGTGGGTGCAGGTGCCGGACACGCTGTGGGAGGACCCGGTCAGTTTCGCCCAGTTCATCGACTACCGGCTGGTGGTGCGGCTGGCCACCGCCGAGAACCACACCATCCTGCGCGGCGAGGGCGGGCTGCTGGCCATGCCGGACCTGGGCCGGCTCACCGACCCGGGGCCGTTCGCCTCGACCATCCTGTCCGCCTGCAACGAGGTCGAGCAGATGGGCAGCACCGCCGACGGGCTGATCATCAACCCGGCCGACTACTACCGGCTGCTCGGCAGCGGCACGCTGATGCGGGACGTGGAGGAGAACGGCGTCTTCATCGTGCGTACCCGGCTGGTCGACCCGGGCACCGCGATCGTCGGCGACTTCGGCCACGGCGCGTTGCTGTTCGACGCCGGCCGGTCCACGATCGGGTTCGCCGAGCCGCCGCCGGGCACGTTCGCCGAGCCGGGGGTGGCGTTGCGCGCCGAGATCTGGGAACGGGTCGTGGTCAACCTGCCCACCTGCTTCTTCGTCGTGACGATCTGACCGGCGGCGACGATGACGACGCCCGCCCGCGCCGACCCCGACGTCCTGGTCATCGGCGCGGGCATGGTCGGGCTGTGCTGTGCCTGGTTCCTGCGCCGCGCCGGCCACACCGTGACGGTGGTCGACCGGGGCGAGGTCGGGGACGCGGCGGCCTGCTCGGCGGGGAACACCGGCTTCGTCGGCACCCAGGGCTCGGCGCCGCTGGCCGAGCCGGGGGTGCCGGCCAAGGGCGTCCGCTGGCTGTTCAGCCCGGAGAGCCCGTTCTCGGTCCGGCCCCGGCTGGACGCCGCGCTGCTGGCCTGGCTGTGGCAGTTCCGCCGGCACTGCACCGAGCGGCACGCCCGCGCCGGCTTCGAGACGCTGCTCGCGCTCAAGCAACGCAGCCTGGCGCTGCTGCGCGAGATGTGCGCCGAGGACGAGCTGGCCGGCACGCTCACCGAACGCGGCATGATCCTGGCCTGCCACACCGAGCAGGGGTACGCGCAGGCGCGCCGCACGATCCGCGCGGCGACCGCCCGCGGGGTGCCGCTGCGCGACCTGGGCCGGGCGGAGCTGGCCCGGCTGGAGCCGGGTGTCGACTTCGCGGTGGCCGGCGCGCTGCTCAACGAGGAGGGCGCGGCGCTGCGCATCCCGGCGTTCCTGGTCGGTCTCGCCGAGGCGCTGCGGGCCCGCGGCGTGGAGATCGTCACCCGCGCCGAGGTACGCGGCTTCGAGACGACCGGCCGGCGGGTGCGGACGGTGCGGACCGCCCGGGGCGACCTGCGCCCGAGCGAGGTGGTGGTGGCCGCCGGGGTGTGGTCGACGGCGTGCGCCCGGATGCTCGGCGTCGGGCTGACGCTGCAACCGGCCAAGGGCTACACCGTCACACTCCCGGCCGGGCCGGGCACGCCCACCCGGCCGGTGCTGCTCAGCGAGGGCAAGGTCGCGGTGATGCCGCTGGGTGACCGGGTACGCGTCGGCGGCACGCTGGAGCTGTCCGGGCTGGACGCCTCGATCTCGCCGCGCCGGGTGGACGGCATCCTGCGTACCGCCCGGCGTTACCTGCCGGCGCTGGACACCGACCGGCGGCTGGACGTGTGGAGCGGGCTGCGCCCGTGCACCCCGGACAGCCTCCCGCTGATCGGCCGGGCCGGCGACTACGACAACGTCAGCGTGGCCACCGGCCACGGCCACATCGGGATGGGGCTGGCCCCGGCCGGCGGTGAGCTGCTCGCCCAGCTCGTCACCGGCGTGGAACCGTCCCTGCCGGCGCGGACGTTCGCGCTGGACCGCTTCCGGAGGGGGAGCTGATGGGCGACCGGCCGGAGATCGGGGTGCTCTGCCTCGACACCAGCTTCGACAAGATCCCCGGGCACATCCGCAACCCGGCCACGTTCGACTTCCCGGTGCGCTACCGGGTGGTGGCGGGCGCCACGCCGCGGCGGCTGGTCCGCGACGCCGACCCGACGCTGCTGGAGCCGTTCGTCGACGCGGCCCGGGACCTCCAGGCCGCCGGCGTCGCCGGCATCACCGGGGCGTGCGGGTTCCTGGTGCTGTTCCAGACCGAGCTGGCCGCCGCGGTGGACGTGCCGCTGTGGTCGTCGAGCCTGGTGCAGCTGCCGATGGTGCACCGGATGGTCGGGCGTACCGTCGGGCTGCTGGTCGCCGACGAGGCGGCGCTGACGCCACGGCACCTGGCGGCGGTCGACGCGGCGGACGTGCCGGTCGCGGTCACCGGCATGGCCGGGCAGCCGGAGTTCCGCGAGGTGATGCTCCAGGGGCGGCGGGACGCGCTCGACGTGGACCGGCTGGCCGCCGAGGTGGACGACCGGATCGACGCGCTGGCCCGTGCCCACCCCGACCTGGGCGCGCTGGTGATCGAGTGCACCGACCTGGTGCCGTTCGCCCACCGCATCCAGGCACGCCTGCGCGTGCCGGTCTTCGACATCGTCACCCTCACCACCATGGCCCACGCCGCCCTGACCCGCCGCCCGTACCCGCCGTCCTAGGCGTCCGCCCTGTTTCACGGAAAGAGTGGCTGTCGGGGCCCGAACAACCACTCTTTCCGTGAATCAGGGCGGGATGAGGCGCGGGCGGTCAGACCGGGGGGATGCCGGAGCGGCCGATGGCCGACATGTCGCCGCCGCCGATCTCGCTGGTGGCGGTGGGTGGGGGCGGGGTCGTGGGCTCGGTGCGGTCCTCGATGTTGGCGTCGCCCAGGCCGTGCATCAGCTCCCCGATGGCGGCCAGCGCCGAGCCCTTGTCCGGGCAGGGGCGGCCGGTCGCGAGCACCTGGCCGTCGCCGCCCAGCACCGTGAACCCGACCCGGCCGTCGGTCTCGCTCTCGATGACGAACTTCACCGCGTTCCTCCCGCCGCTCAGACCCCGTGCGACTGCAACCACAGCTCCAGCAGGCCCAGTTGCCACAGCTTGTTGCTGCCGGCGGCGGCCTGCGCCCGGTCCGGCTCGGCGAGCAGCTCGTCGACGTAGGCCCGGCGGAACAGGCCACGCCGGCGGGCCTCGGGCGCGTCGAGCGCCTCGATCACCAACTCCCGCACCGGGCCGTCGACGTTGCGCAGCGCCGGCACCGGGAAGTAACCCTTGGGCCGGTCGATGACCTCGGCCGGCAGCACCTGCCGGGCCACGTCCTTGAGCACGCCCTTGCCGCCCCCTGCCAGTTTGTGCTCGGGCGGGCAGGCGGCGGCGAGCGTCACCAGGTCCTGGTCGAGGAAGGGCGTGCGCACCTCCAGCCCCCAGGCCATGCTCATGCTGTCGACCCGTTTGACCGGGTCGTCGGGGAGCATCAGGTGGGTGTCCAGGCGCAGCACCGCGTCCACCGCGGTCCGCGCGCCCGGCGCGGCCAGTTCCGCGGCGACCAGCTCGCCGCTGACGTCGGCGTCGCAGGCGTACGCCGGGTCGACCACCCGGTTCAGCTCGGCGTGGTCCCGGTCGAAGAACGCGGCGGTGAACTCGGCCGCGGCGTCGGCGCGGGCCGTCCGCGCGAGCCGGTGGTGGTAGCCGTAGCCGGCGAACACCTCGTCGGCGCCCTGCCCGGACTGCGCCACCTTCACGTGTCGGGCGACCTGCTCGGAGAGCAGGTGGAAGGCCACCACGTCGTGGCTGCCCATCGGTTCGGTCATGGCCGCCACGGTGGCGCGCACGGCCGGGCCGAGGTCGCCGTCGGCGAGGCGGATGCGGTGGTGGACGGTGTCGAAGGTGCGGGCGACCAGGTCGGAGTAGTGGAACTCGTCGCCGGACTCGTCGCCCCGGCTGTCGAAGCCGATGCTGAACGTCTGGAGGTGCTGTTGCCCGGCCCCG
This sequence comes from Micromonospora sp. NPDC049201, assembly GCF_055586805.1. NCBI lineage: Bacteria > Bacillati > Actinomycetota > Actinomycetes > Micromonosporales > Micromonosporaceae > Micromonospora > Micromonospora sp. NPDC049201. Next base: position 1,077 of record NZ_JBVJHM010000011.1, on the reverse strand, counting down.
TCGAGCAGCGCCACGATCATGCTGGAGTCGAGGCCGCCGGAGAGCAGCACCCCGACCGGCACGTCGGCGACCAGCCGACGGCGTACCGCGGTGCGCAGCGCGTCCCCGATCGCGGCCCGCCAGTCGCCGGCGTCCATCCCGTCGTGGGCCGGGTCGCGCTGGTACTCGGGCCGCCAGTAGACGTGCTCGCGGGCGCTCCCGTCGGCCTCCACCACCCGGACGGTGGCCGGCGGGAGCTTCCGCACGCCGCGCAGGATGGTGTGCGGCGCCGGCACGATCGAGTGCCAGGACAGGTAGTGGTGCAGCGCGACCGGGTCGATGCCGGTGTCCACGTCGCCGGCGGCCAGCAGGGCCGGGAGGGTGGAGGCGAACCGCAGCCGGCCGGGTGACTCGGCGAGGTAGAGCGGCTTGATGCCCAGCCGGTCCCGGGCCAGCACGAGGTGGCGGCGCCGCCGGTCCACCAGTGCGACGGCGAACATGCCGACCAGGTGGTCGACGAACCGTTCACCCCACTGGGCGTACGCGACCAGGATCACCTCGGTGTCGCTCGTCGATCGGAAGGTGTGCCCGGCCGCCCGCAGCTCGTCGCGCAGCTCGGGATAGTTGTAGACGCAACCGTTGAAGACCAGGGCGAGCCCGAGGTCGTCCCGGACCATCGGCTGGTCGCCGGTCTCGGTCAGGTCGATCACGGTCAACCGGCGGTGCCCCAGGGTCACCCAGCCGTCGTTCCACCGCCCCTGGCCGTCGGGGCCGCGGGAGCGCATGGCCTCGGTCATCCGGGTCACCGCGCCCGCGTCGGGGGTGGCCCCGTCGAACCGGGCCTCACCGCTGATCCCGCACATGTCGGCGACTACCCGGCGTGTGACCAAGGAAACCCGGGATGGGCGGTTGGCGGGCCGGGGACGACGAGCCGTCGTACGGTGGCGGTACGGGCCATGTCCCCGGGCGGTCCGGCCACGGGACGTGGCCATGATCAACAATGCTGCCAGGAGGACGTGTGTTCGCCAATTCCGAGGAACTCCTGCGATACCTCAGCAACGAGGACGTGAAGTTCGTCGACGTACGTTTCTGTGACCT